>CALAAS010000015.1 GCA_937885015.1 uncultured Clostridium sp.
AAAAATCCGGACAGGGTGTTCATAATTTATTCATTCATGCGTTTGTCGTGGGTTTGATCTCAGTAGGAATCCGTCGTATCCTCCTGGATCATGGCCTCTGTCAGGCCGAATTCTGTCTTCACAAAGGAAGGAATCCGATCTTCATCAAAGTGCAGTCCATATCCGATATACTCCCCTGATTCGTCAAAAAATTCTTCCGCCGACTCTGTCTCTGCAAAATTCTCTGATACTGTTTCGGCCACTGTGATTTCCTCTCCGCCATTTTCTGCCTCAGGAAAATCACCGTCTTCTGACATCTCCTGCTCTCCGAAATTCTCGTTCTTCACGTATGCGGTAATCTGAATTCCCGTATATTCCGGATTCAGAGAATTGGTCTGATCCAATTCTTCCGACACAGAAGCGTCCAGGATCTGCCTGATCTGATCCGGATCCGTCACAGTAACACGAATTCCATCTCCCGTTTCTCTGTATCGTCTCTGTTTTTTCCCCAGCTCCGTATCTTCTGGCGCCATCTCTCCTTCCGGCATTACCCCAGTATACGTCATGGTAATCTGTTTTACGGTATTCGGATTCACAATCTCTCCCACCTGGATTCCACATTCTTTCAGAATGGCAATCGTCTCAGTAAAAGAAGGATATACCGGGAAATACTGAATCTGATTAAACTGTTCATAATTTCCATTGGACGCCCGCACGATATCGATCATTTCCTGCATGGACTTCGTCTTAAACTGCAGCGCTGCCACCGGATTCTCATTCCGACGCGTTTTTACCGTAAGCGCCCCCAGTTCTTTCTGATATGCTGACAGAAGTTCTGCTGTCTTTTCCGGATTCAGACCGGTCACATGGCGGAAAGAATTTTCCTCCTGATAATTAACACCAGCGATATCATCGACCTGATAGGAAAGCACTGGATATATGGCTTTCTTGTAAGCTTCCTGACTGCTGATCCGATCCAGATTCTCTGCCACTGGCTTCAGATCCATATCGTATACCCGGTACACCGTTTTCCCGCTGTCCAGGTGCCAGGCAATGAAAACGCGGTCAAAGACACTGTCCTGCCCACCTCTCTGCTCCATATATTCATATTGGTTTCGCCCTCCTGTCAGACGATAACTGCGGTAAGATGCCGCGTCCTCCACTCCCTGGCGGGCAATGGCTGTCACATCTTCCAGATCCAGGAGTTTCATGGCATTCGTCAGTTTTTCCTCTGTCCCGGCTCTCCAGCTGACATATCGGTAAGAATCCCCGTCTGCTCCGCCCAGATTCACTTCCGCCAGATACTGATTCAAGACATCCGACTCCATCCTGTTACTGTAAATACCGGCAGCTACAACCCGACGGCCGGTGGGAAGATAGGAGTCATAGCCTGCCAGATCCAGACGGAACACTGCCAGGACGGCTGCTGCACAAAAGCCGCAGATCAGAAGCTGTACCTTATGAGCAAATAAACTCCGAAAATCAAAATGATAAATAATTTCAATGACACAACTGCTGATCACAAGTCCGCACACCAGACCAAACAAAGCCCAGGAATCCCGATTCATCATGGAATGGAACAGGAGACTTCCCAGCAGGGAAAGGGGAATCACCAGCAGAAATTTGATTACCGGCTGACTGACTGCAAAGGCCATGGCGCGTCCGGCTGCCTCCGACGGCCGTTTCCGGTATAATACCAGAGAAAGAACCAGAATCAGGCCGGCAAACAGCAGCGCCCATCCTGCCATGACAGCCGACTCTTTTACTCCGGAAGCTGCGATATACCAGGCTACCGGCGAGCTCCGCTTGACCCAGCGCGCCAAAAATTCACCGCTGTTATAAAAGGTCACAAAATACTCGCTGAAATACGCTTGCAGCAATGTAATACATCCAGGTCCCCAGCTGAAAAACACCACCGTTCCCAGCAGGCTTACCAGCGTATTCCCCGTCAGAATCACAGCAGCAATTACCACAGCATAGACCAAAAGGTAAAACGCCATATGAAGCAGATATCCCTGAAGAACCCGGGACCAGGAAATATCAATCCCTTTTCCCTGCACCATAAAACCGGCAATTACCAGGAAAACAAAATACGGTACTGCCACATAGAGAATCCCGTTCAGGCAGTTTGCACCAAACAGAACCTCTCTCCGCACAGGAAGACTGTGATAAAAGTCCGTCTTTTTTCTGGAATGCAGCCAGGAAAATCCGGAAACTCCGCACACGATTGCAAAGAAAATCATCCAGACACTCAAAACCACGTTTTCCACGGAACACCACTGGTGGAAAAATACTGCAACCCGTTCTTTTGCCAGCTCCAGTGATCCAACCTGTGCCCCAGCCTCCCGCAGTGCTTCCAGACTCAGAACCTCACTGATTTCCAGGGCAATGAGAACTGGAAAAAGGAAGAAAAGCACCAATGCGATCAGAGCAATACTCCACAGGCGTTGTTTCGTATTTTCCCGCATACATTTAAAAAATAAGATTTTTGATGTCATATCCGGCCACCTCCGTCTCGCTGATAAATATTTCTTCCAGGGAAAGGGGAATCATCTCGAAAAAGACGGGATGATACGCCTGCATTACCGCTGCAACTTCCTCTCTAACCCCCCGGACTGTCAGAGTAAGAAGACTTCCTCTCTTTTCTGTCTTGATAATCGAAAGTCCGTGAAGATGAGTTTCGTCCATTCCATCGGCCAGCACACACTGAATCTTATGGATATTTACCTTCATTTCGTCCAGGTCCTTCGACAGAAGGATTCCACCTTTGTGAAGAAGTCCCACATGATCACAGATATCCTCCAGCTCCCGGAGATTGTGAGAGGCCAGAATCGGTGTCAGATGCCTCTCTGCCATATCATTGGCAAACAGGCTCTTTACCGTCTGACGCATGACCGGGTCCAGGCCGTCAAAGGTTTCGTCGCAGAAGATATACCTGGTTCCTGCACAGATCCCAAGAAGTACGGACAATTGTTTTTTCATCCCCTTAGAAAAGGTATGAATCTTTCGCCCCGGTGCCAGCTCAAAGCTCTCCAGCAATCTATAAAACCGGTCTGTATCAAAATCCGGGTAGATTCCCGCATAAAACTGTACCATATCCCGAGGCGTTCCATTGGTGAGAAAAAACGGTTCATCCGATATATAGAAAAAACGCGATTTTACCTTTGGATTCTCAAACACATCCTCTCCATCCAAACGTATATGCCCCTCATCCGGCCGTAAAATTCCAGCAGCCAAACGTAAAAATGTGCTTTTGCCGGCTCCGTTGGTTCCGATCAGGCCAAACACACAACCCTCCCGAATCTCCGCACTTATATGATCTACGGCCGTAATATCATGAAATCGTTTCGTCAGGCCCAATGCTTCTATCATCGTCGTCTCCTCCTCCCGCATTTCCATAAAATTGGATCACACGCTCCTGAAATTCCAGCATCGTAATCCCCGCACTCCGGGCTTCCCCTGTCAGAAGACGGAGATTTCGAAAAACCTCCTGTTTTTTCTGCGCCCGAATCTGATTGTTCTCCGCCACAAAGCTGCCCCGTCCTTTTACCGAATAGATATATCCCTGACGCTCCAGCTGGGCATAGGCTCGCTGAATGGTATTCGGGTTAATCGACAATTCGGTTGCCAGGCTGCGAACGGAGGGAAGCTGACTGTTCTGCTCCAGAATCCCTCTAACCATCAGATCCGACAGCTTTTCCGCCACCTGCTCATAGATGGGGCGCCGGTCTTTGTAATCAATGAGAATCATATGCGCCTCCTTCTTTCCTTTCCACAAACTGTTTTAAACGAACTAAGTGTATTAGTTCTTCTAATACACTTAGTATAAAAAAGAGACAGCTGGAAGTCAACCAGCTGTCTCTTACAGATTTCTTACAATCACTCTATTACTGAGCTGCGGACTCGGACTCAGCAGCTGCCTCGGTCTCCTCTTCAGCCTCAGCCTCTGCTTCCGTCTCCTCTACAGACTCAGCTGCCTCGGTCTCTGCCTCAGACTCAGCTGCTTCGCTCTCAGCTGCCTCGGTCTCTGCCTCAGACTCAGCTGCCTCAGTCTCCTCTACAGACTCAGCTGCTTCGGTCTCTGCCTCTGTTACAGCCTCTGTAGCTGCTGCAGTCGTCTCTGCCTCACCACCACCACAAGCGGTCAGAGCAGAAGCTGCTACCATTGCGCTCATCATTAAAACTGCTGCTGTCTTTGTAAAATTCTTTTTCATAATTGCATCTCCTCTTTTTAAACATACGATTTATGTTTTGTACCTATCTGGTACTGTGAATATAATAAGAACAATTTGTGTCTAAAATATGAACGAATCATTAACATTCACTAAAAAAATCCCTGCGGCATTATGAAAAACGAAAGAAATCGTAAGAATATCCCGTTTTTTTCCTGTTTTTACTTTATTTTTCCATTTTCCAATTCTTAATTTTTTGACCGAAATTTTGTCATAAAAGACCGGAACCGAAATATTTCCGTTCTTTCCTATATAATGGGAGAACAGCTCCAGGCCTCCGGCGTAAAGGAGGTTTGCACCACATCATTGCTGCGGCGGTTGATACAGCAGCGGCAATCGTATATACAATAAATTCGATAACAATTCACAATATTTCGAATTGTATTCCCGAAGGGCCACCGCTATAATAAGATAAGAACACAACTTGTATGAAGGAGGACGTTATTATGGCAATTTTGGTAACAGGCGGAGCTGGCTACATCGGAAGTCATACCTGTGTGGAACTTCTCAATGCCGGATACGATGTGGTTGTGATGGACAACCTTTATAATTCCAGCGAAGAGGCACTCCACCGTGTCGAACAGATTACGGGGAAAAAGGTTACTTTTTATAAAGCAGATATGCTGGACCGACCGGCCGTAGAAGAAATTTTTGAGAAAGAATCCATCGAATCTGTCATTCATTTTGCCGGCCTAAAGGCAGTCGGCGAATCCGTGGCTAAACCCCTGGAATACTATCACAATAATATTACAGGAACCCTGATCCTCTGCGATGTCATGCGCAGCCACGGCGTTAAAAAGATTATCTTCAGCTCTTCCGCCACCGTATACGGCGATCCGGCCATTATTCCCATTACAGAGGAATGCCCCAAAGGCGTAATTACAAACCCCTACGGACAGACTAAGGGGATGCTGGAGCAGATTCTCACTGATTTTCATGTGGCGGATCCAGAATGGAATGTTGTCCTCCTTCGCTACTTCAATCCCATTGGTGCCCATCAGAGCGGCCTGATTGGTGAGGACCCAAAAGGCATCCCCAACAATCTGGTTCCCTATATTGCTCAGGTGGCAGTGGGCAAACTGGAGCGCCTCGGCGTCTTTGGAAACGACTACCCTACCCACGATGGAACTGGCGTACGCGATTATATTCACGTTGTCGATCTTGCCATTGGCCATGTAAAAGCCCTGAAAAAGCTGGAGGATACACCAGCCGTGTCCGTCTATAACCTGGGCACCGGAAAGGGTTACAGTGTCCTGGATGTGGTAAAAGCCTACGAAAAGGCCTGTGGGAAACCGATACCCTATGAAATGAAACCGCGCCGTGCCGGCGATATCGCCACCTGCTACTCAGATGCCTCCAAGGCAAAACGAGAGCTGGACTGGGAAGCAAAGTACGGAATTGAAGAAATGTGTGCCGATTCCTGGAGATGGCAGTCCTCCAATCCGGACGGATACAGAAACGCATAAGCCAATCTGACCGCCATTGGAAGATACTGCTCCACAGAAAGCAGAAATATTCATAAGAAAGAAGCTCGCCCGCGAGCTTCTCCGCCTGCGGCGGGGCGCTTCTGCGACAAAATCCCTCTCCGCCGCATGGCGATTCTCGCGGAGCACCTTTTTCTTTGATAAAATTAAAACTATTTTCCCTGTGAATCCCCATGCTGCTCCTGTGCCTCAAAACTGGCTCGAATCTTCCCCAGGGCCTTTTTTTCAATGCGGGATACATAGGATCTGGAAATCCCCAGCTGTCCCGCAATTTCTCTCTGGGTTCTCTCCCGCTCTCCAAACAGTCCATACCGTTCCCGAAGTACCAATTTCTCTGTATCTTTCAGACACGCTTCATAGGCTTTATAAAGCTCTTCCACATCCTGATTTCGGATCATCCGCTCCAGAACCTCTTTTTCCTCTGCTTCCAATACATCAATTAAGTGAATCGTTTCTCCGTCCTTGTCTACCCCGATGGGATCATACAATGAGACATCTCTTGCATGCTTCTTTCCGGCTCGAAACATCATCAGGATTTCATTCTCTACACACTTTGCAGCATACGTAGCCAGTCTGGACCCCCGGTCTACTCGAAACGTATTTACCGCTTTTATGAGGCCAATGGTTCCGACTGACAGAAGATCCTCCGGATCATACCCGGTATACTGGTATTTTTTTATCACATGCGCAACCAGTCTCAAATTTCGTTCTATCAGTATGGCTCTGGCATCTTCATCGCCCTCTTTGCAGCGTTTCAGATACTCCTGCTCTTCGCCGGCCGTCAGTGGTTTCGGAAATGTTTTCAAAGAAAGCTACCTCAAAGCTACATTACTCTATCCTATGCAGACTTCAGAGTCAAAGTGCTTTTACACTTTTCACACCGCCTATTTTGCAGCTCGCCCGCGAGCTTCTCCGCCTGCGGCGGGTCGCTTTTGCGACAAAATTCCTCTCCGCCGCATGGCGATCCCCGCGGAGCGTTTTTTTATTGCATAGAAAGTAATTTCCTATGCAATAAAAAGGGAAACCGATGATCTCTCATCGATCTCCCTCTTTCACATTCCACATCCAAAACAGTTATCTAAAACAGCTCTTTTGCGATAATCTCCACTGCATCCGCAATACAGCCATCACAGGATCGGAGTACCCTTCCTGTCTCCACCCCTTTCAGATCCCGGCACACTACGCTTTCATTTTTTTCCTTAAACTGTGCCAGGCAGAACCGGGCGTCCTTGTAAGTTACTCCCTTGGAGTCCGGCTTTTCCAGATTCCCTGTGCTGTCCTTCAATCCCGCCAAAACAGCCGCTGCCGCAATGGCGCCACAGGTTCCTTCCATACCGCCCATTCCGAGTCCCATCCCCTCGGTCACACAAAACAGTGTCTTTTCATCCAGGTTTGTCTGATCCGCGAAGGCACAGACCACCGACTGGGCACAATTGTAACCCTTTTTATGATTTTCCAGCGCCTTCGCCACGCGAAACTCTTTCTCTTCTCCTGTCATTTTCTTTCCTCTTTTCTTCTTCCTGCCCTATATAAGCGTTTTCAGATTCTATGTAAATCTGCTCTATCATACCATGGCACCGGCCACGCCGCAAGAAGAATCTGGGAATGATCCTTCGGGAACGTTTACCTGTCTTTCATCAGCGTGACCATCACGGCCTTCTGGGCATGAAGGCGGTTTTCCGCCTCCTCAAAGATCTCGTCTGCATGTTCCTCGAACACCTTTTCCGTAATCTCCTGTCCGCGGTATGCCGGCAGACAGTGCTGCACCATGGCGCCAGGCCGGGCCGCTGCCATCAGTTCATCATTGACCTGGTATCCCTGGAATGCCTTCATGCGGACTTCCTTTTCCGCCTCCTGACCCATGGATGCCCAGGTATCCGTAATAATGATATCTGCATTTTCTGCTGCTTTCATGGGATCATCGGTAAGAGAGAACGTGTCGAAACCGGAAGCAAAGTCCAGTACCTCCCTGGCTGGACGGTAGCCTTCCGGTGTGGCCACAGACACGCCCATCTCTGACTTCAGTCCTCCTACAATCAGCGAGTTTGCCATGTTGTTGCCATCTCCAATGTAGCAGAGTTTCAATCCCGTCAGAACACCGAATTTCTCACGGATCGTCATCAGATCCGCCAGAACCTGACAGGGATGGCAGAAATCCGTTAAACCATTAATAATCGGAATCGAGCCGTACTTTGCCAGATCTTCCACCTCTTTCTGCTCATAGGTGCGGATCATGATTCCATTCAGGTACCGTGAAAGAACCCTGGCTGTGTCCTGCACCGGCTCTCCGCGGCCGATCTGAAGATCTCTGGATGACAGAAACAGCGGCTGTCCGCCCAACTGGAAAATTCCGGTCTCAAAGGAAACACGGGTTCTGGTGGACGATTTCTGAAAAATCAGTCCCACCGATTTTCCCTCCAGATGGCGGTGGGCAATCCCGTGTTTTCTCTCATATTTCAGCTGATCCGCCAGATCCAGAATGGAAGAAATTTCCTCCGGCGTGCAGTCTAAAAGCTTTAATAAATGGTTCATCTCTCAAATACCTCCTTCATAGCCTGTATGGCTGTATCCATCTCTTCCCTTGTAATCACCAGAGGCGGAAGCAGGCGGATGGTATCCGCGCCTGCAGTCAGGACGAGAACTCTCTTCTCCATCAGACTGTGAACCAGGCCAGCCCGCTTTTCAGGATCCACCGCGATGCCCAGCATCAGTCCCATTCCCCGGACTCCTTTTACCAGATCGGAATTCATGCCAAGGATCTGCTCTTTCAGGTATTCTCCCTTTTCTTTTACAGAAGCCAGAAATTCCGGCGTATTAACGGTGGAAAGCACAGCCTCAGCCGCCGCACAGCACAAAGGGTTTCCTCCGAATGTGGTGCCGTGTGTACCGGCTCCCAGCACATCCGCACATTTCTTCGAGGCCATTACCGCTCCGATGGGAACGCCGCCGCCCAGTCCCTTTGCCATGGCAACCACATCCGGCTGAATTCCATACTGCTCATAGCAGAACAGGGAGCCAGTGCGGCCGATCCCCGTCTGAACCTCGTCGACCAGTAGGAGAATATCCTTCTCTTTGCAGATTGCCGCTGTCTGTTTCACAAACTCTGGATCCAGCGGCAGGACGCCTCCCTCTCCCTGGATCATTTCCATCATGACGCCGCAGACAGAATCATCCAGCTTTTCTGTCATCTCCTCCATATTTCCAGGCGTCACATAGTCAAACCCCTCTGTGAAGGGGAAAAAATACTGATGGAATTTATCCTGGCCGGTGGCCTTCAGCGTCGTAACCGTCCGCCCGTGAAAGGACTGCTTTAAGGTTAGGATCCGGCTGCGGCCTTCGCCGTATTTATCAAAGGAATACTTTCTGGCAAGCTTGATCATTCCCTCATTGGCCTCAGCCCCGGAGTTGGCGAAGAACACCTTGCCCATTCCTGTGGCACACACCAGGCTCTTAGCCACCTTTACCATGGGTTCCGTGTAATAAAGATTGCAGGCGTGGAGAAGTTTTTCTGCCTGGCCGTTTATGGCCTCCAAAAGAGCCTTATTATGATGCCCCAGGCTGTTGACACCGATCCCGGAAGTCATATCTATGTAAGAGCGCCCCTCACTGTCCCAGAGCGTGGCGCCGTCTCCCCGCTCCAGGGCAATGGGAAAACGGTCGTAAGTATGCATCAGGTACGTCTCCTCCTGCTGCTTGATCTCTTCATATGTCATATCGTTTCCTCCCATCTTTATGAAAACATGGTTCCCACGCCGTCCCGGCTCAGGATCTCGATCAGAATCGAGTGAGGAACCCGGCCATCCTGAATATTGGCTCTCTCCACTCCCTGACGGATTGCCTCCACACAGCAGTCCACCTTGGGAATCATACCGCCGGAAATCACGCCGGCCTTCACAAGAGGCGGAACCTCCGACACCTTCAGCTTTGGAATCAACGTAGTATCATCCCCCGGAACGCGCATCAGACCGCATACATCCGTCAGAAGAATCAGCTTTTTGGCCTTCAGAGCCACTGCCAGTTTCTCAGCCGCTGTATCCGCATTGATATTGTAGCAGGTATCATCATCCACACCGGCTGCCACCGAAGACACCACTGGAATATAGCCTTCCTCCAGAGCGTCCAGCACAACCTTTTCATTGACTCCTACGATATCGCCCACGTAGCCATAATCCGTTCCGTCCGGATCCCTAAGACGCACCGCCTGAAACAGACCGCCGTCCATACCGCCCAGTCCCACTCCGCGGCCGCCCTCCTTTTCCAGAAGGCGAACCAGGTTTTTGTTTACCTTGCCGCAGAGGATCATCTGGACAATATCCATGGTTTCCTCGTCTGTATAGCGCAGTCCCTTGACAAATTTCGATTCCTTTCCGATCTTTTTGAGCATTTCAGAAATCTCCGGGCCACCTCCGTGGACCAGGACCACCTTGATCCCAACCAGGTTCAGAAGAACAATATCCTGGATCACGGCCGCTTTCAGTTCTTCATTTATCATGGCGTTTCCGCCGTATTTTACCACTACAATCTTTCCGGTGTACTCCTGGATATACGGAAGCGCCTCCACCAGGATCCCGGCTTTCAGTTTTGGATCTAAATTCATCATGACCGGTAATCTCCATTTATCTTCACGTAATCATAGGTCAGATCGCAGCCCCAGCAGGTTGCTTCGCCGTCGCCTTCTTTTAAAGAAACTCGGATTTCCACTTCCTCCTGGCTCAGAATCTTCTTTGCCAGATCCTCGTCAAACTCCAGGCCGCGTCCTTCCTCGCATACAGAAATGCAGCCTTCTTTTGACGCAAACTCTACCTGAACCGCCTCCGTATTAAAGGGTGCTCCCGAGTATCCCATGGCACAGAGCACACGCCCCCAGTTTGCATCAGAGCCGAACATGGCCGCCTTCGTCAGGGAAGAAGACGCAATGGATTTTGCCAAAGTTTCCGCCGCTCCTTCATCCACAGCCCCCGTTACCGTGCATGTCACAAGCCTGCTGGCACCCTCTCCGTCCCCTGCAATCTTGCGGGCCAGATCCTCCATGACTGCGTGAAGCGCCTCACCGTAAGCCTCATAGGCCTCATTCTCTTCTGTTATCTCCTGATTTCCCGCCATGCCGTTTGCCATGACCACACACATGTCATTGGTGGAGGTATCCCCGTCTACCGTAACGCGGTTGAAGGTTTTTGCCACATGGAACAGCAGGGCTTTCTGCATCATTTCCGAAGAAATAGCACAGTCTGTCGTAATAAAGCAGAGCATGGTTCCCATATTGGGGTGAATCATACCGGATCCTTTGCAGATTCCACCCATATGGCAAACCTGCCCACCGGCCTCAAATTCCACGGCAAAGGTCTTTACTTTCGTATCCGTCGTCATGATTGCTTCCGCTGCAACCAGAGAGTTATCATATTTCATTTCCATCTCCGGCGCATGGGTTTCAATGACCTCTACCGGAAGGGTCTGGCCGATAATCCCCGTGGAAGCCACTACCACATTTTCCTCTGCCACATCCAGGGCGCGGGCCGCCGCCATTCCCTCTCTTCTGGCATTTTCCATCCCAAAGGGCGCGCATGCATTGGCGTTACCGGAATTGATGATCACGGCCTGGGCCTTTCCGTCTGCCAGATGCTCTTTTGTCAAAAGCACCGGAGATGCCTTGACCCGGTTGGTGGTGTATACGGCCGCCGCATTACAGAGGCAGTCAGAACGGATCATCGCCAGATCCTTCTTGGTCTGAGATTTCCGAATTCCGCAGCGCATGGCTCCTGCTTTAAATCCTTTTGCGGCACAAACGCCGCCCTCGATTATTTTCATATGGACATTCCTCCTTGTCCCTCTTTCATTTAAAGATGCAATCCTCTGGTTTCCTCAAAACCCAGCATCAGGTTCATATTCTGTACGGCAGCTCCCGACGCCCCTTTCCCCAGGTTGTCAAACAGAGCCGTCACAATGGTCTGATCCTCATGACCATTTACAATCAGCTCCAGACAGTCACGACCTGCCAGATCTGCTGCCGAGATCATTCCATCGCAGCCAAAGGGATGAACCCGGATTACCCTCTGTCCCTCGTACCATCCCGCCAGTGCCTCCCAGATCTCCTGCGCCGAAGGCTGACCGGGCAGCAGACGATTCTGCAGCATAACCGTGACAGCCATTCCCTTATAATAATCATCCACCACCGGACAGAATACCGGTGCCGCAGTAAGACCGCAGATTTTCTGCATCTCTGGAAGATGCTTGTGTTTCAAGTTCAGACCGTAAATCCGAGGAGCAAGAAAACTATCCGGTTTATCCGGCCCCTCATACTGGGCGATCATCTTCTTCCCGCCTCCGGAATACCCGGTCAGGGAAAATACGGTCAGCGGATATTCAGCCGGAAGGATGCCGCTGGCCACCAGCGGATATACGGATGTGATAAAACCGGTGGCGTGGCATCCTGGATTGGCTACTCTCCCGGAAACGCAGATCCGTTCCCGATGCCCGGCTGAAAGCTCAGGCATTCCGTAGTCCCACCCTGCTGCCGTCCGATGTGCCGTTGAAGCATCAATCAAACGCGTATCCGGATTTTCCACCAGAGAGACCGCTTCCACAGCCGCCGCATCCGGCAGGCATAAAAATACGATATCTGCCTGATTGATCAGCTTTTTCCGTTCCGCCATATCCTTCCTTTTTTCTTCCTCAATCAAAAGAAGCTCAATATCCTCCCGGCTGGCCAGCCGGTCGTAAATCTGAAGGCCTGTGGTTCCTTCTTTTCCGTCTATATATACCTTCGGTTTTCCCATCCTTATCCCCTCGCAATAAACCTTTTGATGGACTCGATCTGACGCGTCACCTCTTCCGGAGCCGGGCCGCCCGGTACCTTTCTTCCCCGCACACACGTTTCCAGGGATGTAGCCTCATAGACATCCTGTTCAAACACCTGAGAATGAGCCTTATATTCTTCCAGAGTAAGATCCGCCAGAGACTTATCCATTTTCACACAGTAAGCCACCAGCTGGCCCACCGTCTTGTAAGCATCCCGGAACGGCATTCCCTTTTTCGTCAGATAGTCGGCACAGTCTGTGGCATTGATAAAACCGCGAAGCGCCGCTTTCTTCATATTATCCTTTAACACCTGCATGGTTGCAAACATGGGAGTCAATACCCGCAGGCACTGTTTTACGGTGTCAATGGCGTCAAACACAGCCTCTTTATCTTCCTGCATATCCTTGTTATATGCCAGAGGGATTCCCTTTAACATGGTTAAAAGCGTCATCAGATCGCCGTATACCCGGCCTGTCTTTCCACGGATCAGTTCGCAGACATCGGGATTTTTCTTCTGGGGCATGATGGACGAGCCGGTGGAAAAGGCATCGTCCAATTCCACGAATTTGAACTCCCAGGAACACCAGGCGATGATTTCTTCCGAAAAACGGGAAAGGTGCATCATCAGAATGGAAAGGGCGCTGGTCAGCTCAATGCAGTAATCCCGGTCTGAAACACCGTCCAGAGAATTCTCTGTAATCCTTGCAAACCCCAGCTGCTGTCTCACAAAATCCCGGTCAATGGGGTAGGTGGTGGATGCCAGCGCGCCGGAACCCAGCGGCATATCGTCCATACCGGCCAGGCAATTTTCCAGACGGATCACATCCCGCCGCATCATATTGGCGTAAGCCATCATATAATGGCCAAAGGTTACTGGCTGTGCCCGCTGAAGGTGGGTATAACCGGGCATAACCGTCTCCAGGTTGGCCGACGCACTCTCACACAGTGCCTCCATAAAATCCAGAATGAGCTTTTTGATGGCAACAATTTCCTTTTTCACGTAAAGACGCATATCCAAAGCCACCTGGTCATTCCTGGAGCGGGCGGTGTGAAGCCGCTTTCCCGCATCCCCGATGCGCTCTGTGAGGATCTGCTCCACATTCATGTGAATATCCTCGTAATCCTGGGAAAACTCGATTTTTCCTGCCTCGATATCTGCCAGAATTCCCTTTAACCCTTCAATAATTTTCTCTGACTCTTCTTTCGCAATGATTCCCTGCTTCCCCAGCATGGCCGCATGGGCCATGGAGCCGGTAATATCCTCTTTATAAAGGCGGCAATCAAATGAAATGGAAGAATTAAAATCATTTACCTCCTGATCCGTTTCTTTTCCAAAACGTCCTGCCCACAGCTTTGCCACTTTTCTCTCCTCTTCTTTCTCTGTCTTAAATGCAGCGGCCATTGGGACGGCCTTCGCCGAAGCTCCCAATGGCCTGCTTGCTTGTCTCTTTTATATCCAGTTTTTTGATCCTTATTCCACAGTCGGGAAATGCTGTCCCGTCTTGGCTGCCAGCGCCTGGTCATTCAGGGCGCGAACCTTTAAGGGAAGGCCGAACAGGTTGATAAATCCGGCAGAATCTGCCTGATCGTAGCAGTCATCCTCATCAAAGGTAGCCATATCAGCCGAGTAGAGGCTGTATGGAGATGTCACGGAAGCAGGGATAATATTGCCCTTGTAAAGCTTCAGTTTCACATCGCCGGTTACCGTCTCCTGGGTGGAATCTACAAACGCGCTCATGGCCTTGCGAAGCGGCGTATACCACTGTCCGTTGTACACCAGATCCGCAAATTTCAGCGCCAGCTGCTGTTTGTAATGCTGAGTCTCTTTATCCAGTGTGATCTCTTCCAATTTTTCATGTGCTGCATACAGGATAGTTCCGCCTGGCGTCTCATACACGCCGCGGCTCTTCATGCCGACCAGACGGTTTTCTACCACATCCAAAATCCCGCAGCCGTTCTCGCCGCCCAGCTTATTCAGAGTCTCGATGACGGACTGGCAGTCCATCTCTTTGCCATCCACGCTGGTGGGAACGCCCTTCTCAAAATGAATCGTCACGTAGGTTGGCTTATCCGGAGCCTGCTCCGGAGAAACTCCAAGCTCCAGAAAACCCTCTTTATTCAGAGGCGCCTCATTGGCCGGATCCTCCAGGTCCAGTCCCTCATGGGACAAGTGCCATAAGTTTTTATCTTTGGAATAATTCGTTTCTTTCGTGATTTTCAGCGGAATATTATGAGCCTCCGCATAGGCAATCTCTTTTTCACGGGAATTCAGCTCCCAGAAGCGCCAGGGAGCAATCACATCCATCTGCGGTGCAAATGCCTTAATCGCCAGTTCGAAACGAACCTGATCATTTCCCTTTCCGGTGCAGCCGTGGCAGATGGCATCTGCGCCCTCTTTCTTGGCAATCTCCACAATCCTCTTGGCAATAATGGGACGTGCAAAGGAAGTTCCCAGAAGGTAATGCTCGTATGCAGCGCCGGCCTTTACCGTGGGGATAATGTAATCTTCCACAAATTCTTTCTTTAAATCTTCGATGTAAAGCTTGGAAGCGCCAGTCTTCAGCGCCTTTTCCTCCAGGCCGTCCAGCTCCGTACCCTGGCCTACGTCAGCAGATACTGCAACCACCTCACATCCATAATTTTCCTTCAGCCACGGGATCAGGACTGATGTATCCAGACCGCCTGAATATGCAAGTACAATTTTATTATATTTCTTTGCCATTTTTTCATCCTCCAATTTTCTGTCTCTTTTTTACACTGGATTTTCTTTCCTCGTGAAATTAGCCTGATTATAACTCTCTGTTTCCAAATATGCAATACCTTTTTTGCATTTTTATTAACTTTTTTTCTTTAAAATCATATTTTTATGCATTAAAATCGTTTTTTATGCATATTTACCCAATGCACTCCCTTCTTTTTTCCGCCCCATGGCGATCCTCGCGGAGCGAATAAAAAAACCGCGGCTCCACAGATGGTCACTCATCTATGCTGCCACGGCCCTTTTCTTCTGTCATCTCGTTCCGGTCAAATAAACTTTGTAATTATCGTATTGCTCATCACGGTATGAGTCAAATTCACTGGCGATCGCATCTCCTGGTTTCAATTCCGAGTCATTATCCGTAAAGTAATCCGAAGATTGCCCCAAAAGCCGGTCGCCCTATTCATTTCGAATCGCAGCCAGGGGACTCAGCTTCATGGCCCGCACTGCCGGGAAAAATCCTGCTGCCATACCAATCAGCACGGCAAAAAACACAGATGGAAGCGCCAGCCACAGCGGAATGACAGAAAGTTTTCCTTCCATACCATAGAGAAACATGGCTGCCAGAAACCGGTTGATCAGAAATGAAACAATAAAGCTCAAAATAACGCCGATGATTCCTCCTGCGAACCCGATAAATCCTGCCTCAATAAGGAACATACTGCGAATATTATTCATGGCACAGCCCAACACCTTTAAAACACCGATCTCCTTGGTCCTCTCATAAATCGACATCATCATAGTATTGGCGATTCCGATGGCCGCCACAAACAGAGACACTGCTCCAATCCCACCCAAAGCTGCCTGTACCATATTGGACTGCTCCTGGGACTGCTGAAGCCACTCCATCTGGCTGGTGGCCTCATATCCCATATCGTTGATCGCCTTCTGCACCTCCACCACATGGTCCATGTCGTCTACATTGACGGTGGCCTCGTTGTAAATAAAGTAATTATAGGGTTTTCCCTTCTTATTGGTGGGCTGGCCCGGAATGGGATTCTTCTTGAAAATCTGCTTCAGCTGTGTCTTCAGCTTTTCCAGATCCACATACACGCCGTAGCTGTATTCATTCCACTGATCTCCGCCTTCCACCAGTCCTGCTGCTTTCAGCATATATTTTTTTGGCGCTCTTACTGCCTCCCCGTCTCCGCCAGACGGCATCTGGGACTGGTAATATGCATTGGTGTCAAAGATGGTAAAGACCGGCCGGTTCATAAAATCCACATCCGGCATCTCCCCGGTTTCCCAGAACCCTTTTCCCGTTTTGGAATTGTAAAAGTTCTGCGCCACCATGTTTCCAATTACCAGTTCCAGATCTCTTGTTCCCTCATCCGGAAGCTTTCCCTCCGCCAACGGAATCGACTGCATGGCCGCCAGGGGGATTCCATGGAGCTGCACATTTCCCTCATACACCCCCTGGCGCATGATAACCCCAAGATTCAGATCCGGATAGGCGCTGGTTACATGGGGGATCGCCTCAAACTTTTTCATGGTTTCGTCAGTCATGAAGGAATCCTCCGGGTTTACCTTATCGCCTCCCATGCCATCCGAATAATTATAAACCTCCACCGCAGTAAGGCTTCCGGAAGAAGCATACTGGTTCATGGTAAATTCCTTCAGGCCGATTCCGATGGAGATCATGACCACAATGGATGCCGTTCCGATGGTTACGCCAAGAACCGTCAGAAACGTCCTCAGCTTTCTGCGAAGCAGATTGTTCACGCTCATCGCTACCAGATCACTAAATTTCATGCTCCGTCTCCCGTTCATCATCCTCCAGTGTTTCGTCCAGCTGGCTGAGTTCTTCTTCCAGCTCTGCTTCCAGTTCCTCCTCATGCTTCTGCGCTTTTTTCTTTTTCCGGATGATTAAAACAGTTCCCGCGCCAATGGCGGCAACAGCCAGCAGGGGAAACAGGATTTTTGCGGCCCCTGAAAAGCCGCCCGGTTCTTCCTCCATGCCCCCCATATCTTCTCCCATATCCTCCGGCACTGCCATAGCATCCATTCCCTCATTGACAAACAGCATCATTTCTTTTTCCACTTCTGTGACGTTCCCGTTTTCATCCTCGTAAGAAATCACGATCTTCACTTTCCCATCATCCATGGTGGGAGCTGTGCCCGTTATCATGGCATCCACGTTTCCCGTCTCCCCAGGCTTGATATTTCCCACGTAGGCATCCACCGTCTGAATGGAATCCGCCTCAAACCGGGCCATGACATTGTAAAGAAGGACTTTTCCTGTATTATTGATTCCGAACATGACGTTTGTCTCCGTTCCCACATCAATGCTATCCGGCATGACTTCAATGGTGCTGGTATTCAGTCTCGGCTGCTGCTTAACCGGAAGAGAAATCTTTACCTCCTCTTTTGCATTTTTAAATTCCGGACTGTCATACTGCTCCTGAATCGTCATCCGGTAGGATTTCTGTTCCGCTGTAGGCGAAGGCTTAAAAATCATGGAAAGTTCTGCGACGCCTCCCGGTGCCAGGCTATTTACTACCACCGAGGTGGAGCCAGTATCGGAAGTGAATACCGGGCTGTTCTCTACCTCCTCGGAAGCAAAGGTAAACATAATATTGGTGGCATTCACCCCGGATGAAGCATTTTTCATCCGCACCTTCAGTTCAAAAGGCTGGCCCGCATAGATTTCCGCTGGAACTGTCTCAAAGCTGTCTACAATAATACGCGCCTTTGTCCGCTCCTGCTCTCCGGCGTCTGCTGAAAGTTCATCGTCGTCCTCGCCTTTTACCCGCACATAAAACACCAGATCAATCGGTTCCGAAAACTCTCCGCCCGGCTCCTCCCGGTATGTAACCAGGTAGTGGATCGGGAAAAAGCCGGATTTCACGTCTTCTCTGACCCGCATGGAATAGGGAGCCACCGCCACCTGTCCCGGAGCCATATCGCCCAGCTTCCTGCCGTAATTCCCCTCATTGATCTCGAAGGGGAATTTCGTCACATCCGCATCCACCTGCATATCAAACCGCACATCGAATACGGGTTTCAGGCCGACATTGGTCAGATTTACGCCAAAATCCATCACCTGGCCATAGGACGTATAAGGCGTCAGCTGGCCGTCGCCAATGGAAAAATCATAGTCAAGGCTGTCTGTGTCGTCCTCCTCCGTGGAAGAGCCGTCATAGGCAGAGACCCAGATATTGACGCCCGCCTCCATGCCGTCGATGATGAAAAAGGCCTGATAATAGCCAGCCTGTAAATCCCGGCGCAGTTTGTAGCTGAGCGTGACAGATTTGGAAGTTCCCGGTTTGACATTGATTTCCTTTTCCTTAAAGGTGGAAGAATCCGCCTCAAAGGGGAAGGACTTGTCGTACCAGATCATCTCTGCCTCGTCTTCCTCGCTGCCCTCGCCAAACTGCTGCTCCATGATCCTCTCGTACTCATAGGCATTGGCCAGGCGGATCGTCTCCAGATCATTGTCACCTTTTTCTGCGCGATTGTGAATCGTCATCTTGATGGATATCTTTCCTCCCGCCTTTCCACGGGGAACCTTGTTGACCGTAACCCGGTCTTCATTGAATGTGGTCATATCCAACATTTCTGCCTGGGCGGTTCTCGTCCCCGCCAGCACCAGCGTCGCAATCAGCAGCGCCATCAGCGGCCACTTTCTCCAGTTTTTCATACCTTCCGTTC
The DNA here is from genome assembly GCA_937885015.1 of uncultured Clostridium sp. Classification (GTDB taxonomy): domain Bacteria; phylum Bacillota; class Clostridia; order Lachnospirales; family Lachnospiraceae; genus Otoolea. The sequence goes on from CALAAS010000015.1 coordinate 18,900, forward strand.
CTCCCTGTCCATTTCCCCGCCTCTGTGGCGGTTCTCTTCTATTTTTACAATCTTTCCATCTATAATATGGAAAATACGATCCGCATAGGTTGCCAGATAGTTATCGTGGGTTACCATGACCAGCGTCTGATTCTGTTCCCGCACGATTTTCTGCATCAGTTTCAGCACATCCATCGTAGTGTGGGAATCCAGGTTTCCCGTCGGCTCATCGGCAAATATAATCTCCGGCCGGACCACCAGCGCCCTGGCAATTCCCACTCGCTGCTGCTGTCCGCCGGACATCTGATTGGGCATATGATCTTCCACTTTTTCAAGTCCCACCAGCTTCAGGTACTTTCTGGCCAGATCCAGCCTCTTTTTCTTTGCCATCCCGCGAAAAGACAGCGGAAGCGCTACATTTTCCACTGCATTCATAGTTCCCAGGAGGTTGTAGGCCTGAAAAATAAAGCCAACCTTCTCCCGGCGAAAGGCCACCAGCTGATCCTCGCTCAGCTTTTCAATATGACTGCCCCCTATGACAATCTCACCCTTTGTTGGTTTTTCCAGGCCGGCCAGCATATTCAGAAGCGTCGACTTTCCCGATCCCGAAGTTCCCACGATGGCACAGAATTCGCCGCGGTACATGGTAAAATCCACGCCATTCAAAGCATGCACCCTGGTCTCCCCGACCCGGTAAATCTTATATAAATCTTTAACCTGTATGACAGGGATCTTTTCATTCGCCATCGAACTTCCTCCATCGGATATTTGCAGTCCTATCTCCTTCTGCTATTCTATTATACATAACACGCCCCCAAACTCCTACCCTTCTTTTTCTTAAAGTTCCTTACACTTTTCTTACCTTACCCATTACTCATAGCCCCCTGAAAAGAACTTTTTTAAAACCGGTGGCAATTATATCCGAAATGCTATATAATATTCTCGGTAATGGCCGGGACAGACAGCTTTCCTGAGCCGTTATGATTCTTCAAAACTAAGAGGACAAAGGAGAATGAAATGAGACATTTACTGAATCCACTGGATTTTTCTGTGGAAGAAATCGACGCACTTCTGGATCTGGCCTCTGACATTGAGGCTAACCCCAAGAAGTACGCCCATGTCTGCGACGGAAAAAAAATTGCTACTCTGTTTTATGAGCCCAGTACACGGACCCGTTTAAGCTTTGAAGCTGCCATGCTGAATCTGGGCGGCAGTGTTCTTGGCTTTTCATCGGCGGATTCCAGCTCCGCTGCCAAAGGCGAGAGCGTTTCCGATACGATCCGTGTCGTTTCCTGCTTTGCCGATATATGCGCCATGCGCCATCCCAAGGAGGGCGCCCCTATGGTTGCCTCCCTTCACTCTGAAATTCCGGTGATCAACGCCGGTGACGGCGGCCACCAGCACCCGACCCAGACTCTGACAGATCTGATGACGATCCGTTCCCTGAAAGGCCGCCTGGGAAATATGACGGTGGGACTCTGCGGCGACCTGAAATTTGGCCGCACGGTCCACTCTCTGATCAACGCTCTGGCCCGGTACGAAGGAATTCGATTTGTCCTCATCTCCCCGCCAGAGCTGCGTGTTCCGGATTATATCAAAGAAGATCTTCTGGATTCCCGCGGTATTGAATATCGCGAGGTGGAAAACCTGGACGACGCCATGCCGGAGTTGGATATTCTCTACATGACCCGCGTTCAGAGAGAACGTTTCTTTAACGAAGAGGACTACATCCGCATGAAGGACTGCTATATTCTGGATCCGTCCAAAATGCGTCTGGCAAAAGAGGATATGTTCGTTCTTCATCCGCTTCCCCGGGTCAATGAAATCTCCGTGGAGGTGGACAAGGATCCCCGTGCTGCGTACTTTAAGCAGGTTCAGTACGGCGTCTATGTGCGTATGGCCCTGATCATGACATTACTGGAGGTGGAAAAGCCATGTTAAATATCAGCGGATTAAATGAAGGGATCGTGCTGGATCACATCCAGGCCGGCCGAAGCATGGATATCTATCAAAAACTGGGACTGGACAAACTGGATTGCCAGATCGCCATTATCAAGAATGCCCGAAGCCAAAAGATGGGCCGCAAGGATATTATCAAAATCGACGGAGGACTTGATCTGGTAAACCTGGATATCCTGGGGTACATCGACCACCGGATTACCATCAACATCATCCGGGACGGAAAAATCGCAGAAAAAAAGCGGGTCAAAATGCCGCAGAAAATAACCAACGTGATTTTCTGCAAAAATCCGCGCTGCATTACTTCCATTGAACAGGAGCTCCCTCATGTGTTCTATCTGGCAGACGAGGAACAGGAAGTGTATCGCTGCCAGTATTGTGACGAAAAGTATTCTAAATAGCCTTTCTTTCCGCTTCTGGCAGTCTCCTGCGAGCACCGCCAGAACGTATGCAAAAGGCGTCCCGAACAGGCAAATCAAAAAATTCGCTTATTCGGGACGCCTTTTTATATCATAGGAAATATTTGAGCAAAACGGTAAGCCGGGTTATGTCGTTGGATGGTCATCTATCTAGGCCTGCCGTCACCAACAGGCTCAAGCAACCTACCCGGGAGCAGACGGGCCGCCTTATGCTCCCTGTTCGGTCTTGCTTCGGATGGGGTTTACATGTGCCCCGGCTGTTACCAGCCGGGCGGTAGTCTCTTACACTGCCCTTCCACCCTTACCCGGATTGAGTCGGCATATTGCCGACTCCCGGGCGGTACATTTCTGTTGCACTGTCCTTGGAGTCGCCTCCACCAGACGTTATCTGGCATCCTGCCCTGTGAAGCCCGGACTTTCCTCATCTGCCGCCTTTCGGCCATTGCAGCTACGACCATCTGTCTTACTCAAAACGCGCAGACGCGCTCTTTACTTCCAGCGTCTTACTTTACCACATTTTTTTCCGTTTGTCTACTATACCCTGAAACAGCTTCCGCCCACAAATTCTCGGAGAATCGAATTCTGAGGAATCAGCTCCGTGCCCACTCCAAGAAAATAATCCAGGAATTTCAAAAGCCGTTTGGCCTCCGCATACTCTGCAGAATCTCTGGGAATCCGGTATAAAAGCGGTTCTGCGTAATGCTTCAAAACAGCCAGCTCATAGAGCAGGGCAGAATTAAACATCACATCCGCCTCCTCCTGATAAGGAAAAATATTTCTTTCCTCTCCTCTCCGGACAGAATCCCACATCCGAATGGTGGCCTGGGCGGAAGCCCCTCTGGTTCTGGCATCCCGGATCATCCGCCGGATCAGACGTCCATCTGCCGAAGGGATCCGGTTGTGCTCATCAATGTTCAGCTGAGTCAGAGCGCTGATGTAAATCTTAAATTTGCTCTCTTTGGGAAGGGAATGGGAAAGTTTTTCATTGAGACAATGGATTCCCTCGATTACCAGAATATCCTCTTTTCCCAGCTGCAGGAAATCTCCCTGATATTCCCGCTCGCCGCTGATAAAATTGTAATAGGGAAGTTCCACCCGTTCTCCTTCAAGGAGTTTTTCCATGTCCTCATTAAACTGCTTTACATCAATACACTCCAGCGCCTCATAATCATAATTTCCATTTTCATCCCGCGGACTGTCCACGCGGTTCACAAAATAGTTATCCACCGCAATGGGGTGGGGACGCAGTCCCAGAGCACTCAGCTGGATGGAAAGGCGATGTGAAAACGTTGTCTTTCCCGACGAAGAAGGGCCCGCAATCATCACCAGTTTTCGGCCTGAGCCGGCAATCTGCTCCGCAATATCACCGATTTTTTTCTCCTGCAGTGCTTCCTGCATAAGAATCAGTTCATTCATCCGTCCCCTGGCAATGGCCTCATTGAGGGTACCCACATTGAATACCCCCAGCTTTTTCCCCCACTGCTCCGATTCCTTCTGCACCTCATAAAGTTTTTTCTTCGGTTCGAAGGGTGACAGACGCTCTGGATCCCGGCGGGAAGGAAGAAGAAGCACAAAGCCATCTTCATAGGGCTGCAGGTCAAAATATTTCACATACCCTGTACTCATAACCATGTATCCATAAAAATAATCCTCGAAATTTTCGATGCTGTAAATATTTACCCGGGAGGCCCGGCGAAAATAGAGCAGCTTCTCCTTATCATACATACCGTGATGGCTGAACAGTTCCACCGCATCATCCGTATTTTCACTCCGTTTTTCCAACGGAAGATCCAGAGACACAAGCCGTTTCATCTCTTTCTTTACCTGCTCCAAAAGAGATGCATCCAGTTTCAAAGGCCCTTCCGGTTCAACATAAAGGCCATTTCCCATGGAAAAGCAGACCGTCAGCTTACTGACATTTTCTTTCCCCGCCACATCATAAAACGCTTTCAGCATCAGAAAAACAGCGCTGCGCTCATAAGCCAGATGACCGGCTTTATCAGCTGCTGTGATAAATTCCAGCCGACAGTCCCCCTTCAAGCGCTTATGAAGTTCCCGAAGCCGTCCATTTACAGACACCAGAAGAATCTCATGCTTTACCTGTGCGGCATAATCCCCCACAATCTCTGCATAGGGCGTCCCCACCGCGTACTCTCTCTGTTCCGAACCAATGGTCACAATCGCCATACTATCCCCTCCAGTCATACAACATGATTTGGAAAATGAATCGTCTCCCGAACAACCGATATCTGGTCTCCCAGTTTTTTTTGAAGAAATTTCTCCATAAACTCCGTAAAAATATGTTCAATTCCATAATGACCAGCATCAATTACCGCCATTCCCTGAGCGGCTGCATCAATCCCATCATGATGGCCAATATCACCGGTAATGTAAACCTGGGCCCCGCTTTGCAGTGCTTCTTTCATGGTTCCGCCTCCGGAACCGGGGCAGACTGCCGCCCGAAGCAAATGCTTTTCTGATTTCAAATCTCCAAATACGGTTACCGATGGCAGGCCGAAGGCCTGCTTTACCGCCTCCGCCGTCTCCCGAAGCGTCATGGGACGTTTCAGGAAACCGACCGTGCCGATTCCATATGGAACACCTTCTTTCGTCTCTCCCATAGGCTCCAGAATCTGCTGCTCCGTCAGGCCAAGACATTTTCCCGCCAACTCCCCCATACATCCAGGCGCTGCATCAAAATTAGTATGCATGGCAAAATATGCCAGATCGTCCTGAATCATTCTTAAAATTCGCCGCCCGATGAAGTCCTCATCCGTAACCCGGGTAAGCGGTTTGAAAATCAGCGGATGATGGGTAATCAGAAGATCCGCCCCTGCTCTTCTGGCTTCCTCCAGCACTTCATCCGTGGCATCCACAGCCAGAAAAATCCGTTTTACCTCTTTGTCTCGACGCCCGGCCAGGAGACCAGGGTTATCCCACTCACAGGCCATGGACCTGGGGGCCAACGATTCCAACACTTCTATGATCTCACTGCATTTCATATTCTGCCTCCTCAATCATCCGGTATTTTTCTTCCAGTTCCCGCTTTCTTTCCACTGCCCGCTCTCCGCCCCGGATACCTGCAGCAGCATTAACCTCCTGGGAAGCCTGAACCGCTGTCGCCCGGATCGTGTCAGAAAGTGTTTTTATCAGCTCCAATGTCATCCGTTTTTCCCGTTCAAGATACGCCCGGAGTACCGGATCCTTTTTTTCGATCAGATACCGGCCATATATGTAACAAAAATCCCTTTCCAGCCGCATAGTTCCGCGCCCTGCTTCCAGGATCACATAATATTTTCCATCCTCCATTACCATGCGTTCCCGGTAAATGGAAAAACCGTGATCTTCCAGAAAATGGCGCACCAGTTCCGGTTCCGACTGGGGCGATAAAATCAGACGCTGCTTTCCTGCCTCCCAGGAAGCAAAAACAGCAGCTCCCGCCTCCAGAATCCGCACCATCAGGCCTCCGCCCATTCCGGCAATAACAATCGCATCCGCCTCCCCAGGCAAAAGTTTCTCCAGTCCGTCGGAAAGCCTGAGATCAATACGCCCGGAAAGTCCGGCCTCTCTCACATGGTCTTTCGCCCGTTCCAGAGGCCCTTTTCTCACATCCATGGCAATGGCAGACGGGCAGATTCCCTTTTCCACCAGCCAGATCGGCACATACCCGTGATCGGTTCCCACATCTGCCGCCACACTTCCCTCCGGCACCAGAGAGGCAATGGCCAGAAGTCTCTCTGACAGTTTTATTTCCATTCTATGTTTCGTCTCCTTCATATTCCGGATTCATCCGTTTTTTCCAAACTATCTGTCCCAGACTGCCCTTTCCCATCTTCCTCCTGCCGGAATCGCTATTCATCCAGATAGTCCTTCAGTTTCCGGCTCCGGCTGGGATGCCTCAGCTTTCTGAGCGCCTTTGCCTCAATCTGCCGGATCCGCTCCCTCGTTACGTTGAACTCTTTCCCGACCTCTTCCAGCGTTCTGGGACGGCCATCATCCAATCCAAACCGCAAACGCAGTACTTTCTGCTCCCGCTCCGTCAGAGTATCCAGTACCTCCATCAGCTGTTCGTGGAGCAGGGTATAGGTGGCCGCATCCACCGGCACCTGGACGTGCTCATCCTGAATAAAATCCCCCAGGTGGCTGTCCTCCTCCTCACCGATGGGCGTTTCCAGCGATACGGGATCCTGAGAAATTTTCATGATCTCCCGAACCCGATCCACTGGCATGTCCATGCGCTCTGCAATCTCCTCCGGGTGCGGTTCCCGTCCCAATTCCTGCAAAAGCTGTCGGGAGGTGCGGATTAAACGGTTAATGGTTTCCACCATATGAACCGGAATCCGGATTGTTCTGGCCTGATCTGCAATGGAACGGGTAATGGCCTGGCGAATCCACCAAGTGGCATAGGTGCTGAATTTGAATCCTTTGGAATAATCGTATTTCTCCACTGCCTTAATCAGGCCCAGATTCCCCTCCTGAATCAGATCCAGAAACTGCATACCCCGCCCCACATAGCGCTTGGCAATACTGACCACCAGCCGCAGATTTGCCTCTGCCAGGCGCTTTTTGGCCGACTCATCCCCCAGTTCCATCCGTTTTGCCAGATCAATCTCCTCCTCCGGCGTCAAAAGAGGCACTTTCCCGATTTCCTTTAAATACATCCGAACCGGATCCTCCAGATTGACGCCCTCCGGTACACTCAGATCCAGGCTGTCCACATCCAGTTCTTCCTCATCGGACATCTCTTCTTCCATAAATAGATCCGGATCCATATCCAGATCCTCGTCAAAACGGAGCACATCCACTTTATTGGCTTCCAGATAATCATAAATCTGATCCATCTGATCCGGGCTCAGTATCTCGCCATGGAAAACGCTGAGAATCTCCTTATTGTCCAGTACATTTTTTTTGCTTTTTGCCAGCTCCACAAGCTGTTTCAGTTTCTCTTCAAATGTAGCCATTTTCTCTTCCATGTCTTTCCATCCCTTCCATCGCCTGCTCAGTCCAGCGAAATATGAAGTTCCGCCAGTTCCGCCTGTTCCCGAATCAGTCTCTGCAGCTCCTCCAGATCCGATGCCTGCCGGATCCGGTGATCCAAACTGTTTTTCTTAATGCGTTTTACTGTTTCAGAAAAAGCCTTTTTCTGCTCTTCATTGCTAAGTGATTCTTCCAGAGTGGCATTAAAAAGTGCCGCCACCTCCCGATAGCTTCCCTCATCATCAATAAACCGGTTCAAAATAGCCGCCGGATTGACTTCTCCCGCCTCATGACCTTCGAAAACCGCCTCCGCCGCCTGCCGATACAGGGGTTTTACGAAATCCTCCGGCCCGATGATGCCGGAAATCCGCTCAAAAAGATCGGGGTCTTCAATGAGCCAGGTAAGAAGAAGACGTTCAGACCGCCGAATTCCCTCTTCTTTATCCCGTTTTTTTCCTGGTTGACGCGGCCGCTCCGGACTGGCTCCCTGTGTGCCGAAAAAAGGCCTTCCTGATTCCCCGACTCCGGATCCGCTCCCCGCCATTTGGGCCCCAGAATTCCCTCCCGGTCGGCCGTCAGCAGTCTCCCGCCCCGCCGCGGCTGCCCCCAGTCCATATCGGCTTCCCAGCTGGTTGACCAGGCGTCTCAAATCCTCATAGGGAATAAAAAATTCTCGGGCCACCGCCTGAATATAGTTATCCCGCTCCAGTGCCTCTTCAAATTCCAGAAGCTTTCTGGCTGTCTGGTTATAGAAAGCCGTCTTCTGCTCCGGATCCTCCATATCAAAACCGGATCTCAGCACATCAATCTCATAGAGAAAGCTGTTTTTTGCCGCCTCTATTCGTTTTTCAAATTCCTCCGGTCCCAGATTCTTCATAAATTCATCCGGATCTTTATAGGGACGCATGTTCAGCACCCGGGCGGAGATCCCGGCTCTTTTTAATATGGGGATCGCCCGCAGCGCCGCTTTTACGCCGGCCCCGTCACTGTCGTAAGTCAGGATAACCTGATCCGTGTAACGTTTCAGAAGCATGGCATGCTGCTCCGTGAAGGCCGTTCCCAGCGAGGCCACCGCATTGGTAAATCCCGCCTGATGCATGGCAATCACATCCATATATCCCTCACACAAAAGGAACTGCTTCTTTCGGGAGGTTCTGGCATAATTCAGGCCATAAAGATTCCGGCTCTTATCGAACACTCTGGTTTCCGGCGAATTCAGGTATTTAGGTTCCCCATCTCCCATGACACGGCCTCCAAACCCAATGACACGGCTGTTTACATCCATGATGGGAAACATGACCCGATTCCAAAACTTATCCCGGGCGCCCCTCTCCTCAATGGTAACCAGGCCAGTTTCCTTCAAAACCTCATCCGTATAGCCGCGACCTTTCAGATACTCGTACAGATCATTGCTGACTTTATTGGAATAGCCAAGGCCAAAATGGCGGATGGTCTCGTCTGACAGGCCGCGACGTTTCAGATACCCGTATCCAGCCTCTCCCTGGGGATGCTTTAACTGGTAATAAAAATAATTAGCTGCCACCTTGTTGATCTCCAGAATCGATGCCTTCAGATCCGCCTGCGCTTTTGCCTCTTTGGAATATTCCATCTTCGGCAGCCGGACGCCGGCCCGGTCCGCCAGCATCTCCACCGCCTCGCGGAAGGAATAATTCTCATATTCCATCACAAAGGTAATCACATTTCCACTGACGCCGCAGCCAAAGCAATGGTACATCTGCTTGGACGGCGATACCGAAAAGGACGGGGATTTTTCGTGATGAAATGGGCACAGGCCGAACAGATTGCTTCCCTTCTTCTGCAGCTTTACATACCCGGAGATAATATCCACTATATCGCTTTTCATTCTGACTTCTTCTATTACTTCTTCCGGATAATACATGAACTCCTCCTCACACCTTCCATGCCTGAGGCACAAACAGCTCTTCAAACCGGTCAATGGCGTAAATGTCCGTCATCCCGGCAATGTAATCGCAGACTGCCCGCTCTCTAGTCTCATTTTTCTCCTCCATCATCTGGCGGTATTCCTCCGGCAGTTCCTCCTCATGCTTCATATAATACTCATAAAGCATCTCAATCATCCGCTGAGCCTTTCCCTCCTCTGCCTTGGCAACCCCATTGCGGTATACATTCTCAAACATCCAGCGCCGGAGGCCATGCATGGCTGTTTCCATACCTGGCGACATGGCAATCTCCGGTCGATCCAGGCTCTGATGGATAATATCATGAATCATGATATTGAGCCTTTCCCGGACACTGTTCCCTAAAACGTCCGTATACTCCCGAGGCAAATCTTTCTCTTCAAAAATCTTTCCCCGGATTGCATCATCAATGTCATGATTGATATAGGCGATTTTATCTGACAGACGAACCACGTGACCTTCCAGGGTAGAAGGGGTTCCACTGGTGCGGTGATTTAAAATACCATCTCGAACCTCCCAGGTCAGATTCAGCCCCAACCCTTTTTTCTCCAGGACCTCCACCACACGGACGCTCTGTCGGTAATGGGCAAATCCCTCACTGCAGAGCCGGTCAAGGATTTCTTCGCCGGAATGGCCAAAGGGCGTATGCCCCAGGTCATGCCCCAGCGCAATGGCTTCTGTCAGCGGTTCATTGAGCCGCAGCGCCCGGGAAATCGTTCTGGCGATTTGGGAAACCTCCAGCGTATGCGTCAAACGCGTCCGATAGTGGTCTCCTTCCGGTGCCAGAAACACCTGGGTCTTGTGTTTCAGCCGCCGAAAGGATTTGCTGTGCAGAATCCGATCCCGATCCCGCTGATACTCCGGCCGAATATCACACAGTGGCTCTTCCCGGTCCCGCCCCCTGGTCGCCGCACTGAAAGACGCATAGGGGCTTAGATACTCTTTTTCCCATTTTTCCGTCGTTTCTCTGATATTCATCCTCATACCATCCTTATTCCGAATAATTGCAACAGTTCAGGACGGGGCATCTTCTTGTCCGGCTTTGCCGAACAAGAAGCATCGGAGATTCCTTCGATGTGAAATCTGGTGCAAAAAGCTGTTTACAAGCAAGCTTGACACATCTTTTTGCGCCAGATTTCCGCCGTCCTGAATAGTTACGGATAATTTTTGAAATAAATTCGAAAGTTTCACCATTATCAGATAATCATACCATATTTTTTTAATTTCTAACAGTCTAAATCCAAAAGATTTGTATAAAAGATATATAAAATCCTCTTACGGTAAACTATCCAATAAACACAAGGCCCCATAACCCAGTCTTGGATTGGGATACACGCGTTCCCCCGGCAGAGGGCGGGCCCCCCGCATCAGGCAGGCTTTCAGTTTTTCCCCGTACAGGTATGGGTCATTGCCCTGTACAATTCCCCATTCCATCAAAAGCGCAGCTCCCCCTGTCACAAACGGCACAGCAAACGAGGTGCCAGTAACCGCCTCATAGCCTCCGCCGGCTCGGGCCGTCACAATATTGACTCCCGGCGCCGCCAGCTCCGGTTTCACCGACTGATTCAGCCTCGTATATCCCCGTCCTGAAAAATCAGCATACGTCTGATAGGCATCATCATACGCCCCCACAGAAACGGCCCGCCTGGCAGCCGACGGAATCGTCAAGGTTGTATCCGGCACAGCGTAAAGGAAACGTGTTCCGCGATTCAGCACCGCGTGAGATGGAAGCCAGAAATCATATTTACCCGATATAATTTTTTCCGGTATCAGCCGAATTTTCCAGATCCCGCTCTCTACATAAGAAAACCGTGGAATCAGGTCAAAATAGATTTCCTGAGCAATGCTGTAGGGACTCGGCATTCCATAATAGTACAACATCTCCGTATCTGGAAATGTCAGACGAAAGGATCCCAACAGCGGTCGGATTCTTCCGGTGGACACTCCGCCCGGACTGATCACTTCCAGCATAAACTCATCTACATACTGTTTCCACAGCTGCACGCCAAACCCGGTCTGATAGGTATCCACCGAAAACTCCACCTCCACCGGCTTCCCAGGCTGCAGCATTCCGGAGGTATGCCCCATGGAGCTTCCCTCATTCCCTGTGCCCACAATGATCGAATTTTTCCCCGCTGCCGCCATGGCATCCAGATATGTCTCAAGAAGACTGGTTCCATCGTGGGAGCCATACGTATTGCCAAAACTGATATTGACAGCCACTGGACGCTTATAAAAAATCCCTCGCTCCACCACGTAATCAATGGCGCGCATCAGCTCTGAGGTGCGGGGAAATGAATCCGCCAGCGGCGTTCCCAGTTTTACCACAAGGAGATCGCTCTGCCAGGCCACCCCCCGGTAAGTTCCATCCCCTTCCAGTCCGTTTCCTGCTGCAATTCCAGCTACAGCCGTGCCGTGTCCGCTCACATCCTGCGAAGGAACCTGCAAAAGCGCCTCACTCCGGCTTCCGCTTTCCAGCGCCCGGTTGATCTGCTCCTGTGTATAAATCACATTTTCCTGCTGATCCCATAGCTCCAGAATCCGCGTTTTCCCGTCTTCGTCGCGAAAATCTCCGTGAAAATAATCAATTCCCGAATCGATAACTGCTACAAGAACCCCGCTTCCGCTCAGTCCGGCCGTATCCTGCTGTATTCTTTTGCCGGCCTCTGGCATGCAGGAGTCCCGTTTTGCCTTATTGACAGAAAAAAAGAGCCTTTTGGGTTTTTCCATATACTCAATCTGTGAAAAACCAGCCAAAGGCTCTATCTGCGACTCTGAAACTCGAATTACCGCATATCCGCCGGACAGAAGAAAGATTTCCGCATCCGGCAGACTGGCGGCGATCTGTTCCAGATCTCCATTATATTTTACAATAATTTCCCAGCGCTTGTCTTCTCTGTCGTATCCCACATTCAGAGCAGGCGATTTATCCCGCTCCTCCTCCGTCGCATCCAACGCCAGATTTAAAAGATTTTCCTTTTTTTGACTGTTCATCAAATCATCCATTGATTCCTGTTACAACTCATTATATGCAGGACAATCAAAAAATATGAAAAACTCCATTACCGCAGAAATCCATTTACAATCTCTGCCTCTGCTTCTGTCTCACTAAGGCCCAGGGTCATCAGCTTTACAATCTGTTCCCCCGCAATCTTTCCGATCGCCGCCTCATGGATCAGCGCTGCATCCGGATCATTGGCCGTCAGCTCCGGAACTGCCTGAATCTTTCCATGGCCCATAATAATGGAATCACACTCCGTGTGACCGGCACAGCGGCTGTTTCCATTGATAATGGAAACAAACTTCTGTCTGGACTCATCCTTAGCCACGGAACGGGAAATCACATTGGCACTGGCGTCCTCGCCGTTTAAATTCACCTCAATGGTACTGTCAGCCATCTGATTTCCATGGGTCAGAAGGCGCTCCTTAATCACAATTCTCGCTCCGGCTGCCAGGTTGGCCACCGTCTTTCGAACCGTAGAATCCACGCCCTTAATCTGCACCATCTCCATCTCCACGAAACTTCCTTCCTCCATGGTAATTTCCGTGGTGGGGTTCAAAATCCGTTCGCCCCGGCCATCCCCTTCTCCGTAGTGCTTCTCCACATAACGGATTCGTGCGTTTTTCCCTATGAAGAAACGATGAATCCCATCATGCTCCGACGCCAGATCACCGCTGTTATGAATCCCACAGCCAGCTACAATCGTCACATCCGCGTCATCTCCAATATAAAAATCATTGTAGACCAGCTCCGTGATGCCGCTCTGACTCAAAACCACCGGGATATGGACGCTCTCATGCTTCGTCCCCGGTTTGATGCGGATATCAATCCCTGATTTATCCTCTTTTGTCACAATATCTATGTTGGCTGTCGTGTTGCGGCCTGCCATCTGGCCGTTGGCGCGAATATTATAGGCCCCTGCCGGAACGGCATGCAGGTCCGCAACCTCCTCCAGCAATGTCTTCTGAATCTGATCCATTATCTGTCCCTCCTGTAATAGTCACACGTCTCTATGGCAGACGCAGTTCCCAGAATCTCCGGAAGAATCTCCTCCCGCTTTCCCTGCTTCGTGATGGATCCGTCTGCTACTACCACAATGCGATCTGCAATATTTAAAATCCGCTCCTGGTGGGAAATGATCATAATCGACCCCTTTGTTTTCTCCCGCATACGCTCAAACACCTGAATCAGGTTCTGGAAACTCCACAGATCGATCCCCGCCTCCGGCTCATCAAATACAGATAATTTCGAAGCACGCGCCAGCACAGTAGCAATCTCGATTCTCTTTAACTCACCGCCGGAAAGACTTCCATTTACCTCCCGGTTGATATAATCCTTGGCGCAAAGTCCCACCTCTGATAGATACTGACAGGCATCAGCAGCAGAAAGATTCTTCTTCGCTGCCAGACGGATTAAATCCAAAACATGAATTCCCTTAAACCGTACCGGTTGCTGAAATGCAAAGCTGATTCCCAGATTTGCACGGTCTGTAATACTGGTTTTTGTAATATCTTCTCCATTAAACAGAATCGATCCCGAAGATGGTTTCTCAATTCCGGCAATCAGCTTGGCAAGCGTTGATTTACCGCCGCCATTGGGACCCGTCACTACGACAAACTCCCCGTCCTCTATGGTCAAATCAAGCTGATGGATAATCTCCTTCTGGCCCTGGCTCTCTTCTACCTCAAAAGAGATTTTTTTCAGTTCTAACATGCATGGCCCTCCTTTGTGTGTCCCTCTTTCCTGTCCCCCTTCTTTCATATCTATGAAATGGCGGACGCAGTTATTATTATATCTCAATTTTCAGCGTTTTACCAGTCCATTCCTACATTTTACGTCATTTTGCATCGCGTTTTCCCTTCTGCAAATACGACACTGCCCGGAAACAAATCATATAAATGAAATTTTCAATCTTATATTGCCTTTACGATCGTTCAGAACCGTTCCTACCTTCATTATAAAATCTATATTTTTTTAAATTCTATTGCTTTTATCGTCCAAATTGTCTATACTCTCTTTGGAATTGGCATTAAAATGCAAATGCCCTAAGGTATGAAAAGGAGGAACTTACAATGAAGAAACACATCAGCCTGTTTTTAGGAATGGCACTGAGCCTCGGATGTACCATGACGGCATTCGCCGGAGAATGGCAGCAGCCAAGCGAGGGAACATGGAAATGGAAAAATGATGACAGCACCTATGCTGCCAATGGATGGTACTGGCTGGATGGCAATCAGGATGGTATCGCTGAATGCTATTATTTTAATGAAGGCGGAACTCTGCTGACCAATACCACGACTCCGGATCTCTATACAGTCAACGGAGACGGACAGTGGACTGTCAACGGCGTAGTTCAGAACCAGGCCAGCACACAGGCCCCCGTTCAGGCAGCCATTCTGGATGCCCAAAGCCTTGCCGGTACCTATAACTGGGCAGAAGAAAAGCGTTTCAGCAGCATGACCAACGAATGGACCAACAGCGAAGTATACTCAGATATGCACCTTACCCTCACGGCCATAGATGCAAATACCCTTCAGGAAACCGCCACATTTGATGGCAGCAGTTATCCGGAGATAAGCACCCTGATCCGATCCGAAGGAAACAAGTGGATCGATACCGCTTATGAATATTCCGAATCAAATTATGGCTACTATATGTTCGAAAATGGCCGCCTTATTCGAACCACTGTATATAAATCCCCGCAATTTTCAGTTGAAGAAGTTCTCACTATGAATAAAGCCAACTAATCTCAAAAGCTGAAAATACAGCTTTTCTGCTGTATTTATGAACATCCCCGGCAGGCTCAGATTATCAAAGAGCCCGCCGGGGATATTTTTTATTGCATAGGAAATTACTTCCTATGCAATAATTTTTCCAAATGCAAAAAACCTCTTGATTTCTCAAGAGGTTTTACAGTGCAGGAGGAGGGACTTGAACCCTCATGAGATTGCTCTCACACGGACCTGAACCGTGCGCGTCTGCCAATTCCGCCACTTCTGCATCATGCGGGAAATGGGACTTGAACCCACACGAGCATACACTCACAAGATCCTTAGTCTTGCCTGTCTGCCAATTCCAGCATTCCCGCATTTGGTAAGTTTTCTTTCCTACCAACGAGTGATAGTATAGCATAAAGCTTGCGGGAATGCAACTACTTTTTCCAAATTTTTTTAATTTTTTTAATTGCATGATGAAAAGCACGAAAAACGGGATACTGTAAAGGGTTGATTTACAGTATCCCGGTCTTTTCACTCTATTCAGATAAAATTAAGCCAGTTTGCTCTTAGCCAGCTCTGCCAGCTTTGCAAAACCTTCTGCATCGTTGATCGCCATATCGGACAACATCTTGCGGTTCATCTCTACACCAGCCTGCTTTAAACCGAACATGAAACGGCTGTAGGATAAGCCATTGATACGTGCAGCAGCGTTGATACGAGCGATCCACAGCTGTCTGAACTGTCTCTTTCTCTCCTTACGACCTGCATAGGAGCTGGTCAGTGCTCTCATTACAGACTGTTTTGCAATACGATACTGCTTGGAACGTGCGCCTCTGTATCCCTTTGCCAGTTTTAAAACTCTATTATGTTTCTTCTTAGCGTTTAAGCCGCCTTTTACTCTTGCCATCGGTTATTTCCTCCTTCTTAATCCTCGAATCTTATAAGTACGGTAAAATCTTCTTCATTACCTTGCTGTTTGTGATATCGGTAACGATGTCTTTTCTAAGATTTCTCTTTCTCTTAGTAGATTTCTTAGTTAAGATGTGGGATTTGTAAGCTTTATTTCTCACTAATTTTCCGGTTCCTGTTGTTTTAAAGCGCTTTGCAGCTGCTCTGCTTGTTTTCATTTTCGGCATGATGTATTTCCTCCTTAATAATAGTTATGTCCTTATCTAACGTTTCGCGGAAAGGAACAGCACAATGCTTCTTCCTTCTACCTTGGCTGGCTTATCAACTGCCGCAATATCGGAAAGTTTTTCTGCAAAATCGTCAAGGATGTACTTTGTCTTTGACATGTGAGCCATCTCACGGCCTCTGAAACGAAGGGTAACCTTTACCTTGTTTCCCTTTTCCAGGAACTTTCTGGCATTGTTCATCTTGGTATTCAGATCGTTCTCATCAATATTTGGGGAAAGACGAACCTCTTTTACCTCGATAACCTTCTGTTTCTTCTTCGCTTCTTTTTCTTTTCTTGCCAGCTCGTATCTGTATTTACCGTAGTCAATGATCTTGCAGACTGGCGGCTTCGCAGTCGGAGCAATCTTTACAAGATCCAGTTCCGCTTCTCTCGCAAGCTTGTATGCGTCTTTGGCGGACATAATTCCAAGCTGTTCTCCATTCTCGCCAATTAAACGAACCTCTCTGTCTCTAATCTGTTCGTTAATCATTAATTCGCTGATAGCCGTGCACCCCCATACATGTGAATGATTTTTTGAAATAAAATAAGTGGATAGGCAAACTATCCACTTACTCATAATAGGAAATCCAAATAAGGAAATTCTCAAATTTATGAACCCACGGTCACTTGCTCGTGCCAGGGTGAGGCGGATAACCTGCTTTCCTGATCTGCTGTGATTTCATCTCACAACTTTTGAGATTATACTATAGGATTTCTGAAATGTCAACTATTTTCCCAAAACAATTTTTATTTTATTTTGAATCCATTGTAACGGTTCAGGACGGGGCATCTTCTTGTCCGGCTTTATTTCAGCGTAGCTTAAAACTGGCGCACTCCGTCTGAACGGCTTCTGTGGCATTTCCTCCGGTAATCCCGATGTGTTCTGCCACGCAACGGCGGTCATCATTGTAAACGCAGTTTGTGGCGTCGCATTCCACATCAAGGCGATTCTCCGGCGTTTTGAAAAGATTGCGGAACATACCGCCCTTTTTCTCGTCAAAACTTCCGCAGCAGGTATCGCACTTGTCCCGCGCTGTCAGTCCCTCTACCATGATGGAGCTTTTACAGCAGCAGTTTTCTGCGTTATGCACACAGCCAGTTACATTACAGTCCAATTTTGTCATGATCATACCTCCTGATTTCTGAACGTGTCTGTTCGGTTGAAATTCAGGAATAGTATGTGCCGGAGCCGCCAAAATATGCGGACTCCGGCATTTTTGCAAAACTTTCAAAAAATTACTTTTTATCTTCTTCCGTCTTCGTTACCGGGCGGATCGTCTTCGTGGCAATTTCCTCCTGGATCGATGCAATAAAGGCATCAATCTGGCTGGATCCCTCATCTCCGGCGAAGCGGCTGCGGACGGAAATCGTTCCCTCCTCCGCCTCTTTCTGGCCGACCACCAGCATATACGGAATCTTCTGGGTCTGTGCCTCGCGGATCTTGTAACCAATCTTCTCGGAACGTGTATCCAGCTCTGCCCGGATTCCGGCTGCAGTAAGCTTTTCCAGAACACTCTGACCGTATTCCGCGAACTTGTCGGAAATCGGCAGGATCTTAACCTGAACCGGTGCCAGCCAGGTGGGGAATGCACCTGCAAAGTGCTCAATCAGGATTCCGATGAAACGCTCAATAGATCCGAATACAACACGGTGAATCATGATCGGACGGTGTTTCTCTCCATCCGCCCCTGTGTACTCCAGTTCAAACCGCTGCGGCAGCTGGAAATCCAGCTGGATTGTACCGCACTGCCAGGTTCTTCCGATGGAGTCCTCCAGATGGAAATCAATCTTCGGACCATAGAATGCGCCGTCCCCTTCATTTACCACATAGGGAAGGCCCAGCTCATCCAGAGCAGAACGAAGTCCCTCGGTTGCCATCTCCCAGTCCTCGTCACTTCCCATACTGTCCTCCGGACGGGTGGAAAGCTCTACATGGTATTTGAAGCCAAACAGAGAATACACTTCATTGATCAGATGAGCAACTCCCTTGATTTCTTCCTTAATTTGATCCGGTGTCATGAAAATATGGGCATCATCCTGCGTAAAGCAGCGAACCCGCATCAGACCGTGAAGCTGACCGGATTTCTCATGACGGTGTACCAGTCCCAGCTCGCCCATACGCAGAGGCAGATCCCGGTAAGAACGGGGTTCTGAAGCATATACAAGCACGCCGCCAGGGCAGTTCATCGGTTTAATGGCGTAATCTTCCTCGTCAATCACTGTGGTGTACATATTGTTCTTATAGTGATCCCAATGACCGGACGTCTCCCAGAGGCTGCGGTTCAGAATCACCGGGGTGGAAATCTCCACGTATCCGGCTCTTTTATGAATCTGTCTCCAGTAATCCAGCAGAGTATTTTTCAACACCATACCCTTGGGAAGGAAAAATGGAAATCCCGGGCCTGCATCGTGCATCATAAAAAGTCCCAGCTCTTTTCCAAGCTTTCTGTGATCTCTCTTCTTTGCCTCTTCCATCATGGTAATATAGGCATCCAGATCTTCCTTGGTTGCAAAGGCCGTGGCATAAATACGGGTCAGCATCTTATTTTTCTCATTGCCTCTCCAGTAAGCACCAGCCAGGTTCATCAGCTTAAATGCCTTGCCAACTCCCTTGGTGGTCATCAGATGCGGGCCTGCACAGAGATCGGTAAAATCCCCCTGGCTGTAAAAGCTGATTTCCGCATCCTCCGGAAGATCCTCAATCAGCTCCACCTTATAGGGTTCTTCCTTTTCTTTCATAAAGGCAATCGCCTCTGCTCTCGGCTTTGTAAAGCGTTCCAGCGGCAGACCCTCCTTAATGATCTTCTTCATTTCCGCCTCAATCTTGGGCAGGTCCTCTGCCGTCAGTGGGGTAGCCGGATCCACATCATAGTAAAATCCGTCTGCAATAGACGGGCCGATCGCCAGTTTTGTCTCCGGATAAAGGCGTTTTACAGCCTGTGCCATTACATGGCTTGCCGTATGGCGAAGAGCCGCCAGACCGGCCTCATCCTTTGCCGTCAGAATATTAAGCTGGCAGTCATGATCAATGACTGTGCGAAGATCTTCCGTCTCTCCATCCACCTCTCCCAGACAGGCCGCCCGGGCCAGACCCTCGCTTAAATCTCTGGCAATGTCAATGATTGCCATGGGACTCGCATACTCTCTTACAGAGCCATCCTTTAATGTAATCTTCATTCTTCCATCTCCTTGCCTGAATCTAAACGCCGAGTAGATTTTTTCCGCCGCATGGCGATCCTCGCGGAACGTTTTTTATTGCATAGGAAGTAATTTCCTATGCAATAAAAAATCCCCTGGCAGCACACTCTGTGCCGGCCAAGGGACGATCTGCTCGCGGTTCCACCCTGTTTGAACGGATCTTGCGATCCGAACCTCTCTGATTTATGATGATAACGGAATCACCGTTCCCGATTAAGGGACACTCAAAGGTGGTCTTCAGCAGGTTTTCTGTAAAGCGCTCCCAGCTCTCCTGCGCTTCTCTCTGGACAGTCTTACCAGCCTACTCTTCTTCTCAACGTGTTAATTTTTCAATTACAATTTCGATTATAACATCCCCTTTGATTTTGTCAACCCTTGACAGGCGAAAAAACACGTGTTATGATTGGAAAAATACAACTTAGCAATCTGGGCCAGTACCGGTTTCGACAGGGATCATGCAGCTGGTGAAGCTATCCGCACGCGATGCGTTAAATGGCAAACTTAAAATTAAACGCTAACGATAGAAAATTAGCATACGCTGCCTAATTTCGGCAGTTGTCAGCCTTAGAGCACTCACACTTTAAGAATCTGGCATCGATGATGTGAGAAACGATGGCGGGTGGGTTCCGAACCGCCAGGCGTATTAGGAACTACTAAAGTTCTGAGGGCGTTCGTTCTCGCAGGACGGAGGGAATGTCAAACAGCGGACTATGATAGTAGAAGAACAGGGAATTGGTTTTTGGACACGGGTTCAACTCCCGTCTGGTCCACTAAAAAGGCGGTGCAGAACAAAAAGTCCTGCACCGCCTTTTTATGTCATAGAAAATTGCATCCAACGATATAAAAACTGTTCTTTTACACGGCCACCCGGCTCTTCTCCAGATTTTCCAGGTGTTTCAGGTCCCGCCACACCGTCGCATACATGGTTCCAAAGCAGGCCAGGCCACCAATAAAGTTGGAAATCGGCTCCGCGGCGAAAACGCCGTCTGTCCCCATGCCAAACATTCCCGGCAGCAGCACCGTCAGGGGAACCACGATAATCCCCTTCCGGAAAATTGAGAAAAAGATGGCATTCCGGGATCGGCCGAGGCCGACAAAAATCGCCTGGCCGGAAAACTGCAGGGACATCATAAAAAATCCGAAGAAATACAGGCGAATGGCCGGCACCCCTGCATCAATCAGAGCCGCATCCCGGTTAAAAATCCGGATAAAAAACTCTGGAAATCCATGAATTAATGCCCAGATGGCCGTCGTATAAACAATTGCGGCCACAGAAGTAAAAACAATGGCCTTGCGAACACGCCCATACTCCCGCGCTCCATAGTTAAAACCCATAACAGGCTGCGCACTGTGGGTAATTCCCGTTACCGGAAGCGTAGCTACCTCTCGAACTGAATTGATAACCGTCATAACACCCACATAAAGGTCGCCGCCATACTGCTGCAGCGTAGCGTTACACATGATCTGCACGGCAAAATTCGTCAGAGCCATAGTAAAGCCAGAAAGTCCCAGGCTCACAATAGATTTTACCCGCCTTGCTTCCAGCTTAAAACAGCTCCGTCTGAGGCGGAAAATGGTCTTTTTCCCGGTCAGAAAACGCACAATCCAGATGGCCGACAGAAGCTGGGAAAGGATCGTTGCCAGCGCCGCGCCGCGAACCCCCAGGTGAAACACAAAAATAAAAACAGGGTCAAGAATCAGATTCGCAGCCGCTCCCAGAAGCACCGTCATCATTCCGATACGACCAAAACCCTGAGAATTGATAAAACTGTTCATTCCCAATCCCACCATCACGAACAGACTTCCCAGCAGATACACCGTAATATAAGCATCCGCATACGGATAGGTGGTATCACTGGCCCCAAAAGCATACAGCATCGGCTTTCGAAAAACCAGACAAAAGATGGTTAAAAACACGCCAGAAATAACCATCATAACAAAGGAATTTCCCATAATTTTTTCTGCCTCTTCCATCCGGCCCCGCCCCCGTTCGATAGAACAAAGCGGAGCTCCTCCCATGCCGAACAGATTGGCAAAAGCAATGACCAGCGTAATAATTGGAAGAGACAGGCCGATTCCTGTCAAAGACAACATCGAATTTTCCGGAATCACCCCAATATAAATTCGATCTACAATATTATAGAGAACATTGATCAGCTGTGCCAATGTCATCGGCACAGCCAAACTCATAATATTTTTTATAACACTTCCCTGAGAAAAATCATTTTTTCCTCCTGTTTCCATCCTGAAATTCCTCTTTTCTTCTCGATTTGACAAAGCAAGAATATTCTCAATCTTATCTATATAGTTCCATAATATTATATGCAATTGTTGTCGTCAAGTTTGTTTTTTATTATATTCATGACAAATTCCCATATTGTTTCTTTCTCTCGTGCGTACACTCCCAGGCTCACCTGTATTCCATTTTTCTCCGCAATTCCTTAGAGTATAATTATCATTGGATCGAGTAGGAGGGAAATTTAAATAAATTTCCCGACCTCTCACACCACCGTGCAT
>CALAAS010000016.1 GCA_937885015.1 uncultured Clostridium sp.
GCGGCATTGTAAGAGGACCAGTACAGATCAATTTTGCGAGAAGTATTTCTCCAGTAAATATCCTGGACGTTTCTATTACACGTCAGGCGCGGACCACAGAGGAGCGGACGGAGACTGGAGAAACAGAAATGGGAAGAAAAAGTGTGATTCCGTATGCGCTTTATCGGGCAGAGGGATATGTATCTGCTGCGCTTGCCAATAAGTCAACGGGGCTTTCAGAGGATGATCTTGAGCTGTTGTGGAGCGCTATCATCAATATGTTTGAAAACGATCATAGTGCAGCGCGCGGAAAAATGTGTATGAGAAAACTGTACATATTTAAGCACAGTAATGTACTTGGAAACTGTCCATCACATCTTTTATTCGATAAGATTGCAGTATCAGAAAAAGAGGGTATTTTGCCGCGTTCGTTTACCGATTATGAAATCAATGTTGATCGGCAGATGCCGGAAGGAGTAGAGCTGATCGAAAAAATATGAGTATGATGGAAATAACGATTCGTTCCATTCAGCACTATTTGTACTGTCCGCACCGTTGGGGACTCCTTGAAATTGATAAAGCATGGGCAGAAAATTTTTTTGTGACAAAAGCAAATCTGATGCATGACCGTGTGCATGATCCGGATCGGAATTATACAGCAAGAGGAAAGCGAGTTTTTACTTCTGTGCCGGTATATAATGACCATTATCAGCTCTATGGAATTACAGATTGCCTGGAAGCAAGAGAGGACAGGCAGGGGATAACGCTTCCGAATCTTGAAGGCAGATATAAACTTACAATCGTAGAATATAAGCCAACGAAACCGAAAGATGTGGAAGTGCGAGAGGATGATCGGATGCAGGTATTCGCACAGAAGCTATGTGTAGATTATGTATTTGGCGGAAACTGCGAAGGTGTGATTTATTATGCGGATGTGAAAAAAAGATTTGATCTGCATTTGCAGGAAAATTTTGCTGTATATGATGCCAAATTAAAGACTATATTAGAAGAAATGCGAGGATATTTAAATGCAGGGAAAATACCTGCAATTCGAAAAGGACAGAAATGCAGCGGATGTTCTATGAAGGATCTTTGTATGCCGAATATTAAGCAAGTTAAAAGTATTCAGAGTGAAATCGAAAGAATCCGGAGGACAGCGCTATGAGAAAATTACTGAATACGGTATATGTGACAAATGAAATGGCGTACCTCACTCTGGATGGAGAGAATCTCGTCTGTAAAATAGAGGGAGAGACAAAGCTGCGAATTCCATTTGAAAACATCGAAAATATTGTTTGTTTTAATTACATCGGCTGTTCTCCTGCTTTGATGGGAAAATGTGTTAGTAAGATGATACCGATCAATTTTATTTCTCCTCAGGGAAAATTTCTTGCAAAAGTCTGTGGAGAGACGAAGGGAAACGTGTTTCTCCGAGTGGCGCAGATTGATGTGTTTCGTAAATCAGGACTTGTATTGGCACAGAATACAATGGCGGCAAAATTCAGCAATACACGTCAGCTTTTGCGCCGGACACTTCACGATAACGCAGCCTTGCGGGAAGATGAGGAAGTGAAGAAGACGATAGAAATTCTGACAGCAGGCATCGAGAAGGTTTATAGTACAAAATGTGTGGAAGAAATTATCGGTATTGAGGGATACTGCGCTCAGAGCTATTTCTCGGTGTTCAATAAGCTGATAACAAATCAGCAAGTTCCATTTACGTTTGAACTGCGCACGAAAAGACCGCCGCTTGATCCGATAAATGCAGTGCTTTCGTTTGTGTATACATTGGCTACGAGTGAATTTGCAGCAGCATTGGAAACGGTAGGACTGGACAGTTATATCGGCTATTGCCATACGTTGCGGAGTGGGCGCGTTTCTCTTGCCTGCGATATGGTAGAGGAAGTTCGCTGCATCGTGGAACGTTTTGTTCTGACGCTCTTGAATCTGCGGGTAATCGGAGAGAGGGATTTCGAAACACAGCTTTCCGGTGCCGTATGGTTGAATGAAGATGGGCGCAAAAAGGTACTGGCAAAATGGCAGGAAAAAAAGCGTACCGATATGACGCATCCATATTTGAAGCAAAAGATTCCATTGGGTTTGCTTCCTTATATACAAAGTAATCTTTTGGCAAAGTATGTGCGCGGCGACATAGAAAGTTATCCATCGTTTCTTTTAAAGTAGGTGATTCGTATGATGGTGTTGATTAGCTATGATGTAAGCACTGTGAGCGCATCAGGAAGAACTCGTTTACGCAAAGTAGCGAAAGAATGTCAGAACCATGCGCAGCGTGTACAGAACTCCGTGTTTGAAGCAGATCTGGATTATTCTTCTTTCCTTAAATTAAAGGATCGCCTGCTCAAACTGATCAATCAGGAAGAAGACAGTTTGAGGTTTTATTATCTCGGAAATAACTGGGAAAAACGAATTGAACATATTGGGGCGAAAAAAACGTATAACCCAGAAGGTGTGATCATCATTTAGCTTTCTTGATACCTGCATGGATGAAATGATAGGGGAAGGTCAAGTGATGTAAAAATCCTGGAAGGTTCGCCTGAAAAAGAGACATTTGATGCAAAATAAATCGATAAAAACGAGCAGATTTTAGGATGGAAAAGTCCGCTCCTCTATATGCAGGGAATGATTCGCTATTACATACTAAATGTAGCGGTCGCGCCCCGCGAGGGGCGTGTGAGTTGAAATTAAAAATGAGTTAGATGAAAGGGAAGTTGCAACGTCGCGCCCCGCGAGGGGCGTGTGAGTTGAAATATCTTCTGGCGCACAATTTGATCTGCGTGATAAGTCGCGCCCCGCGAGGGGCGTGTGAGTTGAAATTTTCTGCTTCAGATCCAGGAGAAGCGCCTCCTTCGTCGCGCCCCGCGAGGGGCGTGTGAGTTGAAATTTGGATTTCCGGCGAAGAAAGTTCCCCGACGAAGTCGCGCCCCGCGAGGGGCGTGTGAGTTGAAATCAGGAGTTACTCCATACCAGGTGTTTCCAAGTGTGTCGCGCCCCGCGAGGGGCGTGTGAGTTGAAATTTCAATTCCGGGTAAGCATACGTAACTGCCGCCGTCGCGCCCCGCGAGGGGCGTGTGAGTTGAAATTTTTAATAGCTGCTTTTACAAATTTATCCAGTGCGTCGCGCCCCGCGAGGGGCGTGTGAGTTGAAATTCGCTCAAAGCAGCCTGTACGATCAACCGACCTGTCGCGCCCCGCGAGGGGCGTGTGAGTTGAAATTTTTATCCCTGATATCCATCCACTGCTTTCTGGTGTCGCGCCCCGCGAGGGGCGTGTGAGTTGAAATGCTATCAACGTGATTATCCAACAAAATACTTCCGTCGCGCCCCGCGAGGGGCGTTTGAGTGGTGTGGTATAAAAATAGTTGACAGCTTATTTTCAAGGATTTTATAATAAAACCAATAGAATGAGGAGGGAGTTAAAGTGGCATGTAAATATGACTCTGAATAAAAGTACAAGTTGTAAAACTGGCAAAAGAAATCGGTGAAGTTAAAGCTACTAACGAATTAGGGATTCCAGAAGGAACCATTTGCACATGGCTAAAAGTTGTAAGAGCCGGTAAACTGGATATTGGAGAAGATTCTCTCACTCTCGCCAGCGCAATGAGTCTGCCAGAAGAAATTACCATGCTGCGCAAACGAGTTAAGGAACAGGATAAAGAAATCCGATGTCCAAAGAAAAAGCCAAATGGTATCATAAAAGAGGAGCAGGAAGTCGTGAAATCAGATGATCTGTTGAAACGAGAGTTTCTATTCAGATACTCTATTGGAAAAATGCATTACAGATATCACAGAGATCCCGGCATTCAATGGGAAATTGTATGTGTCTGCAATTCAGTATACCAGCGAGGCTTACTGCCAAACCCAGCGAGAGCACCATATCCAACAAAGCATGAACAGTGCTGGAGGACGTTGTCATGATAATGCCCGCTGTGAAAGCATGTGGGCCAGGATGAAGGAAGAACTTCTCTATGACCATTATGATACAAAGCAGATGATAGTAGAGGAACTAAAGGTTCTTATCTGGAGATATTTCCTCAGTCACTGGAACAACTGGAGGATTTGCTCAGCCAATGGCGGGTTTTCTCCTATGATAAAACGCAGGCAGTATTATTAGGTATGTGCTGTGAAGGTTGATAGGACAAACAGAATGTATCTGCATGAAGTGGATATAGAAAAGGCAGATAGCGTTCCGTTCAACTACGCCCAGGACGAACCTGCAAAACATAGTGGCTACGACTATCTGCCCATTTCCGGTATATTTGAAAAACTTAGGAATGTCAATAAGGGGAATGAGGTCAGAAAACAGATTGAACATCCGGAGATGATTACCGATGAAAAGATACAGGAAAATATAGAGGCGGTTCCAACGGTCATAGAAAAAGGAAAAGTGATCAACATTGCAAGGAACTGGAAAGGAAGAAATTACGATTCGGTAGCGGTAGGCGGGAAAATATCCATAAAGAATGATGGAGATTACTATGTGGTTTGTATGCTGAACGTGGACAGCGACAACCGGATGTACCTTCATGAAGCGGAAGCAAAAAGGATGGATGACTTGCGTTCAATGACCAGGTCAGCCAGTGAAGGCCGATTATCTGGCGCAAATCATCCATCCATCTATAGTATATTCGATAAATTACAGGGTGTCAACAGAAATGAAGCGCCGGATCTGAAGGATATCCGTTTCCAGCTGGATGATTTTGACACGGTAATTGATATAGAGGAAGTGATGAGGGAAAACAGCGAATTAAAGGACATCAACGAGAAGCTGAAACGGCAGATGCAGCTGACAAGAAGCTATAAGCCGCGCCAGGAAGATGTGTCGAAGTTTGCCGGTAAACTCTTGAAGGATTACAATTCGAGCTACAGCAGGAAAAAACTGGAAGAGAACCTGTCAAAACTCTATGAATATATGCGGACGGCAAGATGACTGGACATGCAGGAGGTGTCAAAGGTATCGGCGGAGATCGCGCGGTCAGTGCTGGAAAAATCGGACCAGATCGACTCGGATGAGATGCGATACTATAAAACGCCGGCGGATGGCTACTGTCAAATTTCTGTCTTGTATTGATTACAGCTCCAACCAAAAGAATCAGTTCGGGGAAGATACTTAGGAGAACCAAAGCCTGGCTGGAGGCTCAGAAGATCTATCAGGGACTCCTGCATAATGAAGGATTTTACGAACTAAAATAAATCTAATGTCTAAAACCATGTCTAAAATATGGTGGGAAATATCGAAAAATAAGGAAAGACAGTGTGACTTTTAATCACATTATCGGAAAAGGTTGCATTTTCATTTCAGCCGCGCCCCGCGAGGGGCGTGTGAGTAGAAATGAAGGTTACGGAAATGATAACCCTGGTGCATAGTCGCGCCCTGAAAAGGGCGTGAGGGTGAAAATTAATAAGAAAATTTGAGAAAATGATACTGTAAAGACGGCAGCACATCATCATTAAACAAAATAGATAATTTCAAACGGGGACAGGTGTGACTCACATCTGCCCCTGATATTTTTCTGTACAAAGAGAAAAAGAAGGCAGTGGATAGCAAAAGAAAGAGTGTAAATTTATATTTTATAATTAAAAAAATATTATTTACATTTCAGAAGGGCCGTGTTAGAATGGAAGAAAGAAGGGAGCGTATATGGAACGTGTGGATAAGCTGTTTGATAGAAGAAGTGTGGTTGGGGCAAAGCTATCGTTAATTTTGGATGAACGTGGATATACGAAGACAGAAATATGCAGGCAGGCCGGTATTTCCAGGCCGACATTTGACAAGCTTCTGGCTGGGACGCTGACCAGTAAAACCAATTATGAGAAACATATTGAAAAAATTTTAACCTGCCTTGCACTGACGCCGGATATGCTCCTTGGCAGTGCTGCCGATTGCAGGAACAAGATGAGAGTAATCAGAAATAAACGCGATATGACGATGGAACGGCTGGCTCAGCTGACAGGAATTTCTCAGGAGCAGCTGCAGAAAATGGAGCGGGGCGAGTCAGAGACGGAAGCGGAACTCAGAGAAGTTGCATTGTTTCTTGGAGTCAGTACCAATGTTTTATCCGGTCGGTACTTTTTCGCTCCGCAGATTGCCATGCCGGATTTCCACCTGGATCATAGAGGGGAGAGGGATGGCTGCAGCGGATTCTGGGGCCATGTGGGGATTTTGGCGGAACATTCCGAGAGATACCACTGGTATCCCATTACTTCCGACACCAGAGATATGATTTATGAGAGAATGAAAGGGAGATATCTGCTCATTCCTTGCATGAATAATAAAGTGATCTTGTTATGCATGAATCACGTGAAAAAAATTATGTTTCTGGACGATGACTGTGATACGCCTTCCGGAGTAAACTGGGACGAAGGAGTAAACTGCGGAGAGATTCCGCTTGCTGCATATGAAGCGATGACCGATTATGACGATAGCGGTAAAGAGAATAGAGATTGCGGTAAAGAGAATGGAGATTGCGGAGAGCACGGAAACTGCAGTTGTCTTGGGAAAATGAATGAGTATCTGGAACTGCTGGCGCGGGAAAACAGATGGACAGAGGACCAGATAAAAATACTTTTAAATGAAACCGGTATTTACTATGCGGATGGACAGAAAGAGACAGTATTTATAGATTTTTGCAGCAGCCAGGCATTGAATGATCTGGTTGTGATGCTTTATGATTTCTGGGAAGAACCGGATATGGAGGAAATTTGTCCGTTTACAGACTGGGGAGGAGCGGAACATCTGCTGAATATGAAACAGGTTTCTCTGGTGGAGTTTCCGCTGCTTGAGCTGGAAAATGCTATTTGCGATTTTTTGGAAGAAGATGGACAGAAAAACGCGGAGGAGATCCGCCTGTGATTAAGCGGGGGCGAATTTGATGAAAAAGATATTTATCAGTTATAGCACAAAAAATAAGGAGATCGTGGAGCGGTTTGTGGAGTTTCTTCAGCTGGGGATGGGAGTCCGTGGGAGCGATATTTTTTGTACAGCCTGCCCGGAGAATCTTAGAACGGGAAATAATTTTGTGGAAGAAATCAGACAAAATCTTAAAGAGTGCGAGCTTGTTATTTCCGTTATCACAGAAGAATACCTGGCCAGCAGTTTTTGTATGGTGGAAATCGGAGCTGCCTGGGGAATGGAAAAACCGTATGTCCCCTTGCTGGCGGTTCCTTATGAACGCCTGAATGGTACGGTGCTTCAGGGAGTTCAGATGCGTCAGTTGGATTGCGCGGAGGATTTATGCGTCATATATGATGAGCTATATGGATACGGGATATTACAGCAGCGCCAGACCGCACAGTTTCATAAGCAGCTTTCTGTTTTTTTGGATGAAGTGCGAAAAAAAGCCTGGGTTCAGGAAAATCAGGACAAGGGGGAGAAAATATGACACATAGACAGAATGATGAATTATATGAACTATTGCGGGAAAAAGGGTACCCTGAGGAATTCTGCAGAGAAGTTGCCTATCGGCAGATGAATACCGAATATACAGCAGCGCGGATGCTGGGTTACCTATATCGGTACAGCAGTCCGCGCATTGAAGATGTGGTAGATGAGATGGTTGCAATTCTGGAAGATCGGAATGCTCTGATCCGGAAAAAAGAGGCAGAGCATGCACAGGCAGCCATCAACCGGATGTATGAGGAAGGTTTTTAATTGTTACTCTTTTTAGTCAGAGTCTGAGTCGGTAAAGCTGCCTGAAATTACAGAAGCTTTGGCGGATCCTGATTTTCGCCCTGCTTTTTCTTTTTCCCTGGCCGGTGTTTTCGATGCAGGATGGAAAAGAATACAAGAACCAGTATTACAGCGGGAATCCA
This sequence comes from uncultured Clostridium sp., assembly GCA_937885015.1. Lineage (GTDB taxonomy): Bacteria > Bacillota > Clostridia > Lachnospirales > Lachnospiraceae > Otoolea. The sequence goes on from CALAAS010000016.1 coordinate 7,809, forward strand.
GAATGGACTCAGAGAAATCAGTCCGATAAAAAGACTGGTAAGTCCGGTGGATACGGCTTTCAGACTGCGGGAAAAGCCGCTCTGGATCCGCTGGCCGACGCTTTCCGGCGAAGTGGGGGTAAAGGCGGTTACTTCAGATACAGTCAATACAACGGTGCTGTAGTCCACCTGATTATCGTAAAGCCTAAGCTGTGACTCCAGGGATTCCAGCTGATAGCGGATATCGGATAGCCGTTCTTCCAGGGCAATAATGGATTCCAGAGAATCGGCTTTTTCCAGAAGCGCCCAGAGCCGTTCCTGCTCAATGGTCAGCGATTTTTTGCGGCTTTCAATATCCGAGTATTGAAGGGTTACATCCTCCGTTGTCTCTGAGCGGTTCGTTACATTGCCTCCGTCTTCCACGGACTGAATAAAGGAATCCAGATTTGAGGCAGGAATGCGGATAGTCAGAGTGGCGTTTCTGGGAATCGGTTCGTTCTGGTAATTGGTGCGCTGGCCGGAAATTTCCGACTGTTCGATGTAGCCGTTCAATTGTGTGATCTGCCTTGAAACGGAAGATAAAAGATCGTCAAAGGTGTTGGTTTCCACATGCATGTGGACGGTTCGAATAAGCTTTCGTATGGCTGGAATGTCTGGTTGCTGAGAACAGTTGATTTTTTCGGAAGAATTTTCTTCAACTCCCGCGGAATCCACGTTTCTGTCCGAACCGGCGGCTTTATTATAATACCCGGATACAGCAACACCGGCTTCCTGGGCGACAGTCTCATATTCTGGGGAAGAGGCACCGGAATCGAAATCCACGGCAGCCGGCATTTCCGCGGCCGTGGCAACGCTTTTTCCGCTTCCGCAACCCAGCAAAAGAGAAGGGAGGAAAAGAGTGGACAGCAAAAAAATAGATAAAAAAGTGGCGGATCGAAGGTGCAGACGGTGTCTGCTGTGGTAATAATGGCGTGTTTTCATAATATTTTCCTCCTCAATAAAAGTATGCTTTCAGTATAAAAGATCAGAGCTGTTTCTTCAATTGTGCGGATGAGATTGTAAGATAAATAAAAGGAAAAGTAATATTTTTTTGACGATTTTAAAGAAGAGTTTCAGTCTATTCAGCGATGGAATGCCTTTTTTGGTGAAAAACAAGCAGTCCAGCTCCATATAGCAAGGAGAAAAGAGCGGCTCGCGCCATGATTCCCAGAAAATCGGCTGGGAATAGAGCGCAGAGAGGTGCCAGAAAGGGTTCTGCAGCCTTCAGAAGGAAGAAGGCGGTTATCAGGCAGAGGGAAGGGATGACGATTCCCTGTGAAGCTGGAAGGAAGAAGGAAACTTCTTTGGAGAGGGACCGGATGTGAAGGAGAGCCAGAAGAAGTTCACTGGTTAGCAGGGCAAACAGGTAGGCAGGCATGCCGAATTTCGGGATGGCAAACAGAACGATGGCCAGTGTGACCAGCATGGAGACGGCGTGATGGAGAAATACAGTCCCCGTTTTTCCCAACCCGTTTAAAATACTTCCCATGGTTGTAGACAGATACAGAAAGGGGCAAAGCCAGGAGAGAGTACGGATAAAATAACCGGCTTGTCGGCTGCGATATACCGTATGCCCCAGAGCTGGACCAAATAAAGTGAACAACCCAATGCAGAGAATCCCCATATAGAGGCTGTAACGGAGTGCCATAGAAATGGTGCGGGTTATTTTTGCCTGATTTCCGGCAGCCTGGGCTTCTGAAACCGTGGGAAGAAGGATTACTGCCATAGAATTGGTAATAGCGGAGGGAAATAGAATAAAGGGAAGAGCCATTCCGGTGAGGATTCCGTACAGACTCAGAGCCTGAAAGCTGGTCAGGCCGGACTGGATCAGACGGTTTGGAACGAAAATGGATTCCAGGCTCTGGAGGCAGCTTAGAATAAGTCGATTTCCCATTAGAGGCAGAGCCATAGCCAGAAGAGAATGGATTAGCGCAATGTGTTTTTTTTCACAGGGATTGCTGCGTCCATTGTCCAGTGTCTCTTCATGTGTATGCAGATGTCCAGAGCAGCGGGACGAGTTGGAGGAATTTGTGCTGCGGGGTTGGCCCACAGAAAAGGTATAGGCGAGAAAGCTGAAAATGGCAGAGGCTGCTTCTCCAATTAAGAGACCCCATACGGCCAGGGAGACGGAGATGGGAATCTGATTGACGGTACAGATATGCGCAATGAAAAATACAGCGCCGATTCGGATGCACTGCTCGGTCAGCTGGGAAAAGGCGGGAACGGCAGTTTTTTTCAACCCGTAATAATAGCCGCAGATACAGGCGTGAATGGCAGAAAAGGGGATGGAAAGTGCCATGACCGGAAGAAGAGGAGCGCATCTGGGTTCCAGAAGGACGTAGGTGGCCAGAGGCGAAGGGAATGACCGGATCAGTGCCATTAGAAGCAGGGAAAGTGCCATGGAAATAGAGAGACCGGTTCGAAAGAGAAGTTTTCCTTTCTTCGGATCCGCGGCTGCCAGGCGGGAAATAGAGGTTTGAATAGGGCCGGCGCAGAGCGCAAAGGCAATGCCGTGGATAGGAAAAATCATCTGATAAATGCCGAGTCCTTCAGCGCCAATGGCGCGGGACAGGAAGATGCGGTAAAAAAAGCCGAGGAAACGGCTCAGGAAGCCGGCGGCTGTCAGAAAAAGGGTTCCGGTAATCACAGGATTTTGCTTTGCGGAAAAAGATTTCATGGAGAACTCCGGAAAATGCTTTCAAGAAACTATATGTCAAAAAGAAGAAGTGATATGCTAAATCATAATTTATTTGCCATTAAATTTTAAGTGGGACAGTAGAAAAATAATGACGAAAGATTATGTAAATGCTATAATATTTGCGTATAAATTTGACAATTTCCGCATTTTAAAATCTTTATATTTTGAAGGAGAATTGCCTATGTATCAGGAAAATGAACTTAAACAACTGTATGAGCGCCTGAAAGCACAGCATCCGCGGTACGAATTGGAGTTTTTTGGAGACTGTCTGACTTTGACTCGTCTTTACGGTAAGGTGGAGGTGGATCGGGATGGTGCAAATTATATGTAAATGGAAAACTGTATGACCACTTTACCAGCGCAGATGTAGACGATTTGGACGATTTATATGAGCTGATTGAGTTATTTCTTTTGGATCTTCAGCGCGCTGGCATGAATCAGGGAAATGAAACCTATATCACTGCTCTGAAACAGGGAGTTCGAGTGGGTACGCGCTTCCTGATTTTGATGGGAGTGTTTGTCGCTGCCGTGATGCTTACATTTCTTGTGACAAGTAATCTGTGGTTATTCCCTCCGATTTTTTTGCTTCCGGCAGGATCCTTTGTAATACTGAAACTGATTCGCAGGACGATATTTCAGAGATACTGGGTCTGCCCATCGTGCGGTCAGCCTTTGCCAATGAATGAGAAAGGTTATTCCTTTGAGATGGAATATGTGTCCCAATGTCCCCACTGTGGAAAGATATTGGAGCAGCCGCCGGAGTTAGAGCGGATAGAGCCGGAATACAGCGAGCCAGAAAAGCCGCTGGAACCAGTCCATGACCTGCCGGCTCCAAGCAGCAAGTGGCCCTGCATACTGACTGGCGGCATTACCATCGCTTTTGTGTTGTTTCTGTTTCCGTTGCTTTTTATTCCAGATGGGAATGAACCGTTGGATATGGTGGGCGTGGGAACCGGAGTTGTGTTGCTTCTGTTTCTTTTGTGGTTTGGTCTTATGCTGCTTTTTTGCCGCCACACCGAGCCGGAGGAAACGCGGCAGCCTGTGGTTCTTGTACGGGAGCGGACTATGGTTACGGTTCTCGGTGTAATCGTATGGCTGTTTGGATTCATCCTTGTGTTAATGGGAGTTATTGTGGCCGGGACGCCTCCCTTTGAGGCAGATGTCACCGCCTTTGTGGCTATTCCCGGTGTTTTGCTCTTTCTGTTGGGAGTGTGGATGCTGTTGGCTGGGCGCAACCGGTCTTTGGTTGTGTTCCGGGATAATTCTATTTTGTACATCAGCAGCTGGGGAAAACGGCGAGAATTTGCCCCAGGACAGGTGACTTCCGTGCGGCTTACAGTCAACCAATCCATCCGCCTCCTGGACAAAGACGGAAAAAAGCTGGCCTCGATAGAAACCAATATGCGGGGGATCCCACGGTTTGCAGAATGGATCGAGAGTATCGATCTTGCTGCAACTCTGACTCCTACGATGGAAAAGCAGCTCAAACTGGAGGAGGAACAGGAAAGTGCCGTTCAATGGAGAGAAGAATACCGCACTCACTGGCATGACCATATCAAGAGTATTCGGGTGGGAGTGTGGATCGTCATGCTGCTGTTTGCCGCTGGCACCATTGCGCCTATTCCACTGTTTCTTTTTGCTGGTGTGAAGTTTCGCGCCGTGATGTTGATAGGTGCCCTTGCCCCTGTTCCGTTTTTGGTATTTTGTATGGTGTTTGCTCCGGTGCTGCTCTTTGACGACCGGCCCCAGAACGCGACTCAAGAGTGGAATGCCATGCATATTAAAATGCCTTTTATGTCAGTGCTTTTGATTGGCTTGCTTTATATTAGCCAAGTCCATTATTTATGGGGCGGTCGGCTTCTTCAGGAGGCAGACGGAAACTGGGGTTGGCTGATGAGAGTCCTGACTATCGCAACCGTTCTGATTGTACTGCTGATCCTGCGCACGCCTAAACGAATGCGGTTAAGAGCCGGAATTTTTATGGGAGTAGTGGGATTTTTTATCGCTGTCGGTCTGCATTACTATGTCAATGCAGCTCTCAGCGGCCCGGCACGACACTATCCGGCCGTTATCGTGGATAGCCATGCAGATGATCCGGAGGTGGATGACGACAGTTACGAATTGACCATTGTGATGGATAATGGAAAAAAGGCGGAGCTTGTAGTCTCGGAAAAGATTTACGAGTCAGCTATGGATGGCGAACCGCTGGATGTTTGCCATAGGGAGAGTCCTTTTGGTGTGATCCTGTTAGACATTCATGCACCAAAAACAGTGAAACAGGCTGGGAAAATTGGAAAATAGGACACTGGAGGAATAAAAATGCTGGAAATAGCAGTACTGCTTGTATTCGTTGCAGGTCTATGTATTTGCCTTTCAATGGGAGCGTCCATTCTGTGGGCGCTGGCAGCCGGATATGTGATTTTCTGTGGATATGGATGGATTCGGGGGTATCGAGTTGGGCAGCTGCTTCGAATGTCCTTTAATGGAGTGAAAACCGTTAAAAATATTCTGGTGCTGTTTACCTTGATCGGCGTTATAACGGCTCTCTGGAGGGCAGCCGGAACGATTCCTGTCATTGTCTTCTGGGCATCCAGTCTGATAAGGCCGTCTGCCTTTTTACTGATTACCTTTCTACTGAATTGCCTGGTTTCCGTTCTGACCGGAACTTCTTTCGGGACGGGAGCCACCATGGGGGTAATTTGTATGGCCATGGCTAATGCCATGGGAGTTTCTCCGTTTTATACGGGAGGAGCGATTCTGTCGGGAATTTATTTCGGTGATCGATGTTCGCCGGTTTCTTCCAGCGCAAATCTGGTCTGTGTGCTGACCGGAACGGATATTTTTGACAACATGAGGGGAATGATCCGTACCAGCCTTATTCCGCTGGCATTGTCCTGTGTTATCTATTACGTTGTGGGACAGGTGATTCCGGCGTCGGGAAATGCTATGGAGGTGGAAACTCTGTTTGCCGGCAGCTTTTGTCTTCATGCAGCCGCCGTTCTTCCGGCCGCTGCGATTCTGATTTTGTCGGCCTTCAAGATAAATGTAAAGAAAACCATGGCGGTCAGTATTGGACTGGCCGTGTTGCTTTGTCTGTTTTTGCAGTCTTTTTCACTGCCGCAGGTGGTAAAGATGGCAATATTTGGATACCGGGCACCAACACCGGAACTGGCAGAAATGATGGACGGCGGCGGTCTTGTGTCCATGATTCGTGTGGCTGTAATTGTGAGCCTGTCCTCCTCCTATGCCGGCATTTTTGAGGGAACCGGCCTGCTGAATTCCATTCGGAATCGGATTGCGGCTCTGAGCCGGCGGATCACGGTGTTTGGAGGCGTTCTGGTGGTTTCTGTGATTACGTCGATGATTGCCTGTAACCAGACCCTGGCAATTATGCTGACCCATCAGCTTTGCCGTGATACAGAGCCGGATGCCGGGCAGTTTGCGCTGGATCTGGAAAATACGGCGGTTGTGATTTCGCCGCTGATTCCCTGGTCCATTGCGGGAGCCGTTCCGCTGGCCGCAGTCGGCGCACCCGTTTCCAGTATGATGGTGGCCTGTTATCTGTACCTTCTCCCGCTGTGCCAGCTGGCGGTGCGGGTATGGAGGGAAAAGCGAAAATTACCGAGAAAAGGAATGCAGGAATAGGAGTAAAAGAAAATAAAACAGAAAAAAGAAAGGGGAAGTACAGATGGGAAAGAAAATTATGGTGTTAAATGGAAGTCCGCGGGTAAATGGAAATACAGCGGGCCTGATTCAGGCATTTCAGGAAGGAGCAGAGAAGGCCGGCCATCAGGTTACGGTTTTCAACCTGCAGAATATGGAAATCCATTCATGCAGAGGGTGCGGCGGAGGAGGGAAAGATCCGGCCAGTCCCTGTGTGCAGAAGGATGATATGGCAGGAATCTACCCGGTGTATCGGGAGGCGGACGCAGTGGTTCTGGCATCGCCGCTCTACTTCTGGACTGTTTCCGGTCAGCTGAAATGTGCACTGGATCGGTTGTATGCGATGGAGGAAGGGTCGGGAGAGCGACTGAAAAAGGAATGTGTTCTTCTGATGGCGGCAGCCGGAGAGGATTTTGACGCCTCTGCTTTCTGGTACAGGGAGATGGTAAAACACATTGGCTGGAGTGACCGGGGGCAGCTGCTGGCAGGCGGCCTGTGGAACGCCGGTGATGTGGCAGCCAGAGAAGAGATTCTGGAGGAGGCGCGCCGACTGGGAGAGAGTCTGTAAAAATAGATGCAAAAAATACCAGGGAAAAGTATAAAAAAGATAGTAAAACAAAGGGAATCGTGTTAAGATAAGAAAGAATCAGCCAGCCGGTATGCCGGTGAGGCGGAAGGAAAACAAACAGAAAGGAATGAAAAACCATGGAGATAACAAAGAAGACAACAATGGGCGAGATGCTTCAGTATGATATGGGAATTGCATACGTTCTGATGCAGTCTGGCATGCACTGTGTGGGATGTCCGTCTTCCATCGGCGAGTCTCTGGAAGAGGCCTGCGTGGTACACGGCCTTAATGCAGATGATGTGATGGCTGCGATCCAGGAGTATCTGGATACCAAGAAAGAATAATAGGGTTTTGTGAAGCCGAAATGAACGGCGCCGACGGAATGTCCTTTCAAAAAGAAAAACATCCGTCGGCGCTGCTTTTTTCAAATATGGGAAAATCAGGCTGCCTATACTCTTTTCTGGTGCATGAATTTTTTTGCCGTGTCTGCTTCGGATTCGTTATATCCCAGCGCAGTGGTAATTTTGTGCAGGATAACGGCACGGTCTTCATCGGAGAGGGAATTCATCTGAAAACCGGAGGGGGACTCCATTCCCAGCTCATTGCTGACGTGAGAGATGAGCTGCTGCTGTTTTTCAGCTGGAAGAGTATAATAGGCCTGATATAAATTGTAAAAATATAACTCAGAGTTTGGGGTAGCTGCTGTGTTATGCATAATAATATCCTCCATATAGTGGTGTGTGACTTCCCTTTTTCTTGACATTGAGTTATTGCAATATTATTATGAAAAAAAGGAAGAGTGCATGTATCTTTTCGATGGACATACTATAACACGGCTTATTAGGAAATACTATTCCTAGAATAAGCATAAAGATATAAGTAATTTACAATAATATAAAGAAACGAAAAAGACTATTATAAATGTCTGAAAAGGAGGAAACGAACCGTGATGATCAAGAATCCGGAATATTTTCTGATCACAGCGCGGGAGGGGAGTATTTCAAAAGCAGCGGAAAAACTGTATCTTTCTCAGCCATATCTGAGTCAGTGCATTGCGCGAATGGAACGGGAACTGGGACTGAAATTATTTGACCGGAGTCATATGCCCCTGAAACTGACTGAGGCGGGAAAGTTGTATGTAAGCTATCTGGAAAGTGTGGGGGCAGTGACAGGGCGGTTTGAGGCCCAGCTGGAAACGTTGAAGACAGGGCATCGTCCGACCGTTCATGTGGGGATGACCCTATGGAGAGGTTCCGTGCTTCTGCCGGATATCCTGCCAGCCTATTCAGCGGCTCATCCGGATGTGGCAGTTACCCTCCACGAAGAGCATACGGGGCGGCTTTCGGAGCTTTTGCGGGAAGAACAGATTGATTTTGCTCTTATGAATATGCCGCCGGAACTGGATGATTTTATCTACGATGTGGTACTGAATGAGAGGCTGCTTCTGGTGGCCAGTCGGGAGCATCCGGCAATCCAGGGGATTGAAACTTCCGCAGAGCATCCGGCGCCGATTGATTTAAGAAAATTGCAGAAAGAGCGGTTTATCCTGCTTCCGGACGATCATGTGATGGGGCATGCCATGAAAAATCTGTTTGCCAAAATGGAGATCGCCCTGGCGGATTCCAACATTCTCTACACAACCAGCAGCACCACCTCCGTGAATCTGGCGGCCCGCGGGTTTGGCCTGACCTTCCTTCCGGAAGGCGGAGTGCGCCATGCGGCGCATGTGGAAAAACTCGCCTTTTTTACGGTGGACCATCCGCCCTTCAGTGTGCCTCTTTTATTTCTTTTTCGGAAAGATGGTCTTGTGTCGCCACAGGCCCGTGATTTTATCGATATGACAAAAGCTTACTATGCGGCGCTGTGACGTGCTGCCCGGATGTTTTGCAGCACTTGTCCTTCTGCCGCTTTTCTGTTAAAATAAGGACAGTGAATGAAAATAATCCATTTATGCGTCATAATGGTATCAGGGTTATTTTCCTGGATGGAGAACGGGCGCAGGTTGCAGTACAGGCAGCGGATTTTTCAAGGAACGCCATGGGAAGTATTCATGGAGGCCTGTTTTTCCTGATGGGAGAGACGGCAGCCGGACTGCTGGTGAGAAGTGACGGGAGACGGTATGTGACGCTGGATGTATCCTTCCGCTATCTGCGGGCGAGTGTGGGAGAGCGGGAGCTTCAGGCAGAGGCAGTATGGATTCGAAGAGGCAGAAGCGTGGCAGTCTGTCGTGCCCTGATTCGTGAAAAGGGCAGCGAAAAAGCGCTGGCAGAGGGAGAGTTTAGTTTTTTTTTGCCTGGATGACGGTTCTGAAAAAATGTAAAAATCCAGACAAAGACAGAAAAAAGGAGAAGGATATGAAAATTACGAGTGTAAAGGCAGTATATTATAGTGCAACGGGGAATACAAAAGCAGTGACGGAACGAATTGCACAGCGTATTGCAGGAAAATGGGGGGCGGCTTTGGAGAGTTATGATTACACGCTTCCGGAAAGCCGTAAGGAGGAAAAAAAATATGGGGCCGGGGAGTTGGTCATATTTGGAACTCCCGTTTATGCAGGACGTGTCCCGAATAAAATGCTCCCGGTGGTGCAGAATCATTTTAAGGCAGAAGGGGCTTTGGCCATTCCGGTGGTTACTTTTGGAAATCGCAGCTTTGACAATGGGCTGATAGAACTTCGAAATGAGCTGGAGAACAATGGGTTTCATACCATAGCCGGGGCTGGAGTGGCCTGCAGCCATGTATTTTCCGATAAAATTGCGCCGGGGCGTCCGGATGCGGCAGATCTGGAGAAATTGGATGCGTTTGCGGATGCGGCGGCGGATAAGATAATGGCCATGGAGGAGATTCCCGCTCCCATTGCTGTGCGCGGTGAGGACCCGGTTGGGCCATACTATACCCCCCTTGGCACAGATGGAAAACCGGCGGTTTTCCTAAAGGCAAAACCGCTTACCCATGCGGAAAAATGTGATGGCTGCGGGATCTGTGCGAAAGTTTGCCCCATGGGCTCCATCAGCCTGGAGGATCCGGCTCAGGTAACGGGAATTTGCATCAAGTGCCAGGCCTGTATAAAGAAGTGTCCAACAGGGGCAAAGTACTTTGACGACCCGGCATTTTTGTCCCATGTGGCCATGTTGGAGGAGAATTATACACGGCGGGCAGAAATGGAAGTATTTGTGTAACAGCTCAAAAATGGACGGTTATTGTATGAAGAGAGGATTTGCAGAATGAAACGTGTATTATTTGTGGATGGCTGTGTGCGGGGAGCTCAGTCACGGACGCTGCGTCTGGCCAGGTATTTTCTTGAGTGTTTTAAAGAGCAGCAGCCGGAGATCCTGGTGAAGCATGCCTGTCTGAATGAGCTTGGACTTCAGCCGATGAATGAAAAGTCACTGCAGGAACGGGAGGAGACGGCCGATTTTTCAGATCCCCGGTTTGCAGCTGCCAGACAGTTTATGGAAGCGGATGAAATTGTGATTGCCGCTCCCTTCTGGGAGGGAACGTTTCCGGCGGCACTGCACACCTACCTGGAGCATGTGTGCGTGACCGGACTGACTTTTTCCATAGATGAGAACGGATACCATGGACACTGCAGGGCGCGGCGGGTGGTTTTTATTACCACGAGAGGCGGAATTTATGAGGTAGGACCGGCTATGGCAGATAACCATGCCTTTGCTTTTCTGAAGACCGTATTGGGGATGCTGGGAATTTCCAGATTGGAAACGGTGGCGGCGGAAGGACTGGATATAGTAGGCTGTGATGTGGAGGAAAAACTTCGGCAGGCAGAAAAGCAGCTGGAGAAATTGGCTTCTTTGAGGGTTTAACACAGAGATGGGGATAAAACGTACGGGGCGCTGCGCCGCGAAAGGTCTGCAGTGTCCCGACTTTTGTTTTTTGCGGATAGAATTCAAAGAAGGGGCAAAGACCCGAAATAGGAGCTGGCAGCATATAGTAATAGAAATAAGAAAAATCATAGAATTTTTATAAATTAGGAATCATTCCTACTTGTATTTTTCTGATTTTCCTATATAATAATAACCGTAGATGAAGCTTTTACCTTTATTGCTACGAAATAAAAAGAAAGGCGGATTTAAGTCATGAAACAGTGTATTTATCTGGATAATGCGGCCACGACCAAGACGCGGCCGGAGGTGGTGGAGGCCATGCTTCCGTATTTTACGGAGTACTATGGAAATCCATCTTCCATTTATGAGTTTTCGGCAGAACCCAAGCGGGCCATCGCCCAGGCGCGGGAGACCATTGCAAAGGCCATTGGGGCGAAAACCAACGAAATATATTTTACCTACGGCGGAACGGAGTCAGACAACTGGGCTCTGATTGCGACGGCGGAGGCCTATCAGGCCCGTGGAAAACACATTATTACTACAAAAATCGAACACCATGCGATTTTGCACACCTGCGAGTATTTGGAGCGAAGAGGCTTCGAGGTTACGTATCTGGATGTGGATGAATTTGGGGTTGTAAAGCTGGAAGAACTGGAAAAAGCAATCCGGCCGGATACGATTTTAATTTCCGTGATGTTTGCCAATAATGAGATTGGAACCATTGAACCCATCCGGGAGATCGGCGAGATTGCGAAAAAACACGGCGTTTTATTCCACACGGATGCGGTACAGGCATTCGGTCATGTACCGATTGATGTAAATGAATATCACATTGATATGATGAGCTCCAGCGCCCATAAGATTAACGGACCCAAGGGGACTGGGTTCCTTTATATTCGGACGGGCGTGAAGACGCGCTCCTTTATCCACGGCGGTGCCCAGGAGCGCAAGCGCCGCGGCGGTACGGAGAATACGCCGGGGATCGTGGGATTCGGCAAGGCGGTGGAAGTGGCCATGGCGACCATGAAAGAGCGGGAAGAGAAGGAAACCGCTCTGCGGGATCATTTGGTTAAGCGGGTGATGAGTGAGATTCCTTATGTGCGTCTGAACGGACATCCGGTAAACCGTCTGTCCAATAACGCCAACTTTGCCTTTCAGTTTATTGAGGGTGAGTCTATGCTGATCATGCTGGATATGGAAGGAATCTGTGCTTCCAGCGGTTCAGCCTGTACCTCTGGCTCTCTGGATCCGTCCCATGTCCTTCTGGCCATCGGACTGCCCCATGAGATTGCCCATGGCTCTCTCAGACTGACGCTTTCAGACGAGACCACCATGGAGCAGATTGATTTTACAGTGGACGCCATCAAGAGGATTGTAGAACGGCTGCGCTCCATGTCACCGCTCTATGAGGATTATGTGAAAAAACACGGACAGGCAAGAAACTGATCCGGCAAAGGATGGCTGGTTCAGATGGAAAACGGACACGTAAAGGCGAAATGCTGAGAGGAGAAATACATGTATTCAGAGAAAGTAATGGATCATTTCCAGAACCCGAGAAATGTCGGAGAAATAGAGAATGCCAGCGGAATGGGAACCGTGGGCAATGCAAAATGCGGAGATATTATGCGTATTTACCTGGATATTGATGAGAATCAGGTCATTCAGGATGTAAAATTCAAGACCTTCGGCTGCGGCGCAGCCGTGGCGACCAGCAGTATGGCGACAGAAATGGTAAAGGGAAAAACCATTCAGGAGGCGATGGAGGTAACCAACAAGGCTGTCATGGAAGCTTTGGACGGTCTTCCCCCTGTAAAAGTGCACTGTTCCCTGCTGGCGGAAGAGGCGATTCACGCCGCCCTCTGGGACTATGCTGAGAAGCATGGAATCAAGATCGAGGGCCTGGAAAAACCCAAGACAGATATTGGCGAGGAAGAAATCGAAGAAGAATATTAAAATGGAAAAGAAAAAAGTAGTAGTCGGTATGTCCGGAGGAGTGGATTCCTCCGTGGCTGCCTGGCTGTTGAAGAAACAGGGCTATGACGTAATTGGCGTTACCATGCAGATCTGGCAGGATGAGGCCGCAGCAGTTCAGGAGGAAAACGGGGGCTGCTGCGGCCTGAGCGCCGTGGAGGATGCCAGGAGAGTGGCGGAGCGCCTGGACATTCCTTATTACGTTATGAATTTTAAAAAGGAATTTAAAGAGCAGGTTATGGATTATTTTGTGCAGGAGTACCTGAGAGGGCGAACGCCGAATCCCTGTATTGCCTGCAACCGGTTTGTAAAATGGGAGTCCCTTCTGGCCCGGAGTATGGAGATCGGAGCCGATTACATTGCCACAGGCCATTATGCCAGGATTGCCAGGCTGGACAATGGGCGGTATACGCTGAAACGGTCAGCTACGGCGGCCAAGGATCAGACGTATGCCCTTTACAACCTGACCCAGTACCAGCTGGCTCGTACTCTGATGCCGGTGGGAGAGTACACGAAAGAGGAGATCCGGGGCATGGCCGAAGAGATTGGCCTTTCTGTGGCCCAGAAACCGGACAGCCAGGAAATCTGCTTTATTCCGGATCATGATTATGCAAAATTTATCGAGGAAAACAGCCATTGCCGGATTGAAGAGGGCAATTTTGTGGACAGGGAAGGCAAGGTGCTGGGACGCCACCGGGGGATCACCCATTATACGGTGGGCCAGAGAAAGGGCCTGAACTTATCCATGGGGCATCCGGTTTTTGTGACGGAAATCCGGCCGGATACCAACGAGGTTGTGATTGGAGAAAATGAAGATGTTTTTTCCGGGCGTCTGACCTGCAGCCATTTAAACTGGATGGCTATCGAAGGACTGAAGGGACAGGAACGGCGGGTAACGGCCAAAATCCGATACAGCCACAAAGGCGCTCCCTGCGTGATCCGTGAGATCGGACCAGATCAGGTGGAGTGCCTGTTTGAGGAGTCGCAGCGGGCGGCTACCCCTGGGCAGGCAGTTGTATTTTATGAAGGCGACTGCGTCATCGGCGGCGGTACCATTGAGAAAAACCGCTGAGAAGCCAGGGGGATTTTAACGACAGGAAGATGGGAGTTTATCTATGAAGAGACGTGACAGAGACAAGAGGGCAGGGCACGGGTACTGGATTTTACTTTCCGTGCTGCTGCTGACTGTGATCGCTGCTGTGGCGATTGGCTGCGGCAGAACCTACAGTGAAATTCAGCTGACAGAGGCGGCACAGGAAAAAAGTGCTGGCGAAACCGGAGATTCCAAGGAGGCCGCAGAGCGTGCAGCCAGCGGGATTGAAGGCCAGGAGGCAGGAAGTCTGGAGCTGGAGGATGCACAGGGAGTTCAGGCGGCAGAGGATGCGGCCGTGGCAGCTCAGAGCGCTCTGGAGGGGGATGTGACTACTTCCAATGGGTTTACGGATGTGGATGAAATCGTCACTGTCACGGAAAACCTTGTAAATGTCCGGTCTGGCTGCGGAACGGAGTATTCTATCGTGACACAGCTGAACCAGGGAGACAGCGTGAAACGGACGGGGTACAGCGAATCCTGGAGCCGGATCCTCTATCATGACGAGACCTGCTATGTGATGTCACAGTACCTGTCAGAAGGCGCAGAGGACAATGGCGAGGTATCTGCACAGGAAAATCAGGCGGCCTCGGAACAGGTAGTGCCCAATGGCCGCATTGTTGCCATTGATGCGGGCCATCAGGCCAAGGGGAATTCTGAGAAGGAGCCGGTTGGACCGGGATCTTCTACTATGAAAGCCAAGGTAGCTTCGGGGACAGAGGGGATTTCCACGGGACTTCCGGAGTATAAGCTGACGCTGTCTGTATCAAAAAAACTGAAACGAATTCTGGAAGAGCGGGGTTATGAGGTTGTGATGATCCGGGAGAGCAATGACGTAAACCTGAGCAATGCAGAGCGTGCCAAGATTGCCAATGAGAGCGGAGCTTCTGTCTTTGTTCGGATCCACGCCAATTCGCTGGATAATTCCAGTGTCCATGGAACCCTGTCCATGTGTCAGACAGCGGGAAACCCTTACAATGGCCATCTGCATGATCAGAGCTATTCCCTTTCCAAGAAGATTACGGACAGCGTCTGTGCAGCTACCGGGTTTAAAAACCGGGGGGTTCAGGAGACGGATTCCATGAGCGGTATTAACTGGTGCGAGATTCCCGTTTCCATCGTGGAAATGGGTTTTATGAGCAACCCGGAAGAGGACGAGCGAATGGCCCAGGATGACTGTCAGGAGCTGATCGCCGGAGGAATTGCCAACGGAATTGATGCATATTTTGCAAAATAATGGATGACAAATGAGGAAAACTTTAGTATAATAACAAACGTGCAGTCTGGACGAAACAGACCAGGCTGCTTTTTATACGGAGACGTAGCGAAGCGGCCGTAACGCGGCGCACTCGAAATGCGTTTATCGGTTCATCCCGGTACGAGGGTTCGAATCCCTCCGTCTCCGCTTGAAAACCCTTGAGAAATCAGGGGTTTTATTTTTTTTCATAGGAAATTACTTCCTATGAAAAAAAACGCTCCGCGAGGATCGCCATGCGGCGGAGAGGAATTTTGTCGCAGAAGCGACCCGCCGCAGGCGGAGAAGCTCGCGGGCGAGCTTCTTTCTTATGTTGCATTTCGTGTTGCGTATTTTCGCATCTGATTTCTGTCCATAAAAGAGTGTTTGGATTCTTGTTTTAAATTAACTGAAATGATATAATATAAAATAAAAGAATCAAAAATAAATGAAAAGGAGGAACAATTATGAAAAAAATAGCAGCGGCAGTTCTGGCAGCCACCATCCTGCTCGTATTCCTGCGGATCAGCGGCTTTATTTCATGGAATACAGCCAAAGGCCTTGTGCTTCTTTGCGGGGCGCTTCTGTCTCTGTACAGAGACAGAAGCGCCCCTGCGCAGGAGTCGGAGATTTCCGGAGAACTGGTGTACAGTCCCTATTCGAAATTCCATCCAAAGCCACTGGTCGATGATCTGACGATCCGTGTAAAATAGAAGGGCCGTATCCTCATGGGGAAAAGCGGCGGAACCGGGAACGCCGGTCAGTATTTCCGGAAGTACCGGTTCCAGGCTGCCCCGGCCAGATACAGGGTCAGAAGCAGCAGGGAGAACGATAAAAATGCCACGAGGGGAGCCAGAAGAGGTTCATCGGTGGGACGGGCCAGAAGGATACCAAAGGTGAGTCCTGCCGGCAGGACGAGGGTAATCAGGCCCAGGAACAGGCAGAAGACTCCGCGTCCGGCCCTGCGGGAGGCAAAGATGCCGCAGGCTCCCAGGATCAGGATCCAGATGGCCAGAACGGCCAGGAACAGGGAAACCAGAGGGGCCATACCGGGCCAGCGGCCGTCCAGGAAGGTGTCTTCGTGGAGATTGATGTAAAGGCCGGCCACAGCGCCTAAAAGGCCTGTGAGCATCATGGCAAGAGAAGAGAAGAACAGCAGATATTTTCCAGCGCCGGATGACGGCGCTTTTTTCTTTGTTTCCGTAGTCATAATTGTATATACTCCTTATACTTTCTAAAAAAATGCAAAAGGGCACTGCAATATAAAAATGCTGCAGTACCCTTTCAGTATAGCACAAATCTGACCGGAGAGCGAGAAAAGAATCGCTGTCTGTCGATATTTGTCAATTGATATTTGTCGCAGGAGGCAGATCAGTGGATGCTATTTGACGTCCCTGGCATAAAAATCTGCATAGGCATCCTGAAGGATTTTCAGAGTTTTCGGATCTCGCCCGCCGATGGACTGTCCATCCAGTTCATCGGCACGGATGCAGAGTCCGCCGGAGCTGCTGATAATGACTTCATCGGCGGCCCGCAGTTCGTCCATGGTAAATGGTTCTTCGCGGGTAGGGATACCGTTGGCGGCAGCCAGCTCCAGAAGGTGCTTCAGGGTTATTCCCGGAAGGATCAGGTTATCCCGCGGCGGAGTACAGAGAACCCCGTCTTTCAGGATTAAAACGTTGCTGTGGGCGCATTCCGTAACGCGCTCCCCCCGGTGGAAGATAGTTTCCTGACATCCGGCTTCGATGCATCGCTGATAAGCGATGACGCTGGGAATCAGGTTCAGGGTCTTGATGTTGCAGTGCAGAAAACGGGTGTCTTCCATGGAAATCAGGCGGAAAGCCTGATCAAAAGGGATCAGCTCGCAGGGAACCGTGAAAATCATCAGGTTTGGTTTTACATGCTCCGGCGGGAAGTTGTGGGCCCTCGGAGCCGTTCCCCGGGAACACTGCCAGTAGAGCATGCCGTGATCCAGTTCGTTGGCGTCAATACATTTCTGAAGCTCCGCCCGGAGCTCTTCCCGGGACATGGAGAAGGGAATTTCCAGAAGGCGGCAGCTGTTGTAGAAGCGATCCATATGATCGTCAGCTGCAAAAATATGGTTGTTGGCAAAGGTAGTGGCATCGTAGCAGCCGTCGCCGAAATAAACGGCCCGGTCCAGCATGGGGATTTTCATCTCCTCCAGTGCGCCGATTTCTCCATTATAATACCCCACTTGTTTCATAGGTTTCTCCTTTCAGATGTGTGATTTTTTTTCTGTTATCTGCGTGCGTCCAGCTGCGCAGAATTTTATACCCGCCCACCAGCAGAGTTGGAAGCAGATAGAAGAGGATAAACCCGTAAGACAGATATGTATATCCCTTCTCAATGAGTGCCACAACGCCGACGCGGGACAGCAGAAGCGCGGCAGTCAGGGTAATGACGGTAATGATGCCGCGTTTTGCGTCGGTCATCCGGTCAGCGCCTTTTTCCATCAGCGCCACATCAAACCGGTCGATGATCATGTGGATGCAGCCGGTTGCCGTCTCCACCAGGGTCCAGCCCATAACGAGGCTGAAAAGAGCCAGAAGAGCGGGGCCGCCGTTGACTGCCTGGATCATTTCTGTCCAGGGGGTTTCCACGTCAGCGCCGACGATGGCTGTATTTCCATAGAAACACATCATGGCAAAATACGATAAGAACCAGGGGATGACCATCAGAAGTCCGGCGATGATGCCGGATATGATAGTTTCCCGGCGCTTTGTCTGGCGGGTCAGGGCAAACATTCCCATGGGAAT
This sequence comes from uncultured Clostridium sp., assembly GCA_937885015.1. GTDB lineage: Bacteria > Bacillota > Clostridia > Lachnospirales > Lachnospiraceae > Otoolea. The sequence goes on from CALAAS010000016.1 coordinate 25,670, forward strand.
AGAGTTGATATTGTAAGCCACATAAAGGATTCCGGTGTAGATACAGAGCGGAACCGTCACGGAACCGTCGTAGGCGCTGGTGTCGGCGGAGGCGAATACCTGGGAAATATGGTCTCCCTTATTTATCAGAACCAGGATCGTAAACAGGATGTAGCCGCCGTACAGAAGCACTGTGCCGATGGATTCAAATTTTTCAATGACTCTGGCGCCCTTGAAGTTCAGAAGGCCGCAGAGCAGCACGATAACGACAGATCCCAGGATGTTGGGAAGGCCGACCTGGGAAAAAATACTGCCGGTGGCGGCTGCCATCACGGCAATCAGCATCACGGCGATGAGGATGGTAAGCACATCCATAACCGGCCACAGGGGTCCGATGACCTGCTTGATATAGTTTTTATAATCGTAGACCTTATAAATCCGGCAGATTTCAAACGTCAGGAAGGCAAACAGCGCGAAGCCGATTCCGATGGTCAGGCCGGAAATCCAACCCATGGCGCCGAATTTGGCGCCGTAAGAGTAGATTTCCCGCCCTGTTGCGTATCCGCCTCCGATTAGGACAGACTGGAGCAGAACACCGGGAAGAAGATACCGTGCATAGCTGCCTTCAAAAAAGCCTTTTACTTGTTTCATAGGTCTCACTCGCTTTCGTTTTTATTGTATGAAGTGAATTATAGCGGAAGAAATGAAAAGTTGCCAATTTAAAGAACACATATTATAATAAGATAAACTTATGACAAAAATGAGGGGAAAAGAGAACAATGAATTTAAAACAGATGGAATACTTTGTGGCGGTGGCAGAATGCCTGAATTTCACGAAGGCTGCAGGACGCTGTTTTATTTCCCAGACAGCCATGACGCTGCAGATTCGGTCCCTGGAGGAAAAGATCGGAGTGCCCCTGTTTATCCGCGATAAGCATCATGTGGAACTGACGGCAGCGGGAAAGGTTTATCTCAATGAGGCGCGGGCGATTCTGGCCCGGGCGGACGATGCGGTAAAACTGGCCCGATCCGCAGCAGAGGGATTTGCCGGAACTCTTTCCATTGGCTTTATCCGCGGCTATGAGCAGAGCCGGTTTTCGGAAACTCTTCGAAGTTTTCATGAAGCCTACCCCAATATTTCTCTTCACCTGATTCGGGACAATATGCAGGATCTGTATGGCCTCCTGGAGGAGGGAAATTGTGATGTGGCATTTAATTTATCTTCGTATTTTAAGAGTTACGAGACGCTGTCCCACCGTTTCCTGCGGCGTTTTCCTCTAATGGCGGTGCTGTATCCGGGGCACCCGTTGGCTGACCGAAAAAAGATGACCTACCGGGATCTGGCGGGGGAGGACTTTATCATCATGCAGCCGAAAGGGCGTTCCAATGATGAGGCGGAGGAGGTTATTCTCTGTTATAAGCGGGGCGGCTTTGTGCCGAAAATCGTTTCCAGAGAGAGGGAAGTACAGACGGTGCTTCTGGAGGTTTCGGCGGGCCTGGGAGTGGCTGTTTTGCCGGAATATGCGGTTCGGTATTTTGGAAATGCAAAGAACCTGGTTTTGTGCCCGCTTATGAAAGAGGATGGAACGGAAGAGGGGCTGGATTTTGAAGTGAGCTGGCGCAGTGACAATGCCAACCCGGCCATTGAAAAGCTGCTTCAGTGGATCGGAAGCCGGAATCTGACCGAGTAAAGAGAATTATAGACAGGAGTGTAAGCGGGATCGTAAGGATTCAGGAGTGTAAGGTAAGAGGAGGCGGGAAATTGAAAAAACGGTATTCTGGATGGGGAGTAAAGGATTACGAGACGGATGCGCTGGTGGAATATCTGGAGAAAATGGCATCCAGAGGCTGGCTGCTGGAAAAAATGATGGCATCCGGATTGATGGAGTTTCGGCAGGAAGAGCCGCAGGAACTAAGATACGCAGTCGATTTCGTGCCAGGCAGCTCTGTGTTTGAGAGCGGCGGCAGGGAGACAGCCGTGAAAATACGGGAATGTTGGGAAGAGGCAGGCTGGCAGTTTGTGTGCGCCAGTTACAGGTGGCAGATTTTCTGCAGCCGGGAGAAGCAGGAACCCCTTGAGACGGACGAGGCGGCTCGACTGGAAAGGATGAAAAAGCTGGTATTTTCCAGATCCAGGCTCCTGTCTCTGGCCGTTCTGGCGGCAATATTCGGTGCTGTATTGTGTCTGGCATGGCGGGATACGGCGCGGGCGGTGGCTTCCAATATGACAGTGATGGGGAGCCTGTATATAGTGGTCTGGATGGTTTTTCTGGCAGTGGATCTGGCCCTGGATTTCAGGTGGTTTCAGAAAGCCGGAAAGGCGGCAAAAATAGGCGAGGAGGCGCCGAAGACCTCGCTTCAAAGGGTTCGGCTGCGCACGGTTTTCTGGCTTTTGTTTGCCTTGGCGTTTCTGGCTCTTATGGTGGCCAGGCAAGTGGGCGGGGCCGGGTTCCTTCTTCATTTTGGACGATCTTTGATCGGAATTTTGATTGCCGGCTGGATTCTTTCTGCGGTGCGGGAAAAATGGGAGAGAAGCCGGACTGGAAAAGCAGTTTTGTATATAGCGGTTACATGCGCCGTTCTTATGGTATGGTTTTTCCTGTTTGATGCAGTTTTCGGCCGACTGAGTGTCGGTTCTGGGGAACGGGAGGATGTTTTTTATCCGGAAGCAGAGGCGCCGGATCCTTTGAGCCTGTTGGGATACGATACGAGAGATCTGCTTGTATTAAAAGAGACGGAGAGCTTCCTGGGCCGTTTCGTGAATGCCAGGGGAAACGTATATCCGGAAAGTGAAGAAAGGGTTTATGTGGATGTACGCTATTACAGTACAACGCAGGAATGGGCGGTAAAACGAACCGTTAAAACCGTGTATCCGCCGGATCAGGGGAATGACTGGAGGGTAATAGAAGCAAAGCGTTTTTCAGACGGAGAAAAGACGGTAATGAAATATGAGTATGAGCCGCAGGAGGGAGTTTCTTCTGATCCGGATGAGAGATGGACGGTTTATCTGTGTTATGGGGAACATGAGATTTTGTCTGTGAAGTTTTACAATCACAGGGAGGACGATAGGCTTTTGGAGGTTATGACGCGGTGTGCTGGAAGTTATGGCCCGGATTCTTTACATTGACTCTGCTTTGTACTATAATAGGAGAACTTGACACGTAGTGGATTATGAAGGAAAGAAAGGTTGATTCCCATGGAATTTGCAAAGAGAATGGACCGGTTTGGAGAAGGCGTTTTTTCCATGCTGGCTCAGATGAAGAATAAAAAAATAGAAGAAGGCGGCTCGATTGTGGATTTGAGCATCGGAGCGCCCAACATCCCCCCGGCTCCTCATATTTTGAAGGCTTTGAGCGAGGAGTGCCTGAAATCGGAAAATTATCTGTATGCCATACAGGATCACAGGGAACTTCTGGAGGCAGTGGCTCAGTGGTATGAGAGGCGATATGGGGTCTCTCTGGATCCGGATTCGGAAATCTGCTCCCTGCTGGGATCCCAGGAGGGACTTTCCCATATTGCCCTGTCCATTGCTGATGAGGGCGATACGGTTCTGGTTCCGGATCCCTGTTATCCGGTATTTGCAGACGGCCCGTCCCTGGCCGGGGCGGCCCTTCATTATATGCCTCAACGGAAGGAAAATCATTACGTCATTGATCTGAAGGAGATTCCGGAAGAAGTGGCCAGAGCTGCCAAGCTGATGATTGTCTCCTATCCCAATAATCCCACGGCAGTGCTGGCGCCGGACTCCTTTTATCTGGAACTGATTGCGTTTGCAAAACAGTACGATATCATTGTGCTCCATGACAATGCTTACAGCGAGCTGGTGTTTGACGGGAGAAGCTGCGGAAGCTTTCTTCGGTTTCCGGGGGCAAAGGAAGTAGGCGTAGAGTTTAATTCTCTGTCCAAAACCTACGGACTGGCCGGGGCCCGCGTTGGATTCTGTGTGGGAAACCCGGATGTGGTGGGTCATCTGAAAACCCTGAAATCCAATATGGACTATGGCATGTTCCTTCCAATCCAGAAGGCGGCGGTGGCGGCTATTACCGGGGATCAGTCCTGTGTGGCATCTACCCGGGCGGCTTATGAAAACCGGCGGAACCTTTTGTGTGACGGCCTGTCTTCCATCGGCTGGGAGATGGAGAAGCCGGAGGGAACCATGTTTGTGTGGGCCCGGATTCCGGAAGGATTTTCAAGCTCTCTTTCCTTTGTGCAGGAATTATTTGAGAAGACCGGGGTTCTGGTAACGCCGGGCAGCGCTTTTGGTCCGTCGGGAGAGGGATTTGTCCGGATGGCTCTGGTGCAGGATGAAGCGGCGATTCATCAGGCAGTCGCGCGCATCGCGTCCAGTGGGATTTTAAAAAGGGAGATGCGATGAAACAGAGGGGGTGGTGGCTGTGGCCGGCGGCTCTTTTGATCTATACGATGGTTATTTTTGGCCATTCCATGATGCCGGCAGTCCAGTCGTCGGCGGAGAGCGGTTATGTGCTGGCGTGGCTGCATGGATTTCTGAACCGGTTTGGAATAGAGGCAACCTGGCTGACGGAGCATGTGGTGCGAAAATGTGCACATTTTACCGAGTATGCGGGACTGGGAGTTCTTCTGTTTCTGGATGCCAGGAGCTGCTGTGCCGCATGTTCGGAAACATGGAGGGGAACGTTGCGGTGGCTGCACGGAGCGGCTGTATTCCTGATTCCTTTTGTGGATGAGACAATTCAGTTGTTTTCTCCCGGCAGATCGGGACAGATCAGTGATGTATGGCTGGATATGAGCGGAGCGGCGGTCGGTTTTCTGGCCGCCGTCTCTGCAGGGCGTATATGGACGGCAATCTGGAGTTCAGACAGCAGGAAATAAAGGATTCCGGAGACTGGAATTGTGATGGGAAGAAAAACGAAGAGTCCGGAGAAAGGAAGAAAGGCGGTTTTCAGCAGGATGGCAGAGATAAATATAAAAGTGATTTTGGAATATGACGGGAGCCGTTATGATGGTTGGCAGCGCCAGGGAAACACGGAAAAAACCATTCAGGGAAAGCTGGAACAGGTTTTGGAACGGATGGCGGGCGGGCCGGTGGAGGTACATGGCTCTGGGCGGACGGATGCCGGGGTTCATGCCCTGGGACAGGCGGCTAATTTTCATCTTCCGGAGTCCTGCCCGGTAAAGGAGCCGGGAGCTATTCTCTCCTATCTGAACCAATATCTTCCGGAGGATATCGCTGTTTTGCAGGCGGGGATTGTTTCGCCGCGGTTTCACAGCCGTCTGAATGCCATTTCAAAAACATATCTGTACCGGATCGAGATGGCCCCGAAAAAAAGCGTATTTCAGCGCCGGTATGTGTACGGCCTGGGCCGCAGTCTGGATGTGGCAGCCATGGAGGCGGCAGCGGAAGAGCTTTTGGGCAGTCATGATTTTGCTGCTTTCTGCTCGCTGAAACGGATGAAAAAGTCAACCGTCCGCCGGATCGAAACCATTTCCATCCGCCAGAGGGGGACTCAGGTGGAAATTTCTTTTAAAGGGAATGGATTTCTCTATAATATGGTAAGAATTATGACAGGAACGCTGATCGAGGCGGGACTTCATCAGAGAGATGCAGCATCGGTGCGGGAAGCTCTTCTGTCGAAAGACCGCAGTAAGGCAGGCTATACGGCGCCGGCTGAGGGGCTTTTTCTGGAACGGGTGGAGTATCCGGCTGATTGAAGGCAGTGTACGATCCGGGCGAAGATACAATATTTTTGAAATAGAAAAAGCAGAGAAAGAACTGGAAAAAATTTTAAAAGACGTGCAATAAGAATTGGAATCTCTGCATTAATTTATATAGAAAGGAATAATCGTCCATGTTTTTGATGGGGATTTTTAGTGCTCTGGAGGAGCCGGACGCTTACGCGGTAAGTGATGAGAAACTTTTGCTCATGGTTGCCAGGGGAGATAAAGAGGCGTTTCAGAGGCTCTATCAGAATACGGATAAAACCATATACAGCTTCATTCTTTCCATTCTGCGCAATCCGCAGGATGCGGAGGAGATTATGCAGGAGGTATACTTAAAAATCTGGACTTCAGCCGGAGGATACCAATCACAGGGAAAACCACTGGCCTGGATGTTTACCATTGCCAGAAACCTTTGCTATATGAAATTTCGTGACCAGAAGCATGAAGCAGATATTGGTCTTTCAGACCTTTCAGAGATGGAGACAGGGGAATACTGTCCTCAGATTGAAGACGCGGCGGACAAGATGGTACTGGAAGCGGCGTTTCATATTCTCAGTGAGGAGGAACGGCAGATTGTACTGCTGCGGACAGCGGCAGGATTAAAGCACCGGGAGATAGCGGCAGATCTGGAGATGCCGCTGGCCACGGTACTTTCCAAGTACAACCGTGCCGTTAAAAAATTGCAGAAACACCTGAGAGAGGAGGGAGAACATTGACCGATCGCTCCGATACAGCGTGGAATCAGGATGAGATTGCCGGACATCTGCGGTCGGCAGTGGACTCGCTGACTCCGAACGTATTTGATAAGATAGATCTTTCTACGCCCCAGGATTTTTATCTGGAAACGCCGAAACGGGTTCGCCTGTATCGCCGGCTCCGCCCCCTGGCTGTTGCTGCCGCCGCCTGCCTGTGTATTTCGGTTCTCGGCGGAGGCATGGCGGTTTACCAGAACCGGAGAGTGGAATCCATAATCGGGATTGACGTCAATCCCAGTGTAGAGCTGTCTGTAAACCGGAATGAGAAGGTACTTCGGGCAGAGGCGCTCAATGAGGATGCAGAGGCGATCCTGGATGACATGGAACTGAAAAACGTAGATTTGGATGTAGCGGTCAACGCCCTGATCGGATCTATGGTAAAGAATGGCTATCTGGATGAACTGGACAACGCCATTCTGGTAACGGTTTCCAACGAGGATAGTGAAAAAGCATCCGTACTGCGCCAGGACGTGGTGGGAGATATTGAGACGTCCCTGGAAGAGCACGAGGTGGAGGCGGTTGTTTATGATCAGCAGGCCACCGTTACAAAAGAAGTAAAGGAGATTGCCGACCGATATGGCATTTCCTACGGAAAAGCGTATTTTCTGCAGGAGTTGGTGGCAGAAAATAACTTAAGTGAAGCAGATTTGAAGATGTTTGCAGGTATGACCATGGAGGAGATTGCGGCAGAGATTGCTGAGCGCTCTTACCGGGTTGGAAGCAGCGAGAAGGAGACTTCTTCGGAAGCTGATACATCATCGGCTCTGTCCGGCTCTTCAGAAGCGGTGGTTCAGCCGTCTGAATCAGAGAGCGTCAGTGAAAGTATGGGTACAGCTTCTTCGGAACCGATATCTTCAGAAGCGGGAAATCAGACGGAACATCAGGGGAGTGCAGCAGCGTCTACGGCAGCTTCCACAGAGGAATCGCAGGAGCAGAACGGCTCAAAGGCAAAGATTGATTATGTGGACTATGAGAATGGCATGATTACCGTTGTATTTAAGAGTAAGGTAAAGTGGAAGAATCCGACGGTAGCGGTGTACGACGAGAGCGGGCAGAGCTATGCAGCCATGATTTCTGATACGGATGCTGGTTCCTGTGAAATTGAAGTATCCGGTCTGCCTGGAAATCAATCCTGCACATTCTCTCTGGCAGGTGTTGCGCTTCGGGATGGCGGTTCTTTTGGAACGGTAAAAGGCTATTTTGAGACACCGGACATTGCAGAGGGACTGGAGCCGGAAGAACCCGAGGAGGAGACACCAGCACCGGAAGTGCCAAAGGAGACGGAGTCTGTTCCGGCTATTCCGGAGACACCGGCAGAAAGCCTGCCATCCGGAGGCGAGATTTCGACTGTAGAGCCTACGGAGATATCACGATCAGAAGAAGAGGGGTTGACAGAGGCGGAGAAAACGGCTTCGAATTAACGGTGTCTTTGGGGATTTTAAGGACAGCTGAAAATTTGAAATTTGAAATAAAAAAACACTTGACACGATTCAATTATGTGGTATAATTAAATCCGCAGTTGTAAGAACTGCGGTTCATTGGGCCATCGCCAAATGGTAAGGCAACGGACTCTGACTCCGTCATTTTCAAGGTTCGAATCCTTGTGGCCCAGCGATTTTCCCGGAAGCTTGGCTTCCGGGTTTTTTTGGTTTGCGCGCCATGGGCGCGCTCTAACGGGTGCAAGTCCCGAACACG
>CALAAS010000017.1 GCA_937885015.1 uncultured Clostridium sp.
AAAAATCCGGACAGGGTGTTCATAATTTATTCATTCATGCGTTTGTCGTGGGTTTTCCGGCGGTTTGCCTTGACAAAGAAAAGGCGGACATGTATACTAAACAGGCCGGAGAATGTTGGTTTCCGGTATAAAAGCAAGTCATAAAGTTTCCGCACAGCCGGGGAGTTAGCGGTGCCCTGTACCTGCAATCCGCTATAGCAGGGGTGTTGTTCCGCCGAGGGCGTTTTTACTGCAGAGCTGCCCCGTGCAAGTGGCGTTGAAGTCTGGGTCTTGCGCAACAGAAATCCGTGAACCGTGTCAGGGCAGGAATGCAGCAGCACTAAGCGGAATCTTCTGTGTGCCGCGAGGCAGCCTGGACTGAGTTAACTGTATGGGTAACGTCTGTGGCATACGTTCGAAGCGGGATGTGCGGATTTAAAAATATGAAGATACCGAGGGCACCTGAACGGGGAAGATTTCCGTCAGGTGTTTTTTGTTGCATGGGAAATTACTGCCTATGCAACAAAAAATGCTCCGCGAGGATCGCCATGGGGCGAACAGGAAAGAAGAATGGATCTGCGGGGGAGAGACAAGTATTCTGTAAGGAATTTTTCCTTGCTCAGGAAAGATGATTGTATTATAATTACAAAATGGGTGTAGTTTAACCTGATATCAGCCCGGCAAACGCCTGATATACAGGGCATAGGTGGGAAAGAAACTGGATAAAGAAAGGGTAGGACGCTCATGAGAAGAATTGGTATGTTAACCAGCGGCGGAGACTGCCAGAGCCTCAATGCAACAATGCGCGGCGTGGCCAAGTCTCTGTACAAGATGTTCGATGATGTAGAAATAGTCGGTTTTGAAGATGGATATAGAGGGCTCATATATGCGGATTATCGGATTATGAAGCCGTCCGAATTTTCCGGGATTCTGACCCGGGGCGGAACTATTCTGGGAACATCCAGACAGCCGTTTAAGCTGATGCGGACGCCTGATGAAAATGGCCTTGATAAGGTAGAGGCCATGAAACATACGTATTATAAGCTGAAGCTGGAGTGTCTGGTAGTGCTTGGCGGGAACGGAAGCCAGAAAACGGCCAATCTTTTGCGGGAGGAAGGCTTGAATATTGTATCTCTTCCCAAGACCATTGATAATGATTTGTGGGGCAGTGACCTTACCTTTGGGTTTCACAGCGCGCTGGATGTTGCAACGAATGCCATTGACTGTATCCACACAACGGCTGCTTCCCATGGCCGGGTTTTCATTGTAGAAATTATGGGACACAAGGTGGGGTGGCTGGCGCTGTATGCGGGAATTGCAGGCGGGGCCGATATTATTCTTCTGCCAGAGATTCCCTATGATATTAATGTGGTGGTGGATGCAATCCGCGGTCGTATAAAGGCGGGAAAGAATTTTACCATTTTGGCCGTGGCGGAGGGAGCAATTTCCAAAGAGGATGCGGCGCTCTCCAAAAAAGAGTTGAAAGAAAAGAAAAAGAGCGGTCCATCCTATCCGTCGGTGGCCTATGCGCTGGGAGCACAGATTCAGGAGAAGACGGGGCAGGAGATCCGCGTTACAGTTCCGGGGCATATGCAGCGGGGCGGAGAGCCGTGCCCGTATGACAGGGTCATTGCCACAAGGCTGGGAGCAGAGGCAGCAGAATTGATCCGCCGGAGGGAGTATGGATATCTGGTTGCTTTGAATAATGACGAAATTACCAAAGTTCCGTTGGAGGAGATTGCTGGAAAGTTAAAAACGGTAGATCCGCAGAGCGATATCGTTCGCGAGGCAAAGGCCGTGGGAATCAGCTTCGGGGACGAGTAGAGGGAGTGACGGAACTATGTCATATACGGCACTGTACAGAAAGTGGCGGCCTTCTTCGTTTGAAGAGGTAAAAGGACAGGATCATATTGTAAAGACATTAAAAAATCAGATCAATTCGGGACGGATCGGCCATGCCTATCTGTTTTGCGGAACACGGGGGACCGGAAAGACCAGTATTGCCAAGATTTTTGCTAAAGCAGTAAACTGTGAACATCCGGTAGATGGAAGTCCGTGCGGGGAGTGCAGCATGTGTCGGCAGATTGCCTCGGGATCATCGCTGAATGTGGTGGAAATTGATGCGGCATCCAATAACGGCGTGGAAAATATCCGTGATATTCGGGAGCAGGTACAGTATCCGCCGACGGAAGGGGCATACCGGGTCTATATCATAGACGAGGTGCATATGTTGTCAATCGGGGCATTTAATGCGCTTTTAAAGACCTTGGAAGAACCGCCGTCCTATGTGATTTTTATTTTGGCAACCACAGAAGTCCATAAAATTCCGATTACGATTCTTTCACGGTGCCAGCGATATGATTTTAAAAGAATCTCCATTGATACCATTGCCGGACGTCTTCAGGAGCTGGCAGAGGCAGAAAGACTGGATGTGGAAGAGCGGGCGCTGCGCTATGTGGCTCGGGCGGCGGATGGTTCCATGCGGGATGCGCTGAGTCTTCTGGACCAGTGCGCAGCCTTTCATTTTGGTGAGAGGCTGACTTATGAAAATGTTTTGGAGGTTCTGGGGGCGGTAGATACCCGGATTTTCAGCCGCCTGTTTCAGGCAGTGATGGCGGAGGACACCGGAGATTGCATCCGTGTGGTGGAGGAAATGATTATCCAGGGCCGGGATCTGGGACAGATGGTAACAGATTTTGTCTGGTATATGCGAAATCTTCTGATCGTAAAGACGACGGATGATGCTGGAGATATGCTGGATATGTCAGAGGAAAATGTTGCGCTTTTGAAGGAAGAGGCACAGCAGGTAGCCGGAGAGACGCTGATGCGGTATATCCGTATTTTTTCGGAGTTATCTGGGCAGCTCCGCTATGCCAGCCAGAAGCGGGTTTTGGTGGAGATTGCTTTTATTAAGCTAACCAAACCCGCTATGGAGCGCAGTCTGGACTCGGTGCTTCAGCGTCTGGATGTGCTGGAACAGAAAGTAAACCGGATGCCGGAAGAGCTGGAGCAGTTGGCAAAGGCGCTTCCGCGGGAGGGATCTTTCGAGGACAGGGGCGGCCTGGCAGACGAGAGAAAGCCAGAAAGCAGAGATTCGGAGCCGGCGGTTCTTCCCAGGGCTCAATACGAGGAGCTGATGGCGGTGCGGGGAGAATGGAGAAAAATAATCTCTTTGACGGAGAGCAGTGGTGCGGTACGTTCTGCACTGCGGGAGACAACGGTAGAGCCGGCTGGAGACGGGGTATTATGTGTTGTTTGTCTTGATCCGGGGATTTTTTCTATTATTAATCGAGAACCAGTGCTGGAGGATCTCAGGGCGGCTGTCAGCCGACACTGTTCCAAATCCATCGAATTTAAGGCGCGTCTGGAAAGCTCTGGAGAAGCGGTGTCTGCCAGTTATGTGAGCGAAGAAGAGATGCAGCGCGTCATACATGACGATATTGTGGTAGAAGAATAAAAGCAACCGTTTCGGGCGTCGAACCGTTCGGAACAGTATGAATAAATGATAAAAATGGATAATGAGGAGGAGCACCATGGCAAAGCGAGGCGGATTTCCGGGAGGTATGCCGGGAAATATGAATAATCTGATGAAACAGGCACAGAGGATGCAGAGACAGATGGAAGAAAAAACCAAAGAACTGGAGGAAAAGGAGTATACGGCATCCTCTGGTGGTGGTGCGGTATCTGTGACGGTTTCTGGAAAAAAGGAAGTAGTGGCGGTAAAGCTTTCTCAGGAGGCTGTGGATCCGGATGATGTGGAGATGCTGGAGGATTTGATCATTGCAGCGACAAATGAGGCATTCCGCCAGGCGGAGGAAGAGAGCAGTGCAGCGCTTGCCAAGCTGACAGGCGGTTTGGGCGGAGGTTTCCCGTTCTAAGAGATGGATTATTACAGCAGTCAGATTACAAAATTAATAGAAGAATTATCGAAACTTCCAGGAATCGGAAGTAAATCGGCGCAGCGCCTTGCATTTCACATTATTCACATGCCAAAGGAACAGGCGGAGCGGCTGGCTTCCTCTATCACAGAGGCTCGTCAGAATGTACGCTACTGTAAAGAATGCTGTACTTTGACGGATCAGGAACTGTGCCCGATCTGCAGCAGTGAGCGCCGGGATCATGGGACCATTATGGTGGTGGAGAACACCAGAGACCTGGCAGCCTATGAAAAAACGGGAAAGTATGAAGGAGTTTATCATGTACTGCATGGGGCAATTTCACCTATGTTGGGGATTGGCCCGGGCGATATTCGCTTGAAGGAACTGATGACCCGGCTTCAGAAGGAGGACGTTAGAGAAGTGATCATCGCAACGAACTCCAGTCTGGAAGGGGAGACGACAGCCATGTATATCAGTAAACTGATTAAGCCGACGGGAATTCGGGTAACGAGAATTGCCAGTGGGGTTCCGGTGGGCGGCGATCTGGAATATATTGACGAAGTCACATTGCTTCGGGCACTGGATGGGCGCACAGAACTGTAGGGCCGCAGAAGAAGCAGGAAGGCCTGAATCTGTGGCTGGATGAGAAAAACTCCTGCAGGTGCAGGTGGTTAGGAGATGCAAAAAGATGGATAAATACGAGTTTAACATTAAGGTTGAGCAGATTAAGAAACTGGTCAATAAAGGTGATTACGAGACGGCAATGAAAATTGCAGATACTATTGACTGGCGGCGGGTTCGCAGTACCAGTCTTCTGACGATGGTTTCCCAGGTTTATGAGAAGAATGAGGAGTATCAGGATGCCAAGGATATTCTGCTCCTGGCCTTCGAGCGGGCACCGATTGGAAAAGGATTGTTGTACAAGCTGACGGATCTGGCTCTTCGCGAGGGAAATATTCAGGAAGCAGAGGCGTATTACCGGGAGTTCTGTGATCTGGCAGGTGATGATCCGCGTCAGAATCTTCTGCGCTTTTTAATTTTGGAGGCAAAGGAGGCGCCTGTAGAACAGCAGATTAACTCTCTGGAACGGTACTGCCAGGATGAGCTGGATGAGAAGTGGATGTACCGTCTGGCGGAACTCTATCAGGCGTCTGGCAGGGAAGAGGATTGCGTACGGATTTGCGATAAAATCATGCTGATGTTTGGCCTCGGGAAATATGTGGATAAGGCAATGGAGCTGAAATTGCAGTATGCGCCTTTGACCCAGTATCAGATGGATCTGGTGGAAAACCGGGAAAAATATGAAGAAAAACTGAGAGCTGTGGAGGAAGAATACCGAAGCGGTGTATATCGGCGTGAGGCTGAGGAAGAATACTTTGATTCAGAGGACGAAGAGGTGGGCGATCTTGATGCGTCTGAAAATCCAGAGGATAGGGAAGGTGAGGAGTCGGATTGGTCCATGCCCGTAGTAGAGGAAGAGCGAGAGGCAAGTGATACTGCATATCCGGAAGAACGTGATTTTGACGGGGATGTGGCAGGTTCAGAGGAGCTGCACAGGGAAGAGGCTGCCGGAGATTTTCAGGATGGAATGGCATTGGGGATGCCGGCTGGCGGTTCTGAGATTGAAGAAAGTGCTGTGACAGAAGAATCCGTTGCGACCTTTGAGGAGGAAGAGGAGACGATTGTAGAGGATTGGGATCTGGAACCGGAGGAAGAGGCTGGCAATCATCTGATGATTGAAGCGGAGAATCCGGAAAAAGGTCTGGAGCTGGCGCTGGAATCGTTGAAAAAAATTCACCGGGAACTGGGAACAAAGAATCCGGTTGCAAAAATCAGCGGAGAAAAGCTGAAACGCAGAGGTATTTTTGCGGTTGCAGACAGATTGTCCGGAAAGGATCTGGTGGTAGAACGGGCGGCTGATCTCGATGCAGAAACGGTGGGGGAACTGGAGCAGCTGATGGAGCGGGATGAAACAGGTATTGTGGTGGTGCTGATTGATACACCATCCCGTTTGGAGCAAATGCACAGTGCATATCCGGGACTGGCTGGCAGATTTCAGTATATAGGATGTGAGAAAACGGCAGAGGAAGACGCAGACGCACGGGAGCGCGAGCTGATGCGGATCCAGGCAGAGCGTGAGGCGGAAGAGGCCAGACGCCGCTTGGCAGAACGGGAGGAAGAAATACGTCGTCAGGCTGCCAGAGACGCGGAAGAATCCAGACGTCGCCAGGCGGAAGAGGCTGCCAGACGCCATGAGGAAGAAATGCGTCAGCAGGAAGAGGCATACCGCTGTGAGGAGGAAGCACGTCAGCAGGAAGAGGCATATCGCCGTGAGGAAGAACGCCGAAGAGCAGAACACGAGGCAGAGGAGTCAAGACGCCGGGCAGAGTATGAGGCAGAACATGCAGCGCGCCGTCAGGCAGAACTGGAAGCAGATGAGGCAAAGCGTCAGGCCGAATACGAAGAAGAAATGCGCCGTCGGGGGGGCCATAAGACAGAAAATCGTGGAGACGAGTATGCAGATGAGCCAGAAGAAGCAGAAGGCTATGGGGATGACAGAGATGGCGGAAATCGCCAGCCGTCTGGTGACATGGATGTGGAAGAGTTTGTGCAGTATGCATGCAGGTATGCTTCTGAAATTGATTGCAGTATTTCTGGAAAGAGTATGCTGGCGCTCTATGAGCGTGCGGAAATGATGGAGGAAGATGGAATTCCGCTGAATGCCGTAAATGCAGAAGATCTGATCGAGGAAGCGGCTGATAAGGCAGAGAAGAAATCCTTCGGAGGTCTTTTTGCATCCAAATATGATAAGGACGGACTTCTGATTTTGAAGGAAAAACATTTTTTTGATTAATTCGAGCCAGAGAAGCGCCGCAGATAAGTTGCCGGGAGGAATTTATACTGCGGCGCTTTTTCAGTCAAAATTTCGAGAGTAAAGAGTGGTGAAAGAATGAAAGAAAACTGGCTGGCCATTGCGGTCGGGGTGTATCTGATCGGAATGGTGCTGTATGGACATTATCGAGGGTTTATCCGGCTGGCTGTTTCGGCCTTTTCTCTTATTGCTGCGGTAACAATTGTACACGCGGCATCTCCGTACGTAACAGATTTTCTAAAAAATAATACGGGAATCTATGAGGCATTTGAAACGAGTATGCTGAAGGCAGTGGCGCTGGACGGGGCGGCTGATGGGCAGACACCTTCTGTACAGAGGGCGCTGATTGAAGAAATGGATTTACCGGATCCGCTGAAGGAGGCGCTTCTGGAAAATAACAACCATGAGGTGTATCAGGTATTGGGGGTTGAGACGTTTACCAGATATGTGGGAACCTATTTGGCCAACAGTCTGATCAACACTTTGAGTTTCCTGCTCCTGTTCGTGGTGGTGTTTGCTTTGATCCGGATGATTACTGTATGGCTGGATCTGATGGCGCATCTTCCGATTTTGGCAGGATTAAATCAGATTGCCGGTGCTGTTCTTGGCGGCGTTGAGGCGCTGTTTTTTCTTTGGATTGCAGCGCTGTTTGTGACAGTGTTTGCAGGAACAGATATTGGACGGCTTATTTACCATCAGATCGAAGCCAGCGCATGGTTATCCTTTTTGTATAATCATAATTTGCTGAGTGATTTTGTGATGGCGGTTGTCAAAACTATTTTATAATGAATATATAATTTGCGCAATTGCAACAAAATCAACCTGGACGGATTAGCGGCGGAAAAACGTTGGAAGGAAAAGAACCACAAAATATAGATAAAATCGAAAAAGAATGGCATATCTGGTAGGAATAAAAATTGTTCTAAAAAATAAAAAAATTTCCTTGACAAGATTGGAAGGACGTGGTATATTTTAGTTCCAGCGTTGTTCCGGCAATAAAGTCGGAGATGTTAAAATAGAATATCAAGACAGATATCTTAAAAAGATAAAAACTGTTGACAGATACAAAAAACTGTGATATGATATTTGAGCTGTTGAAAAACAGCAAACGCTTCAAAAAAGAAATAAAAAAGTTGTTGACAAAACGGCAAACTTATGATAGACTATAAAAGTTGCTGCTGAGAACAACAACAGAGAGAACC
>CALAAS010000018.1 GCA_937885015.1 uncultured Clostridium sp.
GTTTACGACATCTATCTCAGAAGTATGCTTTTACACGGATGACATTGATTCTGTTTACAAAACCCTTATCGAAAATCATGTGGAGTGCTTGTCTGAACCGCAGTATTTCGACTTTAGGGCAGATGGATTTGGGGAAAGCAGAGCTTTTTATTTCAGAGACCCGGATGGAATCATTCTTGAGATGATGCAACCACTTTGATGAAAAATTATAAGTACAGGAAAGTGACAAATTCCAGTTTGCCAACTTGCCCTTTGAGAGAGGAGAAATCCCTTTCTCAAAGGGCTTTTTCTATTTATACGGATATTCGCAAACTACAAGATAAAGCCAAAACTTCATATACTCTAAGCACAAGGAGGTTGAGGTTTGGCTATGAATAACAGTTTAGCAGAAGTACACCCGGAGCTTGTTTCGGAGTGGTCGGAAAAGAATTTAACGCTTACGCCTGATGACATTACTTTCGGTTCAAATAAAAAAGTATGGTGGAGAGGTGCTTGCGGTCATGAATGGCAGGCAAGCGTTAAGGCTCGTTCTAATGGAGAGAAATGTCCGATATGTTCCGGTGCGAGAGTGATTGCAGGTATTAACGATTTGGCGACATTAGAGCCACTATTGGTAAAGCAGTGGTCGAAAAAGAATAAGATAAAACCGACAGAGGTTTCTATTGGTTCTCATAAGAAAGTGATTTGGAGATGTGAGAAAGGACACGAGTGGGAAGCTGCCGTTAAGAGCAGGACAATAAATAAAACAGGTTGCCCGTATTGCTCTCATAATAAAGTGTTGGCAGGATTTAATGACCTTGCAACACTTCTGCCGGATATAGCAGCCGAGTGGTCGGATAGAAATTATCCGTTACTTCCAACTCAGGTTATCCGGAGTATTGCAGGGATTTAACCCCACCTAAGAGAAACGATATGGAAAGGTAAAAGAAAATGAGCAGAAAAATCTATATCATTATTGCAGTGGTGCTTACGGTAGTGTTGTCTGTAAGCACCTTCTTTATTATCCGTAATCACATTGACTCTGCCAAGCAGAATGAAGTCTATGATAACCTTGCGGAGATTGTGGAGGACGAGCCGCCAAAGGAAAATGAGGGCGTGACGTTTTCGGAAGATAAGGACTATCTTGCGGAATATCTTGAACTCTATCGGCAGAATGAGGATATGGTGGGTTGGATAAAGGTTGAGGATACCAATATCAACTATCCGGTCGTGCAGTCTGTAAATGAGCCGAACTTCTACCTGAAGCACAAGTTTGATAAGACCTATTCCGCTTATGGCTGTCCATATGTGCAGGAAAATTGTGATGTGCAGAAACCTTCAGACAACATCATTATATACGGACACCATATGAATGACGGCTCGATGTTTACGGGACTGATGAAGTACAGAAACAAGAGCTTTTGGGAAGGTCATAAGACGATTACCTTTGATACACTGACGGACAGACACCAGTATGAAGTGATTGCAGTCTTTAAGACAGTCGTTTATACAGACAGCTCCGATAGCTTTAAGTATTATGAGTTTACGGACGCAGAAAATGCGGCAGAGTTTGATGCGTATGTTGCTAAGTGCAAGGAACTTTCTTTGTATGATACCGGAGTATCGGCAGAATATGGCGACAAGCTGATTTCTCTTTCTACTTGTGAATATTCAAGAAACAATGGCAGGCTTGTTGTTGTCGCTAAGAGAGTGGATTAAACCCCACTCTCTATTATTTTTCGAGAAAGGAGGAAACCGATGGCTGATATAAAAACAAGAGATACAAGCAAAGGTACAATCAAGACCATAAATAAGGCAGAGATTATTTGATGGTCACTCAAAAGTCATTAGCTGCCCGTGCATAAATACTTTCAAATATAGGAATAAGTAAAAGTAGATTGACAGAGAATATAGAAGAGCGTATTATAATAATAAAAGGTGGGATTTCCCACATAAATGCTTACGTAGGAGGTGTTGATAATGGAAGCAATGAAAGATTATGTTGCCCATCTGGATAACAAAAAAAGAATTACGCTCAGAGGAGCTGCTTATCAGTATTACAATGTAAAAGAATACGGAAATGGCTGCATTATTTTGGAACCTCGGGAACTGGCAGTGCCAGAGAGCATTTCAGCCAGAACTCTGGCAGATATGGATCGTGCAGTAAGTAACTTTAAGAGAGGTGATGTTTCTCCAGCTATCGACCTGTCAGATTTTTAAAAGGAATAAGATATGAACTTTAATATACGAATGGGAATTCCTGAAATGCAGGAACTTTGGCTAAATCTGCAGGAGAAATATCATTCTGGAAATATAAAAAAGAAGGAAGAACAGTTGTATAAAAAATGGGGAAAGGCTTTAAAGCTGTTGTCGGCTGATCCAGGTTATCCGAGTCTTCAAACCCATGAGATAGAGCCATTATCCAAACGTTATGGAATGAAAGTGTGGCAATCTTATCTGGAAAATAAAACCAGTGGCGCAATGAGAATGTACTGGGTTTATGGACCAGACCAGAAAGATATTACAATTATTGGATTGGAGCCACATCCGGAAGATAAGAAAAATGGCGTATACGATCGGATTTCACTGTCGGATTTATAGAATAAAACGGAATATGGAATTAAAACACGAGCAGTTAGTCTATGGAAAATAGGTTAGCTGCTTTTTTCATGCAAAAAAGGAGGTGAAGTGTATGGGATATGCACGTAAGGATGTAGAGAAAACAAAGAAATTTGTACGCTATCAAGAAGGGGCAGAGCTTTACCGCATTGGACTGATGAAGTTCCAAGAGCTGGCGAAAGAAGCCAAAGCAGTGTATAAGATTGATAAAGTTGCTCGTGTCAACTGTGAGATTTTTGAAAAATATCCGGAGACATTTCGGATTGCGTAGGGAACAGAAGAAAATCTTGGAAGGACGAAAAATAGGGATTGACTTCTTGTCATACGAAAATTGTAATGTGGATGTGGAGGAATACGAACAGCTATGGCGAAAATAGGAAGACCGAAGTCGGAAAATGTAAAAAAGAAAGTGTTGAGTATCCGAGTGGAAGATTTTATGCATAAGTGTATCTGCGATTATGCCAGGAAACACAAAATGACTGTGACAGAAGTTGTCTTGCAGGGACTGGAAAAAGTATTGAACAGACCTGAATAATATGTAGTCCTTCTTTTATTTGAATGAGGATTTTATATGGCACAGACAAGAAAAGATCTGCGGGGCAGAGTCCTGCGGAAAGGCTACAGTAAATTTTGTATTTGACCGCTACATGAATCTCAAAAACAATCTGAAATCAACGACCAAGAGCATTTATGGAGTATATTGCTACGCATTTGATTTATTTTCACTGGTGACCGATTTTTACGATTTTTCTTGGAACCGGGTGCCGAATCGACGAGGTTTTAGGACTTTGATGGGAGGACATCAATCATGAGAAGCGGATTATCAGCATCCATCATAATCTGACGTATTATCCGGTAGGAGAAGACTGGGAAATCGGAAAATCACATTTCAACGCCGAAAACAGAAGCTGGAATGCGTATGATTCCCATGTTGGATACAGGGAAAGATGCTTTTGAAATGATCTGGGAAGAGCAGAAAGAAAATGGCCGGACAGATGCAGAGATTGATGGAATGACAGGTTTTGTTTTCTGTAACCGTTATGGAAATATAATGAATGCCCAGTCGGTCAATCGGGTAATCAAGAGAATCTCTTCTGCTTATAACGCAACAGAAGAAGTAGAGGCAAAAAAGCATCGGGAGTCGGTGCTGTTGTCGGATTTTTCAGCGTACAGCTTGGACCTTTCTAAGGTAAAAATCGAGCTCTGTTTGCAGATGGTGTAGACTTTGAAACATTCAGCAAGTCTGATTTCAGAGTGGTTAAGGTAAAGGCCTGTGAGGCTGTGAAGAAGTCCAAGAAGCTGCTGCAGTTTACCCTGGCCGACGGCACCGGCGAAGATCGCACCATTTTAAGCGGTATCCACGAGTATTATGAACCGGAAGAACTGGTTGGCAAGACCGGTGTGGCAATCACAAACCGACCGCCGAGAAAGATGATGGGCATTGATTCCTGTGGTATGCTGATTAGTGCAGTGTATGAGTATGACGGACGGGAAGGCTTAAATCTTCTGATGCTGGATGACAGTATTCCGGCAGGAGCGAAGCTCTATTAGAGTGAAAAAATCCCCTTGAGAGAGGAAATTTCTTTCTCAAAGGGATTTTTCTATGTACACACTTATTTTCCAACTTGAAGCAATTGCTTTTTTATATAATTATTTCAGAATATACAGACTCAGGGTGCGGTTTAGATTTAGAATTGGATTCTCTGCAACCAATGATATTTTTGCGAAAAATGCGTGGTATTTCCGAAATGCACTTGTCCGTGCAAACTATACGAATCTGCAAAAAGGTATTCACGAAACAACAGAATATCTGGAAGCGTTTCTCAGAAATCTGCTTTTGAACGAGAAAAATGAACTTCACAATCGAAATCTTCATATAAGTGGACTTTTGAATGAGGAAAAAGTGGATATTGAGAATAAAAAAGTGGATATTCAAGAACCGAAAGTGGATATTGAAAGTGTACTTTCCGAAAAAGGAAGCGATTTCTCAGCAAAAACGTCAGTCCATATCCATAGACTTTTTGAGAAGTTTGGTTTTGCTGAAATTTTTGGAAGAAGTGCAGTTATGGAGCTTCTTGAACTGAAAGGTTCGGGTGCTTCCAAGCTTCTTTCTAATCTGGTGCAGGCGGATATTATTGAACTAGTATCCGGTTACGGAAAAGGAAAATATAAATTTAAGAAGTAATTTAGGTATCGTAAAGAGGCTGCTGCATAGGGCTTTGGGTGCACCAATTCAACCAATGCTTCTTCTTGTATGGCTTTTTGTTGTTCCGGTTTGCATGCGTTTGGGATATACATATAAAGAAATTATTATCTGATGCCGATTGCAGTTCTTCTAACGGTACTTTTAAAATTTAGAGTAGTTCCCTCCAGTATAAGGCTTGAAGAAGGCGAAAAATATTCTATGAAGATGGGAAAATAATGGCTAGAGACTAAGCGATAAAAAAGGAATTTGAATCTACCTCCATGTAAACGGTGATATATATAATTACTGATTTTACATGGAGGTTTTCGCATTGTATTAAAAAATGATTTAGATTGAACAGGGTGGATGGAAATGAAAATTTATGATAGAATATCGGCATAATACGGCTTTTTATTTTTCCGGAGAGGGGGGAAGAACTGAAGGAAGGCCGTAAAAGAAAGGTAGAGATATAGAAATGATAACGGAAAAGAGAGAAAAACAGATTTTAAAAATGTCCTTTTTTTCAGGACTTCTGTTTGCCATTGCGGAGTTTGTTTTTTCCATATACAGCCATTCCCAGTCTGCATTGACGGATGCAGTGTACGATGCGTCGGAACTGGTTTTTATTGCGCTTTTGCTGTTTCTGACGCCGTTGTTTCATAAACCGGTATCGGAAAAGCATCCATATGGATATTTTCAGCTGGAATCCATATTTGTCATAATTAAAGGGGTTATGATGCTGTCTGTGACCATGGGAGTGTCGGCGGAGGTGCTGGAGTCGGCGCTGTCCGGGGGAAATCCCGTCAATAATATGGAGGTTTCCATCTTTCAGTTTGGTCTTGGCGTGGCCAGTATCATTATTTTTCTCCTGATGAAACGTCTGAGCCGGAGTATGTCTTCCCCTACTATTACGGCAGAGCTTCTTGGCTGGAAACTGGACATTCTGTACAGTCTCGGGATGTCCCTGGCTTTTTTCGGGTCGCGGTATCTGGAGCATACGCCGGTTGGGTTTATTGTCCCGTATTTCGATCAGATCGTGGCGGTGGCGGTCATGGTATGCATGCTTCCGGAAAGTGTGAAGGTTCTGTGGGCAGCAGTCAAAGATGTATTCCTGTTTTCCCCGGAGCCGGATTTTATGGAAGAGATCAAAGCAGCCTGTGGGCCGGTTCTGGAGCGGCATCGTTTTGCACCGGTTTTTTTTGATATTACCAGGACAGGACGCCATCTGTGGGTGGCAGTGTATTTTAAAATTGAGGAGGAAACCCTGCAGGTAAGAGAGCTGTCCGCAGCGCTGGATGAAGTAAATGAAACGGTAAAGGAACGGATCCGGGAACATGGGGAGGAATGTACGTGTGAATTGATTCTGGTACCATAATAGGGTTTATGATATAATTACAGTTACAGGCATTATTGACAATCGTATGGAAGCGATACAGTGCGCATGGTTTGTGCGGGAGAGGAGACGTGTATGCAGAATTATTCGGGAGAAGCGGGTTTGCAGTATCATTTGCAGATTCGAAAAGGCGATGTGGGGCGGTATGTGATCCTGCCCGGAGATCCGAAACGGTGTGAGAAGATTGCCCGGCATTTTGAAGGTGCAAAGCTGGTTGCAGACAGCCGTGAATTTGTGACGTACACTGGCTTTCTGGACGGGGAAAAAGTCAGCGTGACCTCCACTGGAATTGGCGGTCCGTCGGCGTCCATCGCCATGGAGGAGCTGGTGCAGTGCGGGGCTGATACCTTTATCCGTGTGGGAACCTGCGGTGGGATCGACTTACATGTAAAAGGCGGTGATATTGTGGTTGCCACCGGCGCCATCCGGATGGAAGGAACCAGCCGGGAATACGCCCCCATTGAATTTCCGGCAGTGGCGGATCTGGCGGTGGCGAATGCGCTGGCGGAAGCAGGCCGGGAGCTGGGGTATACCTGCCATACGGGGATCGTGCAGTGTAAGGACGCGTTTTACGGACAGCACGAGCCGGAGCGGATGCCAGTCAGCTACGAGCTGCTGAATAAATGGGAGGCGTGGAAAAGACTGGGGTGCAAGGCATCGGAGATGGAGTCGGCGGCTCTCTTTGTGGTGGCCAGTCATCTGGGTGTGCGCTGCGGTTCTGATTTTCTTGTGATGGGAAATCAGGAGCGTCAGGCAGCGGGAATGGATAATCCCATCGTCCATGATACAGAGGCGGCCATTACGGTGGCCGTGGCTGCCATGCGGAAATTGATTGCAGCAGATCGGAAATAAGTGTTCCCGGAGTTGCGTTGCAGGAAGACAGGAGGAAGGAAGCTTGAAGCAGTATAAACGAATATTTACGGTGGTGCTGGATTCTCTGGGGATCGGGGCGATGGAAGATTCGGAGAAGTATGGCGATGTGGGGGTGGATACATTGGGTCACATCGCGGAGCAGACGAAAGAGTTTCAGATTCCGAACCTGAGGCGGCTGGGAATTGGGAACCTGAAGGATTTGCAGGGCGTGGGACCGGTGGAAAACCCCCTGGGGCGATATGGGGCCCTCCGGGAAAAGAGCCTGGGAAAGGATACCATGACCGGTCACTGGGAGATGATGGGACTTTATATCACGAAACCCTTTCAGACCTTTACGGATCACGGGTTTCCGCAGGAACTGATCGATGAGCTTTCCAGGCGGACCGGCCGGGTGATCATCGGCAATAAAAGCGCCAGCGGAACGGAAATTCTTGATGAGCTGGCGGAAGAGGAAATTGAAAAGGGCCACCTGATTGTGTATACATCAGCGGATTCTGTGCTCCAGATCTGCGGGAATGAGGATACCATGGGACTGGATACCCTGTATCATTACTGCGAGATTGCCAGAGAACTGACCATGCGGGACGAATGGAAAGTGGGCCGCGTCATTGCCCGTCCCTATGTGGGGCGGAAAAAGGGAGAGTTTGTGCGCACCTCCAACCGCCACGATTACGCACTGAAACCCTACGGGAAAACGGTTCTCAATGCCTTAAAGGACAGCGGCTTCGATGTGATTTCCGTGGGAAAGATCTACGATATTTTTGACGGCGAGGGACTGACGGAGTCCCATAAGTCAAAATCCTCGGTACATGGGATGGAGCAGACACTGGAGCTGGCCGGCCGGGATTTTACAGGCCTTTGTTTTACCAATCTGGTGGATTTTGACGCCCTCTGGGGCCATCGGAGGAACGTGAAGGGATACGCAGAGGAACTGGAGCGCTTTGATGTGAAGCTGGGAGAGCTGATGGAAACGCTGGGGGATGAGGATCTGCTGATTCTGACTGCGGATCACGGAAATGATCCTACGTACACAGGGACGGATCATACACGGGAAAAGGTGCCCTTTATTGCCTGGTCGCCGTCCATGGAGGGAGGCGGGGTACTGCCGGAACAGGAAACTTTTGCAGTGATTGGCGCCACCATTGCGGAGAATTTCGGCGTTTCCATGCCAGAGGGGTGTATCGGAACCTCTCTGCTGAGTGTGCTGGGGGAATCGTATTCCGGCCCAGAGAAGACGGCCAGAGAAGAACTGCTTGGCCATCTGGATCACACGCTGCTGACACAGACTGCCACCTGGGAAGAGGTAAAGGCGGTGTGTGAGGAGGGGATAAGGTATCAAACGGCCTCTGTCTGCATTTCTCCCTGCTATGTCAAGCAGGCCAGAGCGTATGTGGGAAATCGCCTTCCCATCTGTACGGTGATTGGCTTTCCAAACGGCGCTGCGACAACGGCTTCCAAGGTGTTTGAGACGGAGGACGCTGTCAAAAACGGGGCGGATGAGATTGATATGGTTATTAACCTGGGGATGGTAAAGGCCGGTAATTTTGACGGCGTTTTGCAGGAGATCCGGGCTGTTCGGAAGGCCTGCGATGGACGGATCCTGAAGGTAATTATTGAAACCTGCCTTTTGACAGAGGAGGAAAAGAAGGAGATGTGCCGGGTAGTGACGGAATCCGGAGCAGATTATATCAAGACCTCCACCGGCTTTTCCACGGGAGGTGCAACCTTCGAGGATGTGCGCCTGATGAAACAATACGTGGGGGAGAAGGTAAAAATCAAGGCGGCCGGCGGCATCCATTCCCGCAGCGATGCAGAGGAATTTTTGCGCCTCGGTGCAGACCGGCTTGGAACCAGCCGCCTGATCCGGATCATGGAAGAGGAGATGGAAAAGAGGATTTAATATCCCAGCATAATGTTTAAAATTTCATTGTCTGTGGATTTCATCCCATCGCGGCCCATTCTTCCAATGCTGCTGATGGTGTCCTCGACATCCTCTTTTACAAGGCCCTCGCCCGGCTGGAAGGCCCGGTTATGGACGCTCATTTTCATGCCAAGAAGAGCGGTCTGCAGAGCGGTGGAGATTTTAGCGGCACAGGAGGATTTTGCCCCGTCACAGACCATACCGCCTACGGTTGCGATGGTATTGGTAATGGTTCCGCAGAGTACGGAATGGGGGTAGTCCAGCAGATAGCAGATGCCGCAGGCGGCTCCGCAGGCGGCGCTGACGACGCCGCAGTAAGCGGACAGACTTCCGATGAAGTTTTTCTGGTGGATGGAAGTTAAATTGGCAACCACCAGAGCGCGCAGCAGTTTTTCACGGCTGGCGTTCCACTCCCGGGCGTAAATGACGACGGGGACGCTGACGGTAATCCCCTGGTTGCCGCTTCCGGAGTTGATTACAACCGGCATGGGACAGCCGTTCATGCGGGCATCGGAACCGGCGGCTGCGTAGGAACGGGCTTTTAAGCCGACGGTGGGAGACGGGTTGTCGTCCAGAAGGATACGTCCGACTTCTGCGCCGTATGGATGGGCAAGTCCCTCTTCACAGATTGCCATATTGCATTCAATCTGTGGGTCAAGAATGGGAGCAATTTCTTCCAGGGAGACCGCATCTGCGAATTCCACGATATTTTCGATGGAAAGGAGAGAGCGGTCTCCCGTTTTTTCTGCAATTTCTTCTGGCGTTTCGGTTTTGGCCAGGAGGCTGACACCGTCCCGTTCCATGCGGGTGATATTTTTATGAGTTTTCTGTATTTCTACCAGAGAGGAATGGCTGCCTGACGTCAATTCCACGACAATGTAGAGGGTTGCAACGTTTTCAATGAGCTTGCAGGTGCAGAATCCCTGCTTCAGCAGCTGGGCCGCTGCGTTCTGCTGTTCACTGGTAATACCTTCCAGAACGGCCAGTTCCATGTCTGGGTTTCCGCCGACTATGCCGAGCGTGGCGGCAACGTCGATGCCTCTCTGGCCTCCGGAGTTGGGAACCGTCACGCCCATGACATTTTTTACGATATTGCCGCTGCAGGAAACGGTGCAGTGCTCCGGCATCTGCCCCAGGATCTGCCGGGCTTTGGCTGCGGCGTAGGCGATGGCGATGGGTTCCGTGCAGCCCAGCGCCATTACCAGTTCTGATTTTAAAATGGTAAGGTGGTTTTCATACAGTTTTTGATCCATATTTTTCATATCCTTTCTTTTCAATATTTTTCTTTTTGATATCCTTTCTTGTCTTTTTCTGCGGGTTCTTCTATAATAAGTCTGCTGTATCTGCGTATATCGGGCGATTTGCTTTCCGTATACTCTGATATACATCGATCGTACACTTGGATGGGGGAGAACGCGAGATGAATTTTCTGAATCTATATTATTTTAGTGTGGCTGCGGAAGAACTGAATT
The DNA here is from genome assembly GCA_937885015.1 of uncultured Clostridium sp. Taxonomy (GTDB): domain Bacteria; phylum Bacillota; class Clostridia; order Lachnospirales; family Lachnospiraceae; genus Otoolea. The sequence continues at coordinate 10,443 of CALAAS010000018.1, forward strand.
TCACGAAAGCGGCAAAGAGGCTTTATATATCCCAGCAGTCTCTTAGCAACCACATTGCCCGCCTGGAGTCGGAATTTGGCATTATGCTTTTCAACCGGACCCAGCCGGTCACTCTGACGGAGGCTGGAGCAGCCCTGTACCGAAGAAGCCAGCTGCTGCTAAACGAAAAAAAACAGCTGGAAACCGCCATGCAGGATCTGCGGGATTTTCGGAAAGGAGAGCTGACTATTGGGATCAGTACGTCCCGGGGAGCCGTAATGCTGCCAGATGTTTTACCGGAATTTCATAAGGCCTTCCCTCAGATCCAGCTGAATCTGGTTGAGGGTACAACGGGGGAGATCCGGGAGGCCCTGTATGAAGGGCGTGCAGATCTCTATATTGGTTTTGCTATTGGAGATCCGGAGCAGGTCCACGAAGAACTGCTTCATACGGAACACCTGACCTGTGCGGTGCCAAACTCTTTTCTTCCGTCTTATCTTCCGGAAGGGACCCCATTTCCTTACCCGGGCACCATGCAGGATTTCCGGATTTTTTCCGCCTGCCCGTTTTTGAAAATGCCGCACCACGTATGGCTGGGCGGCGTGTTTGAAAAGTGCTGCCAGCACTACGGGGTAGAGCCGCCCATTGTTCTGGAGACTTCCAGCATGTCTACCCTGGTATCACTCTGCTCGGTAGGGATGGGCGCGATTGTCCTGCCGGAAATCTTTACCAACTGCCGTGCTTTGTTTTTGACAGCTCAGGACTGGAAATCCATGGTCTCCTTTTATCCGCTGGATTATCCGGCCGGCTCCAAACCCATTACCATCGCCTACCTGAAGGGGCATTACCTGAACCGGGCGGCTCTGGAATTTATCAAAATGGCCTGTAAAAGGTTCACATACTGATCTGGTTTTCTGCCTGTGTCATGCAGGGGAAGAAAGGCTCATCTTATGCTCCAGTTCTTCCTTTGTATTCTTGATGAAATGCAGCATGGCAGGATTCAGAGGGTAACGGATGACACAGCCCGGTGTCAGGATCTGCCTACGTCCGCCCAGAAGCCGGAAACATTCATAGATCTGGTGGCGGATGGCGTTTCGGTTGCACTGGGTAATATCCGTGCGGCTCAGGCCGCCCATGAGGCATTTTCCGATGACCAGAGAAGCTTCATCGACAGCGGGAAGTGTTTCCCAGGCGTGCCAGTTAAATATCTGAACCGGATAATCTTTTAAAAGTTCCACCATGATATTGGAGCCATGGGCGTGGATGGTGTTCATCCATCCGTTTTCTGCTGCCTTCAGAACCTGCAGATCATAGGGAACTCCATAGATTTCGTATTCTTCTGCACTCATAAAATCGTAGGTGCTGCTCTGGGCGGCAAAAAAGATACCGTCAGCTCCGAGGGCGAGAGCCTCTCTGGCTACCTTACAGGTGGTTTCTGTGATGGCCTTTAGAGCGTGGTGGACGGCATCTCCATAACCCTCCTGGATATGCTGGCGCAGCGTGTTGCCGGAAATTTTATTTGCAATGGTCAGGGGACTGAACACAGTGAAAATGACAGGGACTTCCTCGCCCTTGGTCAGCTGAAGAAGCAGTTTCAGGCTTTCCATCTCCCGGGCAAGGCTGCCGTTCGTCACGGGACAGGGAGCCAGACGGTACCAGTCTTCTGGGGTATGAACCGGAGTTTTGACGACGCGGGCAACCCCTCCTTTGACGATATCGGAGTAATCAATTTCGCAGCCAAAATCTTCAATGGCATACATCCCGTTATTCATGGTTTTGATAAAATCAACATCATAGGTGCGGTAAAACCGGTATGTTTCTTTGGCAAGTTTTTCTGGATCCAGGTCAGTCCCAGGAAGATGGGTCCAGAAGGAATAGGGAAGCTGGTCGGTTTCGGCACCTTCTACTGCAGCGCGAATGCGTTCTTTTTTTGTCATTATGTACCTCCTGATAATAAGATTTTCGTGAATGGTAAGGCAAGTATAAGAAAAAAGGAGATACAATGTCCAACAACATTTATCCTTGTTGCCACAGCAAAAAAGTTGTAATAAGGGATTGAAAAGGATATATTGATGAAAAAACAAGAGATTACAATCGTTATATTGTGACGTAAAACCAAAAAGCTGTTTGTCATTGTCGAAAAATGTGAATAGAATAAAACCAACGAAAGGTTCATTAACGGAAGGAGAAAAACGTATGAAAAAAGTAATTATGATGATGGCATGTGCAGCAGCTTTTTCCATGGCAGCCTGCGGTTCATCGGGAACCGATGGAAAATCATCCGCCAGTGCAAAGGCCGGAGGCGAATTTCCAACGGATACGATCACGCTGGTCTGCCCGTTCTCTGCCGGAGGAGGAACGGACATCGGGGCGCGGAACCTGGCAACGGCTCTGGGAAACGAGCTGGGGGTTAATGTGGTTGTAGAAAATCAGACGGGTTCCGGCGGCTGGGTGGCCTGGACGGATTTGATCACAGGCGATTATGAGGACGGCTATACCATTGGCCTGATCAATCACAACTATGTCATGGGCGAGCTGGATCCGGACAACCCCAGAGAGTACAATCTGGAGGATGTACAGCTTTTGTGTAATCAGGCTCTCGATTATAACGTTATGGCAATCCGCAGCGATGAGACCAGATTTACAGATATGGAAAGTTTTATTGAATATGGAAAGGAAAATCCGGTTCTCGTTTCAGCTCAGGCAACAGGAATTACGGATGGCGATGCCACTACGGCAGAGTGGTTCAATAAAACCTTTGGAACGCAGATTACAGTTGTTCCGGTAGATGGTGCCTCGGACAGCCGCGGTATGTTCCTGTCCGGCGATACGGATATCTTTTTTGCATCCATTTCGGATGTGCTGGCGTCTTATAAATCCGGAGAAATGAAAGTCCTCTGTGTATTTTCAGACGAGAAGAGTTCTTTCCTCCCGGATGTTCCCACAGTAAAGGAGGCCTGCGGAGAAGAGTACATTGCCTTTGCGGCCCGCGGCTACTTTTATCCCACCAATGTGGATCCGGAGATTGCATCCTTTATGACAGAGGCCATGCAGAAAGCGATGGATACGGAAGAGTATAAAACGAATATGGAGTCTCTCGGATTACAGCTTGACACTACTTCCGGCCAGGAATTCTATGATCTTTTGGAGAGTCAGGTTGAGACGAGAAAAGAGATCTGGGGCGTGACGGAGTAATGAGCGAACGGAGGAGGAAATGGGAATGGCGAAAAAATATCATCGCGATGTGTGGGTTGGCCTGGTTTTGTTTGGCTTTTGCATGTTTGCTCTGATTACCGCAATGAAGATCCCGGGAGAGGCATCTTATCTTCCGATCGCCCTGTCCGTTTTGATGGCGATATGCGCTGCATGCATCGTCTGGAAGGGACTGCGCCTTACGAAAGAGCAGCATGGAGATTATAAGTATGCGCTTACCATAAAGGAGAGCAGATATGCATTTTTGTTTATGTTTTTTATCTTTTTGTATTATCTTGGCTTTCGGTATATTGCGTACTGGATTGCAACGCCGGTATTTATGATTTTGACACAGAAGTTTCTGAAGCTGAAGTCCATGAAGGTAAATCTTTTGATTACCGTTCTTTATACGGTGCTTTGTTTTATTACCTTTGTGATGATCCTGCACCTTCCGATCTATAAGATCGGAATTCTGGGCCGGTTATTCCGCTATGTATAAAAAGGAAGGAGAGAATCTGAGATGTTTGAATATTTATCGATCGCATTGTCCTCATTCCTTTCCCTGGAGGTAATTCTGGCATTGCTTGTCGGGGTTGTGGGAGGTATGATTATCGGTATCATTCCCGGACTTGGACCGTCCGTGGGAATTGCGCTGCTTTTGCCGATTTCCTTTTCCATGTCGCCTACGGCGGCCCTGGTTATGATGACGGCCATGTATACCACTGGCGTGTATGGAGGCTCCATTACGGCAGTTCTCTGCCATACTCCGGGAACGGCGGCATCGGCGGCCACCACCATGGATGGGTATGAGATGACAAAAAAAGGACAGGGTATGGAGGCAATTTCCGTTGTGACGGTTGCTTCTGTGCTGGGCGGCGTGATTGGCGCAATCTGCCTGATTTTATTTGCTCCGGCTCTGGGGCGGATCAGCCAGATGTTTTCCTGCCTGGAATATTTTCTGGTGGCCTGTTTTGGCGTACTGGTGGTGGCGGGATTGACCGGCGATAATCAGGCAAAGGGAATTTTTTCCGCTCTGTTCGGCCTGATCATCGGCTGTATCGGCATGGATTCCATAAGCGGAGTTTCAAGATTTACCTTTGGCCAGCTTTGGCTGGAGGATGGACTGGATTCCACCCCTATTTTGATTGGCCTGTTTTCCATTTCCCAGGTACTGGTCCTGGTGGAACGGCTGATGCGGGGGAACGGTTCAACGATCGTGGATGACCCGGCCGCCGGACTCCGGGGAAAACGGTGGAGAAAGGGAAATACAAAACGTTTGATGCCGACCATGCTGCGGAGCTCTGCCATTGGCGCGTTTGTGGGTTTTATCCCGGCCGCCGGATGCTCGATTGCAGCCTGGATCAGTTACGGCCTTGCAAAGCGCACTTCCAAAAAACCGGAGGAATTCGGAAAGGGTTCGATAATCGGAATTGCGGCATCTGAGGCCTCTAACAATGCGGCCTGCGGCGGTGCGATGATTCCGCTGTTTACGCTGGGTATTCCGGGAAGTCCGGTTACTGCGATTTTGTATGGGGCGCTTCTGATGCATGGTCTGCAGCCAGGCAGCGATCTCTTCATTGGCGCCAAGGCACCGACCACCTATGCAATTTTCCTTGGATTCCTGTTTGCCAATATTATGATGGGAATGATCGGTGTTTCCATGGCGAAACAGATGGCGCGGATCTGTCTGGTTCCCAACTCGGTTCTGGTTCCCATCATCGTGGCGCTGGCATGTATCGGTACATATGCACTGAGCAATAACATGTATGAGGTTATTATTATGCTGGTATTTGGCCTTCTGGGATACCTGATGAAAATTTACGGCTTTGAACCGGCTCCGCTGGTACTGGGCGTTGTTCTGGCAGACATTCTGGAGTCCAATTTCCGGCGTACGCTGATCATGGCAGCTCCCAAGGGCGGTTTAATTCCTTACTTTTTCAGCCGTCCCATTGCCATAATCATTGTCCTGGTAATTCTTTTGTTTGCCCTGTATCCGGTATTAAAGAAAGTAAAGGCTAAGAAGTAATCCCTTTTAGGAAATAAAAAGGCGTGTGAGAAAACGAAAGTTGGTTCTTTCTGAACTTTGAGTATAGCGTATAAAACATTAGCTGGTATCAATTCGATACCAGCTTGTTTTATAACAAGGCAGAAAGTGAAAAATCCTGATTCTTAGGAAGGAAAGCCAATTTACATTTTTTCTCCAGATTGACTAATCCACTTCTACCATATACAATACGTTTGAGGACTTTGAATTTGTTGTTGTTTCCTTCAACAAATCCAGAGTTTACAGAAAGGGATATCGCATTCTTGACCGGAGTGATATCCTTTTTTATTCCATTGCAAAAAGATTCTATCTCACTCGCACCATACTTTCCCAAATATTCATCCAGTTTCGTTTCGTCTTTCCCCAATAACAATGCATGAAATTCTTTGAACATAGTTTCAACTTTTTCTACAACAGGATATTGGCTCTTTATCTGATCAATATATTTTTCAATATCGGGGTCACGTTTCGTCTTAGGATTACAGGTCAGAATATATTTGAGCAAATCTGTCCTGGTGATTATTATTACTCCGGGTGGTAACACCCATTCCATAACCGTTTTTGCATTGAACGGGGTTCTGTCTGGAAAATTATTTTTTCCGATAAGATAAATATAGTCTGCAAGGCTGCGCTCAGATTCGTGAAATGCTTTTTGACGCTTATAATAAAAATAAATCAGTTCATTGCTACAACCATCAGCCATCATCTTATAAATGACATTTAGCCACGCATTCATAGGTGATTCCCGCTTTTTATAATGATTGGGATGATCCAGACGGGAAATATCTTCCTGTGTCATGGACAGATATCTCTTTGCTGTCACTGACGATATTCCAAATGCATCTGCTACGCCTTTTAGCCGCGGTTTCTTTTGGTTCGCCCAATACTTCTGTATGTTCCGGATTAATTGCTGTTTTTTTTCCGCATCTCTTCGTGATGCTGGTATTGTGCTGAGTTTAAATTGTGTTTCTTATTATCATAAAACAACTCGTTACCATCCGAATCTCTCGGAGAAGTATTATCATAGTGCAGACTGTCAAGTATAGCATGATCTGGTGTCTTTTCTCTCAATATCTTATCTGGTGCGCTCTCAGACACTTTTCCATTTTGAATGTATAGTTTAGCGGGCATTTCTTCTTTGAAAATGTCTTTCATATATTCAAGAAGGTTTTGCAATAAATGAAACCGGTCAGCTACTTGCATACAATCCGGCAGTATTTCGTTGATAGCAGAAGCATATGCACTTGCCCGGTCTCTGGCAACAAGGCGCACTTTATTATGTGATTTCAACCATTCTTTCAGGGGTTCGCCATCACGTCCGTCCAGTAATGCGATCAGATGGTGCTCCCTTAAATCGTAAATGGCAGTAGCATATGTCTGCCCTTTTCGAATTGCCACATCATCAACTCCAATTTCTTCCACATCCGGATTATCTATGAATTCGATCCTGTCATACAGACGTTGTATCGTGTCATTACTGATCTGGACGCCGAGCAGCGACAAAACTTTGCTTGCCCCCTCATTACTCAGAAACATTGAAACGGCGAGAACCAATGTATTTAATGCATCTGTGCGCACCTGAGAAGCTTTCGCAAACGGGAGATCTTCCATAAAGACCTTGCATTCACACTCAGGATTCTCACAATCATATTTATATACGTTTGCATGTAAGAAAGTCTGTTTACATCGGATAGGGGTATCCTGAAATTTTCTCCTGTAAGTAGCATGAAGCTTGTGACTCATTTTTCCGCAAACGGGACAACAACAGCCATGTTCTCTTGATTTGATATAGATATGTAAGCTATCTTCATTTTCAACATGGTCATAAACGTAGTGATTTTCATCTAACAGAAAAGAATAATCTTGTGTCGGGAAATACTTCAATCTTTTCATCTTCTTTCATCTTTTGATAACTCTATCATATCACAAATACCCAAATATAAGAAGCAATGAAGCGAAAGAAAAAGCAGATACTTTCATATCTACCTTTTCTTGTAATACCCAAAACTCAGAAAGAACCCGAAAGTTTTTTCATACGCCTTTTTTAACTATATAACTTCTATTCTTTTACCATCGGCTTTCAGCAATATATTTTTCACAGAATTCTGTAGTGACTGTGCCAGAATCGTATAGTCCAATCCACGCAAGCGTTCGACTGGGCCGGAATAGCTTAATGTATAAATGAATTCTGGCATGGGCAAAGGAACTGCGACTGCAGCCACCCCTTCGTCCACTTCACCTTCTGAGACACAATATCCACGCTGACGGATCTCTTTTACCTGATTCCACAATTTTTCTTCTTCGCCAGGATAATTCCTGATCAGCCGTTCTACCAATTCATCTGATTGCGCAGATAACAAAACTTTTCCGGTTGCGCCGCTGTTTAGCGGTACAATATATCCGTTTTCTCCAGAAATCCCTAAATTATGATGGCTTTTAACTAAATCCACGCAGATTCCTGTATCTCCGCGCAGGGAAGAAAGTACTACAGTTTCATTATGCAGTTCACACAAACGACGCATTTCTTCATTGATCAACTGGCGGGTGGTATAGTGCACAGATACAGCAGATGCGATCATCAAAATACCACTTCCCAGGCGATACTGGCCATTTGTGCTGGACTGTTCGATCCAGCCGACAGACTGAAGAGTGCGCAAAATGCGGTAAACCGTTGTTTTGTGCAATCCAATTGCGCGGCTGATTTCGGTCAGACTTAGATACTCCCTGCGTTGAGACGCATAGTAATCCAGGATTTTGGTAGCATGTAATACAGAATTTACCATGGGAGTAGAAGAATCAACAAAATTTGTATTATTCATAAAGATTACTCCTTAGTCAGCTTATTTCCAATGTTATCTTTGTTTCATTATAGTAAACAATCTACAGAAAGTCAATCTTATGCAGCGTGTATACCATTATGGTTTCAATATTGTGTCTATATTTCAAAATTGACAACAACGACTTGACTTGTATGTATTTCTGTGGTTATAATGACACCATAAAGACACAGAAACAAAACATGTTTCAAAATAATGTCTAACAGGAGGAATGATTATGGATACTTTTACTGTACAAGATGCGCCGCTGAATATGGCTCCGACTGGCATTGCTACGTTTGCCAAGGTACCGATTTGTTACGATCTACATAATGCAAATGCAGATGTTGCTATTTTAGGTGCACCGTTTGATATGTGTATTCAGGGAAAAACGGGATGCAGGCTTGGGCCGCGTGGCATCCGCAATGCTTCTACTCGTTTTCGTATGAAAAAAGGCGGAAATTACGATCCAGAGCGTGATACCAGTTATCTGGATAGTGATTTATGGCGTGTGGTAGACTGTGGCGATTGCGATTATGTTCCGGGGGATCCGGTTGCTACCAACAAAAACTTAGAAGAAGCCGTCCGTATCCTTGCGGCCCAGGGAGTTATGCCTATTATTTTGGGCGGTGATTGTTCAGTTGGCCATCAGGCTGTAAAGGGATTGAACTGTTACTCCCAGTTGGACATCATTCACTTTGATTCACACCTGGACTGGACTAAACCGCTGAATGGGCAGCCTTATTTCAATGGTTCCCCTATGCGTAATAACGCTTCTCTTCCGTATGTGAAGAATATGATCCATATTGGCATTAGAGGGATTGGCAGCAGTGGGCCAGCCGATTTTGCGGAAGCCCGTGCGAATGGAGACAAAATTTATTCGGTTAAAGATTATCGCCGGGTGGGAATTAAAGAGATTTTGAAAAATGTAGAACCTGGCCGAAATACATTCATCCACTTTGATATTGACGCCATGGATTATCCCCTTTCAAAAGGAACTGGTTCTCCGATGCTTGGAGGTTTTACATATGATGAGGCTAATGAAATGCTGGAAGCAATTGCAAAACATTGTAATGTAGTAGGGATGCTTATGGCCGAGGTCGCACCTCAATATGATGATGAAGGAGATACAACCTGCTATACAGCTGCACGCCTGACTTGTGATCTTATGGGGTTTGCCACGAAGGTACGCGAAAAATAAACCCATTGCTTATACTACAATGAGGAGGTCTTCATATGTCGTTTGAAATTATTGATTCCATATTTACCATTAATTGTGATAGCATCATGACCGTTGCCATGTCTGCTGTGCTTTTACTGATCGGTTTTTTCATCAAGAGCAAAGTGAGGTTTTTTGAAAAATACTGTATCCCAGCGCCTGTTGTTGGGGGATTCCTGTTTATGTTCATAACCTTTATCGGCCATGTGACCGGAACATTTTCTTTTTCCTTTGACACTATGTACCAGGCGCCATTTATGCTTGCTTTTTTTACAACGGTTGGATTAGGCGCCAGTATCAGCCTGCTCAAAAAAGGTGGGGTGCTGCTTATTATTTACTGGATGATCGCTGGCGCTGTTTCTCTTTGCCAAAATATAATCGGTATCGGTGTGGGGAAGTTAGTTGGACTGGACGCCCCGTTTGCATTGCTTTCCAGTGCTATTTCAATGGTCGGCGGTCATGGCGCTGCAGCGGCTTACGGCAGTACTTTTGCTGAAATGGGATATTCGGCTGCTCCTCTTGTGGGGGCTGCTGCGGCTACATTTGGCCTGATCAGTGCCGTTATGGTGGGAGGACCGGTTGGGCGTCGCTTAATTGTAAAATATAATTTAAAGCCAGATGAATCGGAAATCATCGAAAGCGACATTCACAGTGTGAATGCGTCCAACAGTACTAAGCTTGATGGCATGGATATCATTAAAAATGTAACGTCTCTGCTTGTTTGCATGGCTCTTGGTACAATGGTTTCCGGCTGGATAGGAAAAATGATAGGAATGAGTTTTCCAACCTACGTCGGCGCGATGTTCGTTGCGGTGATTGTTCGAAATCTCAATGAAAAACTTCATTTTTATAATTTCAATTTTGCTTTGGTTGACGGTATCGGAGATGTTATGTTGTCCCTTTATCTGTCCATTGCGCTGATGACCCTGAAATTGTGGGAATTATCCGGCCTGATCGGTGGTGTTCTCGTCGTTTTGATTTGTCAGGTAATATTCATGGTTCTGATCAGCTATTTTGTAGTTTTCCGTCTTCTTGGCAAAAACTATGATGCAGCTGTAATGTGTGCTGGTCTGTGTGGCCATGGCTTAGGTGCTACTCCGTCTGCTATTGTTAACATGACTGCAGTAAATGAGAGATATGGAATGTCTCGCCGTGCAATGATGATCGTTCCGATCGTTGGCGCATTTTTGGTTGATATCATTTATCAGCCGCAGACAATTTGGTTTATTAAGACCTTTGTTCAAGGCTTTACTGGTTAACCTTATATATTATTCAGGTGAAAAATCCCTGTTTTTCCGCATGTTTTGGGAAAAACAGGGATTTTTTGCTATCATCTGAAAATAAATGCGTTTTCGGTCATTTTTTGTAGAAACAGTTTCCGCCTACCACCGTGTAATTCGAGTAGCTGTCGTAGGCAGCGGATTTGGTGGAGGTAAAATACAGGTAATCGCCAATCTGGTTTTCTCCGGAGAGGGCTGCCTTTGCTGCCTTCATGCAGGAGGAGGAAGGTCCTTGGGAGATGTATTTGTCCAAAAGGCCGGAAGTGGCGCCAGGGAACTGGCCCGGTGCGTAAATCACATCGGAGATGGAGCCTCCCCACTGGCCGGATTTAACCCGGTTGACAATGACATTGCCAACGGCAACCTGGCTTTCATAGGAGTAACCACCGGCTTCCATGGCAATACAGGAGGCCATCAGATAAATATCGTCTTCGGAAGCTGAGATTACGTAAGAGGGTTTGGGACTCTCTTTTTTTTCTTCCTTTTTGGACGCAGTTTTTTTACTTTCTTTCTCCTCTTTCTCCAGCGCTGCCAGTTCCGCCTCAATGGCTTCGATGCTGACGATCCGGCCCGGTGTCACCCGGATGGAAACGTAATCACAGGAGACATATCCGGTGGTATCGGCGGACAGCTGAATTTTTGCCCAGCCGTTTTCTTCGCTCAGGACCGGATAATAATCCTCTGACGCTGCCAGTCCAATGATGGGAGCGGAGGTGTCAGGCTGTTCCCGGATATTCAGAGTCTGTGTGGTAACTTTTGCGTTGAAAAGTCCCAGTTCCTTTGCCAGCGGTTTGATATTGCTGCCGAATACCAGGTAATCATCTTTTAACCAACCCTCCAGATTTCCGGAACGGATTTTGGTCCAGCCGTTTTTCTGTTCCAGAATGGTGCCGCCGCCTCCGCGGTAGCAGGTACCAAGGACTTTTGATTCGGTGGATGGCTCCGACCGCAGATTCAGCGCGCTGGTCACATTGGCAACCGCCAGATTGTCATAGGCGCTGTCCTCCGGCGTGTAGGAGCGGGGGATCTGGTTGGATGCGAGCTGTACAGAAGGCGAGGCCTCTGTTTCAATAACCTGAGCTTCAATCGTCTGTGGCTCAAAGGCCTGAGATTCAGGCGTCCGTGATTTAGAGGCCTGAGCTTCGATCGTCTGTGGCTCAGAGACCTGAACTCCAGACGTCTGTCTGGGAGTGCCGGATGTACAGCCGGAAGCGCTCAGCAAAGCGGCGGCAATCAGAAGGATCGCCCCTGTCTTATACGTCATATTCCTGTGATGTTTCATGGGAACCTCCATAAATATTACAAAACTATTACAAAATGATATTGTAACTATAACAAAATGGTTGAAAGTTGTCAAGAAGCGGGCTGCTGTAAGAGTTTATGTGGAGATTTTTGCGTAATTGGCTGAGTGTGAATGAAATGAATAGTTTCAGGAAAGAATAGGAGATGATTGCAAATTAGAGAATGATTTGTTTTAAAAGCTCTTTGAATGCAATCAAAGTCAACTAAATTTGTGCATATTCAACCAAAAAAGATGGAGAGGTTTGTGAATAAGTTTGATTGATTTTGACTTAGAATGATTATATAATACAGACATAGAGAGAAGAAAGGGGAAGAGGAAGGTTATGATTTACACAGTAACGTTTAATCCTTCGCTGGATTATATCGTTTCCGTGCCGGATTTTCAGCTGGGACTGACCAACCGGACGGATTCGGAACGGCTTCTTCCGGGCGGAAAGGGAATCAACGTTTCCACAGTTCTTAAAAATCTGGGAATTGACAATACAGCCCTTGGCTTTATTGCTGGCTTTACAGGCAGGGAAATCTGCAGGAGAGTGGAAGAATTGGGAGTCAGGGCGGATTTTATTTCCATAGAACCGGGCGTTTCCCGTATTAACCTGAAGCTGAAGTCCATTGAGGGAACGGAAATCAATGGGATGGGGCCGGAGATCCTTCCGGAAAAAACAGAGCTTCTGCTGGAAAAGCTGGATGCACTCCGGCAAGGTGATGTGCTGGTTCTGGCAGGCAGTATTCCGTCTTCCATGCCGGATGATATATATAAGAAGATTATGAAACGGCTGGAGGGGCGCGGAATTTGGATCGCGGTGGACGCAACGAAGGATCTGCTCTTAAATGTGCTGGAGCATCGTCCTTTCCTGATCAAACCCAACAACCATGAACTGGGAGAAATTTTCGGTGTTGAGCTTAAGACGCAGGAGGAAGTCGTTCCCTATGCAGCCAGACTGCAGGAGAGGGGCGCACGGAACGTACTGGTTTCCATGGCCGGTGAGGGGGCGGTGCTCCTGGCAGAGGATGGCCGGGTGTATATGGCTCCGGCGCCGAAGGGAACCCTGGTAAATGGAGTGGGCGCCGGAGATTCCATGGTTGCCGGTTTCCTGGCCGGATGGATGGAGAAAAGGACATACGACCACGCATTCCGGATGGGCGTGGCCGCCGGAAGTGCCAGTGCATTTTCCGAGTTTCTTGCCACCAGAGAGGAAATACAGGAAGTCTATGGAAGATGTGAGGTCAGTACACAAAAGTAAAACAGATGTGAGATAAATGCACAGAAGATAAAATAAGGGAAATAAAAAATAGAATGAATCAGAAAACAGGAAAAACCGGAAGAGGAAAGGAGATAAAAAGGATGAGAATTACAGATTTGCTGGATAAAAAAAGCATTTCTCTGAATGCGTCACCTGCCGGAAAATCGGAAGCCTTGGATATGGCGGTAGATTTAATGGCAGCAGGCGGAAAGCTGAATGATGTGGAGGCCTACCGGAAGCAGGTATATAAGAGAGAGGAAGAGAGCACCACCGGGATCGGAGAGGGGATTGCTATCCCCCATGGAAAATGCAGCGCCGTGAAGAAACCGGGACTGGCAGCGATGGTTATTAAAAACGGAGTAGAATTTGACTCCCTGGACGGAGAACCCGTAACTCTGCTGTTTTTGATTGCCGCGCCTGATACGAAGGACAATGTGCACTTGGATGTGCTCAGCAAGCTTTCTGTTCTGATGATGGATGAGAATTTTTCCAATTCCCTGCGCAGCGCCGCAACGGTAGAGGAATTTTTGGCTGTGATTGACCGGGCAGACGAGGCTTCTGCAGAGGAAAATCAGGAGGCTGAAGCAGAGAAGGAAGATGTAAATGAGACATCGGCGGTTAAGATTTTGGCAGTTACCTCCTGCCCTACCGGAATTGCTCACACCTACATGGCGGCAGAGGGACTTGAGAAAGCGGCCAAAGAGCTGGGATATCAGATAAAGGTGGAAACCCGCGGCTCCGGCGGAGCGAAACATGTGCTGACTGCCCGGGAAATTGAAGAGGCAGACTGTATTGTTGTGGCGGCTGATGCCAAGGTTCCCATGGAGAGGTTTGATGGAAAGCGCCTCATTGAGTGCCAGGTATCCGATGGGATCAGCAAGGCACCGGAGCTTCTTAAAAGAGCAGCTGCCGGGGATGCACCGGTTTACCATGCGGCAGTGGCTTCAGAACAGGAAGGCGTAAAGACAGAAAAGAACGGCGGCCTGGGCCATCAGATTTACATGCAGCTGATGAACGGCGTTTCCCACATGCTTCCTTTCGTAGTAGGCGGCGGTATCCTCATTGCCCTTGCGTTCCTGATTGACGGGTTCAGCGTGGATATGAATTCCCTTTCTGTAGAACAGAGAGGAAATTTCGGAACCATCACGCCTCTGGCAGCCTGGTTTAAGACAACCGGCGGCGTGGCGTTTGGCTTTATGCTTCCGGTTCTGGCGGGATTTATCGCCATGGCCATCGGAGACCGTCCGGCTTTGGCAGTGGGATTTGTGGGCGGTATGATAGCGTCCCAGGGAAAATCCGGTTTTCTGGGAGCTCTGGTAGCCGGTTTTGTAGCTGGTTATATGATCCTTCTTCTTCGGAAGGCCTGTGAAAAACTTCCGGAGGCGTTGGAAAAAATTGCCCCGGTGCTGATTTATCCGGTCCTTGGCGTATTTGGGATCGGTCTGATCATGAGTTTTGCAGTAGAACCGGTTATGGGCGCTGTCAATACGGCGCTGAATGCAGGCCTTACTAATATGGGCGGCTCCAGCAAGATCGTCCTTGGATTTGTCCTGGCAGCCATGATGGCAGTGGATATGGGCGGTCCCTTCAATAAGGCAGCGTATGTGTTTGGAACAGCCGCCATCGCCTCTGGCAACTACGATGTGATGGCAGCCGTTATGATCGGCGGTATGGTTCCGCCCTGCTCCATCGCTCTGGCAACCCTGCTTTTTAAAAACAAATTTACAAAGGAAGAGAAAGAGGCCGGGCCGACTAACTTCATTATGGGACTGGCATTTATCACAGAGGGAGCAATTCCCTTTGCGGCATCGGATCCGCTTCATGTGCTTCCGGCTTGTATCATCGGCTCTGGAGTGGCTGGCGCCATGAGTATGGCGTTTCAGTGCACCCTGATGGCGCCCCACGGTGGAATCTTTGTGTTCCCGGTTATGGGAAATCCGCTGTTTTACCTGGGGGCTCTGGTTGTCGGAACAATCATTTCTGCGGTGCTTTTGGGAGTTTTGAAAAAGAAAGTAGCTGCATAAAAGAGAATCTGCGGTATAATAAAAGGAGAGATGATTTATGAAAGAATTTACGTATACGATTACAGACCCGGAGGGGATCCACGCACGGCCGGCGGGAGAGCTTGTGAAGGCGGCAAAACAGTTTCAGAGCTCCATAAAACTGACGAAAGATGGAAAGACAGGGGACTGCAAAAAGATTTTCGGAATTATGGGCCTGGCCGTAAAATGCGGCCAGGAGGTGACCATAACAGTTGAGGGAGAAGATGAAGCTGCAGCCTTTGATGCGATCTGTGCATTTATGAAGGAGCACATGTAAGAGTCAGATTTCCATGAGAAGCGGCCGCGGTAAAAAAACCGCGGCCGCCTGTGTATAGAGAAAAAAGCGGAGAACAGGAAAGGAAAAAAGGGGGACATTATGGAGACGTATCGCGGTAAAAGTGTATTCGGAGGAATTGCCATTGGCCCGATCTGCGTATATCAGAAAGGCGAACAGACGGTAAAACGCGTAAAAATAGATGATGCAGCGCAGGAGAAGGCGCGGTTTCGTCAGGCGGTGGAGGAGGCCGTCCGTCAGCTGGGACAGCTTTACGAAAAAGCGGTCCGCGAGGTGGGAGAGGCCAATGCGGCTATTTTTGAGATTCATCAGATGATGCTGGAAGACGATGATTACCTGGAGGCTGTTGAGAATATCATCGAGACCCAGGAAGTAAATGCAGAATATGCGGTGGCGGTGACCGGCGATAATTTTGCTAAAATGTTTTCTTCCATGGAGGATGAGTATATGCAGGGCCGCGCTGCGGATGTAAAGGATATTTCGGAGCGTCTCGTCCTGATTCTGACGGGAAACTCCAGGGGCGCTGTAAGCGGCGATGAGCCGGTAATCATTCTGGCAGAGGATCTGGCTCCTTCAGAGACGGTCCAGCTGGACAAAGAGAAGGTTTTGTCCTTTGTGACAGTTCACGGCTCCGTCAATTCCCACACAGCGATTCTGGCCCGTACCATGAGTATCCCGGCGCTGATCGGAACGGATATTCCACTGGATGAAACCGTAAATGGAAAAATGGCGGTGGTGGACGGTACCAATGGCCTGATCTATGTGGATCCCGATGAGGAAACCATGACCCGGATGCGGGCGCGTCTCCAGGAGGAGCAGGAGAAAAAGGAACTGCTTCTGACTCTGAAAGGCCGGGAGAACGTGACGTTGGACGGGAAAAAGATCATGCTGTATGCCAATATCGGAAACAGTAAGGATCTGGCTATGGTCATTCAGAATGATGCAGGCGGGATCGGCCTGTTCCGGAGTGAATTCATTTATCTGGAAAAAGAGGATTTTCCCACAGAGGAGGAACAGTTTCAGATTTACAAAACTGTGGCGGAGACCATGGCGGGAAAACCGGTTATTATCCGCACGCTGGATATTGGGGCAGATAAGCAGGCGCCGTATTTCAACCTTGCAAAGGAAGAAAACCCGGCTATGGGCTGTCGGGCGATCCGTATCTGCCTGACGAGACCGGAGATTTTTAAAACGCAGCTTCGGGCTCTGTTCCGGGCCAGTGCCTTTGGCAATCTGATGATCATGTATCCGATGATCACCAGTGTCTGGGAGGTACGGCGCATTAAGGCCATCGTGGAAGAAGTCAAAGAGGAACTGACCAGCCAGAATGTGAAGTTTGGAAATCCGAAACAGGGAGTTATGATTGAGACGCCGGCGGCTGTCATGGTCAGCCGGGAGCTGGCAGAGGAAGTGGACTTTTTCAGCATCGGCACCAATGACCTGACCCAGTACACGTTGGCAGTGGATCGTCAGAACCCGGAACTGGATGGATTTTACGATCCCCATCATCCGGCGGTTCTGGCCATGATCCGCATGGTGGTGGAAAATGCCCATGCGGCCGGAATCTGGGCCGGAATTTGTGGCGAGCTGGGAGCTGATACTGCCCTGACCAGAGAATTTTTGGCTATGGGAGTGGATGAGCTGTCCGTATCTCCAGGACGAATTCTGCCGCTGCGAAAGATTATTGTGGAGACAGATATTGGGATGTATCGGAATACCCGGGAAAATGAGGAGAAAACATGCTGACAGAAAAAAGATATGCAATGATTTTGGATCTGATAGAGAAACGGCGGAGTGTGACAGTGCCCGAGATCAAAGAAATTCTTGGCGTTTCTGAGTCCACCATTCGACGGGATCTGACGGCTTTAGACCGGGCCGGGAAGCTAAATAAGGTGTTTGGAGGCGCGATAGCTGTGGATACGGCGATTGCGGTGGCGGAGCCGTCGGTGGCTCAGAAAATGGAACTGCAGCAGGCAGAAAAAAGAGCCATTGCCCAGTATGCAGCCACATTGATTACAGATTCAGACTTTATTTTTTTGGATGCAGGGACGACCACAGGTTGTCTGATTGACTGCATTATGCCCTGTGAAGCTACCTTCGTGACCAATGCGGTTTCCCATGCGAAACGGCTGGCCTCAGCTGGATTCCGGGTTATTTTGGTAGGAGGCGAACTGAAGGGAACGACGGAGGCGGTGGTGGGAAGTCAGGCCATTCTGACGCTGGAAAATTACCATTTTACAAAAGGTTTTTTCGGAACCAACGGTATCAGCCGCCGCTATGGTTTTACAACGCCAGATACCAATGAGGCCCTTGTCAAGCAGACGGCGATTAACCAGTCAGCCAAAAGTTATGTGCTGGCAGACAGTCAAAAATTTGGAAGTGTCAGTTCCGTGACATTTGCTCCCTATGAAAAGGCGGTTATTATTACGGAGACAGAACCGCTGGAGCCATTTCATGGAAATACCAATATCCTTGTGGCAAAATGATATTTTAATGACACTTCAGTCAAAATGGCCTTAATAAAATCGGTTTGACAAACGGAACATGAATTGTTATATTACGTCATATACGAGCGAAACCATCGAGGGACGTCGTGAATAAAAGGATAGAAGGAAATGGGAGAATCGAATATGATACAGTTTCATGGAAATGAAGAATATATTGCGTCAGACGAATTGATTCGCAGTGTAAATATTGCGGCAGCGCTGAAAAAACCGCTTCTGATCAAGGGAGAACCGGGAACGGGTAAGACAATGCTGGCCCAGGCCATAGCAAAATCCCTCGGGATGGAACTTTTAATCTGGAATATTAAATCCACCACCAAAGCACAGGATGGCCTTTATGTGTATGATACGGTGCAGCGCCTCTATGACAGTCAGTTTGGAGCGGAAGGAGTGGATGACATTGCGAAATATATCCGTCTTGGAAAATTGGGAGAAGCCTTTACGAGAGAGCGCCAGACGGTGCTTTTGATTGATGAGATCGATAAGGCGGATTTGGAATTTCCCAATGATCTGCTCTGGGAGCTGGATCAGATGGAATTTTATATTCCCGAGACCGGCGTGACGGTAAAGGCAAAAGAGCGTCCCATTGTGATCATTACCTCCAATGCGGAAAAAGAGCTGCCGGATGCCTTTCTGCGCCGATGCATTTTCCACTATATTTCTTTTCCGGACGCGCCTATGATGGAGCAGATTATCCGGGCCCATTATCCGCAGATGGATCAAAAGCTGATCGATGGGGTTCTGGAGGCTTTTTACAGGATCCGGGATATGCGGGGATTACAGAAAAAACCCAGCACTTCGGAGGTTCTTGACTGGATTCAGGCGCTGGCCATCGGAGGGGTTCCGGTAAAACGCCTGGAGAAGGAGATTCCCTTTGCCGGCGTGCTGCTGAAAAAGACAGAGGACTTGAAACTTTTGGAGAACCGACATGTTTACTGATTTTCTGTATTTGCTTCGCTCCTATGGAATGAAAACCAGCCTGAACGAGTGGAACAGCCTGATGGATGCTCTGGAACTGAATCTGTGTGAGGCCAGTCTGACGGAGTTTTATTATATGGCTCGGGCGATTCTGGTGAAAAGGGAGTCGGAATACGATAAATTTGACCAGGCATTTCTGGAATATTTTAAACAGGTAACGACCTTCGAGTCTCTTCCCCAGGAGGTCCTTGACTGGCTGGCAAAGGCCAGAGAGCAGACTCCTTACGACAGAGAGGAAGTAGATGCCCGTTTTGCGGGATTTGGCCTGGAGGAGATCCGCCGGATGATGGAAGAGCGCCTTCGGGAGCAGAAGGAGCAGCATCATGGTGGGAATAAGTGGATTGGAACTGGCGGCACCTCTGCCTTTGGCCATTCCGGCTACAGTCCAAAGGGAATCCGGGTGGGAGGTTCGGGGAAGAACCGCAGCGCCCTGCAGGTGGCGGAACAGAGGAATTACCGGGATTTCCGGGAGGATTCTGTTCTGCAGACCCGTCAGTTTCAGGTGGCGCTGAAGAAACTGCGTCTTCTTTCCTGCCGGGAGGATGGGCCGAAGACGGAACTCAATGTGGAAAAAACCATTGAGAAGACCTGCGATGCCGGCGGACGCCTGGAGCTTATCATGGAGAGGCCAAGAAAGAATCAGACAAAGCTTTTGCTGCTCATGGACAGCGGCGGTTCCATGTGGGCCTATGCGGAGCTTTGCAACCGCCTTTTTCAGGCAGTTAATCGTTCCGATCACTTTAAGGATCTGAAGATTTATTATTTTCATAACTGTTTTTATGACCAGCTGTTTACGACGCCGTCCTGCTCCTGGAGAGATAAAATATCAACAGAATGGGTTTTTCATAATCTGAAGCCGGAGTACAAGGTTATTCTGGTGGGGGATGCCTCCATGGCTCCGTCGGAGCTTCTCTACCGGGGCGGAAGTCTGGACTATTTTCACAGCAATGAAAAGACAGGACTTTTCTGGCTGCAGGAGCTGGTTCGCCGCTTTCCGTCCTCCATCTGGCTGAATCCCGTCCGGGAATCGGCCTGGGAATATGCGTACGGTGCCTATACCATTCAGCTGATCCGCCAGGAGATTCCCATGTTTCCTCTGACCACGGCAGGACTGGAGGCCGGGATTCGGCAGCTGAAGAAGGGAGCTTCGTAGGGGATTTCAGTCCAGGGGGTGCTTAAAGGCTGCATTCTAATTGGCAGTCATAGGGTTCATCTTCAACGTGTTTTTGATTATAAACTTCTGCCTCAACGCACCCCATTGCTTTATAAAAGGCCTGGCTCTCAACGGCTGAGTGTGCAGATATGTAGAGTTTTTTTGCTCCTTTTTGCTTAGCCCATTTTTTCGCCTCAAGAAAAAGCTTTTTGCCGATTCCCCTATTTCTCATATCCTCTGATATATGGATACTGGACAAATCACAATAGCGCTGTTCACCGCCAAATATTTCTGATTCCACTGAAACAAAGCCCTTTAATTTTCCATCGTAAAAAGCAGCATACACGAAACCTTTAGAAAGAATGGTATGCTTTAAGCAGGAAACTAAAATTTGATAATCTCCTTCTGTCCAGTCATCAATAAAAGGCGCGTCTTTGATGATCCATTTTTCATTTTCTTTACGCCAACATTTTGTAACGATTTGATGTCGGGTAAAATCTCTGAACAACTCCCGGCAAATTTCCTCTGCATATAAAACTCTATATTTTAGTAAAGTACTATTCTCCATTTCCTCTTTACCTTTCTGAAAAATTATAATTCTCGTATCGTACTGCTGCCGACATCGAGCTTCCCTGCTTCAAAAGATTTTGATTTCCGCTTCTATAGCATGGCTTCCAGATATTTTTTTAATCCGTCACGATATTTTTTTGTAAGCGTCAGATATTGCTGTTGTTCCTCTGCTGTCCACTCATTCCAGATTTTGTTTTCAATTTCGTGGAGAGGCATTATTTTTTCCAGTGAAAATTTCTTTCCCTTTTCAGTCAGGCAGAGAATGGTATTTCTGCCTTTTCCTTGTTTTAAATATACGATTTCCTCTTTTTCCAGTTTTCGAATGGCAGAATTGATTGTCTGGCGGCTGATCCCTGTAAGTTTGCTTATTTCACTTTGCAGGCATTCTCCATCTTTCTCGCAAAGTACGTATAAAATATTTTGAACGCTATCTGAAATGCCCATTTTTACAGCTGCTTCATGGTATAAAGCGTTGATTTCTCCTGCTAAATAGGTATATTGTCCAGTTTCTAAATAGTGCAAACTTTTCTCTCCCTTCCGTTGTCCGAATTCGTACATTCTTTATTATATCCGAATTCGTACATAAGTCAATCGTTTTTTATTTTGGGAAGTAATGTGGCTGTGGAGAGATCAAAGCGGTTGATCTGACTCAAAAAACAGGAAAATCATACTTTGTGTTTCTTAATAGGAAACAAATGGATGAATAATTAGTAAAATCAAATAAAAACACTTGACTTATTTTATTTTAAATGGTAAAGTTCTCTATAAAGAAAACATAGTTTTTTATTAGAGAACGTTCGCCAAACGATCCTTTAAAAACAATTCGTACGCACCTGTATTAATCATGAGAGAGCGCAGCAAATCTCTATATTTAAGCTGCGGCTCTGGCCCACAATGGGAAAAGGAGAAGAGAAAATGAAAAAAATGATTTACGCGGCAGCGGCGATTCTGATGGCGGCCTCCCTGGCAGCCTGCGGAACGACAGCGGATAAAGGAGAAGCAGAAAAAGCGCAGGGGAGCGGGGATGGATACCCGAAAAAAACCATTCAGGTTGTTGTTCCGTTTAATGCGGGCAGTACGACAGACACACAGTGTCGTTTTATTCTTCCATACATTGAGAAAGAGCTGGGCGTTTCCATGGCGGTTGTCAATAATGGAGGCGCTTCGGGCGTCATCGGAACGACCGATTTTCTGACCAAGGAAAAAGATGGGTATACGGTTCTGTTTTCTCTTCCTACGCCGACGCTTTATAAGCCGGCAGCGGGAGAGACAGAGTATGCGGTGGAAGATCTGCAGCCAGTCAGCCAGGTATCCAGCGCGCCCATGTATCTGATTGTAAAAAATGATTCCCCGTTTAAGACGGCAGAAGAACTGATTGCATATATCCGGGAAAATCCAGGAGAATTTTCTTATGGAAATGCGGGAAACGGTGGCATTGCCCATATGGCTTTTGCTACATTCCTTCACGGAGAAGGCCTGGATGCCACCAGCGTACCGTCTTCCGGGGGATCGGCTGATAACTATACGGCTGTGATGGGAGGCCATGTGGACTCTTATAGCGGCAATGAAAATGAGCTTCTGGGCCGTGATGATGTACGTCCTTTGATCAATCTGGGGACTAAATCTAAAAATCCGGCGTATGCGGATATTCCGACTTTGGAAGAGTTGGGATACTCGGGTTACGGTACGGATACGTTTTCTGGTTTCTATTTCAGTAAAGATACGGATCCGGACATTGTAAAGCGGTTTGATGAGGCAGTTCAAAAGGCCATGGAGAATCCGGAGGCAGTTGCGGCTGCTGAGGAACAGTCATTGGAGCTTTCCTATACAGGATCTGAGGAATTTACATCCAGCATCAATCAGGCCAAGGAAAATATCGTTCCCGTTCTGGAAGACCTTGGGTTTAAAAAGTAGGCGGGAGGATCGGTTATGAATCGAAAAAACTGTATTTCCGGGATGATATGGGCTCTGTTTTTCCTGCTTTTTCTGTACATGGATACCCAGCAGGGAGAAGAGGCCTCTTACTGGCCGATGATTGTCAGCCGTCTGGGGCTCGCTCTTTCGGTAATTTCTGTGGTAATATCAGCCTTTAAATGGAAACAGGAGACGGGAGAAAGGGTTTTTCCTTTCAGCAGGGAGCAGCTGAAACGGCTGGGACTTGCAGTTGCCCTGCTTCTTTTCTGGGTTATCTGCATTCGTTTCATCGGTTTTCTGGTAACGAGTGCGGTTGTTATGATTGCCATTGGACTCCTGTTTGAGCCGGTTCGTACCAGAAAAAATATGGTTCGGGACACGGTTGTGGCAGTGATTTTTGCGGTGGGAATGTATGGCCTGTTTTCGGCCCTTGGAATTACATTTCCAGCCGGAATGCTGATATAGGAGGAAAACTTGATGGCAGATATTATAACGTATTTTGGCATTGCTTTTACAGGAATCAATTTAGTTCTGGCATTTCTGGGAACAGTAATCGGTATTGTGATCGGAGCGCTCCCGGGATTTACGCCTACCATGGGAATCGCCGTTCTGATTCCTGTGACGTATACACTGGACCCGACGGCAGGTCTGGTTTTTCTGGGAGCACTTTACTGTGGCTCCATGTTTGGCGGTTCAATTTCCGCCATTCTGATCAATACACCCGGTACCAGTGCAGCGGCTGCCACTGCTATGGATGGTTATCCCATGACTCTGAAAGGGCGGGCTCATGAGGCCCTGACAGAGGCGGCGGTTGCTTCGTTTTGGGGCGGTTGTATCAGTTTGATAGCTCTGATTTTCCTGGCACCGCCTCTGGCTAAATTTGCTTTTGAGTTTGGCCCTCAGGAGAGGTTTATGATGGCGGTGTTTGGCCTCACTATCATCGCGTCGCTTTCTGTGAAAAATGTTCTAAAAGGGTTGATGATGGGTTGTGTGGGACTTTTGGTGGCCTGCATTGGTATGGATCCCGTTATGGGGCGCTCCCGTTTTATTTTCGGCCAGACTTTTTTAATGGGCGGGATTAATATGATTCCGGCGGTAATTGGATTATTTTCCGTTTCGCAGGTGCTTGCAAATCTCATGAATCCTATTCAGGTGGCAGATAAGTCATCAATCGCACAGTTTAAATCAGTTCGGGTGCGGCTTCGGGATCTGGTGCGGTACCCTATTACCTATATACGTTCCTCGATTCTGGGAATTATTATCGGAATTATTCCAGGGACCGGCGGAGACGTGGCTTCCTATGTGTCTCACAATATTGGAAAGATGTTTACAAAAGAGGAGGAATTTGGAAACGGAGCCAGAGAGGGTGTGGCATGCTGTGAGTCGGCCAATAATGCGGTAACAGGAGGAACTCTGATTCCCACCCTGACGCTGGGGGTGCCGGGAAACGCCACAACAGCGATTCTCCTGGGAGCCTTGACAATTCACGGACTGATTCCAGGATATGGCTTGTTTACAACGCAGAAAAATATCACGTATCCATTTATTGCGGCTCTTTTTATCGCGAATGTGATTATGCTGCTGATCGGACTCTTTGGAGCGAAACATTTTGCTCTCGTGACATTGACACCAAAAAATATTCTGTCAGCCTGTGTTCTGATGCTGAGCATTATGGGCTCTTATGCAATCCGGGGAAATGCCGGTGATGTGATGGTTATGTTTGTATTTGGTGTAATCGGTCTTCTTATGAAGGCGTATCAGTATAATGTTGTTCCAATTGTACTCGGTTTGATTTTGGGTCCGATTGCGGAGGAAGGCCTGTCCCAGGCCATGACCTTGAATCAGAATTCTCTGTCTTTGGTTTTGGGATCGCTGTTTACAAGACCGATCTGTATTGTGCTTATGGTCTTTATGGTGGTTTCCATCGCATATCCTTTTTATACAGAATGGAAAACGGAAAAGAAACAGGCATAAAGTATCTGGAGGATTGGAGATATAAGAACAGCCGCCTGCCGGCCTGATAATTCAGGATGGCAGGCGGAGTTTGTTTCGGGATAATAAAGACCCTGATATGGGAATAGACTTGACAAAAAGGAAAAATCGAAATAAAATGTTCTCAAATAAGAAACGTTTTGAATAAGGTTTCGTATGGATGGGGGGATCTGGGAAAATGAATTCGGCGGAAAAGACACTGAGACTTTTGAAACTTTTGGCACAGCCACCTTATGTGTTTGGGGTAACAGAACTGGGGGAGAAGATTGAATGCGGAAAAAGCGGAACGTTTAAACTTCTGTCGGCTCTGGTCAGCGAGGGGTTTGCCGCTCAGACGCAGGAACACAAGTATACACTGGGGCTTTCTGCCTATCTTCTGGGGAAAACCTATGAACAGCATATTGGAGTAACGGCTTTTGCCCGTCCTTATCTGGTACGGTTGCGGGATCTGACCAATGAGAATACTTCTTTCAGTATGATGGTAAATGGTGTTCCAACTCTGATCTGCAGAGAGGAAAGCCATCAGCTGGTTCGCGTCGTGGGAAAAGAAGGGCAGACACGCCCCTTTCACGTGGGATCAATCAGTAAACTTTTGAGCGCCTATGAGGAAGAGTCCCTTATTCGAAAAAAGCTGATGGAAGAGCCTTTGACTGCATATACAGAGAATACGATTACCTCTCCGGAAGCACTTTTGGAGGAATTCAGGCGCATTCGAGAGCAGGGGTTTGCCTGCAGCGAGGGAGAGATGAATATTGAGACCTTTGGCGTGGCAGCGCCGGTTACGAATGCTGCCGGAGAGGTCTGGGCGGCGTTGTCTATCGGAGCACCTCGTTCCAGAGTGGATGAGGCAAAAAAAGAACGTTTTATTTTCATGGTTTGTGAGATGGCAAGGGAAATGTCCAGGGACTATACAGTCACTACCCGAAGAGGAGAATTTACGGCACAGCGCTGATGATAATGGACAGAGGAAAACAGTTTTTCTGGACTTGATGATATCGACATAGAGAAAATGACTGGAAAACAGGATATTGGAAGAGGAAGCGGAGGCTTTATAGAAATGGCTTCGCTTCTTCTTTTTTTGCGTTTTCTAATAGAAAACTATGTTTTGAAAAAAGAAACATTTTGCACAAAAAAGGAGAGAAAAATTGTATAGGCATACAAAAACCACATGGTTTTGGAAAAATAAATTGACTTTATATGCTGCATATGCTAAAGTTTAAATACGAATTGAGAACAAGGTTTTCAAATGGCGAACGAAAATTTTGTAAACAAGAAAGCAGTCACAGGAAAAGATGAGAGGAGTTAAACATGGATTTAGATCAGGTAAAAACATATAATGAAGATGTGGCAGCCCTTCGGGCCAAGCGAGATGCAGATTATGCAGAGTATGAAAAAGCGGGAAGAATCTGGGGACTGGTTCCGAGAGAGAGAATTACAAAGATTACATTTCCCCGTGTAAAGAAGGAAATCATTGATCGTTACTATGCTTTGGAGGATATGTCCACTACCGTTTCCGATATTCTGGACGGCTATGGCATTGACGGAGCAATTCCCACCTCCTACCTGAAGCCGGTCATTCCAGGTTCTAAGATTGTGGGACCGGCCGTGACGATTCGAAACATTCCCGTCAGGAAAACTCCAACCCAGGGAGCCCATGATCATGACTTTATTGCCATGTCCACCAGAGATATTTATTATATCGGTGAACCGGGAGACGTACTGGTGTCTGATTTTGGAGGGAATCTGGAGGTTTCCAATATGGGCGGACAGAGCTGTACGGTGGGAAAGAGTTGTGGCTTTGCCGGAAATATTGTAAACGGATGCTGTCGCGATGTCAGCTCTATCCGCGAGATGGGATATCCGGTATTTTCCTGCGGGACAACGCAGATTACCGGTAAGTACCGTATGGAGTGTGTGGAGATGAACGGACCGATTACGCTTTGCGGCAAACTGGTAGAGCCGGGAGATCTGATGGTAGCGGACGATTCCGGCGTGTGCATTGTTCCTTATGAGCTGGCGGAGGCAGTTATTGAGGAGGCAGAGAAAATCGCCGCTTCAGAGGAAAAGATGCGTCAGTTGATTGAAGAGAAGAAACCGATCAGTGAACTTCGGCCTCTGTTCCGGGCACGTTATAAATAAAATGGGATATCCACAAATATACGTTAGTGCAGTTGGCAGAAACAGCCGTAGTATTCGAGAAAGGATAAAGAATGATGATGGATCCAATTGTTGAGGCAGAGTATGAAGAGTATAAAGCTGCCGGAAGAATCTGGGGAGTAATTGATAAGGAAAATATTAAAAAAATTAAATTTCCCCGGGTTTCGAAAGAAATTGTAGAGGGATTTAAAGCTCTGGAGGATGATCTGACGGGGACAGTCAGTGATATTTTGGATGCTCTTGGATATAATAAAGTAATTCCGGGTTCTTATTTAAAACCAATTGAGCCGGGGCACATGATTGTGGGAACTGCTGTGACATTGCGAAGTATTCCCATTGAGAAAACTACTACCCAGGGGTTGATTGATCACGATTTTATTAAAATGGCATCCCGTGAGGTGAATTACCTTGCAGAGCCGGGCGATGTTCTGGTAGGTGATGCTGGTGGCATGACAGACATGAGCAGTATGGGAGGCCAGTCTTTTGTTTCCGCGAAGGCGCGGGGACTGGAAGGGGTAGTCATTGACGGTGCCGTCCGTGATGTGGGAGAAATCCGGAAATACGGTGTTCCCACGTGGTGCCGTGGTGTGACGCCGAAAACAGGAAAATGCCGGATTGAGGCAATTGAGATTAATGGACCGGTTGTGCTTAATCGGATTCAGATCAATCCGGGAGACTTGATTATTGCAGATGATTCGGGAATCTGCGCAGTTCCTCCGCAGCATGCAGAATTTGTTCTGAAGAAGTGTCAGGAAATCCTTCCAGATGAAGAGGTTATGCGGGAACTGATTGAAAAGGATGCGCCAATTGCAGAAATAAAAAAATTATTCCGGAAACGCTATGTATAAGGTTAAAAAATTTTTATAGACATAAAACGCTATGACAGGCGTTTTTATAGATTGACATTAGTCCGAAATCGTACTATAATGCAGACTGCAGAGTAGTCCGGTTTCGGACTTTTTGTTTCTTGCATTGGTGTATATAAACCACAGGTATAGGAGGAGAGAGAATGGAATTTACAAGGCGGCAGGACTGGAAGGAAATGAATCTTCTGTATCGGGAATTTGACCAGCTGTATCATGGCCTGAGTACTGCGATGGGACTTTCGGACAGCGCTTTTTTAATTCTTTATTATCTGTGTGACAGCGGAGAGGGTTGCCTGCAGAGGGACATCTGTCGGGCCTGCAGTCTGAGTAAACAGACGGTACATTCCTCAGTTCGCAGGCTGGAACAGGATGGAATTGTGGTATTTCAGAGGAAAGCCGGGCGGGATCAGCCAATTTTTCTGACGGGAAAAGGGAAAAGGCTGGCGGAGGAAAAGATCATGCCGGTAATGGCCATGGAAAATCAGGCGTTGGAGAAGATGGAAGAATCGGAAAGCAGGATGCTTCTTACGCTTACCAGAAAATATATGGTTATTCTGGGAGAGATGGCGAAAAAAATGACAGAAAATAAAAACATGGATTCAAAAGAAGGAGAGGGGAGATAGTGTATGAGAATTCAGCTTTCAGATCATTTTACATATAAAAGACTGCTGCAGTTTGTGTTTCCATCGATTGTCATGATGCTCTGTACGTCGGTTTACAGCATTGTGGATGGCTTATTTGTGTCAAATTTTGTGGGGAAAACGCCGTTTGCGGCAGTGAATATCGTATTTCCGTTTCTGATGGCCATGGGAGCCATCGGCTTTATGGTTGGGACTGGCGGCAGCGCTATCATTTCCAGAACTCTGGGAGAAGGAAAAAAAGACCAGGCAAACCGGTACTTTTCCATGTTGATATACGTAACCATTGGCGTCAGCCTGCTGTTGTCTGTGGCGGGGGTAGTATTTATGCGGCCCATTGCCGGCCTTTTGGGGGCAGAGGGAGAGCTGGCGGATGACTGCGTTATTTATGGAAGGATTCTTTTGGCATTTCAGACAGCCTTTATTCTGCAGAATGTATTTCAGAGTTTTTTCGTGGTGGCAGAAAAGCCGGGACTCAGTCTCCGGGTTTCCATTGCGGCCGGTCTGACGAATTTTGTCCTGGATTTTCTGTTTATTGCTGTGTTTGACTGGGGATTGGCCGGTGCTGCCTTTGCGACGGTCTGCGGACAGATGGTGGGCGGCATTCTGCCTCTCGTATATTTTACGAGAAAGAATGACAGTCTGCTCCGTCTTGTGAAAACAGGGATCGAAGGGCGGATCATTGTCCGGACTTGTACCAATGGCGTTTCGGAGATGTTGACCAGCCTTTCCGCATCCTTTGTCAATATCCTTTACAATTTTCAGCTGATGCGGTTTGCAGGAGAGGATGGAGTAGCGGCCTATGGGGCGATCATGTATGTCAACTTCATTTTTGCTGCCATATTTATTGGCTACTCCATTGGGTGCGGGCCCGTAATCGGCTACCATTTTGGAGCGGGAAACAGGGATGAGCTTTCCAACCTGTTTCGAAAGAGTCTGCGTATCATAGGAACGGCAGGCGTTACGCTGACGCTTCTGGCGGAATTTTTGTCTTCTCCCCTGACGCGCCTGTTTGTGGGGTATGACCAGGCTCTTTATGAAATGACCTGCCATGGGTTTCGGATGTATGCCCTGGCTTTTTTGATCAACGGCTTCAATGCCTTTGGCTCTGCGTTTTTCACAGCCCTCAGCAATGGATTGATTTCCGCAGTCATTTCTTTTATGCGCACGCTGATATTTGAAACATCGGCGGTCCTTTTACTGCCAGTTTTTCTGGGATTGGACGGTATCTGGCTGGCTATCGTAGCAGCAGAACTTTCTGCCCTTCTTGTAACGGCTTCTTTTTTTGCAGCCCAGAGAAAGCGCTACGGATATTAGGTACGGTTTTCCTGTGGATCGGCAGCGCCGTGGCGGATCAGCCAGATAAAATAGGCGAGCTCTGCAATGCCGCTGATGACCCAGGAAAAAGCATAGAGTATATAAAGAGATTCAATGGTCCGGAAATGAGCAAAGACGGTAAAAATCCAGAGTATCCGGAAAAATACGGTTCCCCCAATCAGGATAATGGTGGGAACAATGGTCTTTCCCAGTCCACGGGCCGCTGCCATGGTACAGTCCATGACAGAGCTGAGGCAGTAAGCCAGGGCCAGACAGGACAGACGTTTGATTCCTGCTTCTGCTACGACAGCCTCACTGGTAAAGAGAGACAGGAAGGGGTAGCGAAGAATATAAATACCGCCGCCGAGAATCAGACCTGTCAGAAAGGAGTAAAGCAGGCAGATGCGGAAGGTTTTCAGAATCCGCTGTTTGTTTCCGGCTCCCAGATTCTGAGCGATAAAGCTGGCGCAGGCTGTGTAGATGGCGGCCATGATATCGTACAGAAGGGGATCTGCATTGGCTGCTGCTGAGTTGCCTTCCACCATGACATGGTCAAAGGAGTTGATGGAAAACTGAACAAACAGGTTTGCCACGGCGAACATGACAAACTGCAGGGCTGAGGGAAGGCCGATCTGCAGGATTTTTGCCATTTTTTCCGGAGTAATCCGAAGGCAGGAAAGGCGCAGAGCAAAATTCTGGCTGCTTCGCATTAAAAGAGCGATGACGAGGGCTGCGGAAATATACTGGGCAATTATGCTGGCGATGGCAACACCGGCTACATTCATATGGCAGGCGATGACAAAAAACAGATTCAGAAGGACATTGACAATGCCTGCAAGAGTCAGATACAGAAGCGGATGTTTCGTATCACCGGCAGCGCTTAAGACGGAATTTCCAAAATTGAACAGTGCCAGAGCCGGCATACCGAGGAGATAAATCCGCAGATAGATAAGAGCGCCGTCGATCAGCTCCGGTTTGGTATGTAAAAGTGTCAGGACTGGTCTGGAAAAGGCAATTCCCAGCACAGTCAGTAAAATACCGGTGGCCAGGCAGAGCAGAAAGGAAGTATGAACGGTTTCTTCCACGCTGCGGTCACGGCGGGAGCCAATGTACAGGGCGGTCAGAGAATTGACGCCGCTGGCCAGACCGATCAGGATGCCGGTAAACAGGGTAATGAGGATACTGGTGGACCCCACAGCGCCAAGTGCCAGGGGGCCGGCAAATTTGCCGACTACGGCGACATCGGACATATTAAATACAATTTGAAGCAAATTGGAAAACATCAGCGGGATGCTGAAGAAAAAAATCTTTTTCCAGAGAGATCCATGGGTCATATCAATTTCACAGTGGTTCATGAGGTATATTCTCCTTGATGCAGAAAGAGTTTATGAATATTGCATAGGAAGTAATTTCCTATGCAATAAAAAAGAGAGCGGAGTGTCTGCAGAATAGGTGCAGAAACATTCCGCTCTGAAAGCAGGGCGTTTATTCTTCAACCGGTTTAAATTCGTCCTTGCCGACACCACAGATGGGGCATACCCAGTCAGCGGGGATATCTTCAAAGGGTGTGCCGGGAGCAATGCCGTTATCCGGATCGCCGATGGCCGGGTCATATTCGTAGCCGCAGGGCTCGCAGACGTATTTTTTCATGTCGTGTACCTCCTGAAATAGTGTAAAATAAATGAACTGCTGAGATTATCATATAGCGGGAGAAAATCAGTGTCAAGAGCTAAAAAAGAAAAATAAAATGAAAAATACGGCTGGATTTCTGGCGGAACTCTGTTATAATAAGAAAACGTTGTAAACAAAGACGTTATGTAAACGAAACAGGGGTTGATGTGATGATGCAAAGAAGAAAACTGATTTCTGCAGCAGCTGTAATGACCGCTTTTTTTCTGGCCGGGACACAGCCGGTGTGGGCGGATGATGTGTCAAGGTTTGTAAATGGAACTGAAATCAATGGCGTCTCTGTCGGTGGACTGACACAGGAGGAAGCCAGAACCAGGATGGCCGGAGAACTGGCGGCATCGTACCGCCTGACCGTTCGGGAGCGAGGCGGCGTGAGTGAGGAAATAGCAGGAAATGAGATTGGTTTTCAGGCGGTAATTCCTTCCAATCTGCAGGCGCTTCTGGATGAGCAGAATGCGTCCGGTCGAAAGACGGGGCCGGCAGCCGCCAATTCGTATGAGGTTGCGTTGACAACATCCTGGGATGATGGACTTTTAAAGGCCAGAATCCAGACGCTGAACGGACTGTCCGGGGAGACGGTTGTGACATCGGATGCGCACGTGTCAGCCTGGCAGGAGGGACAGCCCTTTTATATTGTGCCGGAAGTGCGGGGGAACAGTCTGGATCCGGTGAAGACCGAGGAAGTGATTCGGCGGGCGGTTTCATCTGGAAAAACAGAAGTGGATCTGGAGGCAGAGGACTGCTATATCCCAGTTCACGTTACGGAAGCGGATGCAGGTTTAAAGGCGCTCTGTGAAAAGATGAATGATAGTTTGAATTCTGTGATTACCTACCATATTGGCGAGCAGACGGAGGAACTGCCGGGTACAGTGTTTGCCGGCTGGTTTATGGGAACAGAAAATGGAGAGATTACGGTGAACCGGGAACAGGCAGCAGCCTATATTGCCTCACTGGCAGCTCGTTACGATACGGCGGGAACGGCAAGAACCTTCCATACGACTTCCGGGACTGATGTGGTTTTAAGCGGGCCCTATGGCTGGAAGATCAACCAGGCGCTGGAAACGGAGCATCTGATGCTGATGGTACAGACTGGTCAGAATCAGGAGCGGGAGGTGCAGTATTCCTCCGCAGCAGCCAGCCGGACTGCGCCGGATTGGGGAAATACGTACGTGGAGGTGGATCTGGGAGGTCAGCATGTTTACCTGTATCAGAATGGGACTTTGACCTGGGATGCCCCCTGTGTGACCGGCAATGTATCCAAAAACTACACAACGCCGGAGGGAATTTATGGATTGACGTATAAAGAGGCTGACCGCATTCTGCGGGGAGCCAGGAAGGCAGACGGAAGCTATGAATATGAGAGCCATGTGGATTACTGGATGCCTTTTAACGGCGGAATCGGCCTGCATGATGCATCCTGGCGGGATAAATTTGGCGGAACCATTTATCAGTATGCCGGAAGCCATGGCTGTATCAACCTGCCTCCGGAAAAAGCAAAGATCTTGTTTGAGCAGATTGAAAAGGGGATGCCGGTCATTTGTCACAATTAGAGAAAAAAGAGCGGATCCACCGGATGAGCGCTTCATCACATCGGTTCTCTTTTGTAATATGGAGAAGCAGGACTTCCGGGTGAGAGAGGATTTCTGGCCAGAAGTCTGCTGCAGGAGCCTGCAGGACGCCGAAAACAGGAGTTTTCCCGTCCAGCAGGCTCAAAATATTTTCACGGAATGTATCGGCTTCGGCTTCGTGGGGGCCCAGTTCATCCAGCACCAGAAGGGAACATCCCTTTGATTGCCGGAGAGCCTGGCAACCCAGGAGATTGAACCGGGAAGATACATCTCCCAGCGACGGCCGGCAGGAAAAGAGGAGGTTTTCTGCAGATGGAACCTGGGGCATGCCTGCCTGGTACAGGTGTACGGAATAGGAATCCTTCAGAAATGTGCGGGTCCGCACTGTATAAAAGCCGCCAGGAGATCTGGGGAAGTCGTTCAGGGCCTTCTGCAGGAAGGTGGATTTTCCCACATGCTTGTCTCCGGTCAGAAAAAGGTGGCGCGCCATATCAAAATTCCTCTTTTCCGCGCAGAAGTGTCACTTCAATCGTTTCTCCGGCATGCCGGATGCCGGTTCCCAGTTCTGTGATATAGAAAGCACCGGCACTGAGGGTATCCGGCATGCTGGTTTTTCCCCTCCAGGGTTTCTGCTTTGTCAGGTACCGCCCATCTCTGTATTCTATATCCATCATGCAAAGGATTTCCATATC
Source organism: uncultured Clostridium sp. (assembly GCA_937885015.1). GTDB lineage: Bacteria > Bacillota > Clostridia > Lachnospirales > Lachnospiraceae > Otoolea. Next base: position 43,894 of record CALAAS010000018.1, read on the forward strand.
GGGCGGAGATACGATTTCTTCCGTCAGGGTGGCAGTGATAGTCTGCCGTCTCGGCATGGGAAGATGAAGAAAATGGTTTACAATGGCACGGATACACCAGTCCATGCCATAAAGCACGGCGATGGGAGGGCCAGGCAGGTTGATGACAGGTTTATTGCCAATGATCGCGACGCAGATTGGTTTTCCGGGAGCTGCAGCGGCCCAATGGAACAGAACAGAGCCGTGTTTCTCCAGAATGCGGGCATTAAAATCTTCTTCGCCTTTGGAAGAACCACCGTTTAAGATGATGACATCTGCAGAGCAGAGAGCATGTTCCAGATTGGCAATCAGAGATTCACGGCAGTCCTGGGTAATCGGATAGAGAATGGGGTCTGCGCCCATTTCCAACAGCATATGTTTTGCAAGAGAGCTGTTGCTGTCAATGTTTTTTCCCCGTGAAACTGGAAAGCCGGGAGGAACGAGTTCACTGCCAGTGGGAAGAAAGGCCACCCGGGGTTTTTTGTACACGTCGATTTCCAGGATGTCGCCCATGGTCAGGCAGGCCAGGTCAAAGGAGCGGAGAAGGCGGTTCGCCGGAACCAGGTTGGCGCCATGCTTTATGATGCTGCCGCAGGGGCGGACGTTCATCTGTGGCTGAACGGATACGTCCGAATCAATGGTTAATGTACGGTTGTCGGAGATGGTAACGGATTCGATGGGAATGATGGCGTCGAACCGGTCGTCAAAATCATCGCCTGTGTCAGTCCGGCAGAAATCTTCGCCCCATTTCCAGGCAGAGGTGTCTGGGACTCCGTGCAGGAATCGGTGGGAAGAAACGGCGACGCCGTCCATGGCGGCGGCCCGCACGACGGGGATGGAAATTGCAGACTGGTATGATCTGGCGGATACACGGCCCCGTGATGTATCAACTGGGATCCGTTCTGTGGCCGGTTCCGGTTTCCAAATTTCAAATAATGTTTCTAGAATTTGCTTTCTTGTGGGAAGTGTCTGCATCATAATACCTCCTGTTCTTCAGCATGGTAGTCATGGCGGATCGTTTTATTTTTCACATTCCACAGGATCCTGGCGTAAGTGGAGTCTGTGATCTCTTCAATGAATCCGTCTTTATTTCTCCTGACGTCTAACCAGTCTTTTATTTTCCTGGCATTTTCTCTGTTGATTTCTGTCTGTGGGAGGGTATGTTCCATCAAAAAATCCAGATATTCCTCGTCCGGATCAATGAGAAGGCTGTGATTGGTAGAGTCATAGCTGGTTTCTGGGTTATACCCCATGAGGAACAGGACATTAAACAGGGAATAAAACCATCGGCCAGTCCATTTAGGCGGTGTTTTCTTGCCGAAGACTTCCTGCATCATCTGTTCCCGGAGAATATTATGTCCATCGATCCGGGTAATATGGCAGCACCAGCCGCGGCTCATGTCCATGGATTTGATCAGTCCGTTCATGCCGTGGATCGCTGGCGTCATGGAGCTGAACACCAGGTCAAAAGCGCCTTCATATCCCTCTTTTTTAATATCCAGGGACTGAAAGTCACAGGTTTTCAGGGTGGCGTTTGTAATCCCTTGCTGTTGGAGGTATTCTGTGCCGTGGGCCACCATTTTATCGGAAATATCCAGTCCGGTAACATGGTGGACTTTTTTTGCGAATTCAGCGGCAAATTTTCCAGGGCCGCATCCGATATCAACGACATCGAAGTGTTCCTTTAAGAGCCCCCTCTGATCCAGATAGTTCCGGGCGCTTACCATTCTCTCATCGCCTTTTCTGCGGTTGGTACTTTCTTTTTTCCAGAATTCTGCGCGGCGGTTCCATTTCTCAGCGGAGTGATCCGGCATGACTGCTGGCCTGGATTCCTGCAGTGCGATAAAATACGCAAGGTCTTTTTCATTGGTTCGTTCTTCCGGTTTAGGAAGAATATGCAATTGTGACATGTGATTTTTACCTCCTGTCTGTGTTTTTGCCTGGAAAAGGAGCTTTGACTGGCAGGCAGATGGTGCGGGAGACCCCGTATCGGTCTTTTATGTTTACCACATCCATTTCGATTCCGTAGACATTTTCCAGGTTCTCTGGTGTAATGACCTGAGAGGGCAGTCCGAAAGCAGCAACGGTTCCGGATTTCATTAAAAGGACGCGGCTGCGAACGGCTGCCGGCGGTTCTGGACTATGGGTGGACATGACGACGCAGTAGCCTTTTTCAGCCAGATCGGCTGCGACCTCCATCAGAAGCTGCTGATTGGCATAGTCCAGGTTGGCTGTCGGCTCATCCATGACAAAAACCCGTGCTGACTGGCAGATGGCCCGGGCGATGAGAATCAGCTGGCGCTGGCCTCCGCTCAGAGAGGTGTAGGTCCGGTTTGCAAGATGCAGGGCGTTTACCTTTTCCAGGGCTTCAAAAGCAGCCTCCCGGTCTGCAGGCTTTGGAGCTTCAAAAGCAGAAAAGTGAGCTGCCCGTCCCATGATAACCACATCCAGCACCGTGTAGGCAAAGACGGGAGTGTGGTATTGGGGAATGTATGCGATCAGATTTGCCAGCTCTTTTGCGGAGAGATTATGGATCTCTCTGCCGTCGATGCGGATATTTCCAGAAGAAATCGGAATGGAGCCAAGCATCAGACGGAATAGGGTGGTTTTTCCGCAGCCATTGGGGCCTACGAGGCACAGCAGCTCACCCTGATCTGCGCAGCAGCTTACGCCTTTTACGATGTCACCGTTTCCGTACCCTCCGGATACATGATCAATTTCCAGCAACATGAGTTAACGCTCCTTTTTTTTAATAATCAGATAAATAAAAAATGGTGCACCCATCAGACTCGTTACAACGCCAAGAGGAAGCTCCATGGATAAGAGAGAACGGGCGAGGTCATCCATGAGAACCAGATATCCGGCGCCCAGCATGGCGCTGGCAGGAATCAGCCTCCCGTAATCAGCACCGACCAGGGCTCTGGCCATATGCGGGATCATCAGGCCGACCCAGCCAATCAGGCCGCCCAGGCAGACAGATGCGGCGCTCAGGAGGGTGGCACAGAGGATGAAGATCATCCGGAACCGCTGGATGTTAATACCAAGACTTCTGGCTTCTTCCTCGTCCAGGGTCAGAAGATTGATGCGCCAGCGAAGAAAGAACATGGTAATCAGGCCGATCGCCATAGGGATCACGCTCCATTGCAGAGCCTTCATGTCTGTTTTTGTCAGGCTTCCCATGAGCCAGAACGTGATCTGCTGCAGTACGTCATTGGGATCTGCCACATATTTTATCATAGTAACGCCCGCATTGCACAGAGCCATGATCATAGAACCGGTCAGGATCAGACTGAGTGTCTGGGAATGGGCAGATTTTCGGCTGATCAGGCAGGAAGAGGCCACGGCGGCAATTCCTCCCACAAAGGCAGATAGCTGGATCATCCACCCGGACAAACCGTTTAAAATGGCGAAAGCGGCTCCGAGGCTGGCACCGGAGGAAACACCGAGAATATCCGGAGATACCAGAGGATTACGGAACATGCCCTGATAGGCGGATCCGGCAACGGACAAAGACGCGCCGATAAAAGCAGCGGAAAGGATCCTGGGAAGGCGGATGTTCCAGAAAATGGTAATGGCCTGGGGAAGAAGTTCGCCTTGATACCCGAAACGGGAAAGGAAAGCAGCGGCCACCTGGGAGGGGGACAGAGGATAATATCCGACCCAGAAGGAGAGGAGCATAATAAAAAGCATTATAAAAAACATGGAAAAAAGAAGAAGGCGGCGCCGGAGCCGACTGGTATTCTCTTTTTGAATTTCAATGTGGTCTGAAGACGCCATGGCTGTTTCCTCCTGGATTTTCATACTTGACAAAATAAGGAATGCATATTACATTACATATCAGAACCGTTATATTAAATAAAGCAAATCGCTTTTGAAAGTATAACGTAAAGTGAGAGAAATGTCAATTTCTCTCTGTCGATCAATGGAAAGAGGAGGAGCGTATGAGAAGGGCAAAAAGTTTCGGTTCTTTTGTGCTGGCATTCCTGATGGCAGCAGGTTTGCTGGCTGGCTGCGGACAGGGACAAAAGACGGCTGGAGAGGCTGCCGGCACAGAAGCGGCAGTGACGGAGGCGGCTGGGGAAACAAAAGGATCAGGAGAGACAGAGAAACAGGAAGCGGAGGGGGAAACGAGGGAGATTATGGATATGGCCGGCAGAACCGTTACTCTGCCGGAGAAGATTGATTCGGTATTTTCTACTGGGCCGGTTTCGGCCATCTATCTGTATACCCTGGTTCCGGATCTGCTTTCCGGCTGGAATTATGAGCTGAACGAGATTGAGAAGAGCGTGATCCTTGAAAAGTACCATGACCTTCCGAATTTCGGTATGGGAGATGCGGTAAATTACGAGGCAGTAATTGCAGCGAACCCAACCATTGCGGTAAATGTGGGAACTATCAATGACAAACTGATTTCGGATTGCGATAAGCTGGAGGAGAGCCTGGGAATCCCGGTGGTGGCCGTAGATGGGGATCTGAAGGCGGCTCCGGAGGCGTATCGCTTTATGGGAGAACTGTTCGGCGTAGAGGAACAGGCGGAAAAACTGGCATCCTATGCGGAAAAGACGTTTGAAGAGATTGATTCCATGGATATTCCGGAAGACAAGAAGGTCCGACTTTATTATGGAAATGGAGAGACTTCTCTGGAGACGGCTCCGGCCGGATCACCCCATGGCCAGATCATCGAGATGGTCAATGCGGTCAATGTGGCGGATCTGGAACTGGGAGACGGATCTCGGGTTCAGATCTCTGCAGAGCAGCTCTTGGCATGGGATCCGGATGTGATCGTGGTAAACGGCGAACCAAAGGCCAGCATGAGCGGAAGTTCTGCTGCAGAGAAAATCCTGGAAAATCCTGATTTTGCCTCCTTAAAAGCTGTGAAGGAGGGGAAGGTCTACGGAACGCCCAATGCGCCTTTTAGCTGGATGGATCGTCCTCCGGCATCCAACCGCATCGTTGGGATACGGTGGCTTTCCGGCCTGCTTTATCCAGAGTATCTGAATTTTGATGTGGATGATGAGGTGCGTGAGTTTTTCCGCCTGTTTTATCACAAAGAACTGACGGATGAACAACTGGAGAATATCTATAAAGGAACTCTGTAAGTATTTTTCGGGATGCTGCCGCCTGCCGGTACGGGCAGGCGGCTTAGAGTATAATTATCATTGGCAAAAATAAAGGGAAGAGATCGAAGCCTCT
>CALAAS010000019.1 GCA_937885015.1 uncultured Clostridium sp.
TACATTTCTCTGTTTGAGAAATTCCGCAATGCTGAACAGGGCTTTGCCCTAACAACAAAAGAGAGAGGGAGCAAAAACATTTCGCAGCGCCCTCTCTCCTCTTTCATCTATATAACAGTCTGGATTTTGCTTCAGACTCGTTTTTTATGGCAATTCCTATGACAGCACGATTATGCCAGTTCTTTTCCTGTCAGCATCTTATAACCCTGAAGGTATTTTTCAATGGTCTTATCCACAATATCCTGGGGCAGTGTCCAGTTATTCTCCGGATTAGCCTTCAGCCAGTCACGGGCAAACTGCTTATCAAAGGAAGGCTGACCATGGCCCGGCTCATAACCTTCTGCAGGCCAGAAACGGGAGCTGTCCGGTGTCAGCATCTCATCGCCCAAAACAATATTTCCATTTTCATCCAAACCAAACTCAAATTTGGTATCCGCAATAATAATTCCCTTCTCCAGGGCATACTCTGCACATTTTTTATACAATGCCAGCGTATAATCCCGCAGCTTTTCTGCATATTCCTGACCCTTTCCGGGGAAATACTTCTCCAGGTGCGCAATACTCTGCTCGTATGAGATATTCTCATCATGATCGCCAATCTCCGCTTTTGTAGACGGAGTGTAAATCGGCTCCGGCAGTTTATCGGACTCCTTCAGTCCCTCCGGAAGCTGAATCCCGCAGACTTTACCAGTTTCCTGATAGCTGGCCCAGCCGCTCCCTGTAATATATCCGCGAACAATACACTCGATGGGAAGCATGGTCAGCTTCCGGCACATCATGCTGTTTCCGTCAAACTGTTTCTGACGGAAAAACTCCGGCATATCATTCACATCCACAGAAATCATGTGATTGGGAATGATGTCTTCTGTCATCTCAAACCAGAATTTGGACATCTGGGTCAGAACCGCGCCTTTTTTCGTCACCTCATTATTAAGAATCACATCAAAGCAGCTGATTCGATCTGTCGCAACCATGATCAGGCTGTCACCATTGTCGTAAATCTCACGTACTTTTCCCTCTTTAATTGGTTTTAACTCCTGCATTTTTACGCACCTCTTCTTCCTGATTTTCAATAGAATTGGCTTTCCATTTCTAGTGATAAAAGTACCACTTTCTTCCTAGAATTGTCAAGTCTATTTCACTATGGAATTGTAACTGGTCAGGAACGGAATTAAATTGACACCGATATGAAACCATCTTATACTGGAAACAGCTATGCAACATGCAATTTTGCGACATACAATTTAGTTTCAATAGAAAAATTTAAATTTAGCAAAAAGGAGTGCCCATGGAACTTTCAGAATTTTTTCCCTTCTGGAATCAGCTTTCAGAGCAGGAACAACAGACTCTCTCCCGGTCCGCTGCCCCCAGAACCGTTCAAAAGGGAGTGATCCTTCACAATGGATCCGCCGACTGCGTTGGACTGATTGCCCTGCAGTCCGGACAGCTGAGAGCCTTCATCACCTCCGAAGAGGGGCGTGAAATTACGCTGTACCGCCTGCTGGAACGGGATCTGTGCCTGTTTTCTGCATCCTGCATGCTGCAGAGCATCCAGTTTGACATTTCGATTGTGGCAGAAAAAGATTCCGCCATGTGGATTATTCCCGCTCCGGTCTACCAGTCCCTGATGCAGGCCTCCGCCCCGGTGGCCAATTACACCAACCAGCTGATGGCCACCCGTTTTTCAGAGGTCATGTGGCTGATGGAGCAAATTCTGTGGAGAAGCCAGGATAAGCGGCTGGCCGCTTTTCTTCTGGAAGAAGATGCTTTAGAGCACGGTCAGCCGCTTCATATTACCCATGAAACCATTGCCAATCATCTTGGCACAGCGCGGGAGGTCGTTACCCGCCTTCTCCGCTATTTTCAGTCTGAGGGAATGGTCTCCCTGTCCCGCGGCGTCATCCGCTTACTTGACCGGGAGCAGCTGGAGCGCCTTCTGCTTTGACATTGCTCCCATGGCCCTGTTTACCGTCTTTCCATCCTGCAGTACCACCAGCGTCGGGATGCTCATTACCTGAAACTGGGCCGCCAGCTCCGGCTGTTCATCCACATTTACCTTCCCCACCACAATATCGTCCCGCTCTTCCCCGATCTCAGCCACCACCGGAGACATCATCCGGCAGGGCCCGCACCAGGCGGCCCAGAAGTCGATCAGGACGGGTTTTCTGCTCTCTACTACTTCCTTCTGAAAATTTTCCTTTGTGATTGTTAAAACGCTCATACGTTACCTCCTAACAGATTTGTTTGTCTATAAACATTTATGATTTCCCATATTTTGCCCGGCAGACCAGCTGCGTCATAGTTCCCATTGGACAGTATACACACCAGGAGCGGGGTTTAAACAGAGCCATGGTTCCAATCCCCAAAATCGTGGATGTCAGCATCACGCTGTAAAACCCGAAGGCAAACTGGGCCATCCATGGAACCGTATTCCCGCTGTAGGCCCAGCGCCACGGCACCCGGAAAGTCCAAAGAAGGGTAACTGCCTGCCTTAAATCCTGTACCCCTTGAAAAACCAGCCATGTATTCCAGAGCATCTGGAGAAACATAACCATGAAAAATGCCAGAAAACCGTACCGGAACCATCTGCTCCGCAGAAAGGCCGGAATCTCTCTCTTCCTTGAAAGGCCAAACCGTCCGCCCAAAAGGGAAAACAGCTGTCCCCGGCCGCAGTATCGGCCGCAATACCGTTTTTCTCCGCCTCCGACTGCCATCAAAAGTGGAATAAAGAAGCAGAGCAGTCCCAGCCAGGCAAACATGATATTGAAAAATCCAAGGATGAGATACGTCAGGGATGCGATCCACAAATAATCATACCATTTCTTTTTCATCTGCTGTCTCCCTTCCGAACCACCTTTTCTTCTGATTTCTTCTCTTCCGATTCCTTTTCTTCGGATCTCTGCGTTGTGAAGGAAGACGGCCTGCTCCCGTTTCTCGGTTCCATGAAAATGACAGAAGCCGGACACTCCCTGGCGCACAGTCCGCACCCTACGCACAGCTCCTGATTTACTTTCGCAAACATCCCTCTCCAAACCTTTGCTGCCTTTTTGGGGCAGACTTTTTCACAGCAGCCGCAGGCCACGCATTCTTCCCGGATCACCCGGGCCACCTGCTTTGACCTTGGAAGCACCTTCCTCTCCTCCATCTTCTTTTCCTCCCGTTTCTTAGGATGGCTTTAGTATACTGAAAAAAAGCGGATTCGTCTGTGATAAACTCACATTTGAAAAATCATAACCATTAAGAATCCATTACAAAATAGCGAATTGAATTGACTTTTTTTCCAATACCGAATAGCATCATGGTAACAACCTTCTGCAGAAAGGATAAATGTACGGTACAATGAATCTGAACAAACGATTTGCTTTTATTGTCAATTTTCTCTATTTCGGCCTGATCTTTCTGATCGCCTATGCGGCGCTGAAGTATGGCCTTCCTATGGTAATGCCCTTTGCCCTCGGCTTTGCGCTGGCATACCTGCTGCGAAAACCGGCCCTCTGGCTTTCCTCCCACCTTCCGGTTTCCAGGAAAACGGCGGCCCTGTTTACGGTGCTTCTCTTTTACTGTACCGCCGGCCTTCTGATTACGCTGGCCAGTTTTCGCCTGGTGGCAATCTGCAAAGGGCTGGTTCTGCGAATCCCGGAGCTGTATGAACTCCACATCGCGCCGGCTATCGCAAACCTGTTCGCCTTTGTGGAAACCCATATCCAGAGCCTGGATCCGGAGTTGGAAGCCAGTTTAAGCGATCTGTTTTCCCAGACCTTAAACTCGCTGGGAGAGGCCGTCTCCGGCCTGTCGGTTTCCGCCATGGGGGCCATTTCCGGAAGCGCAGCCTCTCTCCCGTCCTTTTTCATCAAAATTATTCTGCTGATTATCTCTTCGCTGTTCATTGCCGCTGATTATGAGGAACTGACCGGTTTCTGCATGCGGCAGCTGGGAGACCGCTCCAAGCAGCTTTTGATGCAAATCAAAGAATACGTCATAGGAACGCTTTTTGTCTGTATCCGCTCCTATGCCATCATTATGTCTATTACCTTTGCGGAACTGTCCGTCGGGTTTGCCGTCATCGGAATCTCAAATTCCGTGCTGATCGCTTTCCTGATTGCCATATTTGACGTGCTTCCGGTGCTGGGAACCGGTGGTATTATGCTGCCGTGGGTTGTCATCTCCGCTGTCCAGGGAAATCTGGGACGGGCCCTCTCCCTGCTGGTGCTCTACCTGGCCGTTACCGTCATCCGCAACATCATTGAGCCAAAAATCGTGGGCAGCCAGATTGGCCTGCATCCGGTGGTAACGCTTGTCAGCATGTTTGTGGGGGTACAGATGTTTGGCGTGCTGGGACTCTTCGGGTTCCCCATTGGCCTCTCCCTGCTTCGCCACCTAAACGAAACCGGCGCCATTCATATTCTGAAATAGCGCCGGCCAATGATCCGTTATCCTGATTTTTCTCGTCTTATTGAATGCCTATCGTACATAATAAACCCAGTCTTTTTTTCTGGCCGCCGCCTGAGGCGGTTCTCCGTCTATGTATCCGACGATGCAGTGGCCAATTCCCTCATAATCCCCCTCTATCCCGATGGTTTTCAGCAGTTCTTTTCCCTCTGGCCGGTCAAATTCCTCTCTGGCTCGGTTAATCCAACAGCTCCCGAGGCCAAGGGCATGGGCCGCCAGCATCAGGTTTCCCATTACTAGGCTTCCATCGTATACATGATTCGAATTTTTCCGATCAGCCAGAACCAGCAGAACGGCCGGGGCCCCGTAAAATGGATCACTGTCCGTCCCCATAATCTCTGCATTCCAACGGGATAAGAGATCTCTGGTCTCCCGGTTGGTCACTGCCACAATAATGGGAGACTGCTGATTCTTCCCTGTAGCTGCGTAGGTTCCCGCAGAAATAATCGCAGAAAGCAGCTCCTCCGGAACTGGATCTGGTTTGAATTTCCGAATGCTCCTTCGGGTTTTCAAAAAATTCAGCTTTTCCTCTGCTTCCTCTGTCATAAAAGTATGGTTTTTGTCCTGTGTGTCTTTCACGATTCCGCTCCTTCCTTTTTTCGCATTCTCTGTATTTTTCCTTCTCAAATCCGGAACCCTTACTCTTTTTATCTGCAGCGGTTCAGGATAGGGAATCTATTTGCGTCAGATTTCCCACCATCCTGAATCGTACTTTTATTATAACAAAAAATTCGAAAAAAGTTCTTCAAAAAATACAATTATTAAAACATTTGGACTGGACTTTGTCCTCCAAGCCGCTATAATAGGGGATTGTGTGCTGTTAAAGAACTGTTATAACTGCCTGCATCAGATGCAGACGCTTTCCACAGCAGACAATACTATTTTTAAGGGGAATTCGTATGGAAAAGTTATGTCCCATGCTCTTGACGACATGGAAAAATTACACCAGAAAACAATTTTTAAATGACATTGTGGCCGGTATTGTAGTGGCAATTATTGCGCTGCCGCTCTCCATTGCCCTGGCGCTGGCCTCCGGTGTTGGCCCGGAACAGGGGATTTACACGGCCATCGTGGCCGGTTTCATCATCTCACTTCTCGGCGGAAGCCAGGTTCAGATTGCAGGCCCTACTGCAGCCTTTGCCACCATTGTGGCTGGAATTGTGGCCCGAAGCGGGTTGGACGGACTGGCCGTTGCCACGATCCTGGCCGGAATCATCCTGATCCTGATGGGACTTTGCCATTTCGGCGCACTGATTAAATTTATCCCCTTTACCATTACTACCGGCTTTACCTCCGGGATTGCCGTGACGATTGTCCTGGGACAGCTGAAAGACTTTTTTGGCGTCACGTACCCGGAAGGAATGGCTACTATTGAAACCATGGAGAAGGTTCGCGCCTTTGCGGCCGGCTTTTCCACCTTTCAGACAGATGCACTCCTGGTGGGAGCTGTCTGCCTGGCGATTCTGATTATCGCGCCCCGGTTTACGGAAAAAATCCCCGGTTCCCTGCTGGCTGTTATCGCCGGTATTCTGATGGTCCGGCTGCTGCCGCTCCAGGTTAGTACCATCGGCGATCTCTATGCCATCAGCAATCAGCTTCCGTCCTTCCGTCTTCCGGCCCTGAGCTTTGATCTTGTTCAGACGGCTCTTCCGGACGCCTTTACCATCGCCGTTCTGGCAGCCATCGAATCGCTGCTCTCCTGTGTTGTGGCAGACGGCATGATCAACGGAAGACATCGATCCAATATGGAACTGGTGGCCCAGGGCGCAGGAAATATCGCCTCTGCCTTCTTCGGCGGAATTCCGGCCACCGGTGCCATCGCCCGCACGGCCGCCAACGTCAAAAACGGTGGGCGCACCCCGGTGGCCGGCATGGTACACGCCCTGGTCCTGGTTCTGATTCTTGTGGTATTCATGCCCTATGCCGGCATGATCCCAATGCCGACCATCGCAGCCATTCTGTTTATGGTTGCCTACAATATGTGCCAGTGGAGAACCTTCCTGGAGCTGGTAAAAACAGCGCCGAAAAGTGACATTGCCGTTTTAATTATCACCTTTTTCCTGACGATTGTCTTCGACCTGGTTGTTGCCATTGAATTCGGCATTCTGCTGGCAGGACTTCTCTTTATGAAGCGCATGAGCGATGTCACGGAGGTGCACAGCTGGAAATACACGGAAGATGAAGAAGAGGCAGAGCGTGAAAAGCTGAGACTCCTTCCTCCTCACATCAGCGTTTATGAAATCAGCGGCCCTCTCTTCTTCGGCGCCGCTGATGAAATCGGGCGGATTGTGGCCAGAGAACAGACCACCTGCCTGATTCTTCGCATGAGAGGCGTCCCGGCCATTGACAGCACTGCCATGAACGCCATGAACGACCTGCTGAAACGATGCCAGAAGAAAGGCATTACCCTGATTCTCTCCCACGTAAACCCTCAGCCTATGAAGGTCATGGAAAAAGCCGGGTATGCAGAGAAAGTAGGACGTGAAAATTTCTTTGACAATATCGACGATGCCATCCGGCAGGCAGAAAAACTGGTAAAACGGTAAGAAATAGTTTTTCAAAGGGAGCCGGTTCACGTTTTCATTTCCGTGAACCGGCTCCCTTCATATTCATTCAATGACATTTTCAAAATAGCATCATTTCTTTTTCAACCAGTACAAACGACGCAATCTGGTATCATCGAAACCTGCCCGTTCCCGATCTTTCACATCCTCCCACCGTTACCGCATAACGCACCTTTTTTATGTCATAGTCCGCATCCATAACAACGGTACTCCTGGATATAGAATTGATTCCAAAACAAAATGCTGCTCCCACACAAATTCATTTTTTAATTTCTGAACCCCCTGTCCAAGTCAATTCCGATATGTTGCTTCGCTTAAAGTTTGGACAATAAGCACACCGTCTCCACATTCCCGGTGGAAGGGAACATGTCCACACAGCAGATCTTTTCCACCCGGTATCCGTTCTCCTGCAGAGTAACCAGGTCTCTTGCCAGGCTGGTGGGTTTACAGGAAACGTACACCATCCGGTTTACGCCAAAATCAATGATTTTCCCGATTGCCTTGGGGTGTATTCCGTCCCTGGGCGGGTCCAGTACGATCAGATCCGGCTTTTCCTCCAGCTCTCCTACCACCTTCAGAACGTCTCCGGCGATAAATTCACAATTGGAAAGTCCGTTTCCAGCAGCATTCTCGCGGGCAGCCAAAACGGCCTCTTCCACAATCTCTACTCCCACAACCTTCTCTGCCACTGGAGCCAGGATCTGGGCAATGGTTCCCGTTCCGCTGTAAAGGTCAAACACAGTTTTGCCTCGGGTTTCTCCCACATACTCCCGTACTTTCTCATAGAGAACCTCTGCTCCCAGCGAATTGGTCTGAAAAAAGGAAAAGGGAGTGATGCGGAATCGAAGACCCAGAATCTCTTCATAAAAATAGCTGCGTCCGTAAAGAGTCTCCGTCCCCTCATTCTTCACAGCATCGGCCAGTGTATCATTTCTGGTATGCAAAATTCCAGCCAGAGTGCCTTCCAGCGAAAGCTCCTGCAGGCACTGTGCCCAATCTGCAAGGAGGCGTTTTTCTGCCGCAGAAGCCTGCTCCTCACTGACAACAGACGTCTGATCCCGTCCATCTCCATCCTCTGCAGCTCTCTCCTCCCCACATAGCAGCCACGTCTGTGAGGTGGTAATCAGATCCACCAGAATTTCCCCGGTTCTGGCCGCCCGGCGAACCAGCAGATGACGCAGATATCCGGTATGCTGCATTTTTTTGTAAAATCCAATCCCCGCCTTATCAAAAAAATCCTTGGTACAGAGCAGGATCTTCCGGAAATCCTCATGGACAATCCGGCATTCTCCCGTTGTCACGATATCGTAAAAGCTGCCACGACGGTGCATCCCAAGCGCGCTGGGCCCATCCTTTACCTCATCGCCGAAGGAAAACTCCATTTTATTGCGGTATCCCTGCTCTTTCGGACTCCCCAGGATCCCTTCAAATTCATAGTCCGGGCAGACCGCATCAATCAGTGCCTTTACCTGATCCCGCTTTATGGAAAGCTGCTTTTCATATGGCAATGTCTGATACAGGCAGCCGCCGCAGGCACCAAAATGAGGACATACATCTTCTGCTGTCTCATCTGGAGAAGGAGAGAGAATCTCCAGAAGACGTCCCTCTGTTTTATTGTGCTTCTTCTTATTGATCTGAAAACGGACCTTCTGCCCCGGCAGCGCATTCTTGACTACGACCGATTCTCCGCCCACTTCTGCGATTCCTTTATTTGGAAACTCAATTCGGGATACTACTCCCTCATAAATCTCGCCTTTTTTCATGATAATCTTCCTTTCCCCGGCTCTTATCTTCCATATTTTTTCGTTTTTCTTATGTGTTTTATTTCTTTCTATTTTTCTAAGAATTCTCAATTCACAAGTCTACCTATTATGACACATATCCCGCGCCAGAGTCAAGAAACTTCCCTCACAAACCTGCACTTCCCTTAACCCTACGTTTTCTTTTACGCCTGTACCATACACAAATTTGACATTCTTTTTACAGAACCCGTCTGGAATCCATTCTTTCCATACAGTATTCTTACCATTGCCAGGCCCGAATGCTCCCTTTTCCAGCCATAGGCCTTTAATCTTTTTTGAAAATAAAAATTCAATTTCATGCATTTCACGAAAGGAGCAAGTTTATGTACACCGATATTTCCTGGGCGGAACGCATTAAAAAAATATACTCACAGCTTCGCCCTTCTGAACAGAAAGTAGCCGATTTTTTGCTGGACTATCAGGGAACCATTGGCCGGCTGACCCTTATGGAAATTGCCAGAGAATCCATGGTCAGCCAGCCTACAGTCATCCGTTTTGTCCGAGCCCTGGGGTTTGAAGGTTACCGGGGGTTTAAGTATGCACTTCTCCGGGAAGAGCGGGAGCGGAATCAGGAAAAGAAGAAAAAACACGCTGCAGGCAAATCCTCTTTCATGAATTCCGCGGATCTGGATTCCGGCTTTTTCTTTCGCCATCTGGGACGATTTGATTTAAAACCCTGGGATCAACCGGAAGATCTCCCCATGCGGGAAGCGGCCGTCATCACCTCTCTTCTGGAGGATATGGTAAAATCTCTTTCCGTGACGGACTTCTGCAAAGCAGTCTCCGTCCTGGCAAAGGCCCCCCTCATTGATATTTATTTTGTAGAGGATTCTGCCGTACCTGCCTTTGATCTGTTAAATAAGCTTTCTTATCTGGGAATCCATTGCAACCTGCAGACAGATCCTTATCTGCAGCAAATCTCCGCCTCACACCTGGGACAGGGAAACGCCGCCATCGCCTTTTCCCACTCCGGCTGCTCTCTCGATTCTGTAAAGGCACTGCGCCTTGCCCGGAAATCCGGCGCTTTTTCCATTGCCGTAACCTGCCAGAAGCCATCTCCCCTTGCTGAGGAAGCCGATATTACTTTGTGCTACGGAGGTGCAGAATCTGTCATTTACGGAAGCGCCATCTTTTCCAGGATCCCGGATCTGGCCATTGTAGATCTTCTGTATATGGGAATCATTCTCCATGACTATTCCCGTTTTTCCCAGCGTCTGGATGCCAGCGGCCGTGTCATTGCTGACCGGGGCCATGCTGGTACAAAACTGTAAAATACTACAGGAAATGTTTGTAAAGTTTGTTTCATTTTTACGGAAATATGACAGTAAGTTTACGCCTTTCTGGTAGTGACCACGCTCTCCTTCTGCTATGCTTTTGACGAAACCCAAAAACTGGAAACAGCAAAAAAGGAGAATCGTGATGCTGGAATTAGAACATATACAAAAATCTTTCAATCACACACCTGTATTAAAGGATATTTCTCTCCAGATTCAGGAAGGCGAAATCGTTTCTATTCTGGGCCCATCCGGCTGTGGAAAAACGACACTTCTCAACCTGATTCTCGGTATTACCCGGCCGGACAGCGGCAAAATTTTCTACAACGGAGAAGATTTTACCAATGCCCCCATGGAAAAGCGCGGTTTTAATATTGTCTTTCAGGACTATGCCCTCTTTCCAAATCTGAACGTCTACCAAAACATTACCTATGGTCTGAAAAATAAACCTGACATTTCCAGTCCTCAGGAGGTTGAAGAGCTCATTGATCTGCTGAACCTGCGGGAACACCTGACCAAACGTATCGACCAGCTTTCCGGAGGACAGAAGCAACGCACCGCCCTGGCCCGCACCATGGTAATGAAGCCCCGGATTCTTCTGCTGGATGAACCGCTTTCCGCCCTGGACGGCGTAATCAAAGAATCTATCAAAGACCGGATTCAGCAGATTGCCCGGGAATTTCATCTCACTACCATCATTGTAACCCATGACCCAGAAGAAGCACTGACTCTGTCCGACCGGGTTCTCATCATCGACCAGGGGCGGATTTCCCAGTATGCCTGCCCGGAACGCATCATCCATGCTCCGGAAAACGATTTTGTCCGCACCTTTATTCTAAAACAGCTGGAAATCAAACGCCGTCACATCTACGACCTGTTCGGCGACATGCCCGGCGCAGCGCCACAGGCGGGATAAGGAGTTTCCATGCGTCATAAAAATCTGGAACTGAATGTGATCTTCTGCGTTATTATTGCTCTCTTTGCTGTTTTTCTGGCTGCCCCGATTGGGGGATTATTTCTGAAATCTTTCTGGGGAGACGCCGGACTAACCGGAGAGTTTTACAGCTCCGTCCTTTCGAAAAAAGCTTTTTTTCCGGCTTTGATGAACAGCTTTCTCGTTGCCGTGACTGCTGCGGTCCTGGCCACCGCCATCGCCTTTTTTCTGGCCTGTGCCATTCACTACAGCAAGATGCCAAAATGGCTGAAACAGGCTGTCAGAGCTGCTGCCACACTCCCCATGTTCCTGCCCACCATTACCTACGGCTTTGCCATTATCTATTCCTTTGGAAAGCAAGGACTGATTACCAGAATCTTTGGCCGTCAGCTCTTCCAGATCTATGGATTTGCAGGACTTCTGACCGGCTATGTCATCTATACCATCCCGGTTGCGTTCCTGTTGATTCAAAACACCATGGGGTACGTGGACAAAAAAACGCTCCTTGTTTCCCGCGCCATGGGAGACGGCCCTTTTTCCACCTTCTGGATCGCCATTGCAAGACCACTCCTTGGAACATTGGCCGACGCTCTGGTACAGGCTTTCTTTTTAAGTTTCACGGATTTTGGAATTCCTGCCTCCGTGGGCGGAAGCTATGAGGTCATCGCAACCCTCCTGTATAACCAGATGCTGGGCGGAATCCCTGATTTCAACCGCGGCGCCGTCATTGCCATTGTTATGCTGATCCCATCGGTGGGCAGTATCGCAATCCTGCAATTTCTTGAGCGCTTCAACATCCGCTACAGCCGTATCTCCGATGCGGAATTAAAGGAACAACCCATCCGGGATACGTGTCTTGGCCTTACATCCGCCCTGCTGTCCCTGATGATCCTTTCCATTTTCGCCGTCATTGTCCTCGTCCCTATGGTACAGGAATGGCCCTATCAGACCGGCTTTTCCCTGCGCCACGTACGAGATGTCCTGGAAGACAGCGAGCTTCTCGCCTCCTATGGGCATTCCATCCTTATGGCGTTGGCGACGGCCGCTTTCGGAACCCTCATCGTCTTCGGGGCTGCCCTGATCACAGCACGCAGCACGCTTCCAGCCGTCTGCAAGCGCACCATTGATACCATTGCCCTTATTACCAATGCCATTCCCGGCATGGTGCTGGGCCTTTCCTACCTGTTTTTATTTTCCGGTACGCCGCTGCAGAATACGCTGCTCCTGATGGTACTGTGCAATGTTGTGCACTACTTTTCCACGCCGTACCTGATGATGAAAAATGCGCTCTCCAAAATGAACGCAGGCTGGGAAACCACTGCCCGGCTCATGGGCGACAGCTGGCCGGAAACCATCCTCCGGGTCGTGACCCCCAATGCCTTTTCCAGCCTTCTGGAGGTATTCAGCTACTATTTCATCAATTCCATGGTTACCATCAGCGCCCTGATCTTTATCGCCGGCGCCCGCACCATGGTTCTGACAACCAAAATCAAGCAGCTTCAGTATATCAATAAATTCAATGAAATTTTTGTGCTGTCCCTGCTGATTCTCGGCACAAACCTGACCGCCAGATTCCTGTTTTCCTGGCTGGCAAATCACAAAAGCCGCAGACATACTGAAAAACCGTAAACTCTATCAAACCATTTAAAAGAAAGGATTCTATCATGAAACAGATCAAATATCTTGGACTTGCCCTGGCCCTTACCGCCTCTTCCCTGACCGGCTGCAGCTCTTCTTCCTCTAAAAGCGGCGACCGTCAGGTTGTCATTTACTCCAACGCGGATGACGAAGCCATTACGGCCATGAAAAACGCCCTGGACTCCAACGGCTATGGGGGAAAATACATTTTCCAGGGATTTGGAACGTCAGAGCTTGGTGGAAAGCTGCTGGCAGAAGGCGCCCATCTGGAAGCCGATCTGGTTACCATGAGTACCTTTTATCTGCAGAGCGTCCAGGAAGAACATTCCATGTTCCAGCCTATTTCCTTTGAAGTCAATCCCCTGGAACCGTTTCCGGAATACTGTGCCCCCATTACCTCCCAGGAGGGTGCCATCATTCTGAACACGGAACTCATGAAAGAAGAAAATCTTCCAACCCCGAACTCCATTCAGGATCTGGCCAATCCCGTATACGCCGGACATATGGCAGTGACGGATATCCAGTCCTCCTCCACAGCCCGGCTTCTGATCCAGGCGCTGGTGGATGCCTGCGGAGAAGAAGGGGCACAGAAAACTCTGTCTGCCATCTATCAGAATGCCGGCGACCACATCGAGACCTCCGGCTCCGGTCCCTTAAAGCTCTGCCGCGCCGGAGAAATTGCCATCGGTTTTGGACTCCGTCACCAGGCTGTGGCAGATAAAGCCAGCGGACTTCCCATTGATTATGTAGATCCGGCTGAAGGAAATTTCTCTCTCACAGAATCCGTTGCCGTTTTAGATAAAGGAGAAAAAACAAACCCGCTGGCCATGGAAATGGCAGAATGCATCATCAAAAACGGGCGCGCAGACCTTCAGAAAACCTACCCCAACCCACTGTACGAGGGAGAATCAGCCGACTCTGCCAATCAGTCTGCCTACCCGAAAACCTTCCCGGAGCCGCTGACTTTCCAGCTCTTCCAGAAACATCAGGAGCTCTCTGAACGTGCAAAACCGTGACAGCTCTTCCACACATCATACATAAAAAAGGAGTATTTCTATCATGAATGACTACAAATTATTAACCCCAGGCCCTCTGACGACCACCGATACCGTAAAACGCGAAATGATGGCAGACCGCTGCACCTGGGATGATGATTATAAAGCCGTAACGCAGAAAATCCGCCGTCAGCTTCTGGAACTGGCCCACCTTTCTCCCGAAACCCACACCGTCGTCCTGATGCAGGGCAGCGGGACCTTTGGGGTAGAAAGTGTATTTTCCAGTGTCATCGGCCCCAAAGAAAAGGTGTTGATCTGCTCCAACGGCGCATATGGCGAACGGATGACGGATATCTGTCTCCACAACCAGATTCCTTTCGTCCATTACGCCCAGTCCTTTGACCAGATTCCCGACGCCGCAGAAGTTGCACGCCTCCTGGCGGAAGATACTTCCATCTCCCATGTGGCCATGGTTCACAGTGAAACCACCAGCGGAATTTTAAATGATATTGAAGCCGTTGGGAAAGCAGTCCATGACGCCGGCCGGGTCTTCCTGGTGGACGCCATGTCCTCCTTCGGCGGAATAGAGATCCCCGTTTCGGACTGGAACATCGATTTTCTTATATCCAGCGCCAACAAATGCATTCAGGGAGTTCCCGGATTTTCCTTCATCCTCTGCCGCAAAGACAGGCTTCTGGAAAGCCAGGGAAAGGCCCGTTCTCTTTCGCTGGATCTGTACGATCAGTGGAAAACCATGGAAAAAGATGGGAAATGGCGTTTTACTTCCCCCACCCACGTCGTCCTCGCATTCTCGAAAGCGCTGGATGAACTGGAGGCGGAAGGAGGAATTCCCGCACGAAACCGCCGCTATACAGAAAACAACCGGATTCTCATCGAAAATATGGAACGCCTTGGTTTTTCTTCTTATATTACCAGGGAACACCAGGGGCCTATTATCACGACCTTCCTGTATCCCGATGACTGCCAGTTCCACTTTTCCGATTTTTATCAGTACATCAAAGAGCGCGGATATGCAATTTACCCAGGCAAGCTGACCGAGGCTGACACGTTCCGCATTGGCAATATCGGCGAAATTTATCCAGAGGATATCGAAAAACTGACCCGCATTATTTCTGCATTTCTGGCAGAACAGAAAGGAGCTGCATTATGATCGAAGCTGTTATTTTTGACTGGGCCGGAACTACCATTGATTACGGCTGTTTCGCGCCGGTTCAGGCTTTTTCCGAAGCCTTTTCTCACTTTCGCGTTCCTGTTACCATGGAGGAAACCCGAGTCCCCATGGGCATGCTGAAAAAGGAGCACATCCGCACCATGCTGCAGATGGAGCGAATTGCAGAAGCCTGGGAGCGGGAATACGGACGCCCCTCCAATGAAACGGACGTGGAGGCTCTCTACTCTCTCTTTGAGCCAAAGCTTTTCTCCGTTCTTAATTCCTGCTGCGGACTGAAGCCCTGGGTAACCGACACCATGGAAGCTCTGCGCTCCATGGACGTAAAAATCGGCTCCACCACCGGCTATACGGATTCCATGATGTCCATCGTACTCCCTCTGGCTGCCAGCCAGGGGTATTCCCCGGATTTCTGGATTACTCCCGACAGTGTGGAAAAAAAGGGGCGGCCCTTTCCTTACATGATTTTCCGGAACCTGCAGGCGCTTCAGGTTTCTTCCGTAAAAAATGCCCTGAAAGTCGGCGACACAGCCGCTGATATCCGGGAGGGAAAAAATGCCGGCATCTGGACCGCCGGTGTTCTGGAAGGAAGCTCTGAAATAGGCCTTTCCCAGGAAGAGTTTGAATCTCTGCCCCCCCAGGAACAAGGTAACCGACTGGCACAGGCAGAGCAAAACTTCCGCCGCGCGGGGGCTGATTTCGTCATCCGCAACCTGTCTGAACTCCCGAAGCTGGTTCAGTTTCTCGGGAGCCGCCAGTAACTCCAGCCGTCTCCTGTCCCAGGAACTCCCAGAGACTCTGGCCGTCTCTGGGCTCGGGGCCGCCAGCGGCTGACAGCAACAAGGAAACTCCTCCGTCTCGTCACCCGCCCAGCGTAACATCCTGCTTTTGATACCATTCCAGCGCCTGAAAAAAATCCTCTGGCTGAAAGTCCGGCCAGAGCCGGTCTACCACATAAAAATCGGCATAGACAGACTGCACCGGCAAAAAACCGGAAAGCCGCCGCATACCTCCCCAGCGGATAATCAGATCAATGCGGGAAATATCACTGGACTGAAGCTGACCACAGATTTTTTTCCGGCTGCTGCCCGGGTCTTTTAATTTTGCCAGATCCCACTCCCACCCATAGTTTACGAGAAAATTAAGGCGAATTCCTCCGCCGTTGAAATCAGTTCGTCTCGTATATGGCAGCAGTTCCCGGGGAAAAGCCGGGGAATCCTGATTTCCCACCGCCAGAAGCGACACGGATTCTGACGTAATCCAGTTGATTGCCTCGATGCAGGCTTTTGAAAATGCCTCTACCTGCTCTTTGGGACGTCCGCAATTGTCTGTGGTAAACCCGTAATACGTAATCTCCTGAACTCCCGCACTTTTCGCCAGTCTTAGAACATCCAACCCCGGCTTTAACCCATGTGCATAACCGTCCTGTTTCTGCAGTCCTGTACGTTTTGCCCAGCGCCGGTTCCCATCTGGAATAATCCCGATATGTCTTGGAATGCGCATATAATCACTCTCCTTGCTGGTAGTATTTACATATTTTCCAGCAATTATACATTTCCATCCACGGCCTGTGCGAGGCACGGCGACGGCTTGTTTGATGGGTTTTCCATCAGACATCCCTGGCAATGGCGTCAGGTCTGGTGGGATTCACAACGAAGCTGATTTCTTCCATTCTTTCCAGCAAAGCCTCTACATCATGTTCCAGTTTATAGTCCAGTTCATCCTCATAAAGGGGAATTACCTGATAAAAGTTGACCTCCTCACCACTCGGCAAAATACAGACCTCACTGCCTTCTTCAACGCCCTGGGGGCCGATCAGGAGGCTGGCGCAGAGCTTCGTGTCCTGCGCAAAGGATGATTGCTTGTCCATGGTATGGCCAAATCCCAGCCAGGTATCGCTGGCAATGGGCAGGCGGGCTAAAATCTTCAGCAGGCCAACAGGCCAGTACCACCGCTCGTCTTTCATGGATTCTTCATCCAATTTCCAGTCAGAAGGCAGAGCGACAGCAAGCTCCGCCCGTTCCAGTTTGTATTCTGCCAGTTCCTCTGGCACATTCATCCGGTGGGCTCCCATTCCCATCGTTACCAGCGTGTAATAATCCCGTTTTTCAGAGGGTGGAACAACGCAGATATCCACATGAATGTCCGGGGAAACCAACTCATGAAACACATGGTCAAATTCTCCGAAGGATCTTTTGATATGCTGCTCTACCGAAGACATTTCCTCCTCTGTATAGAGTTCCTGCTCAAGGCTCTCCTCGGAGGACCAGAATCTCCCTTCCTGTTCTGTTCCGTCCGGGTTCAGGAAAATCTGGAAGTATTCCACCTCTTCTTTCAGTTTGTAGAGCAAACCCAGGTGGCAGTCCAGTCCCACCAGCACCGTATCCAGGTGGGCCGCCCTGCTGTCCGGGTGTTCTCGGTCCAGCCATCTTCCATCCTGAATCCACCCCCTCAGCCGCTCCAGCCATTCAGCACTCAGTTTTGACATTCCCGCTTCATTCATCTGAAATACCAAATCAATGGAGCGATCCCCGATCCTATAAGGGAACTGTATATAGGGCGCGTCAAATGTGTATTGCTCCGGTTTTGGGCCAAAGATGCTCCAAAATCGTTCCAGTCCTTTCTCATTGACCGCCATACAAGAGATGGAGCGCTGCTTGTCATCAGCGTCTGCATCCAATCCCTGCTGGAGCATTTGATCGGCCTCAGGGTTGATCCAGTGATACTCCATCTGTTCCAGCGGTGCGTCATGCTCGATTTCTCTTTTCAAAGTAAGGAATTCATAATCGCCAGGCTCCAGCACAAGGCCATGGGAAACAGCCTCCAAAGCGCCGGCTTTATTTCCAAAGTGGCTGCGCAGTTTCCCAACCTGCAGCCAGATCCAAGGATAATCCGGCTCCTCCCGAATGCCTTTTTCCGCATAACTCAGCGCTTCTTCCAGCCGCCCGCAGTACATGAGGGCCACCGAATAGCGATAGTACCACATGGCGCAGCCCCTGGCATTTTTCTCCGAACTTTTCATCCACTCTGCCGCCTTGTAGTAGTAGCGATACTCATCCAGGTTATTGCAGGCAAAGGAATACCACAGCGCAATCTGGAGATCCTGCCGGGCCTGGCGCTGGGTGAATTTTCCTTCCTGAACTCCCTGCTCGATGAAATTTTCCAGCCAGCGAAGCATTTTTCCAAAATACCCCGACACGCCTTCATCGAAGGATTCCAAAATCTCAATATCCTGTACTGAGAGCAGTGAACCCGTTTCCGGGTCAACTTCCGGCTCGTTCTCCCGTTCCCACAGACGGACTGCTCCCACATCACGGCGAAATACATGGAATATACCTTGAGCTATATTGGTGTCGGCAAAGAAATCTTTGGCCGCTTCCAGCACGGCGGGCAGGTCCCAGGCAATAAAATCCAGATACCCATAATATAGTCCCGTGGCTCCACCCAGAAAAGTAACTGCGTCCTTACCGGCGTATTCTTGAATCTTTTCCTGCAAATTATCCCGGAATCGCAAAATCTGTTCAGACCTGTCCTGCCCCTCAAATCCGTCCACCGGATAGCACAGGAAACCGGCTGCGATACCGTCTTTGTGGTAGTCGTCCATCGCATTACTGTCAGCGCTCATGTACTCGTTGATCAGCACCGGCAGCCGGCTGGAGCCGGTATATACATCCAACCGCCAGTCCGCGTCAGGATCCTCCACCGGATTCAATTCATAGGCCAGATAACTGTTCTCCAGATAATCCGCCCCATCCCGGTAGTCGGTCAGCCCCATGGTTTTCATGGCCTCGGGCAGCTCCGCAAGGGAAAGCCGCCCATCCTCCTGTCGCTCCACCCACATCTGTACATCTTCTGGCCGGATCTCGTCTGTCCCAGAACGCAGAGAGAACTCGGCGGAGGGCTGACAGCCCACCAGGATTACCCAGTGCTCCAGCACAGAAGCTGGGGCGCGGCGCTGAAAGTAGACCAGAGGGAACAGTCTCGCCAGGTTGCCCTCAGCACTTAAAATCAGCTCATATTTTTTTCCGCCGACCCCCAATTCAAAAGCAGGAGAAGATATGGCAAGCTCCAACGCTGCGCCGCATTTCTCCATAATTTCCCCACCGCGTTCCCGCAATTTATCTGTGTCCATGATGGCCCTCAGCTCTGCCTCGATCCCGGCAAAGGCGTTCCAGGCATCCTGCGTCCTCTCCCGAAAGTTCTTTTCAAACTGGGGCATGGCCAGACGACGGCGGCAGTCATCGATGTATTCCTGAGTATCCCCAGCGCCAGGTCGTGTCTCCAGCGCTTTTTCATATGGCTCCCGCTCTCCTGCATCTGCGATAGCGATGTATGCCTTGGCCATCTCACTTTCCACCTCAGGAATACGCTCTTCGTCAGGGATACCCTCTAAAGCGTCAATGAGCTTCTGGTATTCCTTATTTTCATTCCATTTCTGGCACTGTTTCAATAATTCCATATCAACCTCTCCTTAATACACTACTATTTAAAAATCAAATACAGAGCAAGGAAAAAGAGGAGCAGTCCGACCCACTGCTTTGTGACAAGCAGCGTTACGAACATTACAAGCAGCAAAACGCCGACCAAAAGGATAATCCCATTCATCTATCCATCTCTCCCCTCTCCCTTATTGTTTTTCTGCTCTTAGCGCTCATCAGGGTTCTTTCCCATTGCCTTAGCAAGCTGCCTCATAGCCAGATCCATATAGAGATACACACCGTCCCGATCACAGTGGTGCAGGTTGGAATAGCTCGTGCTTTCATTGGGAGCGATTGGATTGGGTTCTACCACCTCCGTGGCTTCCAGCAGTCCGACCCCCAGCTCCACAGCAGCAGTAAGGGCCTTTTTCAATACCGCAAGCTGTCCATCACACCAAAGTTCCTCCAGATCTTCCAGAACCTTTCTGTCCTGCTCCAAATCCTGAAGAAGCTGTACAGCCTGAGCCGGGGACAGGTACACGCCAGAACAGTAATTTTCAATAATCCGGTTCTCTGCAGGATTCGAAAAAGCGGCTGGTACTATCTGCTCCCATGGAGTAAAATACCGGGTATATTCCGGCTTCTCCTCCGCCAGAAAAGAAAACGCGCTCCCTCTGGTATAAAAATAATCCCGGAAGAAGCCCTGGATCACTGCAATATAAAAACCATGGCTCTTATCAAACAGCTCCGCAGATTCTGTCTCAACCCCGACCCGCAAGGTATTCAGATACTTTTCTGCATAGAAGTCCTCCATCCCATGCTGCGCTGCAAAAGCCAATACCTTTTCTTCTTCCCCCTGCTGCACCCAGGTAAGAGGGGTAACATACCATTCTCGTATTTCCTCTGGGGAAATCGGATGAAAACTTACATCGTATCCCATAAAAGTTCCTCCTTAATCACAATCCATCCAGACCAGGTGCTTCCCACAGTGGAGGCACTGGAACAGATAGCACTGAAGATGTCCCCCATTAACGGATTCCTGAATCATTTCTTTCTGTTCCTCATCCCATATGGAGTCATCCAGCACTTCCTCCAGCGCGCCCAGCGCCCGCAGTTTTCTGGCTCCCACATAACCCAGAAAGGCGCAGTAATCACCGCAGTGAGCCCGCCAGTATTCCTGCTGCCAGCCAGAGTAGCCGGGAGTGCGGTGGATGAGCTCGTCCAGCTTCTCCGGATCGTCTACACCATCATTCACAGAGTAATCATCCTGAAAGCTGGCGTCATATGTTCGGGCTGCTTCCCCGCTGGCAATGCACGCAGGGCACAGATACGCAATATCCTCCACAGAAAAGAACGGATTGGTATAGAAAATGCGGGTCATCTTGCCGCAGCAGTCACAGACAACACCATCTGCAGACTCCTCAAAAGCACCGGTTTCCAACGGATTCGGGTGATACCGGAAAACAGGCAAACCCAGCCGGGCCTGCCTCTCCTTCTCTTTCTACTTTTCCTCCGGTGTTTTCGGCTTAGGGATGGCGTAGTGGTTCCCCCAGTTCTTAGCATAGTCCTTCAAGACGCCCAGCCGCTTAAGTGTCTTTTTATCGGAGCGATCTCCGATTTGACAGAGCATCTCGTAGGCGTCCTTCTTAAAATCCAGCAGATCATACACATCCACCAGCACTTCCCTGGCCTGCCTGTCCCCGCTCCGCTCCAGTTTCTCCTTGAAGGCATAGAGGGCGCGGACACTGTCCGGTCCTTCATTGGTCGCAATAAACTGTTTTTTTAATTCAATATATTGTTTCAAATATTCATTCATTCTCAGTTTCTCCGATCAATCCCACCAGAAATACCAGATGGTGGACTGCCACAGAACATCTGCCAGATTTCCCACGGTTGGGTCATCCTGCTCCTGATCCACGATATCCGGACAGAAACCATACTGCTCTGCAGCCGCTTCCATAGCCTTCTCCCTGGAAACAGGAGCCGGAAGCTCAAACTCCAGTTCATCGTGGCTCATGGCAGCAGGTACCGCGCCATACTGCTCAAACCAGTATTTCGCCACTGCCATCAGGTCCGGCGTATCGGGGCACTCATTCCAATTTCCAAAGGGCAGATAGGCAAAAATCTCCCAGGGGTTCTTCACCGGAATTCTTGCCAGGATGAGGGGATGTGTCATGCCTGTGTCAGAATCCCAGTAGTTGGAGAAGCGACAGTTATCATATCCGCCCTTCATCTCGCCCAGGACTTCCTTCTCCCAGTCCATATCATCGTCCTCTGCTTCTTCCCTGCGCTGTCCTGTCAACGCCTCCAAAACGGCCTTTCCGTCCTTGACGGGAGCAGCCAGCATCTTCTTTCGGTACTCTTCCACGGTTTTGAGGTCAAATTCATAGCAGTCCGCATCGTTTTCCGGGTCAGCGTTCATCACCAGGCACTCCAGCAGCGTTTCGTCATTGGCCTGGATAAGCACTGGCACAAATCCCTTTTTAACACTTTCCCGTTTTGCATCGCTGTATGCCGACATGATGGGGTCATCATCTGCCATAGATGGAAAATAGGTACACTCGCAGTCCAGATACTCCATGATGGCCTGAGCTGCATCGGAAGGCTCCAGGGGATCCTTGTCCAGTTCTCCTCCGGCAGACTCATAGGAGATTTTCAGGGTCATCTGCTCCTCCGGCAAAGAAATGCCGGGACTGCGGGTGATGGCGTGTTTATCGTCCGCGGAAAAGCCGATGGTTTCTCCATCCTTCAGCGTCACATCGCACGCCAGCACATAGGAGGCAAGACTGGCCAAAAAGTCCCGCAGCTCCTCCGGCTCCGCGTCCGCGTTCAGCACCTCCATTTCCTCCTTGCCAAACACATCCATGCCGTAGGTATAGCCGTTCAGGCCTCCCTCACTCCGGTACAGGCCGAACCAAATCCAGTTGAAGATGGGCAGCTCGTCCTCTTTCATCATGCCGGCAAAGCCCTCGTAGAATCGGGGTTCAAATACTACGCCGCTGGTGTAGACGCCGGTGGCATATTTCTGCCTGCAGCACACTGCCATCGCCTTGGTAAACAGCCTGCCCCGCTCCAGCAGTTTTTCCTCCTCGCCCAACACAGCCACCATGATATGGGCCCTGTGCGCTTTGGCCGCCTCTACGGCCTCTGGCCACATATAGTTGTTTTCAGCGTTGATCTCAGCTTCATTGTCCGGGATGTGGCCGTGGAAAAGTGTCACAACTAACATCATGCCGCCAACCCGCATCACCACAATGTCCCCGCTGTTTTCATTATCTTCGCCGCCCTCATCTGGCTCCTCATCCACAATGCCCCATTCTTCCTGTAAATCCCGGATCAACTGCTCCTTGTCCCATTCCGCTTCGGAGAGAAGCACAGACCCGGCAAAGGAGTCCTTATGGCTTAACACAGTTTCTACCTCGTCAGTGTCATCATCCTCATGCTCATCGAAATCCTCTGCGTCATCATCCAGATCATACAGGGATTCATGCTCCAGTCCCCGGATAAATTCCTCAAAACTGTCTGCCAGATGGGTAATCTTGTAATCGTTTTCCTGATCCACATGGACTACCGCAGGTTCTCCCTGGGGACCGCAGGCCCGGTAGTCCAGGAAGATCATGTCGTGTCCGGCGCTGGGACAGTCGCAGATGGCCACACCGATGGCAGGATACTCCCACTCGTCAATCATAAACTGGCTGCCCAATTCCCCGCAGAGGGAGTAGATTTTTTCCCGTCCGATGCCGAAAATGCCGGTGATGGCCACATGGTCTTCTGCCCAGCAGGTGGGCTCATTGCAGGGATAGCAGGTGTTCACCGGAATGCCGCCGTTGTGCTGCTTCATCAGCCAGATGTAGGCGGCAGGCAGCTTGTAGCCAAGTTCCTCCTCCACGCTGGCAATCAGCTCATCGGAAGGCGGATCACTGACATATTCTTTCAGTGCATACCAATTATCATCCCAGAAGTTGGTGAGGTCGAAGCCCTCAAATGGGGTATCACCGGACACGAATTTGGCCTTCTTCTGGCTGCGCTGGCGTTTCCGAATCTCCGCCTTACACTCCTGAATCACCGCCGGGGCATTTTCATCCTCCGGGTCCAACTCTGCCCACCGCTGGGCGTAGGGAATGGCCTTTGCCTCCTGCCCATAGAGATACTGATAGCCGTAGGCCATCCGCATATTCCACTGGGCCTTGTCCTGTCCTTCTTCCCGGACAGACTCCAGCACCTCGATGGCGCGGTACAGGGCTTTGTCTCCCTTATAGCGAGGGGTACCCTCGTCATGGTCCCCAATGATGGCGTAGTTCTCCAGCGCCCGAGCCAGGGCGTAGGCGGTGCGGTAGTTTCTCCAGTCCTCTGGGATGGCATTCAGTGCCTGGATACAGCGGGTGTACTCATCCTCGTCGTTCCACTGCTCCAGCTGAGCGAAGAATGCTTCGGCGTTCTGTTGGGTGTAAGGAATATAGTCCATGCCCGTCAGCGTTTCGTCCAACTCGTCATCCTGATTCTCAGTTTCTGTCCCATCATCTTGTTGCTTTAGGGGTACAGAACCGGCTTCACGGCGGAAGGTGTGGAAGATGGCCCATGGGATGTCCGTGCCTTCAAAGAACTCTTTCGCCATGTTCAGCGCCTCTCGGATGTCCCAGGCGATGAAGTCCACATAGCCGCAGTAGAGGCCGGTGGCTCCGCCGGTGAGAGTGAGCACTTCCGATCCTTCATCAGTGGTAAACACTTCTTCCAGCTTGTCCCGGAAGTCGAAGATCTTCTGACTGCCTTCCTCCTCCCGCAGGGTATCCAGGGGATAGCAGAAGAAGCCTGCCACCGCGCCGTCGGCATGGAGAGCGTCCATGAAGTCATTGTCGGCATTCAGATAGCCGTTGATGAGCGGCACACAGCAGGTGGAACCGGCCATCACATCCAACCGCCAATCGGCGTCGGGATCTTCATTGGGTTCCATTTTGTAGCCAAGATAGCTCTCCAGATAGGCTTCCGGGTCGGTGGAGAGTTCCAGGCCCCGCTCCCTCAGAGCGTCGGGCAGCTGGGACAGGAGGAAGGACGGCTCCGCCTTGGGCTTTTCCAGCACATCGAAGCTGTCTATGTATCTCATGTGGGGGATCTCGCCCAGCACTTGGTCGGTGAGGGTGGTGAGCATCCACCAGACCCGGCCTTCCGCCTCCCGGAGCATGGGAAGCAGCTTTTCGCAGTAGGCGGAGATGGCGAAGCTGTTTTCACCCTGCTCCTCCAGCCAGATCTGCACATCATCCCCAGAGATGTCCCATCCATCCTCAGTACGCAGGCCAATATTCTGGGAGGACTGACGGCCCACCAGGATGTTCCAGTGCGCCAGCACCTCCTTGGGAGCGTGCTTCTGGAAATAGAGCAGCTCAAACAGCTTGACCTTGTCACCCTCTGGAGTGAGGAGCAACTCATACTTTTCGCCGCCCATGCCTATCTCAAAGGAAATCTCATCAAAAACCAGATTCAGGGTTTCCTCCATTTGTGCCACGATCTCCGCACCGCGGGTGTGATCCTTGTCCTCGTCCATCCTCTGGCGCAATTCTGCTTCCATCTCGGCAAAGGTTTCCCACCAGTCCTCTGTCCGCTTTCGGAAGCACTCCGAGAATCGGGGCAGAGAGATACGGCTTTCACATTCATCAATCAGCTCCTGAGTATCCTCATCACCAGGGCGGGCCTCCAGCGCCTTGCGGAAATAAGGCAAGGCCCGGCCCTCCTGATCCAGATAGTAATAGGAATAACCCATACGGAAGTTCCAGCAGTGGTCCCCCTCGAAGTATTCCTCATGGGGTTTTAGCAGAGCGATAGCTTTTTTGAGCATCTCTTTGCCACCTGGCTTATATGGGTCTGCCAGATTGTTATAGGCCCGGGCCAGCTCGCTGTCCATCTCAGGGGTACGCTCCTTAGCAGGGATGGCCTCCAGCGCGTCAATGATTTTCTGGTATTTATCCTCTTCATGCCACTTCTGGCACTGCTGTAAAATGTCCATATCCGTTTCCTCCTCGTCCTCATCCGGTTTCCAGTCTTTGATCTGCTGGAACACGCCATTCTCATCCCGCTCAAAAGCACAGGGGATGGGCGTATGCAGCAGCGGGATAATGTCGGGATCGTCGTTGCAGATCGTGTTCAGCTTGTAGATCCCGGCGTTGTTGGGGTCGTTCATGTACGCCTCGCTCTCGTCACCAGCGGTGAAGCGCCAGCCGCTGTCCCAGCCTCCGTCCGGATTCTCCCGGTAGCAGTAGCCCACCTTGCGGCCCTCCACCGTGATGCGGCCCGTGGCGATGCAGCCGTCGGCACCCTTCCAGTCGGGGAGCAGATGTTTCACATCCTCTGCCTTTACATGATAGTTCCGATTACTGCCGGAGTCTTCGTACAGTTCTTTCCGCAGCATCTCCACCTGATAAGCCATATCCGTAATCTCATCCTCGCCCATCATCTCACTGATGTCATAGGACAGGGGATCTTGGACAAAGTCCGCCAGAACCCCGTTCATGGCGTCGTGTTCCTCTGGTGTAGCCGTGATGCGGATACAGCGGGAAGGCATGTTATATTCATCTAAATTTTGGAGGTTCACACTGCCGCTGACGCTGCACTCTAAAAGGATGGCGGCCAGATCGGTAACTACATCAATGGCGAAGTGAAAGTCCATCTCCACGCCATCAGAGTGGGGGAACTCCAGATACTCCACAGTCTGGTGAAAGTCCCAGTTCTGTTTGTCCAGACCGATTTTGGCAAAGATCTCGCTGAGGGGGATCTCCTCCTTTTTCTGATCCTCTAAAAATGCTACAAGGTTCAGACTGTCATCGGAACCGCCAATAAAGCTGCCCCAGTATTTGTCGATATACATCCGTTACACCTCCTTTTATTCCGGCCACTCATCTCCGTCACAACGGCTGATAAAGACCGTCAATAAATGCTTTATACAGTTCCCTGCTCATGTTAAATCCTCCATTCCCAGGTAATTTATTTCCTGATTAAACTCCATCTCCACCCGGATGATAGGCCGGTAAAAGTCATAGTCGCCATTCAGCTCCATATTTTCCTGCACTTCCGGCTTACAGTGGGGCAAACAGGGCAGAAAACCAAGGAATGGCCCCATCCCTCCACAAATATTGCACCCGCCGTCGCCGCCGCAGGTGGTAAACGGTTCGGCCTCCACAACCTCCCGCATATAGGGATCATAGGCAATGGACAGACCGAAAAAATTGGGTTCTTCCATGTCGTAGGGTCTGTTTTCATCCTCATCCATGTCCTCAAACCAGTGCAGGCGCATAGAATAGTCCAGTCCATCTCCCCAGGGGAACAGGGTCCGGCATCCGCCGCCGCACAAGTAGGCCCACTCGTCTGCGGTAGGCAGTGAAACCCCTTTTTTCTGCAGCTGGTCAAGAAGCATTTTGTAATCTGTGCGGCAATAGATCCAGGTCTGAAATCCATCTTCCGTCCGTTCTATGCGAGCCGACTGATGTAAAGTAAGACTGCTGCTGTCACTCCAGGCAAAGTCCCGAAATTCCTTCAGCCAGCCAGGGTGGGCGGTCAGCCTGGGATCGTCCAGCTGCACTGGCTCCCAGCAGAGTTCCTCCAGTTCCCGCCCCACCAGCATGGGGCCGATGACTGTCTGACGGACAGGAGCCATGCTCTCTCTGATGAATTCTGCCGGATCCCGTTCCATCTCCCATTCCTGAAACAGATAGTCCAGTTCCTCCTGGCTCTCCTGATTCAGTCCCACAGCAAACCGTTCCCAGCCCAGCGTAAAAGTATCCCCGGGGACGAAGACAAATTCACAGCCATCTTTTTCAAATATGCCGGTGGTACAGGTTTGACCCCAGCGGTCAAAGGTATGCAGACCGAGAAATGTCATATCATAACGGGCAGCCAGGCGTTCCATCATCATCTGCTTTCCGGTGGTGTTCATTTGGTTAAATTGGGGGCGAAATAGTTTTTCGTTCATAGCAAGTCCTCTTTTGGCATATCAGGAGCCGAGCTGTCCTGTATTTGCCGGGTAAAAAATACTGCGGCCCTCCAGCAGCTCCTCCAGTTTTTTTGCCAGTGCCTCCACAATGGCGTGGCAGGGGTTTTCATACCCCATGACTTCCATTTTTTGCAGTTCCACACAGTGGAGCGTTCCGTAAAAACCCAACATAAAATCTGTCAATTCGGCAATCATCTGATATCCTTCCATGTTATCCACATCGGTCTGTCCCTCTTTGGCGGTCATCAGACCGATGATCCCCACTGCCACAGTGAAGGCGCCGCAGCAGGATTGCTCAGTCTGCATTCCAAGGCCCATGACGGAGAACATCTTCCGTGTCTCCTCGGACAAGTTCAAATGATAATATTCATTGCAGGCCAAAAACATCGCCTCGGCACAGGTCAGCTCCGTGCCAATGTGGTAGTAGTTTACCAGTTCATAAAGTTTCATTTTTTCCATCCTGTACTCCAATCACAAAGCATTTCATTCTGTGTCACCCGACGCAGCTCGTCCCGCACCTCCATCAGTGCAAAACCCAGCAGATTCTCTCCCCGCCACTTCATCGGATCCTGGGCCTCCGGGGAACTGGCCGCAAGGCGGATACCCCAGATGTTATCATAGGGTTTGTCCTTTCCTGTCATAGTTGTTTCTGTTCCATCCTCATTTCTCCTGCATTTTCTTCAGCAGCTTCACAATCCGCTCCCGATTCTTTGCTGTTTTCATGAAGGTGGGAAGATGGTCGGCCTGCGTCTTTTTCTGCCTTCCCGATGGCTTTTCCCGCAGTCCGGCGCTGAGATAACTGATCAGATAGGCAAGATGCTCCCGGTTGAGTGCCCAGACCGGTTTGCCCTGGAAGGAGGTCAAAAACCACAGCTCCAGGCCAAAATAAGGTTCTCGTCCGTTCTGAATATCAGCAGTGTAGGAGAAAGCCTCAGCTGTTTTATGAACTTCTCCTGGCATGATTGCCCCACAATAGGGGCAGGCCACATGGAGAATGGAAAAGCGCTGCCTTGCCTCATCTTCAATATCCACCCGATAGTATCTTCCACAGTTTTTACACTGGTTGTGAACATCATAGCGGTAGATCGTCCGGTCACAGGTTTCCTGATGGCCACAGCTCAGGCATCGGAAATAGGCATTGTCATCATCCGCTGTCACCATACCTGCCCCATGGCATTTGGGGCATTTCACCTGGATGCCGGAGGTGAGGGCGTTGTATGCACTGTATGTAAAATAGAGTTCATCAACAATTCGGCTCATACACCCACATACTCCTCTCATCATTCTTTCTCTAAATAAAATCCTCACACGCAACCATTTGCACTGGCCTCCAGGCCAATGATTTTATACTCCCAAGTCGTGTAATGCCTCACAATCCCACCCGCTGCCAGCCATCCAGACGCTCCTGCACTGCGTCAATCATCCAGCCCTCTCCCACACGCTTCATAAGGAAACGGCGTTCAAAGCCGCTGTTTTTCTCTCTGGTGTAGATATAGAGCTTGTCCCGGGTAATCTGCTCTGCATCCAGGAACTGTTCGCCTTTGTAGGTGCCCTGGGCGCTGTACGAAAGGCCCAGGGGCCGGTAACCCATACGGGGCTTTTCACTCACATATTTCTCCCAGATCGCCAGCAGGCGGGGCACAGCCTCGGTATCCTCAAACCCGGCCTGTTCCATATACTGCTCCCATTCTGTCATCTCGGCAAAGAAGGCGGACAACACCTTGCGGCATTCCTTAGCTGCCTGCTCATCCAGCTGAGTGGTCTTTTTGGCCATTCCATCGCTTGTCCCCCTTTACTCCTGCTCTCCATAACTGGCTTCAATGTCTATGAACCGCACATACACGGCACAGACTTCGCCCTTGGCATCATAGCCGAAGTAGACGGGATAATACCCGTCTCCCCAGCCGGAGGCAAAGATAGGCAGGCTGCAGTCCGTACCTGGCACCGTCCAGTTGAGCCAGTCGCCATAGTTTCCCTGATACCTGGGGTGGGTTTTGGCATTTTCCTCCAAGAGATCACAGAACAGGTCGTTGTAGGGATCAATATCCGAGTCCTCTTCCATCCGCTCGGCCCAATATTCCTTGAAGGCCGCCTGGGTCTGAATGTCCGCCACACAGCCCATTCCAGCATCAACGCCAAAGCCAAAATAATCGTCCTCATCCAGTTCCTCATCCAGATTCTCTTTGCCCGTCATACCCAGTTCATAAAGGACAGGCTTTTCCCGGCTTACCTCCACCTTGACACAGGCGTAGCGGTCGCCGTATTGTTCGCTGGGTACCACGCAGATCTTCACCGGGTACGTCCCGGCGGGGATCGTCTGAAGAAATGGCAGGGCGTCCTCCAGCTCCACCAGCGGATCGCAGGCGAAGAGCGTTCCGGTAGGGAAATGAACGGAGCCGATGTCCAGCACATCCACCTGCATATTTCCAATTACTTTCTCTGTGAAATGAGCGTCTAAGTCCGTTTTGCAGACCAGTTTGTCCTTGATAGATTCGTATTGGTTCAGCCATTCGGTTGTAGGCATATCAGTTTCCTCCTGTTGATTCAGTTTCTTGATGTACTCGCTCTTTGATCCATCCCAGCAGCAGTTCACACACCGGCCATTCTGAAAATAATGGGGGCAATTCGGGTAGCCATAGAGAGCATGGGCACATTCCGGGCATAACCCCATCATCTTTGAGGAGCCTTTGAAAAACAGGCTGCCGCACTCATCACAAATGATCAGTTCTTTTTCTGCCATGGTTTTTTTCATGGGTTTTACCAGTCTCTTTCCCGGATGGCTTCTTCTATGTCAATGGGGATATTAAACCACTCCAGAATATAGGCCACGGTAACGCCGATGCAGTCTCGGGCCACCGTTTCGATCTCGCTGTCGTTCTCGTCAAATTCCTCCTGAAGATCATTGATGCCGCAGACCGCCTTATCCAGCGTTTCCTGCACCACTTCGGTATCTGTTTCACCGCTCTCCAGCAGGTCGATGACCTTCTGAAGCTCGTCCTTTACCTTATCTACCAGAAAATCTGGATAATATTCGTCCTGGTACATCTCGTCCAGCAGTTTATAATTGGGATCAAATGCTTTCATAAGGCTTGCTCCTTTCTCATTCAAACATCAGGCCATATGATTCGGTCAGACTTCCATCGTCCTCGTGAAATATACACTGATACAGAGGCTCACGCTGGGTTGCTCTGCGGAACCGCTCCAGAACCGTAGCCAGCGGCTCACCATTAGGGATGCCGAGGGCATCAGACACCCGTTGCC
The DNA here is from genome assembly GCA_937885015.1 of uncultured Clostridium sp. GTDB lineage: Bacteria > Bacillota > Clostridia > Lachnospirales > Lachnospiraceae > Otoolea. Next base: position 30,503 of record CALAAS010000019.1, read on the forward strand.
AGCTGTCCATATCCATATCTTCCAAGTTACAGTTGCGCTGTCTCTGCCCATACTCCTCCAAT
>CALAAS010000020.1 GCA_937885015.1 uncultured Clostridium sp.
ATGAAAATGCGGATAGAAAATAAGAAATCCGGTTGACAGGCTGCAATATAAGAACGGCGTACCGGAGCGGTTTGGAGTTTATCCGGCTGACATTCATAAGGATTAGAACCGAGTGCAGAGTGGGTGTATGCATTGGAACTGGAAAAAACGGAATATCAGAAATAATAGAAGAAATGTCAGAGACAGGTTATGTCAAGAAAACGGCATTCCCTGACGGAACGGGTATCTATGGGAGGACAGGCTTTGTTTTCCTGTTTAGCCGAAAATGGAATCAAAATGACATGGCAGCCAGAGGTTCAGGAGATAAGGGATAAAAAGTTAGAAAAAATGGCGGCAGATTGGTATGAGGGGATGGACATTGGAAGATGTCCGAGTCCAACATCTGGATTTCTCATTGTAAGCCTGAAAATCAGCTTTTGATTGTGGAATGGGTGTTTTTATTTATAAATTTTATTAGAAAGGACGGTTATGGCTATGGCGATTGATACAAAAGTAACCGAGGAAGAGATCCGTAAAGTGTATGCAGAGGTCGTGAGGGGAAATGTTTTGAGCATTGTCCATCGTCCCAGTAACCGAGTGGTGCTTCAGGTTGTGATTTATCCGCAGGGGGATATGGCAATCACGCATAGATTCTACATGGATCTTGCAAAGCGTCTGTTGAAGTACTGCAAAGAGGTGTATGTGGATCTGTATCCGAATAACAGGAGGTAGGAGAGCATAAGAAAAAGGCTGGACAGGGTCAATCCTGTGTCCGGCTTTTTTCATGCTGTTTGGTATGGTTGATTGGTTGGAAAGAATCAAAGAAACAGGCGGCAAGAGAGAACGGATTGGAAGCATAGAGATTTTAAGGTAGTAGACGAATCGGAACTGCTGATAGAAAATCCGATTGAGATAAAAAGTAAGAAAAACAGGAGGCAGGCAGAATCAATCGTAAGCATTTTTGAGGGTGCTGATAGAAAATCCGATTGAGATAAAAAAGTGAGAAAAACAGGAGACAGACAGAACCAAACCATAGGCATTGGAGCTGCTGAAGGAAAAATGGTTTAGGATAAAAAAGTAAGAAAAACAGGAGACAGGCAGATTCCGATCATAGGCATAGAGAGATAGAAAAATTAACAAGTGTATGTTAAAAGGTGGAAAGCATTTAACAGAACTTATGAAAAGTCATAGAGAAGTTTGTATAGAATGTCAGTAGACAAAATAGGGAGACAGCGTTACCCTCCCAGCCAGAATGGACTTTATATGAAAGCACTAGGAAAAGGGGACAGAACAATGGCAGTAAGTGAGAAACGAAAAGATAATAGAGGACGGATTCTGCGTGACGGAGAACAGCAGAGAGCAGATGGGCGTTATATGTATACATATAAGGATCCGCTGACCAGAAAAGTGAGTTATATATACAGCTGGAAGCTGGAACCCCATGACAGGGTTCCGTCCGGCAAGAGAACGGATCTCTCCCTCAGGGAAAAAATCAGAGAGCTTAAGGAAAACGAGAGGAACGGGATTCTGTACCGTGGTGGAGATCTGAGCGTTCTGGAGCTGGTAGAAAAATATCTGAATACGAAAAACGGGGTACGCCCAACGACCCAGAACGGCTACCGTACCGTAGTGAACTTCCTGAAAAAAGACCCGTTTGGAGAAAAACGGATTGACACGGTTCGGGTATTGGATGCCAAAGAATGGATTGTAGGCTTACAGAAAAAAGGAAAAGGATACAGCAGCATTCATTCGATTCGTGGTGTGCTTCGTCCGGCATTTGCACTGGCGGCAGAGAGCGATTTCATCAGAAAGAACCCGTTTGACTTTGAGTTAAAGGAGGTCTTAATCAATGATTCCAGTAAACGGGATGCAGTGGAGCCAAGCGTGGAGAAAAGATTTCTGGACTTTGTGAAGAATGACGAGACCTATCGTGAGTGCTATGACGGGATGTTTATCCTGTTTAAAACCGGACTTCGAGTTTCAGAGCTGAGCGGACTGACATTGAGAGACATTGATATGAAAGAGCGTACAATCAATATCAACCATCAGCTGCAAACCACAGGTCATAAAGGAAAGTACATCGAGGAAACCAAGACCAATGCAGGAACAAGAATCCTGCCGATGACGGAAGAGGTTTATGAAGCATTTCAGAGGGTGCTTGCGAACCGGAAATCCCCAAAGGTGGAGCAGATCATAGACGGATACAGTGGATTTTTGTTTCTGGACAGACGGGGAAAGGCAATGGTATCGTATCAGTGGGAAAAGCGTTTCCAGCGTGCAGTTGAGAAGCACAACAAAGAGAATAAAAGGAAGCTGCCAAAGATTACCCCTCATATCTGCCGCCATACCTACTGTACGAATATGGCGAAGAGCGGTATTAGTCCGAAAACGCTGCAATATCTGATGGGGCATAGTTCGATTGAAGTAACGATGAATGTGTATACTCATCTGGGTCTGGTGGACGCCAAAAGAGAAGTAGACCGTCTGGAGGCAATGAAGGAGATCAACGAAAAAGAACAGACAGGAAAATGGTTCCGGATGGCATAGTCCGGAATCTTTTTTTGCTTGAAATCCATATGGACAGAGAATTTACCTGTGAATTTACTTTTTTTGCTGGCCTAGATATGCGAAGATATGCTATACTATGCCTACATATAGTATTAGGGCAAATGCTTTGAAATGTAGAGAATACAAGGAAAAACGAGGTTATACCAGGATATGAAACGATATGTCAGAGTGTTATTTATTTGCCACGGCAATATCTGCCGTTCTCCCATGGCAGAGTTTATTTTTAAAGATATGGTTGAAAAAGAAGGCTTATCCAATCAGTTTCAGATTGCCTCGGCGGCGACCAGTTCTGAGGAGATTGGAAATCCGGTGTATCCTCCAGCCAGGAGGAAACTGGCGGAACTGGGAATTTCCTGTGGGGGAAAGCGAGCCGTACAGATGGTACGGATGGATTATGGGCACTATGATTATCTTCTGGCAGCAGAAAATAGAAATATAGTTAATATGAAGCGGATTGTCGGCGGAGATCCGGAACAGAAAATGTATCGGCTGTTGGATTTTTCGGGTTCGCCCAGAGATATCGCGGATCCGTGGTATACGGGAGATTTCAATGTTGCCTGTCGGGACATTGAAGAAGGATGTCAGGCATTTTTGGCATATTTGCGAAATATTGGGCAGGTTCAATAAATTAAAGTTCGGAAAAGCTCTGGGACCGCCAGCCTGTGGACTATCCACAGACGCGTTCCAGAACATCGCGGATAGTAATAAATTGGGTGTAATCAGATGCATCGATATCAATACCAAACTGCGATTCTACTTCGGTCAGAAAATAAACAATTAGAAAAGAATCCAGACCCAGATCTTCAATGAGTCTGGCGTCTTTCGTAACAGGGGCCGTTGTATATCCATCTAAAATATTTTGAATTGCAGAAAGTGTATCCATAGTTATACCTCATGAAAAAAACTTGTATTTTGAAAAATAAGTGATAAAATATTCTTTATAAGGAAGCATAGCTCAGCTGGGATGAGCGTTCGCCTCACACGCGAGAGGTCATGGGTTCGAGCCCCATTGCTTCCATTTTATATCTCGCCGTGCGCAAGCCATACAGAATAGAAGATGGCAGCGTGCGGTATTTTTATGTCTTAAGAAAATGGTCGCAGAAGCGATTCGTTGTAGGTGGAGAAGCTCACAAACAAGTGTTTTTTGTAAAATGAGAATCTTGCCGTTTCACTGGCGGTGCCTTGTAAAAGAATTATAACAGTAATGCAGATAGATGACAAGAAGACTGTCAGAGCTGCTTTGGCACTTTAGAGTATTTGATTTAATACCAGCAGCCAACACGATCGCTTCAGAACTTTTACTTTGAGGTTTTGGCAGTAAATATACCGGTATAGCTGACATTGCTTTCAGGTATCCGATTCATGGCGTAGTGTTTATGGTTTCTTCACAAAGCAAACATACTTTTATCACATTTTTGCAGTATAGTAATACTCGCAAAGGCAAAAGACCTTTCATAATATACTTTTTCATACCTAAGGGAATGCAGCAGAGCAGGATACCATTTGGAAAAATCCTTTCCGCAGCATTCCCTCCTCCTATTATATGGACAAATCTAAACAGTCTGCATACAGAACAAATTCCACCACATCCTATACACGCTTCGACGAATATGGTATACTGGTTTTCACGAGAGGCGCGAAAGGCCGGCGCATAATTCCGCCGGAGATTGATATTCCTCTGGACATATCATACTGGCCACAGAGTGACCGAAGCTGTAAATGGGCGGGAGAAATTCAGGACTGTCTGGAGAAGGAGAGGGGAAAAGATGAATTCATTTGTATTTGAAAATGCTACAAGAGTATATTTTGGGCAGGGGTGCGTGCGGGAGCAGCTGGCCGGAGTTCTGGGGGAGTTTGGCGAGACGGTTCTTCTGGCCTACGGAGGCGGCTCAATCCGGAAAAACGGTATCTATCAGGAGGTCATGGAGGCGCTTCTGAAGGCGGGGAAAAAAGTAGTAGAATTTCCTGGGATTATGCCAAACCCAACTTATAAAAAGATGATGGAAGGGAAAAAGGCAGTACAGGAAAACGACGTGGATCTGATTCTGGGAGTAGGAGGCGGTTCTGTCATGGACTGCTGCAAGGCCATTTCCATGGCAGCGGCAACGGACCGGGATGTTTGGGAGGAATTCTGGATTAATCGGGGAGTGGTAGATTTTGATCCAGTTCCTGTGGGCGTGGTTGTGACAGTGGTTGGAACGGGAAGCGAAGTGAACGGAGAAGGCGTCATTACCCATGAAGAACAGAAAATTAAGACAAGCCGTCATTATCCCCGGTGCAATCCCAAATTTGCCATGATGGATCCCACCTATACATATTCAGTACCTCCGATGCAGACGGCAGCAGGAGGCTTCGATATGCTGAGCCATGTTATGGAGACGTATTTCAGTGAGCCGGATGAGGACAATATTTCGGACGGGATTTCTGAGACGCTGATGCGTACGATTGTGAAAAATCTTCCGGTTGCAATGAAGGAGCCGGAGAACTATGAGGCCAGAAGTAACCTGATGTGGACTTCCACCATGGCGGAAATCGGAATTATTAAACTTGGAAAAAAATGTGACTTCGAAGCCCATATGATTGAACACCAAATGGGGGCTTATACGGACTGTAATCATGGTATGGGACTGGCGGTAATCCATCCAGCTTATTATCGGCGGATTTGCCGGGACGGGGTCAGGAAGTTTGCCCGTTTTGCGAGAGAAGTGTGGAATATTTCTCCGGAAGGACGCAGCGAAGAGGAGCTGGCCTTTGCCGGAATCGATGCGCTGGAAACCTTTATCCGCAGTCTGGGACTTCCGACTAGTCTACGGGAATTGGGATTTGCGGACAGAAATGTATTGAAACCTATTGCAGATTCCTGTATTTTAAATGATGGAGGTTATCGAAAACTGACTTGTAAGGAAATTCTGGGAATTTTGGAGGAATGCTGGTAACGGGAAGAAACCGGAAGGCGGCAGATGGGGGGAAGCCAGCCTGTGGGGAACGCAGAATCAGCGAAAAAAGTAAAATCCGAGAGAAGGTAAAGTCTGAGAGAACGCAGGATCTGGGAAAGCGTAAAATCCGAGAGAAAGAGGAATTCGAGAGAAAGTAAAATTTGAGGAAACGCAAAAACCCAGGAGAAAATTGGTGATCGGAAAAGAGAAATGAACGGATCATGGAAAGAGAGGGAGCGAAAATGACGGTGCAGGGAGTGGAGTGCTGCGATGATTTTTTCGTGCATGAAGAAGTTGTGCAGGCGGTGCAGGGGCAGATGCCGGAGGAGAGCATACTGTATGATTTGGCGGAGCTTTTTAAAGTATTCGGCGATTCCACCCGGATTCGGATTCTGTATGTGCTGTCAGAATCGGAGATGTGTGTCTGTGACCTAGCACAGCTTTTGAACATGACCCGGTCAGCCATTTCCCATCAGCTCCGCATTTTGAAACAGTCCCGGCTGGTCAAAAGCCGACGGGAGGGAAAATCCGTGATCTATTCCCTGGCTGATGAACATGTGCATCGAATTATTAACCAGGGTTATGAACATATCCGAGAATAGAACATCCAACCTATAAATGGGAACATAAGGGACAAATGCGGACGGAAGAAAAAACGAAAGAAGAACAGAAAAGATCATAGTAAAAAATTATAGAATCGAAAAAACACAGTAAAAGGGGCGCCCGCGGGGCGCCCCTTGCTGTATATATGGTATGCAACTGTTATCGCTTGTTGCTGCGTCTCCAGATATGCATTTTTTCGGCCTCCTGAATCAGCTCATCCCGGAACTGGGGATGTGCAATGGAGATGATGGCTTCAGCACGCTGCCAGGTGTTGAGACCCTTTAAGTTAACCTTGCCGTACTCAGTTACCAGGAAGTGAGTATTGGCCCGGGTGTCGGTTACGATAGAACCTGGGTGAAGAGTCGGGAGAATTCTGGATTTCAGTTCTCCATCTTTGGTTTTGAAGGTGGAAGAGCAGCAGATAAAGCTCTTGCCGCCTTTGGACAGGTAGGCGCCCATTACGAAGTCCAGCTGTCCGCCGGCACCGCTGATGTGTTTGATTCCGGAGGACTCAGAGCTTACCTGGCCAAAGAGGTCGATATCCACAGCATTATTGATGGACATGAAGTTATCCAGCTGAGCAACAACGCGGGCGTCATTAGTGTAGCTGGTAGGTGCACTCATGCAGGCTGGATTATTGTTTAAGTAGTCATAGAGCTTTTTGGTGCCGGCACCAAAGCCGTATACCTGGCGGCCCTTGTCAATGCCCTTGTAGGCACCGGTAATTTTGCCGGCATTTGCAATGTCAACAAATGCATCTACATACATTTCCGTGTGAACACCCAGATCCTTCAGGTCGGATTTTGCGATGAGAGATCCGACAGCGTTGGGCATGCCGCCGATTCCCAGCTGCAGACAGGCACCGTTGGGGATTTCCTCCACGATGAGTTTGGCAACAGTTTCATCCACTTCCGTGGGAGCACCGGCTGCGCCCATCTCTGCGATGGAGGGATTGTCACCTTCTACGATCATATCAACCTGGGAAATGTGTACCCCTTCCTCAAAACCGCCCAGACATACCGGCATGTTTTCGTTGACCTCTACAATGACAACCTTGGAAGTCTCGCAGATGGCTGCCAGATGAGAGGCGTTGGGTCCGAAGTTGAAGTAGCCGTGTTCGTCCATGGGAGCAACCTGGAAGATTGCCACGTCGTTGCGGTTTTCTTCAGAGAAGTCGCGGTAGAATCTGGGCAGCTCTGAGTAGCGCATGGGACTGTAGAAGGCAAAGCCTTGGGCGATGGCTTTTCTCTCAATGCCGCTCATATGCCAGGAGTTCCATGTAAAATGGTCGGCAGGATTTTCAATCTTGAAGATCTCCGGAACCCACATCAGAATACCACCGCGGAAATTTACATTGTAAAGTTCAGGCATTCTTTTTGCCAGCGCCTTGTCTACAGCAACCGGGGTGCCGGTGGTCCAGGCATAATCCACCCAGTCGCCGGATTTGACAACAGAAGCAGCTGTTTCTGCAGAAACCAGCTTTTCTGCGTACAATTTCTTATAATCCATTTTGTTCACCTTATCCTTTTTCTTTTTTAATATAAATTGGAGTAATTGATTTTGGATGGTTTAAGTGTAGCATTTCGGATATTTCTTGTCAACGGATGAGGGGGGACAGCCTGCAAAAACAGTGCGGAAAAGGGGCTGATTTGGAACGAGTATTCATTTTTTTGAAACAGTGTTATAAAGGGATACAAATAACGGAATTGATACATTGTTTATAAATTCACAAAGTTGGAACAAAGTTGGTTAAATTGATGGGCGGACGTCGTGGATCGACGAAAATCAGGAAAGCAAATTGTGCATATTATATAAAAATGCAAAAATGATGTTAAATATCCTGTCTATAAGAGGCAAAAAAAGAGAATCTAAAATCTTTATAAATCTATTGATAATTATTTGACAGGAGCAGACAAGAGTGTTAAGATAGAGTTACACTATCAAACTATATTCACTATGCAGTTGTTTTATTTACGTGGTAGATCATTTTCAAGGAGGAAACAAAATGTCTAGAAAAGTCGTAATAGCAAGTGCATGCCGTACCGCTATCGGAACCATGGGCGGCCAGCTCAGCACCGTACCGGCAGTTGAGTTGGGATCCATCGTGATCAAAGAGGCCCTGAAGAGAGCGGGTGTTGCTCCGGAGCAGGTAGATCAGGTATACATGGGTTGCGTAATCCAGGCTGGCCTTGGCCAGAACGTAGCACGTCAGATGTCCATCAAAGCAGGACTCCCGATCGAAGTACCGGCAGTAACCCAGAACGTTGTCTGCGGTTCCGGTTTACACTGCGTAAATGCAGCCGCTGAGATGATTCTGGCTGGCGATGCAGATATCGTAGTAGCGGGTGGTGCGGAGAACATGTCTATGGCTCCGTATGCGCTGATGAAAGCTCGTTTCGGCTATCGTATGAACAACTCTACATTGGTTGACACCATGGTAAATGATGCTCTGTGGGATGCATTCAACGGCTACCATATGGGTATTACCGCAGAGAACATCTGCGATCAGTGGGGACTTACCAGAGAAGAACTGGACGAGTTTGCTGCAGCCAGCCAGGCAAAAGCCTGTGCAGCACGCGAGAAAGGTGTATTCAAGGATGAGATCGTTCCCGTTGAAGTAAAGAAGAAAAAAGAAACCGTTATCGTTGACACGGATGAAGGTCCGCGTCCGGGCTCCACAGTAGAAGTACTGGCGAAGCTTCGTCCGGCGTTCAAACCAGACGGCGGAAAGGTAACAGCAGGCAACTCTTCAGGTATCAATGACGGTGCAGCAGCCGTAGTTGTTATGAGTGAAGAGAAGGCAAAAGAACTGGGCATTAAACCGATGGCTACATGGGTAGCTGGCGGTCTGGGCGGCGTAGATCCCAGCATTATGGGTATCGGTCCGGTTGCAGCAACCAAGAAAGTTCTGAAAAAGACAGGCTGGAAGGTTGAGGACTTTGACCTGATCGAGGCAAACGAGGCGTTTGCTGCGCAGTCGATCGCAGTGGCCCGCGATTTAGGCTTCAACAAAGACATTCTGAATGTAAACGGCGGTGCTATCGCACTCGGTCATCCGGTAGGAGCATCCGGCTGCCGTATTCTTACTACTCTGTTATATGAGATGCAGAAACGCGATGCGAAGAAGGGTCTTGCAACTCTGTGTATCGGCGGCGGCATGGGCTGCGCGACGATCGTAGAGAGAGACTAATCATTCGGATCAGAACCGGAGTTTGTGGGGCATATGTCCCCACGCTCCGGCTGTTTCTGGTTCTGTAAAAGAGTTTGAGGAGGAGATGGAAGTGGGTTTTGTAGACTACGAGGTGGATGGGCACGTCGGGATTATGACAATTAACCGTCCGAAGGCACTGAACGCATTAAATGAAGAGGTGTTGAAGGACATTGAGGCTGCGTTTGATGCAGTGGATCTTTCTGAAATTCGTGCCGTGATTATTACCGGTGCAGGAGAGAAATCGTTTGTGGCCGGAGCAGATATTGCGGCTATGAGCACCATGACAAAAGAAGAAGCAGAGCATTTTGGCAAGTTTGGAAATGATATTTTCCGCAAGATCGAGACCTTCCCGGTTCCGGTGATTGCGGCGGTCAATGGATTTGCATTGGGCGGTGGTAATGAGCTTGCCATGAGCTGCGATATTCGAATTTGTGCAGACAACGCAATGTTCGGCCAGCCTGAAGTTGGTCTTGGCATCACACCGGGATTTGGCGGAACGCAGAGACTTGCCCGCCTGATCGGACCGGGCAAGGCAAAGGAAATGGTATATGCCGGACGCAACATTAAGGCAGATGAAGCTTACCGGGTAGGACTTGTCAATGCAGTCTATACCCAGGAAGAATTGATGCCGGCGGCGAAAAAGTTGGCAGGTTCTATCGCCAAAAACGCGCCGATTGCAGTGAGAAACAGCAAAAAAGCGATCAACGACGGGATGCAGACCGATATGGATGCCGCTATCGTAATCGAGGAGAAGCTGTTTGCCGGTTGTTTCGAGACCGATGATCAGAGAGACGGAATGACTGCTTTCCTGGAAAAACGGAAAGTGGAGAAATTTAATAATCGATAAACCAGGGCCGAAGGCGTCTTCGGCTTATCAGAGTGTTGAAAATTCAGAATGTTAAAATTTCAGAATTGTTGAAAATCAGGAGGACTGACATGAGAGTAGGAATTATCGGAGCAGGAACCATGGGTTCCGGAATCGCTCAGGCTTTTGCACAGGTAGATGGATATGAGGTTTGTTTATGTGATATCAACGAAGAGTTCGCAGCCAACGGCAAACTGAGAATTTCCAAAAACTTCGAGAAGAGAGTTGCAAAAGGAAAGATGGAGAAGGCAACCGCTGACAAGATTCTTTCCAAGATCCATACAGGTACAAAAATTATCTGCAATGACTGTGATCTGGTAGTGGAGGCAGCCGTTGAAGATATGGACATCAAGAAACAGACGTTCAAAGAGCTCTCCGCAATCTGCAAACCGGAGTGCCTGTTTGCAACAAATACGTCTTCTCTTTCCATTACTGCAATTGGTGCAGGTCTGGATCGTCCGGTTATCGGTATGCACTTCTTCAACCCGGCTCCGGCCATGAAGCTGGTTGAGGTTATTGCAGGTCTGAATACACCGGCTGAGGTTGTAGACAAAGTGAAGGCAATTGCAGAAGAGATCGGTAAGATTCCGGTACAGGTAGAAGAGGCTGCAGGTTTCGTTGTAAACCGTATCCTGATCCCGATGATCAATGAGGCAATCGGCATTTATGCAGAGAACGAGGCAACCGTAGAGGGCATCGATACCGCTATGAAGCTGGGTGCAAACCATCCGATGGGACCGTTGGAACTGGGCGATCTGATTGGTCTGGACGTTGTTCTGGCGATTATGGAGGTTCTGCAGGCAGAGTCCGGCGATCCGAAGTACCGTCCGCATCAGCTGCTTAGAAAGATGGTTCGTGGCGGTAAGCTTGGCCGCAAGAGTGGCGAGGGCTTCTACAAGTACAACTAATCCGGCAGGGCCGATGAGGCTGTACGTTTTTTAAGAACCGCATCAGGCGGCTCTTTTATGGGCCGCCTTTGAGCGTATATAAGAAAATGATGGAGGAATAGACACATGGATTTTACATTAAGTAAAGAGCATGAGATGGCGAGACAGTTATTCCATGACTTCGCCGAAAAAGAGGTAAAACCTTTGGCACAGGAAGTGGATGAGACAGAGCACTTCCCGGCAGACACCGTTGCAAAGATGCAGAAGCTTGGCTTCATGGGTATTCCGGTGCCGAAGGAGTACGGTGGACAGGGCTGTGATCCGCTGACATATGCGATGTGCGTTGAGGAGCTTTCCAAAGTTTGTGGAACAACCGGCGTTATCGTATCTGCCCACACATCTCTGTGCTGCGATCCGATCCAGACATTTGGTACGGAAGAGCAGAAACAGAAATACCTGGTTCCGCTGGCAAAAGGTGAGAAACTGGGTGCTTTCGGTCTGACCGAGCCGGGTGCAGGTACAGATGCACAGGGTCAGCAGACCAAGGCAGTATTAGACGGTGATGAGTGGGTTCTCAACGGATCCAAGATCTTTATCACAAATGGTAAAGAGGCTGACGTGTACGTTATCATCGCAGTAACCGGAACAAAGGAAGATGCCAAGGGAAGAAAGAAAAAAGAAATCTCTGCATTCATCGTAGAGAAAGGAACCCCGGGCTTTACCTTTGGTACGAAGGAGAAGAAGATGGGTATCCGCGGATCTGCTACCTATGAGCTGATCTTTACGGACTGTAGAATTCCGAAGGAGAACCTTCTGGGACAGCAGGGCAAGGGATTCAATATTGCCATGCATACTCTGGATGGCGGCCGTATCGGTATCGCAGCTCAGGCACTTGGTCTGGCTGAGGGCGCTCTGGAGAGAACCATCGACTATGTAAAGGAAAGAAAACAGTTTGGACGTACTCTGGGACAGTTCCAGAATACACAGTTCCAGCTTGCAGATATGGCAACAAAGGTAAAAGCAGCTCAGCTCCTTGTTTACAGAGCAGCTATGGCAAAGAAGACACAGAAAAACTACTCGGTAGAGGCAGCTATGGCAAAACTGTGTGCAGCAGAGGTTGCTATGGAAGTAACGACGAAGGCTGTACAGCTTCACGGCGGTTACGGCTACACGAGAGAGTATGATGTAGAGCGTATGATGCGTGATGCAAAGATCACAGAGATCTACGAGGGAACTTCCGAGGTTCAGAGAATGGTTATCTCCAGCGCTCTGTTAAAATAATCGGTTCCCCGGCTGAACGCAGAACTGTGAGGACTCTATTTCAGTAGAGAAAAAAGAAAAAATAAGGAGTGAAAATACCGTGAAAATAGTAGTTTGTATTAAACAGGTTCCGGATACTAAAGGCGGAGTTAAATTTAATCCGGACGGTACTCTTGACAGAAGTGCAATGCTTGCTATCATGAACCCGGATGACAAGGCTGGTCTGGAGGCTGCTCTCCGCTTAAAAGATCAGTATGGTGCAGAGGTTACTGTTGTAACTATGGGTCTTCCGAAGGCAGAGGATGTTCTTCGTGAAGCGATGGCTATGGGCGCTGATCACGGCGTTCTGGTAACAGATCGTGTTCTGGGTGGCGCTGATACATGGGCAACCTCCCAGACTCTGGCAGGTGCTCTGCGCAACCTGGATTATGATTTAATCATCACTGGCCGTCAGGCTATCGATGGCGATACGGCTCAGGTAGGTCCGCAGATTTCCGAGCATCTTGGCCTTCCGGTTATTAGCTACGCTCAGAAGATCCGTGAGATCAACATGGATGAGAAGTACATCGTTGTAGAGCGTCTGTATGATGACAGATATCACGTGTTAAAGGCAAAACTTCCGTGTCTGCTGACTGCGCTGGCAGAGTTAAACGAGCCGCGTTACATGACTCCGGGCGGAATTTTTGATGCTTACGCAAAAGACATTACGGTTTGGGGCAGAAACGACCTGAAGGACGTTCTGGATTCCAACCTGGGCTTAAAGGGTTCTCCGACTCAGATCGCCAAGGCTTCCGATAAGGTAAGAAAGGGCAGCGGCGAGAAGGTTGTTCTGGATCCGGCTGGCTCCGCAGACTACATCGTTGGAAAACTGGCAGAGAAACACGTTATCTAAATTATATAGAAAAGAGTGGTGAATAAGAATGAACTTAGAAGCATATAAGGGAGTATTTGTCTTTGCACAGCAGGTAGACAATGAAGTTAGCAGTATCGCATACGAGCTGATCGGCAAAGGAAAAGAATTAGCAAAAGACTTAGGCGAAGGCGTAACGGCTGTATTAGTTGGTTCTGGCGTGAAGAATCTGGCTGACAAGCTGGCTGAGTATGGCGCTGATAAGGTAATCGTTGTTGATGATCCGGCCTTAAAAGAGTACCGTACAGAGCCCTATACCCATGCTCTTGCATCTGTAATCGAGAAATTCAAACCGGAGATCTTCCTGATCGGTGCTACGGCAATCGGCCGTGACCTGGGTCCCCGCGTTTGTGCAAGAATCCACACAGGTCTGACCGCTGACTGTACGAAACTGGATATTGGCGATTTCCCGCTGAATCCGGTTCCTGGCAAAGAGACCAAGCACAATCAGCTGCTGATGACCCGTCCTGCATTCGGTGGAAACACCATCGCAACTATCGCCTGCCCGGAATTCCGTCCGCAGATGGCAACGGTTCGTCCTGGCGTTATGCAGAAGGCTCCGAAGGTAGTTGGCGCCAAGGCTGTTGTAGAAGAGTTTAATCCTGGATTTGAGGAGAACGATAAGTACGTTGAGATCATGGAGATCGTAAAGGCAGTTTCCAATACGGTTGATATCATGGATGCAAAGATCCTGGTATCCGGCGGCCGTGGAATGGGAAGTCCGGAGAACTTCAAGATTCTGGACGAGCTGGCAGAAGCAATCGGCGGAACTGTAAGCTGCTCCCGTGCTGTTGTAGATGCAGGCTGGAAACCGAAGGATCTGCAGGTTGGTCAGACAGGTAAAACTGTTCGCCCGAACGTATACTTTGCAATCGGTATTTCCGGAGCTATCCAGCATCTGGCTGGTATGGAGGAGTCCGACATCATCGTTGCAATCAACAAAGATGAGTCCGCTCCGATCTTCGATGTAGCTGACTACGGCGTAGTAGGCGACCTGAATAAGATTGTTCCGATGCTGACCGAGAAGATTCGTGAAGCAAAGGCTGCTGCAAAGAATCAGTAAATTTATAGTATAGCTGAAATTCGATCATTAATATAAAAAAGGCCTCTCTGTCTATTCGGGCAGAGAGGTTTTTTTATCGCATAGGAAGTTGCTTCCTATGCGATAAAAAATGCTCCGCGAGGGTCGCCATGCGACGGAGAGGGATTTTGCCTCAGAAGCGATCAGCCGCAGGCAAAGAAGCTCGCGGACTAGTTTCTTTCTTATCTGTGTCAGGGCAGAGTCAGTACTTGCGAAATCAAAAGGGTCAGGATATAATGTCTGTGAGAGTAGGAATCACTCAAGAGGATGGTGTAAACAATGCTTTTCAGTTCGCTGATATTTCTCTGGTATTTTTTGCCAGTGATTTTTTTTCTGTATTTTATCACAAAAAATCCCAAAATCAGAAATGGCGTTCTTCTGTGTGGCAGTATTTTTTTCTATGCCTGGGGAGAGCCGAGATATGTCTTATTGATGCTGGTGTCGATTGGTTTGAATTATGGCTTTGGCCGACTGATTGCGTCTCTGAAAAACCGACAAGCTGCCTGGTGGGGACTTGCTCTGTGTGTGGCAGTCAATTTGAGCCTTCTCGGATATTTTAAATATTTTAATTTTGCTGTGGGAATAGTGAATGGAGTTTTAAGACAGGTGTCAGGTGAAAGATGGATGGTTTCGGCCCGGGAAATAGCACTGCCGATCGGGATTTCTTTTTACACCTTCCAGGCGCTTTCCTATGTGGTAGATGTGTATCGGGGAACAATTCAGGTTCAGAAAAATCTGTTTCGGCTGGCGCTCTATATTTCTTTTTTCCCGCAGCTGATTGCGGGTCCGATCGTGAAATATCACGATGTCTGTGAGCAGATAGAGAGCCGCCGATGTACTTCTTCCGGAATGGCTTATGGAATAAAGCGTTTTTCCTACGGATTGGCGAAAAAGATGCTTTTGGCCAATAGTTTTGCGGCTGCGGTGGATGGAATTCTGGGAAAACCGTTGGAGCTTCTCGGGAGTGAAACCGTCTGGCTGATGGCGGTGCTCTATACGCTGCAGATTTATTTTGATTTTTCCGGATATTCCGATATGGCCATTGGTCTTGGGAAGATGTTTGGATTTGATTTTATGGAAAACTTTCAGTATCCCTACCTGTCGGCATCGATAAGAGAGTTCTGGCGCAGATGGCATATTTCCCTGTCCACCTGGTTTCGGGAGTATCTTTACATTCCGCTGGGCGGAAATAGGAAGGGCCAGGTGCGGACCTGCCTGAATCTGCTGATTGTGTTTTTTGCCACCGGACTCTGGCACGGGGCTGGAGCGACCTTTGTGGTGTGGGGCCTGTATTACGGCGTCTTTCTGGTACTGGAACGCGGTTTTCTTGGACAGATTCTGGAAAATAACAGGCTGCGGTTTCTGAATCATATTTATGTGCTGGTAATTGTAATAGTCGGCTGGGTTATTTTCCGGGCTGATACGCTCAGAGATGCAGGAATCCTTCTGCATCGGATGATAATCTGGAGGGAAGGGACTTACCCAGTGGAACTGTTTTCCAATACGAAATTGCTTTTTCTGGCGTTCTGCGGAGTGGTTTTCTGCGGCCCGCTTCAGCATTTTTTGCCCTGTCTGCAGACTCATCTATATGAGAAAGAAAAAATATGTCCGGCAGATATTGCAGTTATGGCTGTACTCCTGTTTTTCTGTACAGTGTATCTGGTTAATAATACGTATAATCCCTTTATTTATTTTCGATTTTAAAAAAATAATCCGGGGAGCGTTTCCAGTCAGGAGACGCTCCCCAAAGCATTTAGATGTACGTGTGCTGTTTTCAGATCCATCCCCCATCCAGTCCGATAACCTGTCCGGTGAGATAGGATTCTTTATAGGCAAGATGGTAGGCCAGATCAGCCACCTCCTCAGCCCGTCCGAGGCGGCCTGCGGGAATTTCTTCCAGCAGACTGATCAGTTCTTCCCGGTGGAGAAAATGGTTCATTTCTGTATCAATAGCGCCGCAGGCGATGGCATTGACTTGAATATTGCTGGGCGCCAATTCCTTTGCCAGCGCTTTTGTCAGGGCATTGATACCGCCTTTTGTGGCGGAATAAGCAGCTTCACAGGAGGCGCCGCAGACACCCCAGACGGATGAAATATTAACGATTTTCCCCTGTTTTTTAGAAACCATCATGGGAATGGCCAGACGGCAGCAGTTGAAGACGGAAGTCAAGTTGGTGCGAAGGATACGATCCCAATCTTCTGGGTTCATATCCTGCAGAAGTCCGATATAGGAAATTCCGGCATTGTTGATAAGCACATCTAAGCTGCCAAACTGTTTTCGGATTCGATCAAACAGCTGGCTGCAGCTGGTATAATCACCGGCATCACCTATCCAGGACAGACAGTCTACCTGGTAGTCTTCAATCTCCAGTTGAGTTTGTAGGAGCTGTTCCTGCCGGTGCAGGCAGGTAATCGCCACATTATATCCTTTTTTTGCAAATTTTACTGCAATTGCTTTTCCAATCCCGCGGGAAGCTCCCGTTACCAGTACGGTTTTTCTTGCCATAAAACATCACTCCTTTGCTGATTCCAGTATACCACATTTTCAAGGACTTCGTTATAAAATTGTAAGAAATTCCCAGCCGTATTTTTTCGGATTATGTCATCCTGCCATTGTACGTCAGCGGCAAAGTATGGTATACTAAAATCAAATCGACTGTTGTCAGAGCGTGAAATCGGGCAGCAGGGAAAGGATTACAGAAATATGTATGATATCGTAATTATCGGTTCGGGCCCGGCGGGGCTCAGTGCAGCTGTTTATGCCCAGAGAGCGCAGCTTGATACAGTTATAATAGAAAAAAATATGATCAGTGGGGGGCAGGTGCTGAGCACCTACGAAGTGGACAACTATCCGGGACTTCCCGGTGTTTCCGGTTTTGATCTGTCTGCGAAGCTGCGGGAACACGCGGATCGTCTGGGGGCGGTGTTTGCCGAGGATACGGTGATTTCTGCAAAGCTGGATGGTCCGGTAAAGCGCATTGTCTGCGAGGATAAGACGTATGAAGCGAAATGTGTGATCATTGCATCGGGAGCTCACCACAGAAAGCTGGGAGTGCCGGGAGAGGAGGCACTTACGGGCGCGGGGGTTTCTTACTGTGCTACCTGCGACGGTGCATTTTTCCGTGGCAGGACAGTGGCTGTGGTCGGCGGCGGGGATGTGGCACTGGAGGATGCGATTTTCCTGGCACGGATGTGCACCCGGGTTTATTTGATTCACAGAAGAGATGAGCTGCGGGGAGCTAAGAGCCTTCAGACAAAGCTGATGGCTATGGATAATGTGGAGATCCTGTGGGATACGGTAGTGGAGGAGATTCATGGGGAAGGCCGCGTAGAGTCTCTTCACATATATAATAAGAAGAAGGATGAACGAAGGGAGCTGTCGGTAGATGGCGTGTTTGTGGCAGTTGGAATTACGCCGGACAGCCGGGAATACGAAGGACAGCTGGAAACGGACGAGCAGGGATACATCCGGGCCGGTGAGGATGGACGTACCTCTTTGGAGGGAGTGTTCGCGGCCGGAGATGTAAGAACCAAAGCGCTTAGACAGATTATTACAGCAGCGGCGGATGGTGCAAACTGTGTTACGTCTGCGGAGCGGTATCTGGCCGCAAAATAGGGGGGAATTTCGGATGAAGAAAACGCTGAAGGTACTGGCTGTTTCCTGTGCTTGTCTGGCCATTGCCGGGACAGGCTCCATAGAGACGCAGGCGGCGATGAATTTGGAGACGGATGCACCGGTGGCTGGTGTTTCTGTGGCAATAAATAATTATTATGCCAGCAGTCTGCACCCGGAGGAGGAGCTGGCAGAGGCATTCTGTGGAAATACGCTGCTGGCGGGGAAGACGCCTTCTCTGGAGGCAGAGACAGGCTCTGGAAAAGATACGGGAGCAGAGGGAGAGGATGCAGTCGTGGTGGCGGCTTCCAAATCACTTTATGAGAATGTGGCCATTTCCAGGGTCAGTAATTACGTCAATGTTCGGGCTGCAGCCAACACTCAAAGTGCCGTTGTGGGAAAAATTTACAATAACTGCGCGGCAACCATTCTGTCTACTGTGGACGGAGAGGGTGGAAAATGGTATCAGATTCAGTCTGGCAACGTGAGCGGTTATATCAAGGCTCAGTATTTTGTTACGGGAAAAGAGGCGGAGGCGGCCGCACGCCAGGTGGGAACCTCTTATGCCAGAGTAGCCAATACTTCCACACTTCGCCTGCGGGAGTCTCCCAGTCTGGAGAGCCGGACACTGGATCTTCTTTCGTCGGATGCGGAGTATGAAGTAATCGGTGAAGAGGGAGACTTTGCCAAGATTTCTGTGGACAATGATCTGGTCGGATATGTGTTTAAAGATTATATCAAGGTCCGTGTTGAGTTTGACGAGGCGAAAACGGCTCAGGAAGAGCAGGCCCAGAAAGCGGAGGAGGAAGCCAGAAAGAAGGAGGCGGAGGAAGCTCTGAAGCGTCTGGAGGAGGCAAAGAAAGAAGCGGAAAAGGCTCCGGAAACGACAAAGGTTCCGGAGACCGCCAAGGCTCCGGCTGCGACGAAAGCGCCAGAGACCACCAAAGCTCAGGAAACCATAAAGGCTCCGGGTGCAGCATTTACCGGGACGATTGAGGCAAATCCGGCGGGAACGGCTGCGACGAAAGCGCCGGAAACTACGAAGGCGCCAGAGACCACGAGAACTCCGGAGACAACAAAAACCCCAGAGACAGAAAAACCGAAAGAAACGGTAAAAGCTCCAGGAAGTAAGGGACCGGGAAGCAGTTCGGGGAATGGACCCGGCAGCAGTGAAGTGGCGGACGCGACGCGTTCTGCAGTGGTGGCGTATGCAAAACAGTTTATTGGTAATCCCTACGTATATGGCGGCACCAGTTTAACCAACGGGGCAGACTGTTCCGGTTTTACCATGAGTGTATTTGAACATTTCGGCATTAAGACCGGCCGCAGTTCCAGAGATCAGGCAGCTCGTGGAAGGGAAATTTCTGTCAGCTCTGTGCAGCCGGGCGATTTGCTGTTTTATGCCAGTGGCAATTACATTAACCATGTGGCTCTTTACATAGGCGGTGGACAGGTGGTTCACGCCAGCACGTCGAGAACGGGGATTACGATTTCGCCGTCCAATTACCGGACACCCTGTAAAGCAGTCAGTTTTCTGGATTAACTGAAGAGAACCGGAAGGCAGCGGGATGCAGACGAAAAGTAAATCAGAAGAAGGAGAAGTGAAAATGGGAGATTTAAAGGATCTGTCCGTGGAGGAATTTGCCGCTCTGACGGCTTCGGCAGCGCCAGTGCCGGGTGGCGGAAGCGTGGCGGCTCTGGCGGGAGCGCTTTCAGCAGCTTTGGCAGAGATGGTGGCCAGCCTGACGGTGGGGCGTGAGAAATATGTATCTGTGGAGACAGAGATGGAGCAGCTGCTGGAGGCTGGCGGGGCACTGCGCAGGGAGCTGATTGAGGGAATCCGGAAGGACAGCCAGTCCTTTGGAGGATATATGGCGGCTTTGAAGCTGCCCAGAGAAACGGAAGAGGAAAAGGAACTTCGGCGAAAGGCCATGCAGGAAGGATTGAAAGAGGCTTCCTGCGCACCGCTGGCTATTGCAGAAGCAGCGGCAAAGATTTTTCCTATTGCCCGTGCCGTGGTGGAAAAGGGGAACAGCGCGGCGATTTCAGACGGTCTGATTTCTGCTATGCTGGCGCGTACAGCGGTGCTGGCGGCCCTTTTAAATGTAAAGATTAACCTTGGATCAATTCGGGATGAGGAGTATGTGAGAGAGACAGCCGAGAGAGTTCGGAAACTGGAGCAGCAGGCCATTTCCGGCGAAGCGGAAATTTTGGGACTTTCGAAGCTTTCTGATATGATACTTTAATAATGGAGGGAAATGAGATTATGAAAACCGATATTGAAATCGCACAGGCAGCACAGCCATTGGAAATCCGTGAGATTGCTGATCTGGCAGGTGTGGATCAGGAGTATCTGGAACTGTATGGAAACTATAAGGCAAAGGTAGATTACCGGCTGCTGAAAGAAAGCCAGGCTCAGGACGGAAAACTGATTCTGGTAACGGCGATTAACCCTACCCCGGCGGGTGAGGGAAAGACTACCACGACGGTTGGCCTGGCGGACGGACTGAAACGCCTCGGAAAGAAAGTAACTGTGGCGCTGCGAGAGCCATCTTTGGGGCCGGTATTTGGTGTGAAGGGCGGAGCAGCCGGTGGCGGTTATGCACAGGTAATTCCTATGGAAGATATCAATCTCCATTTTACCGGTGATTTTCACGCGATCGGGGCGGCCAACAATCTACTTGCAGCCATGCTGGATAATCATATTTATCAGGGAAATGAGCTTCACATCGACCCGAAGCGGATTACCTGGAAGCGGGTGGTTGATATGAATGACCGCCAGCTGCGCAATGTGGTGGATGGTCTGGGACGGCGGGTGGATGGCGTCACAAGAGAGGATGGCTATGATATTACTGTGGCAAGCGAGATTATGGCAGTGCTATGTCTGGCCAGTGATATCCGGGATCTGAAAGAGCGTCTGGCACGGATTATTGTGGGTTATACTTACGATGAGAAACCGGTAACAGCTGGAGATTTGAAGGCTGCTGGTGCCATGGCAGCTCTTTTGAAGGATGCTCTGAAGCCAAATCTGGTACAGACACTGGAGCATACACCGGCATTTATCCATGGCGGTCCTTTTGCCAATATTGCCCATGGCTGTAACTCAGTCATTGCGACAAAGATGGCGCTGAAACTTGGCGATTATACCGTTACCGAGGCAGGATTCGGTGCCGATCTGGGTGCGGAGAAGTTTTTGGACATCAAGTGCCGGATGGCAGGTCTCACACCGTCAGCAGTTGTCGTAGTGGCAACGGTACGTGCCCTGAAGCATCATGGCGGTGTGGCGAAGGCGGATCTGAATCAGGAGAATCTGGAAGCTCTGAAGAAGGGACTTCCCAATCTGATGCAGCATGTAGAGAATATCACAAAAGTATATGGACTTCCCTGTGTTGTGGCAATCAATCGTTTTCCTATGGACACGGAAGCAGAACTGTCTCTGATCGAGAAAGAATGCCGGAAGCTGGGCGTCAATGTGGCTCTTTCAGAGGTATGGGCAAAAGGCGGTGAGGGTGGCCTTCCGCTGGCAGAAGAGATTGTCCGTCTCTGTGAGGAGGAAAATCATTTCCAGTACAGCTATGAGGATGACATGACGATTGAAGAAAAATTGCAGGCCATTGTGAGAAAGGTATACCATGGCGATCGGGTGGAGCTGACGGATGGAGCCAAGAAACAGGCAAAACGCCTGGCAGAGCTGGGGTTTGGAAATCTTCCTATCTGTATGGCGAAAACGCAGTACAGCTTTTCGGATGATCCCAAGCTTTTGGGGGCGCCAAAGGACTTCAAGGTGACAGTTCGTAACCTGAAGGTTTCTGCGGGAGCTGGATTTATCGTAGCTTTAACCGGAGATATTATGACCATGCCGGGACTTCCGAAGGTTCCGGCTGCAGAGAAGATTGATGTGGATGAGGATGGCCGGATTACGGGACTGTTCTAAAAACAACAAGATAGTTAAAAAAACTACAAAGAATTAAAAAAAATTGACAGAATCGCTGAAATATGTTAGCATTTAGTTAAATGATTAAATTAAATAGGTAAGCCAGGAGATGAAGAGCAGGTTTGGAAGCAGCAGCGATGCTGTTTGTTTGCCTGCTCTTATTTTCTGATTTATCTTGGGGAATCGCCTGCAAAGAAGTATAGGAGGGGTTTTTATGGCAAAGTATATGATGGCGCTGGATGGTGGGACAACCAGCAACCGATGTATTCTGTTTAATGAGCGCGGTGAAATGTGCAGTGTGGCACAAAAGGAATTCACGCAGTATTTTCCAAAGCCGGGCTGGGTGGAGCACGACGCGGAGGAAATCTGGTCGACCATGATGGGGGTGGCTACAGAGGCCATGGCCAAGATAGGGGCAACTTCCGCAGACATTGCCGGAATCGGTATCACGAATCAGAGGGAGACTACGATTGTGTGGGATCGGGTAACGGGAGAGCCGGTCGGTCATGCGATTGTGTGGCAATGCCGCCGGACATCAGAATATTGCGATAGCCTGAAGGCAAAAGGGTTGACGGAGGTATACAGGGAAAAAACGGGATTGGTGATTGATGCCTATTTCTCTGGAACGAAGCTGAGATGGATTCTGGAAAATGTGGAAGGGGCCAGAGAGCGGGCAGAGCGTGGAGAGCTGCTATTTGGTACCGTGGAAACCTGGTTGATCTGGAAGCTGACGAAAGGCCGGGTGCATGTGACGGATTATTCCAATGCGTCGCGCACCATGCTGTTCAATATTAAAGAGCTGAAATGGGATGAGGAGATTCTGCGGGAACTGGACATTCCGAAGTGTATGCTGCCGGAGGTAAAGCCTTCCAGTTGTGTATATGGCGAATCAGATCCGCAGTTTTTCGGCGGACCTATTCCCATCGGCGGTGCGGCTGGTGATCAGCAGGCGGCATTATTCGGCCAGACCTGCTTTAAGCCTGGAGATGCCAAAAATACATACGGAACCGGTTGTTTCATGCTGATGAACACCGGGGAACAGCCAGTATATTCTAAAAATGGTCTGGTAACGACCATTGCCTGGGGACTCGACGGAAAAGTAAATTATGCTCTGGAAGGCTCTATTTTTGTGGCAGGAGCAGCGATTCAGTGGCTGCGGGATGAACTGCGGTTTATCGATTCCTCTATGGATTCTGAGTATATGGCAAAGAAGGTCAAAGACACCAACGGATGTTATGTAGTGCCGGCTTTTACAGGACTGGGAGCACCTTACTGGGATCAGTATGCCAGAGGCAGTATTGTAGGACTGACCCGCGGTGTTAATAAGTATCACATTATTCGGGCCACTTTGGAATCCCTGGCTTATCAGACCAATGATGTACTGGAGGCCATGCGGGCAGATTCCGGAATAGAGCTTTCTTCCCTGCGAGTGGACGGTGGTGCCAGCGCCAACAATCTGCTGATGCAGGTGCAGGCGGACCTGATCGGAGCTCCGGTTCACCGGCCCAAGTGTGTGGAAACCACAGCTATGGGGGCAGCGTATTTAGCCGGTCTGGCAGTAGGCTACTGGAAGAATAAAGAAGAGGTTATCAATAACTGGGAGACGGACCGCATTTTTGTTCCGGAAATCGGGGAGGAAGAGCGGGCAAAACGGCTGCGGGGTTGGAAAAAGGCAGTAAAATGTACTTACGGCTGGGCAGCAGACGATACAGAATCCCTTTCATAGACAGAGAAAAAAGAAGGAGGAAAAAGAGATGTATGATATCATCATAATTGGCGCAGGTGTTTCTGGCTGCGCGGCAGCGAGAGAATTATCGCGTTATCAGGCGCGCATTTGCGTGGTAGAGAAGGAAGAGGATGTGTGCTGTGGAACGTCCAAGGCCAACAGTGCAATTGTGCATGCAGGTCATGACGCAGAGCCAGGTTCTCTGATGGCAAAGCTGAACGTAGAGGGAAATGAACAGATGGAAGAGCTGGCGAAGGAATTGGATTTTTCCTTCCGCAGAAATGGCTCTCTGGTACTTTGCCTCAATGAAGAGGATATGCCAAATCTGCAGATTCTTTACGATAAAGGGGTGAAGAACGGCGTAAAGGGCCTTCGCATTTTAAACCGTGAAGAACTGAAGGAAATGGAGCCAAATGTAACGGAAGATGCAGTAGCTGCTCTTTATGCTCCCATGGGGGGAATTGTCTGCCCCTTTGGTCTGACCATTGCCCTGGCGGAGAATGCTGCCGCCAATGGAGTAGAGTTCAAATTTAATACAGAGGTTACCTCCATCGCCAAACGGGAGGATGGATTTGAACTGGCTACCAGCCAGGGGCCGATGAAAGCACATTATATCGTCAATGCGGCCGGGGTATATGCGGATCAGTTCCATAACATGGTGAGCGAGAAGAAGATTCATATTACCGCCAGAAAGGGTGAGTATTGTCTTCTGGATAAGACGGCCGGTAATCTGGTGGATAAAACGATCTTTACGCTGCCTGGAAAATTCGGAAAAGGTGTTCTGGTAACTCCGACGATTCATGGAAATCTGCTGTTGGGGCCGACGGCCAATGATATCGAAGAGAAAGAGGGTACCAATACCACAAAGCCAGGACTGGATGAGGTTGTGGCAAAGGCCCAGAAGAGTGTGAACAATATTCCCATGCGCCAGGTTATCACATCCTTTGCCGGACTGCGTGCCCATGAGGACGGCCATGATTTTATTATAGAAGAGGTGGAGGACTGCGCCGGATTTATCGACTGTGCTGGTATCGAGTCTCCGGGACTTTCCAGTGCTCCGGCCATCGGAAAACGGATTGCAGCCATTGTAAGTGAAAAAGCGGGCCTTACGGAAAAGGAGAATTTTGTTGCCACAAGAAAGGGGATTTTAGATCCCAAGAAGCTTTCAAAAGAAGAGTATTCGGCGCTGATTAAGGAGAATCCCGCTTATGGAAATATCATTTGCCGTTGCGAGACGGTTTCCGAGGGGGAAATTCTTGATGCGATCCACCGTCCGCTGGGAGCCAGATCCCTGGATGGGGTAAAACGGCGCACAAGAGCCGGAATGGGCCGCTGCCAGGCCGGTTTCTGTTCTCCGAGAACCATGGATATCCTGGCCAGAGAATTGGGTGTGGATATGAGAGAAATCACAAAATCCGGTGGAAATTCAAATATTGTCGTTGGAACAGACAAGGATGAACTGTAAGGAGGGGGACACATGAAATCCTATGATATCGTAATCATTGGCGGAGGTCCTGCCGGACTGGCCGCCGCTGCAGCAGCAAAGAAAAATGGAATTGAACGTATCCTGATTCTGGAGAGAGACCGGGAACTGGGAGGAATTCTGAACCAGTGTATTCATAACGGCTTTGGTCTCCATACATTCAAGGAGGAGCTGACTGGTCCAGAGTATGCCAGACGGTTTATTGATGAAGTAGAGAAACTGGAGATTGAGTATTGTCTGAATACCATGGTCATTGATATCAGCCGTGATAAAGTAGTTACGGCCATGAATCGGGAAGAGGGGTTGTTTGAGATTCAGGCGAAGGCTATTGTGCTGGCCATGGGCTGCCGAGAGCGCTCCAGAGGCGCCTTGAATATTCCTGGATATCGCCCTGCCGGCATCTTCTCCGCCGGAACGGCGCAGCGCCTCGTCAATATGGAAGGCTTCATGCCGGGCCGCAAGGTTGTGATTCTGGGATCCGGCGATATCGGCCTGATTATGGCAAGACGTATGACGCTGGAAGGAGCAAAGGTGCAGGTGGTGGCAGAGCTGATGCCTTATTCCGGTGGCCTGAAGAGAAATATCGTACAGTGCCTGGATGATTTTGGGATTCCGCTGAAGCTGAGCCACACAGTGGTGGATATCCGGGGGAAATACCGGGTAGAAGGCGTAACCATCGCAGAAGTGGATTCCCACGGAAAACCGATTCCTGGCACGGAGGAGGAGTACGAGTGTGATACACTGCTTCTGTCCTGTGGTCTGATTCCGGAGAATGAGCTGTCCCGCGGCATGGGAGTGGAGATTGAGCCTGTTACCTCCGGCCCTGTGGTCAATGAGAGTCTGGAGACAAATATTGAAGGCGTTTTTGCCTGCGGCAATGTGCTTCATGTACATGATCTGGTGGATTACGTTTCTGAGGAGGCAACCACAGCCGGCGGCAATGCGGCAAAATATGTGAAGGGTCAGCTAAGCGAAGGCGGCGGTCATGAAATTCGCCTGATTCCGACAGGCGGTGTTCGCTATACTGTTCCGAAGACGATTGCACCGGAACGCATGGCAGATGAGTTGACAGTCCGGTTCCGCGTGGGGGCAGTATTTAAGAACTGCTATATTAGCGTATATTACGATGATGAGCGGGTCGCACACCGGAAACGCCCGGTTATGGCGCCAGGAGAGATGGAGGAAGTGAAGATTAAGAAAGCAGATCTTGCTTCCCGTCCGGAGCTTAAGGAAATTACGATTAAGATCGAGGAGGCGTAAGGAGCATGGAAAAGAGAGATTTGATCTGCATCGGCTGTCCTCTGGGCTGCATGATTACCGTGGAAATGGACGGCGGCCAGGTGGTAAGTGTAACGGGAAACACCTGCAAACGCGGGGATGATTACGCAAGAAAAGAAGTGACTAACCCCACTCGTATCGTGACGTCCATCGTTGGAGTGACGGGGGGCCATCTGGATATGGTATCGGTTAAGACGAGAAATGATATTCCCAAGGGAAAAATCTTTGATTGTGTTCAGGCTCTGAAGGGCGTGACGGTAGAAGCACCGGTACATATCGGCGACGTGATCGTGAGCGATGTGGCCGGAACTGGTGTGGATGTTATTGCCACGAAAGAAATTTTTGTGAAGTAAATCTGGAAATATAAATAGAAAGGAGCGCCGCCGACCTGCGGCTGATAGTCATATCATCGCGGGCCGGCGGCGCCTTTTTGTATTATTATGGGAAATTTTTCAGTTTAGAATTCCGGTTCAATGAGGCCATAGGTATTGCCCTTGCGCTTGTACACTACATTAACCTGCTCGGTTTCGGAGTTCAGGAATACATAAAATGCATGTCCCAGAAGTTCCATCTGTACGCAGGCTTCTTCGGGATCCATGGGCTTCATGGCAAACTTTTTTACCTTTACGATCTCAATCTCATCGCTGGAATCGTATTCCTCGTTGATGAAGAGATCGGAGAAGGCAACAGCGGCCTGTTTTTTGTCAATAATTTTGTTTTTGTATTTTTTGAGCTGACGCTCGATAATTTCTTCTACCAGATCGATGGATACATACATATCATTGCTTTCCTGCTCGGCACGGATGATGGTACCTTTGACAGGAATGGTAACTTCAATTTTCTGGCGCTCCTTTTCGACGCTTAATGTGATGATCGCTTCGGTATCCTGATTAAAATACCGCTCCAGTTTTCCGATCTTTTCCTCCACTGCTGCTTTTAACCCCTGGGTAACATTGATATTTCTTCCGGTAATCTTATAACGCATAATCATCGCTCCTTTTTCTTGGGATGGCTTAAGTATACCACTTTTGTTCGTGAAACTCAACTGGAAATGCATAATTATTGCGACAATTATTGTTAATTATTTCTAAAAAGTTTTAATTATTTGGGAGAAAAACCATTGTAACATTAATGGTGGGACTTTCTATTTGTCAAGGGAATGGGATGTATTTTTTGTCGAAATATGAAAGTTTATGAGATGTACACAAAAAAAGGAAGAGATGGAGATGGGAGGAGAATGGTGTTAATAAACATAGAAAAAATGTGGATAATGTGGATAAGTCGGTGTATAACTGCTTTTTCCCGAAAAATGGACAAGAATGGCTGTGTATAACTTTTCAACATTCACGGTGGATAAAATGTGGATAATGTGGATAAGCGAGAAATAGAACATGTATTTTGTGCAATTTGCTAAGTTTACCATAACAGATGGAATTATGGTAACAAAAAGAGCTTTTTTGAGCATCACCATAAATATATGTAAACTTTTTATGAAGTCATTGAATAAAACGGTTGATAGTGTTAGAATAAGTAAGATTGTATCACTGAAAGTGTGCGGTTTTGACGGTATAGATTACACAGCAATGATAAAAATAAGAATTAAACAGAGATAGAAAAATAGGAGAGTAAAGCATGAAGCTGATCGAGAAAGTATTTGGAACTCACAGCGAGAGGGAATTAAAGCTGATTTATCCCATTGTGGATAAAATTGTGGCGATGCGCCCTCAGATGGTGGAGCTGTCGGATGATGAGCTGCGGGACAATACGAGAAAATTCAAGGAGCGTCTGGCAAATGGAGAGACGCTGGATGATCTTCTCCCGGAGGCGTTTGCGACGGTGCGTGAGGCGGCGCGGCGTGTCCTTAATATGGAGCATTATCCGGTGCAGCTGATCGGCGGTATTGTTCTTCATCAGGGCCGTATCGCAGAGATGAAAACCGGTGAGGGAAAAACGCTGGTTTCCACGGCGCCGGCCTATCTGAACGCGCTGGCTGGAAATGGCGTATTCATTGTCACGGTCAATGATTATCTGGCGAAACGAGATGCCGAGTGGATGGGGGAAGTGCATCGTTTCCTGGGATTGACAGTAGGTGTGGTTCTGAACTCCATGACACCGGATCAGAGGCGTGAGGCTTATGGCTGTGACATCACGTATGTGACCAACAATGAACTGGGGTTTGATTATCTGCGTGACAATATGGCGATTTATAAAGAGCAGATGGTTCTTCGAAATCTGGATTACGCCATTATCGATGAAGTGGACTCTGTGCTGATCGACGAGGCCAGGACACCGCTGATTATTTCTGGACAGAGCGGAAAATCCACAAAGCTTTACGAAGTATGCGATATTCTGGCCCGCCAGCTGGTACGGGGCGAAGAATCCGCCGAGTTCTCCAAAATGGCTGCCATTATGGGCGAGGAGATTGAGGAGAGTGGTGATTTCATCGTCAATGAGAAGGATAAGGTTGTCAATTTGACGGCAGATGGCGTTAAGAAGGTAGAGGATTTCTTCCATATCGAAAACCTGGCAGATCCGGAGAATCTGGAGATTCAGCATAATATCATTCTGGCACTGCGGGCTAATTACCTGATGTTCCGTGATAAAGATTACGTGGTAAAGGACGACGAGGTTCTGATTGTAGACGAGTTTACGGGACGTATTATGCCGGGCCGCCGTTATTCGGATGGTCTGCATCAGGCCATTGAGGCAAAGGAGCACGTTCATGTGCGCCGGGAGAGCCGGACGCTGGCCACCATTACATTCCAGAATTTCTTCAACAAGTTCAATAAAAAGGCCGGTATGACGGGTACGGCGCAGACAGAAGAGAAGGAGTTCCGAAACATCTATCAGATGGATGTTATTGTGATTCCCACCAACAAGCCGGTTATTCGAATCGATTACGATGACGCCGTATATAAGACGAAGAAAGAGAAGTTCCACGCAGTTGTGGAGGAAGTAGTAGCGGCTCATGAAAAAGGACAGCCGGTTCTGGTGGGTACGATTACCATTGAGACTTCGGAACTCTTAAGTAAGATGCTGACGCGGCGAGGTGTACCCCACAAGGTTCTGAACGCCAAATTCCATGAGCTGGAGGCAGAGATTGTGGCCGATGCCGGTATCCACGGCGCCGTTACCATTGCCACTAACATGGCCGGCCGTGGTACGGATATTAAGCTGGATGAGGTTTCCAGAGAGCTTGGCGGCCTTAAGATTATCGGTACAGAGCGCCATGAATCGCGGCGTATTGACAATCAGCTTCGGGGCCGTTCCGGCCGTCAGGGAGATCCGGGTGAATCTCGTTTCTATATTTCCCTGGAAGATGATCTGATGCGTCTCTTTGGATCCGAGCGTCTGATGACGATGTTCAACGCGCTGGGTGTGCCGGAGAATGAGCAGATTGAGCATAAGATGCTTTCCAATGCCATCGAGAAGGCTCAGATGAAGATTGAGACCAATAACTACGGAATCCGTGAGAACCTCTTAAAATATGATGAGGTCATGAACGAGCAGCGTGAGATGATTTACGCGGAACGCCGCCGGGTTCTGGATGGAGAAAATATGCGCTCCGTTATCATGAAGATGATTACGGATCTGGTGGAGAATGCCGTAGATATGTCCATTTCTGAGGATCAGAATGCGGAGGACTGGGATCTGGCGGAGCTGAATTCCCTGCTGCTTCCGATCGTGCCTCTGGAGCCGGTGGAGCTTGCTGAAGATCAGAAGCAGATGAAGAAGAACGAACTGAAACATATGTTGAAGGAAGCGGCCACGAAACTCTATGAGACAAAAGAGGCACAGTTTCCGTCGGCTGAGCAGATCCGCGAGATCGAGCGGGTAATTCTTCTGAAGGTAATTGATGCCAAGTGGATGGCTCACATTGACGATATGGATCAGCTGCGGGAGGGAATTGGACTGCAGGCCTACGGTCAGAAGGACCCTCTGGTAGAGTATAAGGTAAACGGCTTTGACATGTTTGAGAGCATGACGGCTGCCATCCGAGAGGATACCGTCCGGATCCTGTTCCACATTCGGGTAGAGCAGAAGATAGAACGTGAGCCGGCTGCCAAGGTAACGGGAACCAATAAAGACGCGAGCGTGGCACAGGCTCCGAAGCGCCGGGAGGAAAAGAAGGTATACCCCAATGATCCGTGTCCCTGCGGCTCCGGAAAGAAATATAAACAGTGCTGCGGCAGAAAAAAACTGTCGTAGAACTCATATATCATTTATTAAAAAATAAAACAGGAAAGTGGGTGAAGCTATGGTTGAATTAGATCAGTTCAAATATACGTTATCAACGTATGATACAACTTTAGTGGAAGTGAGGGATTCACTTTGACCTGGATAATAAGGTAAAGCGAATCGCAGAGCTGGACAAATCCATGGAGGAACCGGGATTCTGGGACGATCCGGAGAGGTCCACGAAAACAGTCAGAGAAGCAAAGAACCTGAAGGATACGGTGGATACCTACCGTCATCTGGAACAGCAGTATGAAGATATCCAGGTTATGATCGAGATGGGATATGAAGAAAATGATCCGTCTGTCATTCCGGAGATTCAGGAGATGCTGGATGACTTTATTAAGAGCCTGGAGGATATCCGTACCCGAACCCTGCTGTCTGGGGAATACGATGGCTGCAATGCAATTCTGAAGTTGAATGCAGGCGCCGGCGGCACGGAGGCCATGGACTGGTGCAGTATGCTGTACCGGATGTACCAGCGCTGGGCTGACAAAAAAGGATATACCACGGAGGTTCTGGATTTTCTGGACGGCGATGAGGCTGGAATCAAGTCCATTACCGTGCAGATCAACGGAGAAAATGCTTTTGGCTATTTGAAGTCGGAAAAGGGTGTGCATCGTTTAGTACGGATTTCCCCCTTCAATGCAGCCGGAAAACGACAGACTTCCTTTGTATCCTGTGATGTGATGCCGGATATTGAGGAAGATCTGGATGTGGAGATCAATCCAGATGATTTGCGGATTGATACGTACCGTTCCAGCGGTGCCGGTGGCCAGCATATCAATAAAACATCTTCGGCAATCCGTATTACCCATATTCCAACCGGGATTGTGGTACAATGCCAGAATGAGCGGTCCCAGTTCCAGAATAAGGATAAGGCTATGCAGATGCTGAAAGCAAAGCTCTACATGCTGAAACAGCAGGAAAATGCGGAGAAACTGTCGGATATCCGCGGGGATGTCAAGGACATCAACTTTGGAAACCAGATCCGTTCTTATGTGATGCAGCCCTATACACTGGTTAAGGATCACAGAACCAATGCGGAAAATGGAAATGTAAATGCCGTGATGGACGGAGATATTGATCTGTTTATCAGTGCATATTTAAAATGGATTAGTTTAAAAGATCAGACTCCGGAGGAGGCCTAAGGCACCGGAAAGCCAGTCTTTTCAAAAAGGTAATAGCTGGCGGCGGAGTCCGAAGAACCTGGAGGATGTCACAGACCGGAACCTGGTCTGTGACATCCTCCGCCTATTTTT
Organism: uncultured Clostridium sp.; assembly: GCA_937885015.1. GTDB lineage: Bacteria > Bacillota > Clostridia > Lachnospirales > Lachnospiraceae > Otoolea. The sequence goes on from CALAAS010000020.1 coordinate 31,833, forward strand.
TGATTTCATAGGAAAATGCGTCCTATGAAATCAAAAACGTTCTGCGAAGATCGCCATGCGGCGGAAAGGAGTTTTGTCGCAGAAGCGACCTGCCGCAGACAGAGAAGCTCACGGGTGAGCTCCTTTTTTAATATACGGGAGATGAAAAATGAAAAAGACAAAAACATTGACAGAGGGCAAGATTTTCACCTCGCTATTCAGCTTTGCCGTTCCGGTTATCTGTACGCTGTTTCTGCAGGCGCTCTATGGCGGCGTGGATCTTCTGGTGGTGGGACAGTTCGCAGCAACGGAAGATGTATCCGGTGTGGCTACCGGCAGCATGCTGCTGCATACGGCTACTATGATTGTCATGGGACTGACCATGGGAATTACTGTGGCTGTGGGAGAGCGGATCGGACGTGGGCGTCCCGGGGAGGCGGGGCAGGCAATCGGAAGCGGAATCTGCCTGTTCGGCGTTTTTGCAGTTTTGATGACGGCAATTGTAGGGGGCGGCGCAGAATTTTTGGCTGGTTTTCTCCATGCGCCGGAAGCGGCCTTTTCTCAGACTGTGGAGTATGTGCGGATCTGTGGACTGGGTTCTGTCTTTATTGTGGCTTACAATGTGCTGGGCAGCGTGTTTCGAGGAATCGGGGATTCCAAAACCCCGCTGTTTACGGTAACGATTGCCTGTGTGGTTAATATTGCCGGCGATCTTCTATTTGTGGCCTGCTTTGGAATGGGGGCGGCCGGGGCGGCCCTGGCGACGGTGGCAGCTCAGGCTGTCAGTGTCTTGATTTCTCTTCTGGTAATCCGGAAACGGCAGCTGCCCTTTGCATTCTCCAGGGAAGATCTGCGGTTTCACAGGCAGCTGATTGGTACGGAACTGCGCATTGGAGTTCCGGTGGCGCTGCAGGAGCTTCTGGTGGGGATTTCCTTCCTGGTAATTCAGACGATTGTGAATACCTTTGGAGTTGTACCTTCTGCGGGGGTGGGAGTGGCAGAAAAGGTATGTACGTTCATTATGCTGGTTCCGTCTGCCTATATGCAGTCCATGTCGGCGTTTGTAGCCCAGAACCTGGGTGCGGAAAGGAGGGACCGGGCGGATCTGGCCCTGTGCTATGGCATGGCGACCTCCTTTGCGGCAGGGGCGGTAATGGGATGCCTGGCCTTTTTTCATGGAAACCTTCTGGCAGGATTTTTTTCCAGAGATGCGGCGGTCATTCTGGCAGCCCACAGCTACCTGAAGGCCTATGCCATTGACTGCCTTCTGACTCCGTTTCTGTTCTGCTTTGTGGGGTATTACAATGGATGTGAAAAAACGCTGTTTGTTATGCTGCAGGGAATTATCGGAGCGTTTTTTGTCCGGATTCCAGTGGCTTATCTGATCAGCCGGATTCCGGGAACCAGCCTGTTCCAGCTGGGCCTGGCGACGCCGGCATCCAGTGTGGTTCAGATTGTACTGTGTCTGGTTATGTTTGTGTTTTTGAAAAAAAGGATTGCGTCCGGGAGATAAATGTGATACTATCTTCCCTGTGAAGACAAATGTGTGTCTGAGACAAACACGCGGATGCAGTGGGAGCGGAAACATGGAAGAAAAAAGCAAATATTATGTGCTGAAGGAAAAAGCTGTACCAGAGGTACTTTTAAAGGTCGTGGAGGCCAAACGTCTGATTGAGTCAGAGCGGGCCATGACGATTCAGGAGGCCACGGAAAAGCTGGGAATCAGCCGGAGCTCATTTTATAAATATAAAGATGACATTTTTCCTTTTTACGACAGCGACAAAGGGCGGACGATTACGATGGTTCTTCAGATGGATGATGAACCGGGACTTTTGTCGGATCTGCTTCACATTGTAGCTCTCTGCAAAGCCAATATTTTGACCATCCACCAGAGTATTCCGGTGGGAAATGTGGCAACGCTGACGCTGAGCGTGGAGATTCGGCCGGAAACGGGGAGTATTTCCAGAATGGTTGAAGAGATGGAAGAAAATGCAGGTGTGCACTACGTGAAAATAATTGCCAGGGAGTAGAGACGATGATACAGGTTGCAGTGATGGGCTACGGGACGATCGGTTCCGGAGTCGTAGAGGTATTAGAGACAAACAGAGAGAAGATTGCACAGAAGACGGGACAGGAGATCTCAGTTAAGTATATCCTGGATTTGCGGGAATTTCCGGGAGATCCCCATGAATCGATGGTGGTTCATGATTTTTCTGTGATTGAGAAAGATGAAGACATTCAGGTAGTGGTGGAGACCATGGGCGGCGTCAATCCGGCCTTTGCCTTTGCGAAGGCATGTCTGCTGGCGGGAAAACATGTGGTAACCTCCAATAAGGCGCTGGTGGCGGCTCACGGAACAGAACTTCTGGCCATTGCAAAAGAGAAAAAGGTAAATTTCCTGTTTGAAGCCAGTGTGGGAGGCGGTATTCCGCTGCTGCGCCCTCTGACCCAGTGTCTGGCAGGAGAGGAAATTCAGGAGATCAGTGGTATTTTAAACGGAACGACCAACTATATTCTGACGAAGATGGATCGGGAAGGACAGAACTTTGAGACGGCTCTCCGGAAGGCCCAGGAGCTGGGATATGCGGAGCGCAATCCGGAAGCGGACGTGGAAGGGTATGACACCTGCCGGAAGATTACGATTTTGACGGCGCTGGCGACGGGGCATGAGGTTAATTATGAGGAGGTCCCCACGGAGGGAATCACGCATATTACGGATACGGATTTTCTGTATGCATCAAAGCTTCATACTCTTGTGAAACTGGTGGGAACCAGCCGGATGGAGAATGGGCGGGTCAGCGTTTATGTCTGCCCCATGATGATCGGAGCAGATCATCCGCTTTACAGTGTCAATGATGTCTATAATGGCGTTATGGTGCGGGGAAACATGGTGGGAACCGTTATGTTTTACGGAAGCGGAGCCGGAAAGCTTCCGACCGCCAGTGCGGTGGTCAGTGATATTATGGAAATAGCAGGCCATCTTTCGGATCATATTCAGGCGGGATGGAGCGATGAAAAACAGGAGCTGGCCGGTATGGATGGCCTTTCCTTCCGGTATTTCATCCGTTTTGCCGGAACAGCAGCAGAAAAGCTTTCAGACGTGACAGCGGCCTTCGGGCCGGTGGAGACGGTAGAACTTCCGGGTATGGACGAGTTTGCCGTGGTGACAGGATCCATGACAGAGGCGCGTTACCAGAAGATTGCGGCAGCCTTTTCTGATATCCGTCAGATGATCCGGTGTGAAAACTGATATGGAAAACTGGGATCGAATCCTTCGGTGGCTGAAGGAGGGACTGCTCCGGACGGTTCTGGAGCTGCAGAATACGGCAGGGCAGGGAAATATGCCCTGCCTTTTCTATACGGCTACAGGCTTTTACTGCCCCGGGTGCGGGGGGACGCGGGCTTTTCGGGCGTTTTTAGAGGGGCATCTGGTGCAGAGTTTTCTTCTGCACCCGCTGGTGCTTTTTATGGTGGTTTCTATGCCGTATTTGGTGATCCGATACGTGTATTGTTGGAAAAAAAAGAAAACGTTTTCGCGAAAAATCTGGGAAAACGTTTTGCTCATCGGAATTTGCCTGCTTGTGGGCAATTTTCTGCTCAAAAATGCACTGCTTTTGATTTTTAAAATCGATTTACTAGCCTTTCTTTACAGGGACTGATATTCCTCCATCAGTTCGTCAAAAATCGGGGCCATCTGCGGGTCTGTGATAATCTGGTTGGCGATCATCAGATAGGCGAAGGCCATGACGCCGAAGACAACGGACAGGATGCCCAGTACCAGGCCGGCAATGGCATAGCCGGAAAAGGGTTCGCCACGTCGAGACAGGATGGCCAGCGTAATGGCGGCAACGCCGAGAAGGATGGAAAGCGGAAAGGCAATACAGCAGCATAGGCTCAAAAGGCCAAAAAGGCCGCAGAGAAACGAGGCGACTGCCATCATGTTGGTGCGGTTGGCGTCCGGGCGGCGGCCATTCATTTCGTTATTCTGGGAATTGGACTCCTGGCTGGGGGTATCGTAATAGTCCATGATACTATTTCCTCCTCATGTGTTTGTAAGTATGATGTTATTTTTGGTGTCGTTTTTCTGAAACGATTGTAGCACGGATTTTTTTGGTTGTCCAGATGGAGGACCAGGGCAGAGACTTGACTTGAAAAGCGCAGGGGTGGTATGATGAAGGTCAGTTATCCGACAGGAAAGAAACATCAGATGGAGCGTGCAGAATGGATATTATTCAGGTATTAAAAGAAGAACTTCAGATTGAAAGAAAACAGGTGGAGGCAGCGGTTAAGCTGATAGATGAGGGGAATACGATTCCGTTTATCGCCCGTTACCGGAAGGAGGCTACTGGCTCACTGAATGACGAGGTGCTGAGGCGTCTGGATGAGCGTCTCCGGTATCTTCGGAATCTGGAGGAGCGGAAAGAACAGGTAATTGCTTCGATCCGGGATCAGGAGAAGCTGACGCCGGAACTGGAGCAGCAGATCCGGGCGGCAGCGGCTCTCGTGACCGTGGAAGACCTGTATCTTCCGTATCGGCCCAAACGGAGAACAAGAGCAGGTATTGCGAAGGAAAAGGGGTTGGAGCCGCTGGCAGCTCTGATTCAGCAGCAGATGGTAAAGGGATCTCTGCTGGAAGAGGCAAAACGTTATATTTCGGAAGAAAAGGGCGTGATGACAGCAGAGGAGGCTATCGCGGGCGCCAGAGATATTCTGGCGGAGCAGATCAGCGAGACAGCCCAGTACCGGAGTTATATTCGGCGTCTCAGTTTTCAGGAGGGGCTTTTTGAGGCAATGGGGCGGGATGAGGCGGCTCAGTCGGTTTATGAAATGTATTATGATTTTTCGGAGCCGGTAAAAAAAGTGGCTGGTCACCGAGTTCTGGCTATTAACCGGGGAGAAAAGGAAAAGTTTCTGTCTGTCCGCCTGACGGCTCCGGAGGAAAAAATTCTGCGGTATCTGGAAAAACAAGTTATCCTGCGGGATAATCCGGAGACTGCACCGGTGCTTTCCGAGGTTATTCAGGACAGCTATCGCCGTCTGATTGCGCCGGCGATTGAACGGGAAATCCGCGGAGAGATGACAGAGGCGGCAGAGGCCGGAGCCATCCATGTATTTGGAAAGAATCTGGAGCAACTTCTGATGCAGCCGCCTATTGTGGGGCGCGTGGTTCTGGGATGGGATCCAGCCTTTCGAACAGGCTGTAAGTTGGCGGTGGTGGATGGAACGGGAAAGGTTTTGGATACGACGGTCATATACCCAACAGCACCTCAGAACCGAGTGGAAGAGTCGAAAAAAACAGTGAAGGAACTGATTGAGCGATACGGCGTTTCCCTGATTTCTGTGGGAAACGGGACGGCATCCCGGGAATCGGAGCAGATTATTGTGGAGATTCTGAGGGAAATACCGCAGAAAGTGGAGTATGTGATTGTCAATGAGGCCGGCGCCTCCGTTTATTCTGCCAGCAAGCTGGCAACGGAGGAGTTTCCGCAGTTTGATGTGGGACAGAGAAGCGCTGTTTCCATTGCCAGGAGGTTGCAGGATCCTCTTTCGGAGCTGGTTAAAATTGACCCGAAATCCATCGGAGTAGGACAGTACCAGCACGATATGAATCAGAAGAATCTCACGGAAGCACTGCAGGGCGTAGTGGAATCCTGTGTCAACCGGGTTGGTGTGGACTTAAATACGGCATCGGCTTCTTTGTTGGAGTATATTTCTGGAATCAATAAGACAATTGCAAAAAATATCGTGATTTACCGAGAGGAAAATGGGGCCTTTACCTCCAGGCGAGAGCTTTTAAAGGTGGCAAAGCTGGGGCCCAAGGCATATGAGCAGTGTGCCGGCTTTCTGCGGATCCAGGGGGGAAAAGAGCCATTGGATACCACAAGCGTCCATCCGGAAAGCTATCCGGCAGCCCGTGCGCTTCTGGAGAAGCTGGGATACGGGGCGGACAGTCTGCTGTCCGGTGGAATTGCCGGCCTGGGAAGAAAAATCCGGGATTTTAAGGAGCTGGCAGAAGAGCTGGAAATTGGCGAGCCAACACTGCGGGATATGGTGAAGGAGCTGGAAAAGCCGGGAAGAGATCCCCGTGAGGAAATGCCGCGCCCGATTCTTCGAACCGATGTGATGGAGATGAAGGATCTGAAACCTGGAATGCGGCTGAAGGGTACGGTCCGAAATGTGATTGATTTTGGCGCGTTTGTGGATATCGGTGTGCACCAGGATGGTCTGGTTCATATTTCTCAGATGACGGAGCGCTATATCCGTCATCCACTGGAGGCTGTCAGTGTGGGCGATGTGGTGGATGTGAAGGTTCTGGCAGTGGATCTGCAGAAGAAACGCATTTCCCTGACGATGAAAATGGAAGAAGAGAGGTAGGGGAAGATGGAGAAAATGAATTTAAAGGTGCGCGTAAGCGCCAGAGAAATTTACATATTTTCCATGTATAATTATCTGGCAAGTCCTTTTGGCGTATTTGCAATTCTTGGAACTCTGGCGGTGTTTGCGCTTGTCATATATAAAAGGGATCTCCTGGGAGACCAGGTGGCGTATCTGATCATAGCCGGAATGCTGTTTTTTATGGCATTTCAGCTGTTCCAGGTCCGCCAGAAGGCAAAGCGTCAGGCGAAAAGTTCAGAACACGCACCGGATATTCTGTTTAATCTGGAACCGGAGGGAATCCGGGTACGCCAGGGCACGGAAAAAGGAGAGGTTCGTTGGGATCAGCTTTACAAGGTAAAGCACGTGGCTGGCGTCTATATGCTCTATCTTGGACAGGGGCAGGCTTATCTGATCCCAGACAGCGCCCTGAACGGGACGGCACGGGAGACGTTTTTGAAAATTCTGAAGACCTACGTTCCGGAAAAGAAGAGAAAAGGGGTCGCGGTATGAAAATAGAGACGTACAGTCGGGAAGAGACGTTTGCTCTGGGAGAGAAGCTGGGGAAAATGGCTCAGTCTGGAGAGATTTATTGTCTGGACGGGGACATGGGAACCGGAAAGACAGTGTTTACCCAGGGATTTGCCAGAGGACTTGGTGTGGAAGGACCTGTCAGCAGTCCGACATTTACCATTGTACAGCAGTATGAAGATGGCCGTCTTCCGCTGTACCATTTTGATGTATACCGCATCAGTGATATCAGCGAAATGGACGAGATCGGTTATGAGGACTGTTTTTTTGGCGAGGGCGTCTGCCTGGTGGAGTGGTCGGAATTGATCCGGGAACTTTTGCCGGAGCAGGTTACGCGGATCCGGATTGAGAAAAATCTGGAAAAAGGATTTGATTATCGGATGATTACCGTGGAAGAGGAGCGGAAATAGAATGAGAATTCTTGGAATTGAAAGTTCATCGCTGGTGGCTTCAGTGGCCATTGTGACGGATGATGTGGTTACGGCTGAGTATACGGTGAATTTAAAGAAAACGCATTCCCAGACACTCTTGCCGATGATTGACGAGATGGTGCGGATGTTGGAGATTGATCTGCACAGTGTGGATGCGATTGCAGTTTCTGGAGGCCCTGGGTCTTTTACGGGATTGCGTATTGGTTCAGCCACGGGAAAGGGGCTTGGGATGGCTTTGGACAGGCCTCTGATCCATGTGCCGACCATGGATGCCATGGCATACTGTCTGTATGGGGCCTCTGCTCTCATCTGTCCGGTAATGGATGCGAGACGCCATCAGGTGTATACGGGACTTTACCGATTCGAGGATTCATTTCAGGTGGTAAAGGAACAGTGGGCAGCAGATATTCACGATCTGATTGAAGAATTGAATCAGCGGGGAGAGCGCGTTATTTTCCTGGGGGACGGGGTGCCGGTTAACCGGGAGATTATTGAAAAGGAAATAAAAGTTCCGGTTTCTTTTCCTCCGGCCCACGCAAACCGGCAGAGGGCGGCTGCGGTCGCTGCTCTGGGAGCGGTTTACGCAAAACAGGGGCAGCTTGAGACGGCGGCTGAGCACAGACCAGATTACCTGCGAAAATCTCAGGCAGAGCGGGAGCGGGAAATTGCGGAGCGTCAGGGGGAGATGGATAAACTGGCAGCTGGAATTGTAGTTGTGGAAAAGAAGATGGGAGAATGAGGCCATGATTAGAGAAATGCGGCCGGAGGATCTGGATGAAGCGGCCCGTCTGGAGGGACAGTGTTTTTCAGAGCCATGGTCGCGGCTTTTGCTTCAGGAGGCTCTGGAAAGTGATTTGGACAAACTTTGGGTTATCTTGGAGGGAGAATGTCTGGTCGGATATTGTAATTTCCGGGTCATCGCAGGGGAAGGGGAACTAATGCGAATTGCGGTTCGCTCCGATATGAGAGGACGGGGATACGCCGGGAAATTGATGGAAGTACTGGTAACAGATGCCAGTAAACGGGGAGTTACAGCGATTACGTTGGAGGTAAGAGTTTCCAATCAGCCGGCCATAAGCCTTTATGAGCGCTTTGGATTTCTGAAGGAGGCTGTCAGAAAAAGGTATTATACGAATCCAGTTGAGGATGCGCTTCTTATGTGGCGGCGCAGCAGTTGAAATTATTTCCACTGAAAAAGAGGTATAAATCGATTATAATGAGGGAGTATCGCAGGCGGCGGTGCTCCCTTTGCGCTTATTGGGCGGAATCAGCTGTAGAAATCACAGGGGTGAGCACAGAAGGGCAGGCTGCGCAGAACAAGAGAAAGGCGAGGATACGATGAGGAAATATAAGGAAAATGGACAATTGGAAACGCTGTGCTGCAATATGTGTGGAAAAAAGATGGCAGTAAAAGATGGTATTTTGCGGGAAGGAGCTGCCAGTTTTGATCTGAGCTGGGGTTATTTTTCAGAAAAAGATGGGGAGGTGCACCATTTTGACCTCTGCGAAGAATGCTATGATCGTCTGATTGCGGAATTCCCAATTCCTGTGGATCGGGAAGAACGCCTGGAGTATCTGTAGAGAGAGGGCAGCGGGAGTCCTCTGACAGATCGGTATAATACTTGCAACGGCAATCCTTTTTATGGTATGATTAGGAGAAAATACGAAAATGCCTTGGAAAATGTGCCGGGATGAATGGGACAGAGCCTGGGCATGGAAACGAGACAGAAAAGAGGAAAATGCATGTTGGATGTGTGTTTGCTTGGAACAGGGGGCATGATGCCTTTGCCATATCGGTGGCTGACGTCGCTGATGGTGCGCTGTTCCGGAAGCAATTTACTGATAGACTGTGGCGAGGGCACCCAGGTTGCTTTGAAGGAAAAAGGCTGGAGTCCCAAGCCGGTGGATGTGATGTGCTTTACCCATTACCATGCGGATCACATCAGCGGCCTTCCGGGCCTTCTCCTGACTATGGGAAATGCGGAGCGGACGGAGCCGGTTACGATGGTGGGTCCCCGGGGACTGGAGCGGGTTGTGACAGCGCTCCGGACGATTGCGCCGGAACTGCCTTTCCAGCTTCAGTTTATTGAACTAACGGAGCCCAGAGAGCAGCTTCAGCTTGGCCCCTATGTGCTGGATGCCTATCGCGTCAACCATAATGTTACCTGCTATGGCTATGCGATTACGATTCCGCGAAAGGGACGTTTTGATGTGGAACGGGCGAAGGCTCAGGAGATTCCGCAGAAATACTGGAGCCGTCTTCAGAAGGGAGAAACCATTGAGGACGGAACGAGGATTCTGACGCCGGATATGGTTCTGGGAGAGAACCGCCGTGGAATTCGAGTTTCTTACTGTACGGATACGCGCCCGGTTCCTGTGATTGCAGAATATGCTCAGAATGCAGATCTTTTCATCTGTGAGGGAATGTATGGTGAAGAGGGAAAAGAAGCAAAGGCGAGAGAGCATAAACATATGACATTTTATGAGGCTGCTGGTCTGGCAAAGGAGGCCCAGCCAAAAGAAATGTGGCTGACGCATTACAGTCCGTCGCTGACAAGGCCGGAAGAGTATATGGATCGGGTGCGGGAGATTTTTCCGCGGGCGAGAGCAGCCCGTGACGGATGGACTGCAGAGCTGGTTTTTGAAGAAACGGAAGGGGGAGAGGGAAGATGAGTGTTCAGACATCAAAGGGGGATGTGTACATTCTTGCAATTGAAAGTTCCTGTGATGAAACGGCGGCAGCAGTTGTGAAAAATGGACGTCAGGTGCTTTCCAATGTGATTTCTTCCCAGATTGCACTTCACACGCTGTATGGCGGCGTGGTGCCGGAGATTGCCTCGCGAAAGCATATTGAGAAGATCAACCAGGTCATTGAGAGTGCGCTGACAGAGGCGAATATGAAGCTGGAGGACATGACGGCCATTGCCGTAACCTATGGGCCTGGTTTGGTGGGTGCTCTTCTGGTGGGAGTGGCAGAGGCTAAGGCGTTGGCTTATGCTGCAGGGAAACCGCTGGTGGGGGTACACCATATAGAGGGGCATGTGTCAGCTAACTTTATTGAGAACCCGGATCTGGAGCCACCCTTTGTGTGTCTGATTGTATCGGGCGGTCACACCCATCTGGTGATTGTAAAAGATTACGGAGAGTTTGAAATTATCGGGCGGACCCGGGATGATGCAGCAGGAGAGGCCTTTGATAAAGTGGCCCGGGCGGTTGGCCTGGGATACCCGGGGGGCCCCAAGGTAGATCGGGCGGCCAGAGAGGGAAATCCTCATGCCTATGCATTTCCAAGGGCAAAGGTAGGGGATAATCCGTTTGATTTCAGTTTTAGTGGACTGAAATCAGCGGTTCTGAATGAAATTAACCGCGCCAAAATGACCGGCGAAGAGATATGTGTTCCGGATTTGGCTGCATCTTTTCAGAATGCGGTGGTAGAAGTTCTGGTATCACATACAATCGAGGCAGCCAGGGAATATGGCTATAGTCGAGTTGCCATTGCCGGAGGAGTAGCTTCAAATTCAGCGCTCCGGGAGGGCATGAAGGCAGCGTGCGAGAAAGCTGGTCTGAAATTTTATTATCCGTCGCCGATTTTCTGTACGGACAATGCAGCTATGATTGGTGTGGCTGCCTATTATGAATACCGGAAGGGTTCCAGGGCGGGATGGGATCTGAATGCGATTCCGAATTTGAAATTGGGAGAGCGGTAAAAGAAAGCCGGAAGGGGAGATGTTTTTATGGGACGGGGAAGAGTTGGAGCGATTATACTGGCAGCGGGAAAAGGAAGCCGCATGAAAAGCGGTACAAAGAAGCAGTTTATGACTCTGGCCGGAGCTCCGCTTCTGTGTTACAGCCTGGCGGCGTTTGAGGCGAGTATGTTCCAGGATCTTGTGCTGGTAACGGGGGAAGAGTCTGTGGATTTCTGCTGGCACGATATTGTGGAGACCTATGGCTTTACCCGGGTTCGTTCGGTGGTGCCCGGTGGTAAAGAGCGGTATCATTCCGTGTATGAAGGATTAAAAGAATTGGCGCGGCTTGGATACGGGGATGGCGATATGGTTTTGATTCATGACGGTGCCCGCCCTCTGATTGAGGCTGAGGTTATTGAGAGAGTCTGTCAGGATGCAGAAGATTATGGGGCCTGTGTGGCCGGAATGCCGTCTAAAGACACAGTTAAGTTGGCAGACGAGGATGGATTTGCCGCCAGTACGCCGGATCGTTCCCGTGTCTGGATGATTCAGACGCCGCAGGCATTCTCATTTCCTCTTATTATGGAAGCTTACGGACGGTTGATGGGGGATGAATCCCTGCAGCAGGGAATAACAGACGATGGTATGGTGGCAGAGCGCCTGATGGGGAAACGGGTTCGCCTGACAGAGGGGAGTTATCGGAATATAAAAGTTACAACCCCAGAAGATATGGTAATTGCAAAGGCGCTTATGATGGATCCATCTTTTGAGAATGCTCTGGAAAAGCATCTGAAAAAAGATGGGAAAGAGTGTGCCGAAGCGGGGGATAAAAAGTAAAAATAAAAAATGAAAAAAATGGTTGACAACTAGGGAATGGCGTGCTAAAATGATGAACGTTGTCGCTTGAGAAAAACGGCAGCGGCGCTCCGGACAGGGACCTGAACCGGTGACCAAAAAAGATAAAAAAACTCTTGACAAGATGCCGGAACTTATGTATAATACATAAGCACTTGTTTGGAGAGATATCGAAGCGGTCATAACGAGGCGGTCTTGAAAACCGTTTGTCCGAAAGGGCGCGTGGGTTCGAATCCCACTCTCTCCGCTATAAAACGGAACATTTGAATATTGAAATATATTCAGCCTGCAGAAGTACCCAAGAGGTTGAAGGGGCTCCCCTGGAAAGGGAGTAGGTCGTTAGTAGCGGCGCGAGGGTT
>CALAAS010000021.1 GCA_937885015.1 uncultured Clostridium sp.
GTACTCCCCGCGGGATCCATTCTCGCTCCGAGGCGTGTACTCCCCGCGGGATCCATTCTCGCTCCGAGGCGTGTACTCCCCGCGGGACCCATTCTCGTTCCGAGGCGCGTACTCCCCGCGGGACCCGTTCTCGCTCCGAGGCGTGTACTCTCGCCTGCGCCCTTCCGTGTATCTCGTGTTTTCTCTTCTCCGCGGCTGGCCATCCGACGGGCGGGAAACACCCTCTTGCCCTCGCGTCACGTTCTCATTTTCTCCGGCCTTTCCCGCCCTTTCTCCGGCAACTGCCGCGCCAGGGGCTGTTTCTTCCTTCTTCTCCTCCCGGCCGCTTTCCGCCAGTTCACACAATTTTTCTATAATTTCAGCCTTTTTTAGCGTCGTCACGCTCTTCACGCCCTGTGCCTTTGCCAGCTCACGAAGCTGTACCAGAGGCAGTGTCTTTAACTTTTCTCTCATTCTACTGTCATTCTCCTTGCCATGTTTAATTGTCTCAAATCGTATTTGGGGATTCAAATTAAGAAATAAGAAACGCACGAATATCTTTCACGTATTTATTATATACCATTTTTTTCAAAAATCAAATCTTTTTATTCGACACAGGAATTCATTGACATTTACAGAATGCCTCACAAAACCTCCACCCGGGCAAACAAGGCAAAAAAGAAGCTCGCCCGCGAGCTTCTCCGCCTGCGGCGGGTCGCTTCTGCGGCAAAGTTCCTTTCCGCCGCATGGCGATCCCCGCGGAGCGTTTTATTTTATAGGACGCATTGTCCTATAAAATAAAAAACGGGACCGCCTGGCTGGCAACCCCATCTTCTGATATGTTCCTCTTTATAATACGTATTCATGTTCCGCCACATACGCCTCCACCTGTTCCAGCGTTGGCATAGCATCAGAACAGCTGTGCCCTGTAATCGTTATGGACGATGCTGCCGCCGCGTACCGCAAAGACTTTTCTATCGTCATTTCATGCAGCATGCCATAACAAAACGCAGCGGAATAGGAATCCCCCGCCCCAAAGGTTTTCAGTACCTCTGTTGGATATATGCCGCCCCGGACGCAGGCATCTTCTGTAAAAATAAAAGAACCCTTTTTCCCATTTTTAATAGAAACCATCCGAACGCCTTCCGCCAGCAGCCAATCGGCGCTCTTCCTGTTATCCCCATGATTCTCATGGAACAGCCGCTCCATCACATCAAACTCATCACGCGTTCCAATTACCAGATCTGCTCTCTGCGCCGCCAGAGTCAGGTATGTGCTGGCCTCCTCGGGACTATCCCAGGTTCCCTCCCGATAGTCCAGGTCAAGAACCACCCTCGTTCCATTTCGGCGAGCCATTTCCACAGCCACAAACACAGCCTCTCTGGCCGGAGAATGGGAAAGCGACGTTCCGGAAACCAGCAGCATTTTGTGGGAGGCAATATATGCCTCATCCATCTTTGCCGGCTCTATGTGAAGGTCTGCGCAGTCATTCCGGTACATAAAGCAATTGCAGGTTTCCGGAAGAATCTCTCCCACGGTAACACCGGAACGAAATTTTGCATCTGCCACCGCGATATGAGATACATCAATTCCCTCTTTGCCAAGAAAACTCGTGATAAAACGGCCAAAGGGATCATCTGACACCTTTCCGATATATCCTACCTTCATTCCCAGCCGCGCCATGGCCACAGCAGTATTAGCCGGAGAACCGCCCACATATTTGCGAAACGTAACAGCATCCTCCATCGGGCCGATTTCACTGGCATAAAGGTCAATGGTCGCCCGTCCAAATGCCGCCACATCTCCAGGCTTTGACTGATCAAACTGTAATACCATCCCTGCTCCTCTCTTCTATCTTCCCTCTTCTCTGGCCTCCAGCTCCGCCAGAAGCTCAATCGTTTCCTTTACGCTTCGTCCTTTGTGGATCAGTTCCCCGAGCGCCTTCACCAAAGCGGTTGTATGGGGATACTGGAATACAAACCGGCCATACGTCACACCGGCCGCCCCCGCATCCATTACCTCTCTGGTCTGCTGCAGGAATTCTTCCACATTGCCGCATTTGGTTCCTCCCGCAATGGCCACCCGGGTCGGCACAGATGCCACCACTTTTGCAAAGCTGTCTATATCACCTGTATAATTGGTTTTTACCAGATCAACGCCCAGCTCTGCAGCCGCCCTGGCTGCATAAATCACATTGTCTGTCGCATACTGTTCGCTCTTCTCAATCCGGTTCCCTCTCGGATAAATATGGCTGATCAGCGGCATACCGTATTTATGCGCTTCTTTACTGATAATCGCCAGCTGATGAAGCTGCTGCTCCTGATTATCCCCTCCGACTATACAGCCGCAGGAAACGGCATCTGCACCATAAGCAAGCGCCTCTTCCATATCTGCAGTCTGAACATCCGAATCAAAATGATAGACCCCAAAAGTCGTAAGCTTTAATACCAGCGGAACCTGTCCCGCATACGGCCGGAAGCATTTATCTGCAATCCCCTTATTCATGGTAATCGCATTGGGGTGGCCCGCCACCATCTCCCGCAGCGTCTGATCAATCGTATCAAGTCCCGGCATAACCCCACGGGCAATGGCATGATCCACCGTCAATCCAAAATATTTCCCATCCTCTCCGGGAATCAGCCGTTTCATACGCACTTCTTTACCAAGCATATTTCTTTTCTCCCATCCAATCTTTTTATTTACTTATTAAACAAACATATATATAAAATCCGGACACATGGTTGTCACAATAATCGCAATCAGGCCAACCAGCATAAACGGCACCGCCTCTTTTACCGTCTCTCCAAAGGTGGCATCCGCAATCTTTGATGACACAAAGATTCCCACCGCAAACGGAGGCGTCAGGAAACCGACACACATATTTACGATCATAATCGTTCCAAAATGAAGCGGTGTAATCCCGTAGGTCTGTGCCACTGGAAGCAGAAGCGGCGTCATAATCAAAATCGTCGCATTGATATCCATAAAGGTTCCCATAAACAGAAACAGTACATTGATCATAATCAGGAAGCCAATTTCCGATGAAATATTGGAGGTAATCAGCTGAGAGAGGAAATTGGAAATTCCCACAATCGTCATAACTTTTCCTGCCACCTGGGAAAACGCATTCAGGAGACCGATTACTGCCGTAGAAGCACCAGCAATGGCACACATCTTAAAGAATGTAATGTGAATCTGTTTTTTCATGATAAACTTAATTGCCAGATAATACAGAATGCCATACACACAGCTGACTGCTCCAGCCTCGGTTACTGTGCAGAATCCCCCGTAAATGGAGCCGTAAATAATAATCGGCATCAGCAGCGCCGGAAACGCCAGGATCGTTGTCTTGCTGATATCCTTCAGTCTGACAGAAAAATCAACTGTCACTTTTTCCGGCTTTTCCTGACGGCGCGCAATTCTAAAATAATTAACCAGGCAATATCCCACCGCAAAAACAAACGCCGGCCCAATGGTGGCCATCCATATTTCTGAAATCTTAGTTCCCGATGCCAGAGAATACATAATGCCTGGAACCGACGGAGGAATCAGAATACCAAGGAAACAGGTGGCAGCCAAAAGTGCCGACACATAGCCATTGGGATACTTTTCCTTTCTCAGCTCCGGCACCATCATTTTTCCGATGGCGCTGATGGTAGCCATGGCAGACCCCGTCAGGACGCCGAATGCCATGCAGGCGAAAATCGTAATCATACCAGTTGCGCCTCTCACATGGCCCACAAAGGATTTTATCCAGTTAATCAACATTCTGGAAATACCGCTGTATTCCATAATTACGCCGGCAAAAATATAGAATGGAATTGCCAAAAAAGAAAAACTGTCAATGCCGGAAAAAGCAAACTGAGGAACAATCGAAACCTGAATTCCGGCATACAGTAAAACCAGCAGCGATGATGATCCGAGCGCATATGAAACCGGCATTTTAAACAGGATCGCTATCAACATAAATGAAATCAGAAAAATCAACAATGCATTTAACGCAGACATATCCTACCTCCCGTCATTCCTCATCCTTCGTCTCTTCCCTGGCTTCCATCTCCCGATTCCTGTCTTCGGAACCCGCCATTTCTGCCAACAGCATATAGACGCAATGAAATGCCGCCATAACTGTTCCGACAAACACCGGAAGATAAATCAGTCCCATGGGAATGTGCATGGTCGGCGATGTCTGTGCCGAGCCAAAAATCGTCATCATGTAGTCCCAGAACACCTTCGCAAAAACAACCTGAAATGCAAAGGTAGAAAGAATTGCCGCATATTTCAGATATACTGTCCCCCGCTCCCGCAGCGGACTTTTTGATTTATCAAACACCTGCTGCAATACATCAATTTCTGTATGCTGGCCGTAATACACCGCATACGCGGAACCGATATATGTCAACCAGATGAACAGATACCTGGTCAGCTCTTCCGCCCACGGAACAGAGATGAAAAAGAAATACCGACAGACAACCTCAATAAAAATACAGGCCACCAGAAACGCTGTAATAATGCCAAGAATCACGGTCTCGACCTGCAGTATTCCATCATTAAATTTTTTTGCAACCTTCATAAACGATCCCATTCTTCCTCCTTACAAACAAGTTTGCGTTGCCCCGCGGCGCAAAACAGGCTGATCCCGGGCCTCCGCCTTGGACCAGCCTGAAAGCTCAAAACTTATGATTATTTGTTCTTGTACTCGCCGCTGATGATCGGATCCATGATTTCATTTCCATATGTATCCACAGACTCATTCCAGATCTGCTCATAAATGGCCCGAAGCTGTGTCTTCATCTCTTCAGATGGCTGATCGACGGTCCACTGACCATTCTTCTCGCCTTCCTCCATCAGCTTCTGTGTTTTATCATTGAAAAATTCTGTAAAGTCATCGGAGACCTCTTTCGCACACTCCTTAAAAATCTCTTTATCTTCCTCGCTCAGCTTATCCCAGAATGGCTGACCTGCAATAAAGCATCCACCAGAATAGCAGTAATTCAGCTCTGTAATATGCGTAATTACATCTGTAATACCCTGATTCGTATAATTAAATACAGCATTGTCCAGACCATCCACTGTGCCTGTCTGCAGCGCATTCAAAACCTCCGAACCGGAAATCATAACCGGAAGAGCACCGCATTTTTCATAGAAATTTACAACCGAATCAACAGAGGGGGTACGAATTTTCAGACCCTTCAAATCCTCCATCTCTGTAACCGGACGTTTAATATTTCCCACCTGGCGAAATCCGTTACTGTAAGAGGACAGACGGATCAGCTTATTCTCTGCCATAATCTCAGAAACCCGGTCCGCAATCCATCCATAATCGTAAACCGCTTTTGCCTCTTCCTCATTTTCAACCAGACCCGGCAGCCACGCAAAACCCAGTTTTCCATCCAGAACGCCATCCATGGTCATATCATCACTCATCAGAAGATCCAGCGTGCCCATCTGAAGCATCTGTGCTGCATCTGCACCAGATCCCAGAGAACCGGCTGCAATTACATTTCCCACATACCGTCCCTCCGTTTTTTCCTCTACCAGCTTGGCAAACTGCTCTACGTACGGCGCCCGGTCACCTGTTACGTCTGCCGTCACGCTAAAAGTGACTGCATCCGCCGCCGGCTCATTCTTTTCTTCCGCCGCCGCAGTTTCTCCAGCCTCTGCTGCTTTCGCAGTTTCCGGCTCCGCCGGTTTGCCGGAACACCCTGCAAGAGTGCCCATTACCATTGCCGCCGAGAGCGCCAGTGCTCCAAGTCTGTTGATCTTTCTCATAAAATAACCCTCCTTGAAATATATGGTTTTACGCAGCAGCTCAAGGCTGTCGCATATTTACACTTACTTTGTCAAAATACTGTACAAAACAGCAATTTTCGCTGTATCCTCTAAAAGCTCTGCCCGTTCAAAACACATTTCCATGGTACTTCCCATCACTAAAATTCCATGATTCTTCAGAATAAACGCATTGACTGTATCCGGTGCCTCCTTTAGTGCCTGACAAACTGCCTCCGCCAACTCCCGGCTTCCCGGCTTCTCATCCCGAATGATCGGAACCTCTGTAAGCTTCAGTCTGGCAGACTCTGTTAAAAGAGGAAGCGTTTTTCCCGTCAGGGACCATAAAATGCTGTAGCAGGGGTGCAGATGCATCACAAAATTCACATCCGGCCGCTGGCGATATACATGGATATGAAATGGAGTCTCTTTGGAAGCCTTTCCTCCCTCTTTTACATCCAGAACCGTCCCTTCCAGATCCGTCAGCGCCAGATCCGACTCCGTGACGCTGCGGAGTGCCGTGTTGCTGGCAGTAATCGCCACCCAGTTTCCGCATCGGGCACTGACATTTCCGCCAGCTGCACTAACCAGATTTTTCTGATATGCCAGTCTGGAAAACTCCATTACCTCCTGCATTTGTTTTCTATATCTCACTCTCCAGTCTTTTTGTTCCACCTGTCCCACACCCTTCTATGCCACTCTTCTGTGTCACCCTTCTGTCCACATGCGCTTTGTCCATATCGCCTCAGAAACAGCAGCCGAGCCGATCTGATGTTATATCAGTATTTCACTTCCATCCGGCACATCATTTTCTCCAGGGTATTTTCCATCCCCATGCTGCCGCCTTTCAGGGAAAATTCCTTTCCTGCCATAACTCCATCCAGAATTGTTCCCTGGGCCACTCCCGGCTCCAGAGGCCTTCCCAGTAAAAGGTGATTCGTCCCCGTTACCTGAAATACATTCTGAGATGTCTCTCCCCCAACCACAGTCAATCGATCAAAGTTTTCACTTCTGCAGATTTTTTCACTGATCCGCCTCACTGCCTCCAGAATTTTTCCACTGGTTCCCGGTTTGTAGGAATACCGATCCACAATCGGTGCAACCATCGTATTCTCTCTTGTTAGCCACTCCAGCGTCTCATCAATGCAGTGTTTCACAACTTTCTCATCGTTTCCCTCTATATAGGAATCCATATCAATTTCAGTCACATGAAGACCTTTTTCTCTACTGAACTCCATCTGTTTCTTCGCAATTCCGTAGGCAGAGGCACACACTCCCAGACACCGGATGTCCCTTGCCGGAAAAACCGACTCCTGCCATGGGCCAAACAGATATTCCGCCAATCCATCTGCAATTCCCAGGGACCCGGTCCAAAACACTCTTGGGTAAACTGGCCGGAGTGTCCGAATCAGTTCCATGGTATCTTCCCGGGTAATGGCATCAAATACCAGGATCCGGCATCCTTCCTCCACCCGCCTCGCGGTTTCCTCCAGAATACGGCCTCCCTTGACCGCATCAATATCCACAAGTCCCGTTTTCATCCCGCTGCCATTTCCCAAAATCGAAGGAATATAGGATTCTCTGGGCGGCATGACCGGGTCATTGGCATACAGGGATTTGGTAAGAATCTCCCCCTCACAGTACTGATTTCCATACAGGGTAAATGTCCCCAAATCTGGCGCATGATCCACCACAAAAACCAGATAATCCGGTTCCGACTCCAAAAGTCCCTTAAGCTCCATGGGATCATTTCCCCGAAAGCCGGTTCCAATTTTTTTCATCATAAAATCCTTATCCGAATTTCTGAGGCGTTTCATAATATTGAAATGAGTTTCATAGGCAAACTCCGGCCTAACATTCCGGGATGAAAGATTGACCGATAGAAGGCCACCTTCTTCACGCTTCAGACTCGTATCCCCGGAAACACACAAAGTCACCCTCTGCCCCCTGGCCGTAAAATAACTGCCAGAATCCGCTGCCCCGGTTAAATCATCTGTAATTTCCGTAAACACAATCCCCACCCTCTTCCCTGATTTTCATCCTTTGTTTTTTGTCTATTCGAACACGTATTTTTTGTTTATTGTTTGTTTTGTGTTTTTTATGTTCCTTATATTACTGTATTTTCTATGCAATGTCAATAGTATTTTTTATTTTTTCGCCATTTTTTTCAATACTTTTCACATCTCGTACGTTCGTTCAAACATATATTTTTGTTTCAGGGCAAGCATTTTTTCGCCGCTCTTCTCCCGTTTTGCGGCTTCTCTCCACACAAAAATCGCCAGAACCGGCAAATACCGATTCTGGCGATTTTTGCATTTCTATTTTATTTTCCAATATCACTTACGGCTCATACGATTCTGACATCAATTCCGCATTCTTCCAGGTATTTTCTCCAGGCAGGATCAATCCCACCATCCGTAATAATCATATCGATCTCATCCAGCTCCGCAAAATGATTGGCCGTAACCACCCCGAATTTACTGGAGTCCACCAAGAGGATTTTTTCTGCCGCTGACTCGATAAACGCCCGTTTATTCAGGCTGCTGTGGGAATTGATACACGTAATTCCAAGCGTTTTATGTACGCCGGAAGCGGAAAGAAACACTTTATTGGCCCGAAGCGTCCGAATAAAGCTTTCTGCCTGCGCAGAAGAAAACGTCTGATCTACCCGATTATAATACCCTCCCGGCATAATCAGATGTATATTGGGATATTTTAAAATTCCTGACATCAGAGCCACATTGCTGCAAAGCGCTGTAAACGAAAACCCTGTCGGAAAAAAAGCCGCCAGACGCGCTGTGGTTGTCCCATTATCCATAAAAATCCAGTCTTCCGGCTCAATTAAAGAGGCCGCATATCTGGCAATCTTTTCTTTTTCCTTCATACACTGGGTACTGGCCAGACCAAAATCATAACAATCCGTTTCTTCTGTCTGTCCATTTCCCGCCACGTGTTCCATGGCAACTGCATATCCGTGTTTTCTCTGAATTGATCCATTCTTTTGAAGTAAATTTAGATCACGCCGAACCGTCATCTCCGAAACCTGCAAAGCCTCCGCCAGTTCCACCGTTGTAATCCGCTGGCGTTCATTTACAAGATGAATAATTCTTTCGAGCCTCCGCTCCTTATTTTCCAGTCTTCCCATATAAAATCCCTTGCTTTTGTATCATTGTATAGCAATTTGTGTTTGTCAAATATACATTCTTACAAGTTTAAACATATCAGATTATTGATTGAAAATCAATATTTAATTTAAAAAAACAAAAAGTGCAGGAATTTTATTTATCCCAGATAGCCCAGGTATTACTCTGCTCAGCAATAGCAGGCATCTCTTCCCGCATCATGCGAATAAATCCCTGAACATAAGCAGGATACAGTGCATTTTTGTGACTAACCAGATCCAGTTTCAGCTTTCTCCCCAGATTTTTAATAGGAAACATATAGAGGAAATTCTTTTTTTCACAGGATATATTATAACGATGGGCTGTCGCCAGCAACATCTTTGGACAAAGTGCTGCACAAATTCCAGAGGCACATAAAAGAATCTGCGTTTCACTATCGCTTATATTATAAATCACATCCAGTTTCACATTATAATAATCCAGGTATTCCTGTATTGCATGGTTTACTTTTCCCGTTTTAAAACTCTGTGTAAAAGGAATATGGCTAAAATGATTCAAGTCAATCCCATTTCCCATCTGTCGGATCTCGCTTTCATTAAAGTGCTTATTCAAAAGGCCAGCCGAAATAACCAGCATAATCTCATCCGTTACCAGCGTAGAAATCTCAAATTCCGCATGAGGTGTTGTGTTAACTCCGATAAATAAATCCACCTGGCCAGATAGGAGGCGTCCCTCTAAGATTTGTGTATCCTCCTCTGTAAAAGAAATATTAATATTCGGATACTCCTGATAATATTTCGGCAATACATGGGGAAGAATAATCGGCGCCCTGGAGGTACTGATTCCCAACGTAAATCTTCCCCTTGTGCCACCCGAAATATCTGCCAGACTACTGTTCATACCAGCTTCCATAATCTGTATATTTTGCAGGCTATGCATCATAATATTTCCTGCTGGTGTTAGTCTGAGCTTGGGTCTCCGTTCAAATAAAATCACATTGTATTCTTGCTCCAGACGCTTAATATGATCACTGGCACACTGCTGGGTAATATGCAGCTTATTGGCCGCCTTTGTTATACTCAGTTCCCTTGCTGCTTCCAAAAAAACTTCAAATCCAATCTTCATTTTCCTTCTCCATATAAATACCTGAATCCGATATTTTTTATTCCCCCTCTGATGCAGAAAAAGGAGGATGCCCAAAACTCAGCGTTTTCGCAGTCTTGTAACATCCTCATCTTTCCCTCTATATTTTAAAAGCTGTACCCCATCAGTCTGGGTAGCCAGGTAATAATACCAGGAACGTACGCAAATACAAATAAAAGTAAAATTTCGGTAAGCAGGAATGGCAATGACCCCTTTACAACCTGTTTAAAATTCAACCCCGAAATCGACACTGCGGTAAACAGATTATACCCAAAGGGCGGTGTAACAAACCCTATTACCAGACAAATACAGAATAAAAGTCCTATATGAAGTTCATTACATCCCAATGTAATTCCAACCGGAATCAGGATCGGAGCAAGAATCAAAGTCGCAGCCACATTATCCATCAGACAGCCGACTATCAAAAGGACCAGCACCAATACCAGCAGGTACATCGCCTGACTTCCGCCTACCAGGTCAATAAATGCATTGGAAATAACTGTTCCAATCTGCGATTTAGATACAACCCACGAGAACAAAGAAGCCGCTGCAATAATAAAATTAACCATCGTAGAAGTTTTCAAAGAAGAAATTAAAATCTTAGGAAGATCCCGAACCTTCAACTCCTTCAACGCAAAGCCGAGAATCAGTGCGTACACGATCCCGATAGCCGCAGACTCAGTAGGAGTAAAAATCCCCCCATAAATTCCCCCAAGAATCAGAACAGGAAGTCCCAGCGCACCAAGTGCTTTCCAAAAAAGCTTCAAACATACTTTCAGCTCAAACTTCATCGTCTTGGCGTGCTTTAACACCTCCGGATTACGATATGCAAACACTACATTCACAATCGAAAGCGCACCGGCTATGACCAATCCCGGAACCACACCGCCCACAAACATGGCAGGAATCGAAAGATTCATAGTAACACCATAGATAATCATCGGAATACTTGGCGGAATAATCGGCCCCAAAGCGCCAGCCGCCGCCACTAAACCGGCACTTGTATCTTTCGAATACCCGGCCCGCAGCATAGATGGAAGCATAATGGATCCAATGGCTGCAACTGTAGCCGGACCAGAACCCGTCAGCGCAGCGAAAATCGCACAGCTAAACACGGTTACGATCCCCAGGCCACCCGGAAGCCAGCCAAGGAGGCTCTTGGCCCAATCTGTCAAGCGTTTTGATATACCTCCAAAATCCATTAGATTTCCAACCAGAATGAAAAGCGGAACCGCCAGAAGCGTAAAGGAATTCAATCCATAAATCAATCTCTGCGCTACCACAAGAGGACTCCCTCCCGTCGTAGCTAAGTATGTCATTCCGGCAGAAAGAATGGAAAATGCCACCGGAACACCCAAAAGCATTAAACCAAATAAAGCAATAAATACGATTGTCATAATACCGGTTTATCCTCCTTTCTTTCTGTTGCCGTCACAATGACTGCAATTGCTACAATCGCCTGAAACATCAGCAGCAAGCCGCCCACTGCTACCGAGGAATTGATGCACCACATCGGAACCGACAGAGCTGTACTAAGGTTATTTCTGGAACTGTAGGCCAACTTGAGGCCCGCGTACACCATAACGGATCCATTGAAGAAAATAACCAGTTCAATCAAAATATCTACTACTTTCCGAATTCCGCCATGCAGCAGATCCAAAACCGCCGTTACTGTTGCATGTCCGCTTCCCTCAATCAGCAGGGACGCTCCCAGCATGTGCATCCAGATGAAGCTAAAACGTGCCAGTTCCTCGCTCCATGACAGGGAGTTATTAAGTACAAACCGGAAAAACACCTGAGCCACACAGGCCACAATCAGAACTACAAAAACAGCTATTCCTGCATAACTCACAATTTTATTGATGCAATCTGATACTTGCTGCAGTTTTTTCATGTCCAAACCTTCTTTCTGGCTTTTATTCCATTCCTACCAGACCTTTAAGCTGCTCTACCCATTCTGTACCAATATAGGATTCCATCTCCTCATAACAGGGTTTTACAGCTTCCTGGAATTTCTCTGTTTCTACCTCTTCTTCCGAAACAATGGTCATACCCTGACTGGTCAGATCCTCTTCCATTTTTTCTGCTGTTGTATCATTGTTGTCTCGTGCTGCCTTGGCTGCCTCCACAGCAGCTTCCTTCAGAATCGCCTGATCTTCTTCTGATAACCCCTCCAAAACACTGGTAGAAATGCAGATCGGCAACGGAGAATAAAACAGGTTTACATTGTCAATATATTTACAGATGTCCGGGAAACCATTGGTATAAAGTACACTTAAAGGTGCATCACAGCCATCTACCGTCCCCTGCTGTAAAGCAGTCAGAAGTTCTCCCCACGCCATAGGCGTTGCATTTACCCCAAGAGCCTTATATGCGGAAAGGTAAATTTTTGTCTCCATACAACGGATCTTCATTCCCGCCAGATTCTCCGGCGCTTTTACTTCTGTATCCCGCGTACAGAGCTGGCGAAAACCTCCCTCAGAGAATGCCAGACAGGTTACTCCCGTTCCCTCCATGTTATCAATCAGAGCCTGACCAAACTCGCCGTCTACAATTTTTCTGGCCTGTGCGAGATCGCTGAAAATAAATGGAAGATCCAATGCCCCATTGGCAGGAACATAGGAAGAAACATAGGCGTTTGTCATAACCGCCATATCACACGTTCCTGTCTGCATACCTTCCCACATCTCTGGCTCAGAGCCAAGCTGACTGCTGGGATATTCATTTACTACAATCCGTCCTCCCGTCTTTTCTTCTACAACTTCCTTGAAGCGAAGCGCTGTGATATGATACGGATCATCTTCATTGGATGCAGTTGTGTAACCAATGCTCAGTGTTACCTCTGCATCTGTCCCGCTCGCTGCAGCTGCTTCATTTCCCGCTTCCCCTGCCGCCTTTGACTCTGGCAAAGCTGCCTGCTGACCTCCGCAGCCAGCCATACCTAAGACTGTTACAGCCGCCAGCGCCCCCGCAAATAATCGTTTCATCTTCATAACCATTTTTCCTCCTTTTTATGTAAATTATTACTGCTGTTCTACTTTTAAGATCCCCCTAGGCACCCTTTGTACCAAATCCCGAAGTTGGTCTTCAGATAATCCTTCTTCCAAAAGAGATCCAATAAACCGTTTCATTTCCATCGTTGGTGAGGGCATATCCTTCTGCCCACGGTCTGTCGCAATATAAGCTCTTCTGCTTCCTATCCTCCGTATATCTTCAGCCGTCTTCTTTATAGAAACGCCTCCCAATGCGATATTAAACCAGGTTTTTTCGATATAAACCCCCAAATCCGCCAGTTCCACCTGCATATCAATATCGACCAATGTTCTTGGAAAATCCGGATGAGTCAGAATCATATTAACCCCTCTATCTCTTCCCTCCCGGCACAAA
The DNA here is from genome assembly GCA_937885015.1 of uncultured Clostridium sp. Classification (GTDB taxonomy): domain Bacteria; phylum Bacillota; class Clostridia; order Lachnospirales; family Lachnospiraceae; genus Otoolea. The sequence continues at coordinate 13,401 of CALAAS010000021.1, forward strand.
AGTATCGATTCCTCCGGACTGATATGGCCAGTCGCTAAAAATGCACCTTTTTCCTTAACCGCATCCAAAATATCATAGACCCGCTCCTGCAGATGTCCCCGTTCATCCAGAATCGAAATACCGGACCTATCAAAAAAATCACCATCCATATTGCCGAAACGAAGGCTGTTCTCCGAATCCCTTGTGGGCATCCAAATAATCTTTGCCCCTGCTTTCAGAGCATTGATTACCGCGTATACATTGAGCCCACCAGCCGGCCAGTTAAGCACTAATCCACCGTACGCTTTAGTCCTGCATCCACTGTAGCGGTTAATAAATTCTGCCCGCAATGCTGTGGATTCATAATGACTTTTCAGCATAACTCCCGCCATTCCTGCCGCATCAGCCTCCTGAATCAACTGAAATCCATCTAATTTTCTTGGAAACACAGAAGGCAGGGAATGGATATGCAAATCATAGGCTCCGACGAGAAGTTCGTCGGCAAGTTCTTCTAGTTTTTTCCTCATACTAAGCTCCATCGCCTTTTACTTTTTGCTGCTTACTTCGTTAGTCCCATTATAGGCCACCCTGATTGCCCTGTAAAACAAGTATTCACTAAAGCCATCACAGTCTATGACTTGTGTGAACTGCCCCCTGTTATGTTTCTTGTTTTGTTTACTCACAAAAAAGCCGCTGCGCAAATCTCTGCGCAGCGGCTTTCCCGCTATCAAATATAT
>CALAAS010000022.1 GCA_937885015.1 uncultured Clostridium sp.
TCAAGGTACAAATTTATATCAAAGGTCACAGACCTTTTGACACCCTAATCCTATGAAATAAAAAGAAAAGACAGCCGCTGCCCGTCATGCATTTTGCATTTCCGGAGCAATGGCTGCCCTATTTTACCATTTTCTATTATCGGAGGTCTCCCTGATCTGCTTCTCAGCCGCCTCCCAGCAAATGAATGATCTGAAGATCGTCGTCTTCCTTCAGCACCACGTTGTCATAGTCTTTCGGCCACACCAGCTGGCCATTAACTTTTACCACCAGCTTGGGCCAGGTAAAGCGCTTCGCTTCCATGACGCCGCGGATAGTCAGACCCTCATGCCATTCCGGATAGGGGCGGTGATTCAGCATCATGGCTGTACGTTCTGCAGCGGCTCTACAATCTCCAGAAGCTCCGGCAGATCCATGCCAAGCTCTTTTAAGTGTGCCACTGTCGGAACGCCGTTTAATGTCCAGCCGCGCTTCGGATATACGGCATCGATCAGTTTCTCGTACTCGGACTCACGATACTTTCTGGTTGCCTCCATCTTCTCCTGCAGCGTCATTTCTTTTACCTTCTCCGGTGCCAGGCCGACTCTCTCAACCAGCTGACCGTCGTAGCGTTCCTGTCTGGACAGGTACTCTTCCTCTGTTACCGGGCCCTGAGAACGGTACGGAATCGCATCGTTCTTACGAAGTCCCTTTCCAAGGCGGATATTGAAGATTCTCTGGAAGTTATATACACGCTCCGACATCTTAATCATACCGTCGCGATCCAGTTTTTTACCGGTTACGCCATAGTACAGATCCAGCATGTTGTCTACGTGCTCCGGAACCTTGGCCGGTTCATCGGTAGTCGCATTGTCTGCGGGAACAATATCATTCCACGGAAGTTTACATAATCCAAGAAGACCAAACCAGGTACGGAACATCGGGTAGTAATACAGTGCCTCTGCCTTGTCCTCGAAGGTGGGGATCTGGTTGTTGACCTGATCCATGAAAATCAGCCATGCCTCGTCATGCTGCGGTCCCTTGTTGGTCAGGCCGTAGCCGCCCTGCTGAGCCAGAGACTCTTTGGAGGAATACTCGGAGTACTCCAGACCCTTCTGCTCCATGGCAATATCATTCATGAAGTCCATATCGCCCCAACCCTGCTCTGCGAAGTATTCCTTCTGCTTATGGGAGCCGAGAGCACCGATCTTACCAAAGCCTTCGTTTCTTGCAATCTGATGCAGCAGTTCCAGATCTGCCTCTGCGTTGCCCCAAACCAGCTCCAGGCCGCCGGTTCTCTCTTTATTTAAGATACCATTCTCATAGCACTCCATCAGGAAGGCCGTCATGGTACCGTAAGAAATCGTATCAATACCGTAGGTATCGCAGTAGAAGTTCAGTTCCAGAATTACCTGCGGATCCGTGATGCCGCAGTTGGGTCCCAGGCCGGCTGCACTCTCGTACTCCGGTCCGTCTACGCAGACACGCTCTCCCTTATAGGGGCCAGTCTTTAAGAGGAAATGGTCCGCCGTCTTGGCGCAGGCCATGGAACAGCCATACCAGCAGCCGTCAGAACCGCCCTGAGTCAGCCATTTCTCACGCCATACCTCCGGTGCCATCTCATCGATCTTCTCCGTTCCGCCGTACTTGTAGTTGTGAGTCGGCAGAATGTCGTAATCACTTAAAGTCCGCAGGGAGTAAGCCGTACCCTGACGTCTCATCATGTTCTGTTTATCATCCTCGCTGGCCATCTCTCTGTGGAATTTCAGGCCATCACGATTGATAATCTTGATATCAGCCACATCGTTCAGGTTTGCCTTTACACCTTTAAACTTGCAGACAAGAGCCTTGATGTGCTTATTGGCAAATACACGTCCGATACCGCCGCGTCCTGCCTGTTTTAAACGAACTACGTTTCTCTTGGGATCATAGAAGGTAAAATTCAGCATGGACAGATTGCAGTGCTCAGCAGCAGAACCGGAGCAGACAACTGCCACGTTTTTCCGGTCGTTCTCATCATCCGCATACATGGTGGTCAGCTCCTCGCCGAGGATATGGGCATCCAGATGCTCCAGAGGTGCTTTTTCCACGGAAATCGTTCCCTTATTTCCATCAATGACGATGATAACGTCTTCCTTTGCCTGACCGGTCAGCTCGATCATATCAAAGCCGGAGAATTTTAAGAATGGTCCGAAATAACCGCCTACGTTGGAGTCAATCGGAATATCCGTCATTGGGGAAATCGTACATACCAGGCACTTTCCAGTACCGCCATACTGGGTAATACCGGCAACGGGACCGGCAGACATGGTAATGGCGTTCTCCGGGGAATTCCATTTCGTATCCGGGGTTGTGGCATCCCAGAGGTAACGGAGGCAGTAGCCTTTACCGCCGGTAAATTTCTCTTTTACCTCTTCCGGAATATCGATGATGCTGATGGAATTATCCGATACATCGATTTTCAGTCTCTTATCCGTATAACCGCGATGCAGCGGTTTCGGCTCATATGTAATCTCATTTAATACCACATGGGCATCTTTCATTTTTTTAATTTCTTCCGGGTTCGCATCTGCGTAACGCGGGAGGTTGCACATATGAATCATTTTATTCCCTCCTTAAAATCTTTCTTATTCTTCCACAATCCGGATAGCGCCGGTCGGACATGCCTTTACGCAGATTCCGCAGGCAATACACTTGGACGGCTCCAGGTTATCATCACACTGTACCATAACATTCTCCGGGCAGAAGCCAACGCACATCAGGCAGCCGGCACATTCCTTCTTATTCAGGCGATATATGCCCTTGGCATCCGCCTTGATCACAGCCGTATTGCATACCTCCGCACATTTTCCGCACTGGGTGCAGACTGCAATTCCATGGGTTCCGTCCTCTTTATCCGAAATACGGATGCAGGACTTTGCCGGATCCGCCACCTTGTAAAAGGCTTTGGAGCATGCTTCCTCACACTGGCGGCAGCCAATGCAGAGTGACTCATCTTTCACTAATCGTTTCATCTAAAACCCCTCCTGTCTTTATTATATCCTGTTCAGAAATTGTTCCCGTCTTCCGCACTCGAAGAAACAGTGCCTCTCTGGAAAGACGGCAGGTTTTTCCCTCCTGAAAGAGCTGGCATTCCGGAAAACAGACCTTGGCATTCTCCGTCACCTCCAGCACAGCCGTTCCGGCCGAAAGGATCGTTCCGGAAACCAGCTCCGCTGTAGAAAGGCCCTCTGTTTCCAGGTTTGCCTTATACCGCCGAAAACAAAGTCCCGGCTCCTTTTGTTCCTTCATCCAGTCCCTGGCCTCCCCTGCCAGAAGTGTAATCTGGCGGGATCCGCCATCCGCATGGCGATCGCCCTCCATGCCTTTTCCTTCCCGGAACAGCGCCTCCTTTACCGGTTCTCCCGGCTGGCCGCGCTCCCGGAAGATGAAAAGGCCTCGTACCCTCGCTTGCATCCCGTTTCCTCCTCTTCTTATTTCTTTTTTATATCACTGTATATATATAATTTTTCCCGTCTGGCGCAGGCTGTAGCCACCCAGCTTTTCCACCCGTTTTGCAAATTCCCGGCTGGTCAGAACCTCCAGAAAGTGCTGAACATGGGGCAGCTGCAAAAAACGCACCGGAATGGCAAAATCATACTCTTCCGGCCCCACCGGAATGAAATCCAGATTCATAGCCCGGGCCGCAGACTCGATTCCCATTCCCGCATCTGCGTCTCCCCCTGCAATGGCCGCTGCCACTGCCATATGGGTTGCAGCTTCCCGGTCATAGCCATGGATGGAAGCCGGATCAATCCCAGCCTGCTTCAGTTTATAATCCAGCAGCACCCGGGTACCTGCCCCTCGCTGTCGGTTTACATAATTTACATTTATTAAATCCCCGATCCCCTTTATCCCCAAAGGATTTCCTTTTTTCACGAGGATTCCCTGAATCCGGTCCACGCCCTTAATCAGGGCCATGGGTTCCGAAAACATCCGACGAAGAATCGGAACATTATATGTCCCTGTCTCATCATCCAGAAGATGGGTGGGCGCCAGATGAGCCTCACCCCGGCGCAGCGCCATCAGTCCTCCCATGCTTCCCACATGGGTGCTGGACAGATAATTCCCCGGATACAGCGTTGGCATCTGATCCGCCATCACATCCAGAATCAGGTCATGGCTCCCGATGGCGACCACAGTATGATCAATCTCCTCCATGGTCCGATAAAGCTCCACCGTAACCGGTTCACCGGCCTCCACTCCCTCGCTGTTCTGCGGAATCACGCAGAATCCGTCGGCCCGGACCAAACTCATGGCCGCCCCGGCTCCTCTGGCCAGCGGCGAAGCAACCAGCTTATCATCCACCTTTCCAACCTTAACCCGCACATACTCTTTGTGCTTCAGGGAAGAAACAAGGCGTTTGGAAATAACGGCCTCTGCCGTCTGCACTTTTTCTGTAATCCGCCCGTTCATCCGATTTAGAACTGGAATCACAAAATTTTCAAAATTGATATATGCAGAAACGGGATAACCAGGCAGTCCGATGACAGGCTTGCCCCGGACAATAGCCAAAATCACCGGCTTGCCCGGCTTGATCGCCACACCGTGAATCAAAACCTCCCCCAGCTCCCGCAAAACGTGGACAGTAAAATCCTCTGTCCCCGCACTGGATCCGGCATTGACAATCACCATATCAAACTGATCCACTGCCTCAGATATACTAGATTTAATCTTCTCATAATCATCGGCAATGGGAGCAAACCGGCAGGGTTGGCCGCCGTTTTCCCGCACCATGGCCTCAAACATTCTGGAATTGGACTCGATGATATCTCCATCCTTCGGGTCTTCCTCCGGCTCTATAATCTCCGTTCCCGTGGGAAAAATCGCCACAGTCGGCTGTTTCAAAACGGTAATCCGCGTGATACCTCCGGAAAGCAGAACCCCGATATCAATGGGGCGGATCTGATGATGGCCCGGAAGAAGCATTTCCCCGGCAACAATATCCTCGCCAATGGGCCGCACATGCTGCCAGGACGCTGCAGCTCCGATAATGGACACGCTGCCGTCCTCCCGCTCCGTCAGATCCTCTGCCATAATAACGGCATCCAGAGGCGCATGAATGGGATCACCGGTATCCACTACCGTAAAATCCCGGTCCGGCCAGAGAATCATCGGCTCTCTCTCCGATGCCCCCTTGGTCTTCTCTGCCGTGACGGCAATCCCGTCCATGGCCGCCGCATTGTAGAGCGGCGAACAGTATTTTGCGTAAACCGCCTCCGCAGTCATTCGGTTTAAACTCTTTATTACCGGAATTTCCTCGGTCTGTGTTTTCAAAATCCCGGAGAGAGCCGTCATATACGTATCCAGTGCTTCTTCCACCGGCGTGTTATTCAGATATAAATTTCTTTTTCCCATCTCTCACTCCCACCTTTCACTGAAAACAAAATACCCGGACCGTTTCTCCCTTTTTCAGGCCCTCCCGGTTCATATCAATCAGTATATATCCATCCGCCTCTGCCATGGTGGTAATCAGGCCGGATTTTCCAAGAATCGGTTCTGCAGTGTAGCCGCCGTCCTCTTCCTTCAGCTGTACCAGCACACAGGTTGTCTTCCCCGGTGCACTGGCCAGATTAGACTTCATCGATGCTGTAACTGCCGCCGGATGGCCTTCGCCGGTCAGTTCCCGCCAGAGCCAGACAAGCAGCAGCTGAAAAACCGTAAGTGCTGCTGTGGGATGGCCCGGAAGGCCAGCCAAAAGCGTTTCCGACTCCCGATCAAAACCCAAAATCGTCGGTTTCCCCGGCTTCAAGGCCAGTCCATGGGTAAACACTCCACCATCAGACACCCGATCCAGCACATCATTGGTCGCATCCTTCTTTCCCTGGGAACTGCCGCCGGAGACCAGCACCAGATCGGAATCCTTTTCGCTCTCCTGCACCGCAGCCAGAAGCAGATCCTCCTCATCCCGGATTACGCAGGTACGCATAACCTGCATTCCCATCTGGACGGCATAGGCTGATAAAGACCAGGTATTGATATCCCGAACCTGACCGGGCCGCGGCTTTTCCTCCACAGAAACCAGCTCGTCTCCGGTGGATATAATGGATACTCTCCACGGAATATACACCGTCACTTCCCGAATCCCGGCGGCAGCCAAGGCGCCAGCCTGTGCCGGTCCAATCGCTTTCCCTCTTGGAAGAAGGATCCGTCCCTCCGTCACATCTTCTCCCTGCTGAACTACGGACTGTCCAAATGCTGCAGAGGCGTATACTGCCACATGATTTTCATCAAACAGCTCCGTGTACTCCACCATAACCATGGCGTCTGCCCCCTTCGGGATCATCCCACCCGTAGGAACGTAAGCGCACATGCCCGGACGGATCTCACTGATCGCCTCCTGTCCCGCAGCCACATCTTCCACAATTTCCAGAAAAACAGGAATGCTCTCCGTTGCGCCAGCCGTATCCGCCGACCGCACCGCATATCCGTCCACACTGGAACGGCGAAACGATGGAATCGCCTCGCCTGCCACTATATCTTCCGCCAGGATCCGGCCAAAGGCCTGCTCCAGCGGCAATCTCCCGGTTCGCAATTTTCGCCCGGAACAGGCCCCCAGAAGTTTCTCCCGGGCCGCTTCCAGCGTATCTACCTGCAATAACTTCATAATTCTGCTCCCTTCCTCTGCCTCGATCACACTTACACATAACAAAAAGAGGCCGCCCGAAGACTACGCTCCGTAATCAGCCCCTGATAACTCTGTGTCAGATTTCTGTCGCTCGCGTCTCGCATCAGATTGGCAGATGGCGGAAACAAAATTAGATAATTTCATAATTACGTAATTTCTTTCCAAATGCATCCAAACCTTTCTAAATGCGGGGAGGCGCCCGGGTTTCCCCTGACACCCATTGGCCGCTTTGCCATTGCCCGAAGCCGTCAAAGCTCCGGCCAGCAGGAAAACCGGCTCGAAATTACCTGATCCACTCAGATTATACACATAATACCACAGTGACACTTAAATTGTCAACGATAACCTCACTGATTTTCATGTATAAAGAAATATTTTTTTATTTTTTCATTCATGCTAAAATTTCATTCCCGATAAGACACTTCTGTACTGGCCATAAAACGCCGGATCGCCGGATGCTCCGGATGCAGCAGGATTTCCTCCGGCGTTCCCTCCGCCAGCTGATGCCCCCGCTCCATAAAATGTACCCGATCGCAGATTTTTCGGATATGCACCAGCTGGTGGCTGATGACAAGCCAGGTAACCGGCTGCCTCTCCTGCTGCTCCAGAATCATCTGCTCAAAAAGTTCTGTACTGTCCGGATCCAGGTTGGACAGCGTTTCATCCACAATAATGAAACCAGGATGAAAAATCAATGCCCGGATAAATGAAAGCTTCTGCTGCTCTCCGCTGCTCATGGAACGGGCATACTGATTTCTTTTATCCCACAGGCCGCACCGGGCCAGAAGCTGCCTGGCCTGTTCTTCGTCTGGTTTTATATTCCGGATTTTCAAAGGATAAATCAGATTCTGATACACTGTATCATGCAGAAGGTAGGGTTTCTGACTGGTCATGGTAATATCCCGCGGCGTAAGTCCTTCATAATCAATACGACCTCCGTCCGGCGTAAGAATTCCCATCAAAAGCTTGGAAAGTGTCGTTTTCCCGCATCCATTGGAGCCAACCAGACCATGCACCATTCCGTGCTCCAGGTTCATCTGCTCAATATGAAGGGAGAAATCTCCCATTTTTTTCTTCAAGTCATAGATTTTCATCGCCCGTTTCCTCCTTTCTTAAGGAGTCCGCCAGCGTCTGAACCACGAAAGCCATCAGCATCAGGATAATCCCAAGGAACACGCCCTCATAGTAATCCCCAGCTCCTTTCAGCGTGGAAATGGCCGTCGTCATCGTCCGCGTGTTATTTTTGATATTTCCTCCTACCAGAAATACTGCCCCGACCTCACTGATAGAACGTCCATAACCGGACACCACGGCAAAATAAATCTCATTTTTCATCTCCCGAAGCAAAAGCCGCGCTGTCTGGCGCTTATCCGCCCCCATGGTCTTTGCAAAGGCACGGATCGCCGGAGCCGTCCGAACCGCGTAGGAGTATACCATGCCGCAGACAATGGGAGTAATAATCAGTACCTGAGCGACCACCATCCCCTTGATGGTAAATACCCATCGTAATGCCCCAAAAGGCCCTCTTTTCCGCAGCAGCATATAGGTCAGAAGACCGATTACCACCGGCGGCGCTCCCATCAGCGTCCGGTTCAGGCGGATAACTGCCCTCTTCCCCGGGAACTGCCTCTGCTCCAGGAGAAGTCCCAGCCACGTTCCCAAAACTGACGCAATCAGCGTCGAACAGACTGACATGACCAGCGTTACACGGATGGAGTCAAGGACGCCCACTGTTCCAAAAAAATCTGAAAATATCTCGTTCAATCCATTCATTTCTTTTCCTGTTTATGTCCCGTTTTAAAAAGAGGCGCTGCAAAAGCCTCTCTGCAGCACCTCACTGAATTCTTATTTCTGCTCTGCATTCGGGAAGAATAACGGCTCGCCGTACTCCTCAACACCGAACTGTCCAATTTTCTCCTGAATCTCCGGAGAACAGATCCACTCGATGAAGGTATTGGCTGCATCGATGTTGGTATCTGGATATTTTTCCGGATTTACTGCGATCACACCGTACTGGTTCAGCAGCTCATTGCTTCCCTCGCAAACGATGTCCATATCCGGATAATCAGCTTTTTTAGCCAGCCAGGTTCCACGGTCGCTCAGGCAGTAACCGCCCTTCTCATCTGCCATGTTGATGGTATCTCCCATACCTGCGCCTGCAGAGATGTAGTTGGGATTGCTCTCGTAATCCGCGATCTCCAGTTTCTCCCAGATTCCTGTTTCCTTATTATGAGTACCGGAGTTATCGCCGCGGGATACGAAGGTCAGTTCCTCGTCATGGATCTGCTTGAATGCAGCAGCGATATCATCTGTTTTCGCAATGGGGCCATCCTTCGGTCCAATGATAACGAAATCGTTATACATAACCTGAACGCGCTCTACACCATAGCCTTCCTCAACAAAAGCCTCTTCCTTTGCCTTGGAATGTACGAGGATCACATCTACCTCGCCGTCCTTTGCCTTCTGAATGGCATCCCCGGTTCCAACAGCCGTCCACTGAAGATCAATTCCTGTATCCTCTAAAAACAGAGGCTGCAGATAATCCAGAAGGCCTGTGTTGTCCGTGCTGGTGGTGGTAGCCATCAGAAGCACATCCTCTGCCGCTTCCTTGCTCTCAGCTGCCTCCTCGGTTGCTGCCTCTGTCTCAGCTGCGCTCTCGGTTGCCGCCTCTGTTGCAGCAGCAGTCGTCTCATCTGCTTTTCCAGCGCATCCTGCCATGGAAAGAGCCATGGCCGCACTGAGTGCCAGTGCCATCAGTTTGTTGATTTTTCTCATGTCTTTTCTCCCTTCAAAACACAGAATGTTTTATTCCTGAAAAAAACTTCACACTGGACGAATAACTGACAGCGTTCCTTCTATTAAAAAAGAATGTATGATGCAACAGATTTTATGTGTTTCCTCTGCCAACCTTTCTTTCCAATGCATTTCTTTCCAAATGCGGGAGGCCTTCGCGTTTCCGCAAATACCCATTGGCCATCTCCCATCGCGGCAAACTGTTCTGCCACCTTAGGAAAACCGGCTCGAAATTTTGTTTTTTCAGACATACGAAAATTAGTATATCACGTTTTCACGAAGGCTGTCAAGCCGTGAAAAGCCTCCCAACACGACAAACGTGTAGGATTACAATACATGTGTTACAACTGAATATTTGAAAAGCAGAGATGCTGC
>CALAAS010000023.1 GCA_937885015.1 uncultured Clostridium sp.
CCCGCCGCAGGCGGAGAAGCTCGCGGGCGAGCTTCTTTCTTGTGGTTTGGCCCAGTGCTTCTTGCATTCGGGAGACGGTCTGGTATAATGGGAAAAGAAGTAAAAACGGGACGGAAAGGATGGAAGAATATGGCAAATATTTATACAGGCGTTTCTCAGCTGGTGGGGCGTACGCCGCTGATGGAAGTGACGAATATAGAACGGGAGCTGGGACTCCATGCAAGAATTTTAGTGAAGCTGGAGTATCTGAATCCGGCGGGAAGTGTCAAAGACCGCGTGGGAAAGGCGATGATTGAGGATGCGGAAAAACGGGGTATCCTGAAAAAAGGTGCGGTGATCATAGAGCCGACTTCCGGCAATACGGGAATCGGCCTGGCCAGTGTGGCTGCCTCCAGGGGATATCGTCTTATTTTAACCATGCCGGAGACGATGAGCGTGGAGAGGCGAAACATTTTGAAAGCCTATGGGGCAGAAATTGTGCTGACAGATGGAACCAAAGGTATGGAGGGAGCCATTGCAAAGGCAAAAGAGCTGGAGCGGGAGATTCCGGACAGCCTGCTGGCCGGCCAGTTTGTCAATCCAGTCAATCCGGCGGCCCACTATGAATCCACAGGCCCGGAAATCTGGGAAGATACGGATGGTCAGGTGGATGTATTTATTGCGGGGGTGGGAACCGGAGGAACCATAACGGGAACTGGCCGCTATCTGAAGGAGAAAAATCCAGCGATTCGTGTGGTGGCACTGGAGCCGGCGGATTCTCCAGTGCTGGCTGGAGGAAAAGCAGGAGGCCATACGCTGCAGGGAATCGGTGCCGGTTTTGTCCCGGAGGTTCTGGATACGGACGTGTACGATGAGGTTTTTGAGGCAGAGGGAGAGGATGCTTTTGCGGCGGCAAAGCTTCTGGCGAAAAAAGAAGGAATCCTGGTAGGTATATCATCCGGGGCTGCGCTTCATGGAGCGATTCAGCTGGCAAAACGCCCGGAAAATGCGGGGAAAACCATTGTGGCGCTCCTGCCTGACAGCGGAGATCGGTACTATTCCACTCCTCTTTTTGTGGAAACGTGAGAGGAAGAAAAAACAAATGTAAAATAAATTACTTGCCGAACGCCTCATTTTAGGGTAAAATAAAAAAGAGTAGTTAGAAGGACGTGAATAAGATCATGGGCGATATCAGCAATACACAATATTTTAGGGCAGTACAGGAAGAAAAAAAACTGGAAGTAAGCCAGGTTCTCGAACAGGTTTATGTCGCTCTGACTGAGAAGGGTTACAATCCTATCAATCAGATTGTAGGGTATATTATGTCCGGGGATCCGACGTACATCACGAGCCATAAGAGCGCCAGAAGCCTGATCATGAAGGTAGAGCGTGATGAGATTCTGGAGGAACTTATGAAGGCATACGTGGAGACGAGGCTGAAATAGAGGCAGTCCGGTACGGAGAACGGGGTTATAAAAGGCGGCTGCAGGAAAAGGCGTGTTTCGTGCACGTGCAGAGAGATAAGAGAGCGGAACGGCTGGCGGTTTTTTGTCTCGTCAGAGGTCTGTTTTAAGTCAGACGGAGAAAGCGGGACAGAGGGCCGGCCTGTTTTGTGTGGGTAAAAACAATGAGAATTATGGGACTTGATTTTGGTTCAAAGACAACCGGAGTGGCAGTCAGTGATCCGCTGGGAATTACCGCCCAGGGGATAGAGACCATTGTCCGCAAGGATGAGGGGAAGCTGCGCCAGACATGCGCGCGGATTGAAGAGCTGATTCGCCAGTATGAGATTGAAAGAATTGTTTTGGGGTATCCTAAAAATATGAATAACACGCTGGGAGAGCGTGTGGAGAAGACGGTTGCGTTCCAGAAAATGCTGGAACGCAGAACCGGACTTCCTGTGATCTTATGGGATGAACGTCTGACTACGTCTGCTGCGGAGCAGATTCTCATAGAGAGCGGCGTGCGCCGTGAAAACCGAAAAACAGTGATAGATAAAATTGCGGCTGTTCTGATTTTGCAGGGTTATCTGGACCTGCAGGGACGGAGCGGAGGAAAGGAAGATTGCGATGGATCATCTGGATTCGATTATGAATGATCTGGAAAACAGGATTACTCTCATCAATGAGGATGGGGAAGAGGTAACCCTTTATGTGCTGGAGGAGACCAGGCTGAACGGAGAAACGTATCTTTTGGCCAGTGACTCCAAGGAGGGGGACGGCGAATGCTACCTTCTGAAGGATAAATCGGGGCCCGAGGACGAGGAAGCTGTGTATGAATTCGTGGATGATGACGGAGAACTGGATTATATGGCACGGATTTTTTCAGAGCTTTTAGGTGACCTGGGCGTGGAGATCGAAAAAGAGTAAAAAGAGACGGAAAACATGTACGGAGGTGTACTATTTGAAACAGGAAAACAAACATAATAAAATAAAGATTATTCCCCTGGGCGGGCTGGAGCAGATCGGCATGAACATGACTGCCTTCGAATATGAAGACAGTATTATTGTGGTGGACTGCGGTCTGGCATTTCCCAGCGATGATATGCTGGGAATCGATCTGGTCATTCCAGATGTGACGTATCTGAAGAACAATCTGGATAAGGTAAAAGGATTCGTGATTACCCATGGCCATGAGGATCACATTGGCGCTCTGCCCTATGTACTGCGGGATATACCGGCTCCGGTATACGGGACGAAGCTGACCATTGGCCTGATTGAAAATAAATTAAAAGAACACAATATGATGAAAACCGTTCGCCGCAAAGTGGTGAAGCACGGTCAGTCCATCAATCTGGGGTGCTTCCGGATTGAATTCATTAAGACGAATCACAGTATTGCGGACGCTTCGGCGCTGGCAATCTTTACGCCGGCCGGTATCATTGTCCATACGGGAGACTTTAAGATCGACTATACGCCGGTATTCGGTGAGCCGGCAGACCTGCAGCGTTTTGCAGAACTGGGGAAGAAGGGGGTTCTGGCATTGATGTGCGACAGTACCAATGCCATCCGGCCTGGTTTTACCATGTCCGAGCGCACTGTAGGGCGCACCTTTGACTCGATTTTTGCGGAACACAAGAATAATCGTATCATCGTGGCAACGTTTGCTTCCAATGTGGACCGGGTACAGCAGATTATCAACACGGCCTACCACTATGGGCGTAAGGTTGTGGTGGAAGGCCGCAGTATGGTTAATGTGATCGGCACGGCCAGTGAGCTGGGATACATTCAGATTCCGGAAAATACGCTCATTGATATTGAGCATTTAAAGAATTACAACAAAGAAGATACGGTTCTCATTACCACCGGAAGCCAGGGCGAGTCGCTGGCAGCTCTTTCCCGGATGGCGGCAGATCTCCATAAAAAGGTTTCCATCATGCCGGGGGATGTGGTGATTTTAAGTTCCACGCCGATTCCCGGAAATGAGAAGGCGGTAGCCAAGGTCATCAATGAGCTTTCCATGAAGGGGGCCGAGGTTATCAATCAGGATACCCACGTATCCGGACATGCCTGCCAGGAAGAGATCAAGCTGATGTATTCCCTGGTTCGTCCTCAGTATTCGATTCCTGTCCACGGTGAGTACCGCCATCTGATGGCACAGAGAAATCTGGCCATGTCCATGGGTATTCCTAAGGAAAACGTGATTATCATGTCTTCTGGCGATGTGGTGGAGATCAGCGATGAGAGTTACCGGGTAACGGATCACGTGCCGGCCGGCGGAATTCTGGTGGATGGCCTGGGGATTGGTGATGTGGGAAATATTGTGCTCCGGGATCGCCAGAATCTGGCCCAGAACGGTATCATCATTGTGGTGCTGACACTGGAAAAATACAGCAATCAGCTGCTGGCCGGACCGGATATTGTGTCCCGCGGTTTCGTTTATGTGCGTGAGTCAGAAGATCTGATGGAGGAGGCACAGAAGGTAGTGGATGAGGCGGTGCAGGGATGTCTGAAACGCCACGTCAGTGACTGGGGCAAAATTAAAAATATCATTCGCGATTCTCTCAGTGATTTCCTGTGGAAAAAGATGAAGAGAAACCCGATGATTCTTCCGATTATCATGGAAGTATAGAACCATTTGACGGTCGGTCAGGCGGGGACAGGTATTTGGCTCCCCGGGCCGGCCGCGCTGTTTTTGCTGGGAGAGGGCGCTATGAGCCGGACAACGAGAGAGATAAATCAGATTACTGCGACAATTATCGGTCTGTCAGCGAAGCTTCTGTTTTTCGCGCTGGTATTTTTTCTGCTATATGAAGGGGCAGTCAGAGGCTATCGCCTGGGACATGAGATTTTTTATCCGTCTGCTGTGGAGGCACCGCCTGGAACGGCCAGAGAGATTGTGATCGGAGAAAAGGACAGCGCTTCTGATGTGGCAGAAATGCTGGAAGAGGAAGGACTGATCCAAAGCCGTCTGGCGTTCCTGATTCAGGCTAAGCTCTATGAATATGAGATAGAGCCTGGAACGTATGTATTCCATACGTCCGAGACATCAAAAGAGATGTTGAAGGCGCTGGATGATGCGGCGGTGGCGGCCCGCAAGGAAAAGGAGGAAAGCGGCGAAGATGATAGTGAATGACCGCATAACTACGTATATTCATTCTCTGGATCAGGGAAACGGACCGCTTTGTGATGCTATTGAGAGCGAAGCCCGCAAAGAGCGGATTCCCATTATCCGAAAGGAAACGGGAGCTCTTTTAAAGACGCTGGTGGCCCTCCGGCAGCCAAAAGAGATTCTGGAGGTCGGAACGGCGGTGGGATACTCGGCGCTTCTGATGAGCCGTGTGATGCCGGAGGACGGACGAATTACCACCATTGAAAAGTATGAAAAAAGGATACCGGTTGCCAGACGCAACTTTGAAAGGGCAGGAAAAGAGCGGTGCATTACCTTGCTGGAGGGAGATGCGGATGAGGTACTGAGAACGCTTTCCGGCCCTTATGATTTTATATTTATGGATGCCGCCAAGGGCCAGTATATTCACTGGCTTCCGATTCTTACGGGACTTTTGGAACCGGGCGGAGT
This sequence comes from uncultured Clostridium sp., assembly GCA_937885015.1. Lineage (GTDB taxonomy): Bacteria > Bacillota > Clostridia > Lachnospirales > Lachnospiraceae > Otoolea. Next base: position 4,999 of record CALAAS010000023.1, read on the forward strand.
ACTGGTGTCAGACAATGTTCTGCAGGATGGAGATCTGATTGAATCGAGGTATGCGGTGGAGAGGCGGAACCGGACTATCCACACCCGGATGCGGGAATATCTCTATGAGCTTACCCACCGGGATGATCTGGAAAGCTGTGTGCTTCCGGTGGGGGACGGTGTTGCCATCAGTGTGAAATTAAAAATGGGAGACAGACTATGAGAAAACATGAACTTCTGATACCGGCCGGAAGCCTGGATGTGTTGAAGACAGCCGTTATATACGGGGCAGACGCCGTGTATCTGGGCGGAGAGGCCTTTGGACTGCGGGCCAAGGCGAAGAATTTTACCAGTGAAGAGATTCGTCAGGGCATTGATTTTGCCCATGCAAGAGGAGTCAGAGTGTATATTACCGCCAATATTTTTGCCCACAACACGGATCTTCCGGGAGTGGAGGCGTATTTTGAGGAGCTTAAGGCCATTGGGCCGGATGCCCTGATTATTTCGGATCCTGGTGTTTTTGACATCGCAAGACGGGTTATTCCGGATATGGAGATCCATATCAGCACCCAGGCCAATAACACCAACTACGGGACGTTCCTGTTCTGGCACCGTCTGGGAGCCAAACGGGTTGTGACGGCCAGAGAACTCTCGCTGTCGGAGATCCGGGAGATCCGGAATCATATTCCGGAGGATATGGAGATTGAGAGCTTCATTCACGGGGCTATGTGTATTTCCTATTCCGGCCGCTGCCTTCTGAGTAATTTTCTGACGGGCCGTGATGCCAATCAGGGTTCCTGTACCCATCCATGCCGCTGGAAATATTCCGTGGTGGAGGAAACGAGACCAGGGGAATGGATGCCGGTCTATGAAAATGAGCGGGGAACCTTTATTTTCAATTCCAAGGATCTTTGCATGATTGAACACGTGCCGGAGATGATGGAGGCCGGAATTGACAGCTTCAAGATTGAGGGCCGGATGAAGACGGCACTTTACGTGGCAACAGTTACCCGGGCATATCGCATGGCCATTGACGATTATCTGGAGGATCCGGCGCTCTATAACCGGAAACGCTCCTGGTATCGGGAGGAAATTGAAAAATGTGTGAACCGGGAATATACCACCGGCTTTTATTTCCATAAGCCGGGACAGGACAGTCAGGTTTATGGCAGCAGTACCTATCAGAAACCATACACCTATCTGGGAACGGTAGAGGCGGTCCGGGAGGATGGAAGGATCTGTCTGGAACAGAAAAATAAGTTTTCTGTGGGCGAGACAGTGGAGCTGATGAAGCCGGATGGACGGAATCTGGAGGTTACGGTAAAAGGAATCTTTGCGGAGGATGGAACTCCTCAGGAGAGCGCTCCCCATCCGAAGCAGAAGCTCCTGGTGGACATAAGCGGTAAAGCGCAGGAATACGATATTCTTAGAAGAAAAGAGGATGAGACGTAACGTAAGGAAAGAGTTGACGAAGGAGGAGACGGATGACCTGGATCTTGGAGGGAGCGGCGCTTTTGTGTTTGCTCTATTATGGGATTATTACGGTATATGCGGGAGTGGGCGTTTCATTCGGCCTGTTCTGGCCGGCGCTGGCCTGTTTTCTGGCGGTCTTCGGACTTTTGCTGCGCTGGTTTGCCCGGCACGGGAGCCGGTTTGCCCCCTGGATTCCGGTTTCCGTTATTACGGCTGTGGCGGCTGGGGCCTTGATATTTGCTGCTGCGGAGGCATTGATTGGATGGAGCGCAGTGACAGCCCGGAGTCAGGCGGCGGACTATCTCATTGTCCTGGGAGCCAGAGTCCGGGGAACAGAGCTTAGCAACACCCTGAAAATGCGGTTGGATAAGGCCATCGAGTACGCAGAAACCTACCCCAATACGATTCTGGTTTTATCGGGAGGGCGCGGCGATGGGGAGGATCTCAGCGAGGCCCGTGCCATGTATGAGTATCTGCAGTACAATGGAATTTCGGCTCAGAAGCTTCTTTTGGAGGATCAGTCTCATAATACTGTGGAGAATATTACCTTCAGCCGCAGCGTAATCGAACGGCAGGAGTTTAACAGGGCGCAGGCGGCCAAAGCGCATCTTCTGGAAAGCTATCGGGCCAGGCCGGAAGGAGATTCTATCCGGGTTGGAATTTTGACTAGTCAGTACCACCTGTTTCGGGCAACTTCCATTGCGAAAAAGCAGGGTATGGTAAATACGGTGGCAGTGGCGGCTCCTGATGACCCGGTTATGATGGTGCACATGTGGGTCCGGGAGGCATTTGCGGTACTGAAAGATAAATTTATGGGAAGAATGTAATAAAAGCAGAAAAACGGGAAGAAAGGAAAGATCACAGACATGACGGTGAGAGATTTGAAAAGCTACCAGATTTTATGGGAAAAACATGTAAAGGAGCTAAATTCAGAGGGAATCCTCCTGGAGCATAAGAAAACAGGGGCCCGGGTGTTCCTTCTTTCCAACGAGGATGAAAATAAGGTATTCTGTATCGGCTTTCGCACGCCGCCCTCCGACAGTACCGGAGTTCCCCACATTCTGGAGCACAGCGTGCTGTGTGGTTCCGAAAAGTTTCCGGTCAAGGATCCTTTTGTGGAGCTGGTTAAGGGTTCTCTGAATACTTTTTTAAATGCCATGACGTATCCGGATAAGACGGTTTATCCGGTGGCCAGCTGCAATGACCAGGATTTTCAGAATCTGATGGATGTCTATATGGATGCGGTGCTGCATCCCAATATTTACCGGGAGGAAAAGATTTTCCGCCAGGAGGGCTGGCATTATGAGATGGAATCGGAGGACGGTCCGGTTACCCTGAATGGAGTCGTGTACAATGAAATGAAAGGGGCGTTTTCTTCGCCGGAGGGCCTTCTGGATCGTTATACACAGAACATCCTGTATCCGGATACCTGTTATACTCACGAATCCGGCGGAGCGCCGGAGGCAATTCCGGAGCTGACCTATGAGGAGTTTCTGGATTTTCACAGGAAATACTACCATCCGTCCAACAGCTTTATTTATCTGTACGGCAATATGGATATGGCCGAGAAGCTGGACTGGCTGGACCGGGAATATCTATGTCATTATGACCGTCAGCCGGTGGATTCGGAAATCCGCTTTCAGGAACCTTTCAAGGAGCCGGTGGATCGGGAAATCTTTTATCCCATCACGGAGGAGGATCCAGAGGAACATGCCACCTATCTGTCATTGAATACGGTAGTGGGGGATGATCTGGATCCGAAGCTGTATCTGGCATTCCAGATTTTGGAATACGTCCTTCTTGACGCACCGGGAGCAATTCTTAAGAAAGAGCTGGTGCAGGCTGGAATCGGAAAGGACGTGCTGGGAAGCTATGAAAATGGGATTCTGCAGCCATATTTTTCTGTAATTGCCAAGGATGCGGACCGGGAGCAGAAAGGAGAATTCCTGGCAGTGGTAAAGGGAACGCTCCGGAAGCTGGCAGACCAGGGAATCAACCGGAAGAGCCTTTTAGCTGGAATCAATTATTATGAGTTCCGCTGCAGAGAGGCGGATTTTGGCAGTGCCCCCCGTGGACTGATGTATGGCCTTCAGTGCCTGGACAGCTGGCTCTATGGGGAAAGCCCTCTGCTTCATTTGGAGTATGAGAAGACCTTTGAATTTTTGAAAAAAGGTGTATCCCAGGGATATTTTGAGGATCTGATCCGAACCTGGCTGCTGGATAATCCCTTTGAAGCTGTGATTACCGTAAGTCCGAAACGCAATCTGACTGCAGAGATGGATGCAAAACTGAAGAAAAAGCTGGAGGCATATAAAGACAGCCTTTCTGCGGATCAGCGAAGAACCCTGGTACAGGCCACCAAAGAACTGAAAGAATATCAGGATACTCCGTCTCCTAAGGAAGATCTGGAAAAAATCCCTCTGCTTCGCAGAGAGGATATTCGCAGAGAAGCAGAACCGCTGTGCCTGGAGGTAAAAGAAGCAGACGGGACGACGATTTTGGCTCACGAGATGTTCACATCCGGAATCGGTTATCTGCGGGTTATGTTCCGGACGAATCGGGTTCCAACTGCAGATCTGCCTTATGTGGGCCTTTTAAAGGCAGTGCTTGGGTATGTGGATACGAAAGAGCACACCTACAGCGATCTGTCAGATGAAATTCATTTAAACAGCGGAGGAATTCATTTCAGTGTGACCAGCCATGCGCGGGTGGATCAGAGCAAAGATCCGAGACAGACGGAAAATGGATATGATCGTTTTGAGGGCCTTTTTGTGGCCAGTGCCCGGGTTCTGTATGAGAAGCTGGAGTTTGGGTTTTCTGCCATTGCGGAGATTCTGAACCGGTCTGTGCTGACGGATGAAAAACGTCTGGGAGAGATCGTGGCAGAGACGAAATCCAGAGGGCAGATGCAGCTGAACCAGGGCGCTCATTCAGCGGCAGCTAACCGAGCCTGTTCCTATTTCTCTCCATCGGCGGCTTTTAATGATATGACCGGGGGGATTGGGTTCTATCAGTTTGTGGAGACGGCAGACCGGGAATTTGCAGACCGGAAGAAAGAGATCATCCAGAAGCTTCAGGAGACGGCTGCCAGGCTTTTTACAGCGGAGAATATGGTGATCAGCTATACGGCGGATGCAGAGGGGCAGGCGGATCTGACATCCAGAATCAGTAATTTCCGGGCGCAGTTTCCGGAGGGAGCCGGAACGATTTATCCGTTCCTCTGGACACCTGGCAATAAAAACGAAGGCTTTATGACCTCAGCCCAGGTCAATTATGTGGCCCGGTGCGGAAATTTTCTGCGAAGCGGGATTCCCTATACAGGCGCTCTCCGGACGTTGAAAGTAATTCTGGGGTATGATTACCTGTGGCTCAATGTGCGGGTGAAGGGAGGCGCTTACGGGGTCATGAACGCGGCGGCCCGCTCTGGAGATGGATACTTTGTTTCCTACCGGGACCCCAACGTCCGCGAGACCAATGAGGTCTACGAGGGCATTGTATCTTATCTGGAGCAGTTCGACGCGGATGAGCGGGATATGACAAAATACGTGATCGGAACCGTCAGCGACCTGGATGTGCCGCTTCTGCCGCCCTATAAAGGCGCCCGGGCGGATTACGCCTGGTTTGCGGGACTCAGCCAGGAGATGATCCAGGATGAGCGGGATCAGGTGCTTAGGGTAACGCAGGAGGATATCCGGAGACTGGCCGATATTGTCCGTACCATTCTGGAAGAGGGAAGTATCTGCGCCATCGGAAACGCAGAAAAAATCCGGGAGAACCGGGATCTGTTTGGAGAAATTAAAAATCTGCTGTAACCGTTCAGGGCGGCGGCCGTCCTGAGCCGGCACAGCCGGTTTCAGTGAGATAGGGAGAATACATGAGAGAGAAAAATCAAACCGTCAGCCGTTCCGGCTTTGTAACGCTGGTCGGACGGCCCAATGTGGGAAAATCCACGCTGATGAACCATTTGATCGGACAGAAGATTGCCATTACATCGGAGAAACCGCAGACCACCCGCAACCGGATTCAGACGGTCTATACCGACGAACGCGGCCAGATTGTTTTTCTGGATACGCCGGGAATTCATAAAGCGAAAAACAAGCTGGGAGAATACATGGTCAGTGTGGCGGAGCGGACACTGAAAGAGGTGGACGTGATTCTGTGGCTGGTGGAGCCGACTACTTTTATCGGGGCAGGCGAGCGCCATATTGCGGAGCAGCTTTCCCGGGTAAAAACACCGGTAATCCTGGTAATCAATAAGATCGATACCGTAAAGAAGGAGGAGGTTCTGTCCTTCATTGTGGCCTACAAGGATCTGTTGCAGTTTGCGGAGATTATCCCGGTTTCGGCTCTGAAAGAGATCAATCTGGAGGATGTCCGGAGCAGCATTTTTAAATATCTCCCGGAGGGGCCTCAGTTTTACGATGAGGATACGGTTACCGATCAGCCCATGCGCCAGATTGCGGCGGAGCTGATCCGGGAAAAAGCCCTGCGGATGCTGGACGACGAAATTCCCCACGGCATTGCGGTGGTAATCGAGCAGATGAAGGAGCGGCCCAACGGCATATTTGATATCGATGCCTCCATTGTCTGCGAGCGGGATTCCCACAAGGGAATTATCATTGGAAAGGGCGGCGGAATGCTGAAAAAAATCGGAACAGCCGCCAGGATCGAAATTGAAAATCTGATGGACGCCAAAGTAAACCTGAAGCTGTGGGTAAAGGTGCGCCGGGAATGGCGGGACAGTGATTTATACATGAAAAATTACGGCTATAATCCGAAAGATCTGTGATAAAGGAGGAGAGCGGGCGTGCGGGAGCTTATAAAGACCGTCGGGATGGTGCTGAGCGCTGCCAATGCGGGGGAATACGATAAGCGTCTGGTAATTCTTACCAGAGAGCGCGGGAAGATTACGGCCTTTGCCCGGGGGGCAAAACGGCCGGGAAGTCTTCTCCGGGCCGCCAGCCGCCCGTTTTCCTTCGGCATTTTTACAGTGTCGGAGACCCGGGACGCCTATAATCTTTACAGTGCGGAGATCGAGAATTACTTTGAGGAACTGGAGCGGGATGTGGAGAATGCCTGCTATGCCTCTTATTTTGTGGAATTTGCCGGATATTACGGCAGAGAGGGATTGGATGGGAGCGAGATGCTGCTTCTGCTGTACCAGTCTTTCCGGGCTCTTTTGAAACCGTCTCTGCCCAACCGCCTGGTGCAGAGAGTTTTTGAACTGAAGATCATGGCGATTAACGGAGAGTACACGGAACGGCCTCTGTGTGCGGCCGGAGATTCCGCCTGCTATGCCTGGGAATTCGTGATTTTTTCGCCCATGGAAAAGCTCTACACCTTTAGACTCAGCGAGGAGGCGTTTGCGGAGTTTGCAGCAGGAGTGGAGCAGAACAAGAAACACTACATAGACCGGAAATTCCATTCTCTGGAAATTCTGGGGATGATTGCGACCTGAGAAATGGACGGAGGTACACAGAAATTGATGGAGGAGCGGGATTTTCGCAGTAAAGTTACCTGGTTTAATTTTGTCTGCTGCCTTCTGGTTATATGGACCCATTCGGGAAATGCAGAGCTTTTTTTGCAGGGAATCGGGCCAGATGCACCGATTATGCGGTTTCAGTACCGGGTGGTACCGGAGCTGGTCCGGGTGGATATTCCCTGTTTTCTTATGCTGTCCGGGTATCTGTTTTACCGCAATTTTACGTTTTCCAGGCTGGGGGAAAAGTGGAAGAGGCGGGTGCATTCTCTGCTGATTCCCTATCTGCTATGGAATACCCTTTACTATGCGGGATATCTGGCAGCCAGCCAGTTTGAAGGCCTTCGCGGTCTGATTAACCGCCCAGAGCTTTCCTTTAGCCTGGCCAGCGCCTGCAAGGCCATCGTGAAGTTCGAATTTAACCCGGTATTCTGGTTTATGTATCAGCTGATCTGGCTTGTTCTTCTGACGCCGGTCCTGTACCTGTTTCTAAAGAATGTCTGGACGGGCGCCCTGTTTTTGTGCTGTCTGTTTGCGGCGCTTTTTGCCGGAGTCGCACTGCCAGAGGTAAACCTGGATGCTCTGATTTATTATTCGGCGGCAGCGTACGGTGCGCTTCATGGACGCACTTTTGTGGAGGCCTCCTGGACAGTCCGGCGTGCGGGGGTTGGTGTTTTGCTTCTTGCGGTCGGGGCGGCGGTCGGGCGCAGTTATTATACGAACTATTTTGTGCCCGGTATTGTCCTTTACCAGCTTCTGGCCTCAGTGGCATTCTGGTTGCTGGTCCGGGAAGACTGGCTGGGGAAAATCCGCCCGTTTATGACGTGTACTTTTTTTATTTATGCATTTCATTTCATCCCGGTTCGTCTGCTGAACAAGGGAATGGCGGCTGCCTTTCCGGAAAATGGGGCAGTGGCCATGGCGCTGTTTGCCCTGATGCCTCTTCTGGCGGTTTTAATTTGCTGGCAGGCTGCCCGTTTTCTCCGGCATTTTCTGCCTGGAGTCTGGCAGGTTATCAATGGAGGACGATGAAGGAAGCGGTTTTAGGGGAAATGTACGGTTCAGATGCGGCAAAACTCTTGAAAATACGCTTGAAAACGGGTATACTATAGAGACTTGATGCAAAAATTGGTGGGAGGAAGAGGCATGAAAAAAGCGGGACTTCTTCTGGCTGGACTGACAGCCGGAATCTGCCTGTCTGGATGCAAAGCCAGTGAAACAGCGGCGTTTTCGCCGTCTGTAAGCTGCGTATACGTGGCGGAGGACGGAAGTTTTTCCAGCGCGCTGGTGGAAGAGATCGGCAGCACTGCAGTGGAAGAAAAGGAACTTCGCCAGTATCTGGAAACAACGGTATCCCGATTCAATGAAGAAAAGGGCGCCGAGGCGCAGGCGAAGAATAAGAAGGGAAAAGCGCGGCTTCCTGTGGCTCTGCAGAGCCTTAGCATTGGGAAGGATAACCGGGTAACCGTTATTTTTGAGTATGGCTCCCTGGAAGCTATGACTGCCTTTGCTCAGACAGAGGACAATGAGGATGAGACAGTGAACCGTATTTCCGTGCTGGAGATGAAACCTGTGAGTGAGGCAGATCCGGCAGGATGGTTTCAGGAAACTGGTTTGGTAACGGCTGACGGGAACCAGGCAGATCCGGAAGCAGTAATGAAGGAAACAGAAGGGAAGGCGGTTCGGATCCAGGGCGGCACAAACCTGATGGTTCCTGGAAGTATCCTTTACAGGAGCGAAAATACAGAACTGATAGATGAATACACGGTCAGTCTGCCGGAGGACGGTATGGCCTGCGTGGTGTTCAAATAGATAGGAGGAAGAAAAGATGGAAAAGACGATGGAAAAAATCGTGGCGCTGGCTAAATCAAGAGGATTTGTGTATCCGGGATCTGAGATTTACGGCGGACTGGCGAATACATGGGATTATGGAAATCTGGGTGTGGAGCTGAAAAATAATGTGAAGAAGGCCTGGTGGCAGAAGTTTGTACAGGAGAGTCCCTACAATGTGGGGGTGGACTGTGCGATTCTGATGAACTCTCAGACCTGGGTTGCTTCCGGACATCTGGGTGGTTTTTCTGATCCGCTGATGGACTGCAAGGCCTGTAAGGAGCGTTTTCGCGCCGATAAGCTGATCGAGGATTATATGGCAGAGCATGGCATTGAGATCGAGGGTTCTGTGGACGGCTGGTCTCCGGAAGAGATGAAAAAGTACATCGATGACAATAACATCTGCTGCCCCAGCTGCGGGAAACATGATTTTACAGATATCCGTCAGTTTAACCTGATGTTTAAGACCTTCCAGGGCGTCACCGAGGATGCGAAAAATACCGTATATCTGCGGCCGGAGACGGCACAGGGTATTTTTGTGAATTTCAAAAATGTTCAGAGAACATCCAGAAAGAAAATCCCCTTTGGTATCGGCCAGATTGGTAAATCCTTCCGAAATGAGATTACACCGGGCAACTTTACCTTCCGTACCAGAGAGTTTGAGCAGATGGAACTGGAGTTTTTCTGTGCTCCGGGAACGGATATGGAGTGGTTCCAGTACTGGAGAGGCTTTTGCCGTGACTGGCTGCTGGCTCTGGGACTGAAAGAGGATGAGATCCGTCTTCGCGACCATTCCCCGGAAGAACTTTGCTTCTACAGCAAGGGAACTACGGATATCGAATTCCTGTTCCCCTTTGGCTGGGGAGAACTGTGGGGCATCGCTGACCGTACGGATTATGACCTGACCCAGCACCAGAATACATCCGGACAGGATATGACGTATTTTGATGATGAGAAGAAGGAAAAATACATTCCCTACGTAGTTGAGCCGTCTCTGGGAGCTGACCGTGTGACACTGGCATTCCTGTGCGCTGCTTACGATGAGGAGGAAATCGGAGAGGGCGATGTGAGAACGGTTCTTCATTTCCATCCGGCGCTGGCACCGGTTAAGATCGGTGTACTGCCTCTGTCCAAGAAGCTCAATGAGGGGGCAGAGAAGGTGTATGCAGAGCTGAGCAAATACTATAACTGTGAATTCGATGACAGAGGAAATATCGGAAAACGCTACAGAAGACAGGATGAGATCGGTACGCCGTTCTGTGTGACCTATGATTTTGATTCCGAGACGGACGGAGCTGTGACAGTTCGTGACCGCGATACGATGGAGCAGGTTCGTGTTCCGATCGCAGAGCTGAAATCTTATTTTGAGGATAAATTCCGTTTTTAATTTGTGTAAAGAAAAAGGACTGTCGGGAAATGGATAGTCCCAAACAGGGCTGGTTGTGACGTATAAGAGTCGCAACCGGCCTTATTTGTTAGGGCAAAGCCCTGTTCAGCATTGCGGAATTTCTCAAACAGAGAAATGTA
>CALAAS010000024.1 GCA_937885015.1 uncultured Clostridium sp.
GCAGCATCTCTGCTTTTCAAATATTCAGTTGTAACACATGTATTGTAATCCTACATTTTCCGGCATGTTTCTCTTCGATTAACCCTTGCGGCCAGGGAAAAAAAATGGTATATTCATTTAGATTAGAATGTGACAGTGAGACAGGACGGCCCGCCGTGTCAGGCGGGCCTGTGAAGGAGAGGAAAGATAGATGGCAATCATAGACCAGAGCAAAATCAGAAATTTCTGCATTATCGCCCATATTGACCATGGAAAATCAACGCTGGCAGACCGGATTATTGAGATGACGGGACTGCTGACCAGCCGGGAGATGCAGTCTCAAGTTCTGGATAACATGGATTTGGAGCGGGAGCGGGGGATTACCATTAAAGCACAGGCTGTGCGGACCGTATACCGGGCAAAGGATGGGGAGGAATATATTTTTAACCTGATCGATACGCCGGGCCATGTGGATTTTAATTATGAAGTGTCCCGAAGCCTGGCAGCCTGTGACGGTGCCATTTTGGTGGTGGATGCGGCTCAGGGAATCGAGGCCCAGACGCTGGCCAATGTATACCTGGCCCTGGATCACGATCTGGACGTGTGTCCGGTGCTCAATAAAATTGATCTTCCCAGTGCGGAGCCGGATCGGGTGGCGGCAGAGATAGAGGAAGTCATCGGCATCGAGGCGGCAGACGCGCCGCGGATTTCCGCGAAGACGGGCCTCAATGTGGAGGCGGTCCTGGAGGAGATCGTACACCGGATTCCGGCCCCCACCGGGGATCCGGACGCGCCGCTGCAGGCGCTGATTTTTGACTCCCTTTACGATTCCTACAAGGGCGTCATCGTATTCTGCCGGGTTAAGAATGGAACCATCCGCAAGGGGACACCTCTTAAAATGATGGCCACCGGGGCGGAGGCGGACGTGGTGGAAGTGGGATATTTCGGCGCCGGGCAGTTTATTCCCTGTGAGGAGCTGGGGGCCGGCATGGTAGGATACGTGACGGCCAGCATCAAGAATGTGCGGGATACCATGGTGGGCGATACGATTACCAGCCGGGACAACCCCTGCGCGAATCCTCTGCCCGGCTATAAGAAAGTGACGCCCATGGTCTACTGCGGCCTGTATCCGGCAGACGGGGCCAAGTATCCGGATCTGCGGGATGCGCTGGAGAAGCTGCAGCTCAATGACGCGTCTCTGTTTTTTGAGCCGGAGACGTCGGTGGCCCTGGGATTCGGTTTCCGGTGCGGTTTCCTGGGCCTGCTTCATCTGGACATTATCGAGGAACGTCTGGAGCGGGAATACAACCTGGATCTGGTTACCACTGCTCCCGGCGTTGTGTACCGGGTGCATAAAACCAACGGCGAGATGATCGAACTGACGAATCCGTCCAACCTGCCGGATCCGTCGGAGATCGATTACATGGAAGAACCCATTGTTTCGGCGGAAATCATGGTAACCACAGAGTTTGTGGGGGCGATTATGACTCTCTGCCAGGAGCGGCGCGGCGTGTATCTGGGGATGGAATATATTGAGGCCAGCCGGGCGCTGCTGCGCTATGAACTGCCGTTGAACGAGATCATTTACGACTTTTTCGACGCCCTGAAATCCCGTTCCAGAGGATATGCGTCCTTTGACTATGAGCTGAAGGGGTATCAGCAGTCGCGCCTGGTGAAACTGGATATCCTGGTAAACCGGGAAGAGGTGGATGCCCTTTCCTTTATCGTCTTTGAGGATTCGGCCTACGAGCGCGGCAGAAAGATGTGCGAGAAACTGAAGGATGAGATTCCGCGCCACCTGTTTGAGATTCCGATCCAGGCGGCTGTGGGCGGAAAGATCATTGCCAGAGAGACGGTAAAGGCAGTGAGAAAGGACGTTCTTGCCAAGTGCTACGGCGGCGATATTTCCCGAAAGAGAAAACTTCTGGAAAAACAGAAGGAGGGAAAGAAACGGATGCGCCAGATTGGAAACGTGGAGATTCCGCAAAAGGCCTTTATGAGTGTTCTGAAGCTGGATGAGGAGTAGGAATGAGCCAAAGGATGGTTGCCGGTCTGGAGTTGTATCTTCATATTCCGTTTTGTGTGAAAAAATGCCGGTACTGTGATTTTCTCTCCTTTTCGGAAGGGGTGGAAACACGGCGCCAGTATGTGGAAAAACTATTGGAGGAGATCCGGGCCTGTGGAAAACGTTCCGGGATGGAGCAGCGAACGGTATCTTCTGTTTTTATGGGAGGCGGGACGCCGTCTCTGCTGGAGCCGGGCCAGGTGGAGGAAATCCTGGGGACAATCCGGGAAGTTTTTTCCCTGGACGCCAGTGCAGAGATTACCATGGAAGCCAATCCCGGCGCATGGTTCCCTGGGGCGGCAGGCCGCTGGAGGAAAGCCGGAGTGAACCGGTTAAGCCTGGGCCTCCAGTCAGTCCACGAAAAGGAACTGAGATGCCTGGGGCGGATTCATACGTATGAAGAGTTCCTGACTTGCTTTCAGGAGGCCAGGAAGCAGGGGTTTTTTAATATCAATGTGGATCTGATGTCAGCGCTTCCCGGGCAGTCGGAGGAGAGCTGGAAGGATACGCTGGCCCGGACGGCGGCGCTGGAGCCGGAGCATATTTCCGCCTACAGCCTGATTATGGAAGAGGGGACGCCATTTTATGAAACCTACGGGGCCATGAGCGCGGATCTGGAAAAGTACGGCGAGTTTGAGGCAATTCCGGCCAGAAGGCGGGCCCGCTATGAGGGAATGTTACGCCTTCCCGGGGAAGAGACAGACCGTCGGATGTATCACTGGACGAAAGCCTTTCTGGCAGATCAGGGATATCAGCGGTATGAAATCTCCAATTATGCTCGCCCGGGTTTTGCCTGCCGCCATAACTGCGGGTACTGGACGGGGACGGAGTATCTGGGTCTTGGCCTTGGCGCCTCTTCCCTGCTGGGGCAGAGGAGGTTCCGGGTAACGGGGGAGCTGGGCGCTTATCTGAACCTTTCGCCGGAAGCATTTTTTTCCGGGGATCAGTACGCAGAATCATCCAGCCTGAGCCGCCGGGAGCAGATGGAGGAATTCATGTTTCTGGGGTTGCGGCTGACAGAGGGAGTTTTCAGGAAGGAATTTGAGAACCGCTTTGGCTGCAGCCTGGAATCGGTGTACGGCGCACAGCTTCAGGTCCTTAAAGGGGAAGGACTCCTTGCAGAAGGGCCTAAAGGGCAGATATTTCTGACGGAGTATGGACTGGATGTCAGCAACTACGCCCTGGCCCAGTTTATCGGAGATTCGGGGCCAGGGGATTGAAGAGGGGATCGAGTATGGAGATTACATTGTTACAGTTTCTGATTGTATGCCCGCTGGTGGGCCTGGCAGGGTTCGTAGATGCCATCGCAGGCGGCGGAGGCCTGATCTCCCTTCCTGCTTACATGATTGCGGGAATTCCGGCCCATATGGCGCTGGGAACGAATAAAATGAGCTCTCTCATGGGAACGGCGGTGGCCACCTGGCGGTTTGCAAAAAACGGGTACATCCAGATAAAGAAAGTGATCTGGTTTATCCTGGCGGCCCTCCTCGGATCTTCCATCGGATCCAACCTGTCGCTGCTGGTCAGCGAAAAGGTGGTAGAGTACATGATGATTGGCGTGCTCCCGGTGGTGGCCTTTTATGTGCTTCGAAACAAGAAGATGGGAGATGATTCCATGGCCGGGACGATCCCGGAGCGCCGCTCTTTTCTGATCGCGGCGGCATCTGCACTTCTGGTGGGCATGTATGATGGTTTCTACGGGCCGGGAACGGGGACATTCCTGATTCTGATTCTGACGGGGGCGGCCCGGTATACCATGAAGGATGCGGCCGGAACCACCAAGGCCATCAATCTGGCTTCCAATGCGGCGGCTTTTTCGGTGTTTATTCTCAACGGAAAGGTTCTGTATCCGCTGGGCCTGGCGGCGGGACTCTGCAGTGTGCTGGGCAATTACCTGGGTTCCGGCCTGGTGCTCTCCAATGGGCAGAAGATCGTCCGTCCGGTGGTGCTTCTGGTTCTGGTGATTTTATTTGTGAAAGTGTTGATAGGATAGAAGAGGATGATGGTATGAAGTGGAAGAAATATACGCTGACAACGACGACGGCGGCGGTGGATCTGATAAGCTGCGCTTTTGATGAGATCGGGATCGAAGGGATTGAGATCGAGGACAATGTGCCCCTGACGGAGAAAGAGACAAAGGGCATGTTTATTGACATCCTTCCGGAACTTCCGCCGGATGAGGGCATTGCAAAGGTCAGCTTTTATCTGGATGCAGAGGAAGACACGGCGTCCATGCTGGCCCGGGTACAGGATGCTCTCCGGGAGCTTCGGGACTTTACGGATCTGGGGGCCTGTACTATTGAGGAATCGGAGACAGAGGATAAGGACTGGATCAACAACTGGAAACAGTATTTTAAACCCTTTACGGTGGATGAGATTCTCATTAAACCTACCTGGGAGACGGTTCCCGAGGAACATAAGGATAAGCTGCTGATCCAGATTGATCCGGGAACGGCGTTTGGAACCGGGATGCATGAGACAACGCAGCTGTGCATCCGCCAGCTGAAAAAGTACGTGAAAGATGGAATCCGGGTGCTGGATGTGGGAACTGGCAGCGGAATCCTGGGAATTGCGGCTCTGAAGCTGGGGGCTGGTCAGGTGTTTGGAACGGATCTGGATGAAAATGCCATTACCGCAGTAGGGGAAAACCTGGAGTCCAACGGGATTTCCAGAGAACAGTTTACCGTACTGCAGGGCAATATTATTGATGACAGGGCGGTACAGGATGTAGCCGGATATGAGTGCTACGATGTGGCAGTGGCCAATATTCTGGCGGACGTGATTATCCTTCTGCAGAAGGAAATCCCTGTCCATATCAAAAAAGGCGGTATGTTTATTACATCTGGAATCATTGATAGGAAGGAAGAAGCAGTGCGGGCGGCCTTTGAGGCCAATGAGGCCTTTGAGATTGTGGAAATTACCCATCAGGGCGAGTGGGTGTCTGTGACCGCCAGAAAGAGGTAACCATGTACCATTTTTTTGTGGAGCCGGATCAGATCGGAGCCGAAGAAATCCGGATTGAGGGCGGGGATGTCAATCACATCCGGAACGTCCTGCGGATGCGTCCGGGAGAGGAACTTCTTCTGAGCAGCCGCCAGGGAGGCGATTACTCCTGTCGGCTGGAAGAAATCCTGCCGGATGCGGTGGTGGCCCGGATTCTGGAAAAACGGGAAGGGCGGGAGCTTCCAGCCCGGATTCATCTTTATCAGGGACTTCCAAAGAGCGATAAGATGGAACTGATTATCCAGAAGGCCGTGGAACTGGGGGTTTTTCGAGTTATTCCCGTCAGCACAAAGCGGGCCGTGGTCCGGCTGGATGAGAAAAAAGAAGAGGCAAAGCGGAAACGGTGGAACGCCATTTCCGAGAGCGCGGCGAAACAGTCGGGGCGAAGCCTGATCCCGGAGGTGGCGCGGCTCTCATCCTTTCGCGAGGCAGTAAAAGAGGCGTCTTTCTTTGATCTGGCGCTTGTTCCCTATGAGTGTGCCGGAGGGATGGAGCGGACGAGAGAGCTTTTGGCGAAGGCAAAGCCTGGAATGGATATTGCAGTTTTCATAGGCCCGGAGGGCGGATTTGAGGAAGAAGAGATCCGGGAGGCAGAGAACGCCGGCATTTTCCCCATCACCCTGGGAAAGAGGATCCTGCGGACGGAGACGGCGGGACTCTGCGTGCTCTCAGCGCTGATGCTTTCCCTGGAAGAAGAGTAGCTGGGCAGAAGAAATCAGGGAGTGAGGCTGCCAGGCAGCAGAGAGAAACAAAAAGACGAAACAGCCAAAAGGCAGAGGCAGCCGGAGAAAAAACGGCAGAGGGGCAGGAAAGCCGGAGAGAAAAGAGGAGAAAAACGGATGGAAGCTTATTTTGACAATTCCGCCACGACGCGGGTATTTGACAGTGTCCGGGATGCAGTGGTGGACGCCATGTGCGTACACTATGGAAACGCGGCGGCAAAACATTTGAAAGGCGTGGAGGCAGAACGGATCATTCGGGATGCCAGAAAGGCAGTTGCGGATTCCCTGAAAGTGGCGGAGAAGGAAATTCTGTTTACATCCGGAGGGACGGAATCCAACAATACCGCCCTCATCGGGACCGCCCTGGCCAACCGGCGGTCCGGAAAGCATCTCATTACCACTGCAGTGGAGCATCCGTCTGTCTATCATCCCATGGCTTTTCTGGAGGAGATGGGATTTGAAATCACATACCTTCCGGTGGATGAGATGGGCCATATTTCTCTGGATGAGCTGCGGGAGGCGGTACGGGAGGATACGATCCTGGTTTCCGTCATGTATGTGAATAATGAGATCGGGGCAGTGGAGCCGATTGAAGAAATTTCCGCCTGCATCAAACAGAAAAATCCTAAAACCCTGTTTCATGTGGATGCGATCCAGGCCTATGGAAAATATCGGATTCGTCCGAAACGCCAGGGAATCGATCTTCTGTCGGCCAGCGGCCATAAAATCCATGGCCCCAAGGGAATTGGATTTTTGTATATTGGAGAAAAGGTAAAAATACGTCCTCTGATGCTGGGGGGCGGGCAGCAAAAAGGGATGCGCTCCGGAACGGAAAATGTGCCGGGATGCGCCGGACTGGCAGCGGCGGTCCGGGAGATTTACCGGGATCACGAGGCAAAAACGGAAGCGCTTTACGGACTGCGGGAACGGCTCATTGCCGGTTTAAAAGCGCTTCCCGGCGTGACGGTCAATGGCTGTGAAGACCGCCGGAACGCACCGCAGATCGTCAGTGCAAGCTTCGAGGGCGTGCGCAGTGAGGTGCTGCTCCACGCACTGGAGGATCGGGGGATCTACGTCTCTTCCGGTTCTGCCTGCTCCTCCAGCCATCCTGGAGTCAGCGGCACGTTAAAGGGGATCGGCCTTCGGAATGACCTTTTGGACGCCACTTTGCGGTTCAGCTTTGGAGCTTTTAACACAGAAGAGGAAGTGGATTACGCCGTGTCCGTCCTGGGAGAACTTCTTCCGGTGCTGCGGCGCTACAGGGCAAAATAGAAAGTTGAGGAAAAAGAATGGATCAGACATTTTTAATAAAATATGCGGAGATCGGTATCAAGGGGAAGAACCGGTATCTGTTTGAGGATTCCCTGATTTCCCACCTCCATCACGCATTGAAGCGGCTGGATGGAACCTTTTCCGTTACGAAGGAGTCCGGACGTATTTACGTACAGGCAGAAGGAGATTTTGATTACGATGAGGCGGTAGAGGCCATGCAGCGGGTGTTCGGTGTGGCGGCTATCTGCCCCATGGTGCGGCTGGAGGATCGGGGGTACGAGGATCTGAAGGAGCAGGTCATCGCTCACATCAAAGAGACGTATCCGGATCCGTCTTTTACATTTAAGGTAAACGCCCGGAGGGCCAATAAGCAGTATCCTATGACCTCGGATGTGATTAACCGGGAACTGGGCGGAGCGATTCTGGAGGCATTTCCCCAGATGAAAGTGGATGTTCATAATCCGGAAGTGCTGTTTAACGTGGAAATCCGCATGAAGGGAATCAATCTGTATTCCAAAGTGATCCCGGGGCCGGGCGGTATGCCGGTGGGCACCAATGGAAAAGCCATGCTGCTTCTGTCCGGCGGCATCGACAGTCCGGTGGCGGGGTATATGATCGCCAAGCGGGGCGTGACCATTGAGGCCACTTATTTCCACGCACCGCCCTACACCAGCGAGCGGGCCAAACAGAAGGTGGTGGATCTGGCGCGCCTCGTATCCCGCTATTCGGGGCCCATTAAGCTGCACGTGGTAAATTTTACGGATATCCAGCTCTATATTTATGATAAGTGCCCCCATGAGGAGCTGACGATTATCATGCGCCGCTACATGATGAAGATTGCGGAGGAACTGGCAAAGAAAGACAAGTGCCTGGGACTGATTACTGGCGAGAGCATCGGACAGGTGGCATCTCAGACCGTGCAGTCTCTGGCCGTGACCAACGCGGTCTGCACACTTCCGGTTTTCCGTCCTGTGATTGCCTTTGACAAGCAGGATATTGTAGATATTTCTCAGAAAATCGGAACATTTGAGACATCAATTGAACCATATGAAGACTGCTGTACGATTTTCGTAGCCAAGCATCCGGTAACAAAACCGAGCCTGGATTTGATCGAAAAATCGGAGCGGAATCTGGAAGAAAAAATAGAGGAACTGATGCGAGAGGCCATCGATACGACGGAAGTGATCTGGTGCTAAAACCAGAGGGTACTGCAAAACGAAATATTTTGCAATACCCTCTTTTGTCATTGGAATTATACTGTCATTGGAACGATAAATTAAACAATATAAGGAGCCAGTGTGTTGAGAATTTCATCAAGCTGTGCTTCAGCGTGGATATTTAACTCGATGGGTTTGGAGAGATCCAGGCTGAAGATGCCCATAATAGATTTTGCATCAATGACGTAGCGTCCGGAAACAAGGTCAAAATCAACATCAAATTTGGCCAGATCATTTACGAAAGATTTTACTTTATCAATGGAATTTAAAGAAATGCGAACTGTTTTCATGAAAGAAACCTCCTCTTGTCCCTCTTTTTAGTTCTATACTACAAACTTATGAGATAAAAGTCAAGAGAGATGAGGGAGGAATATTGTACGAAATCAGGTACGAAACAGGCTGCAATTTTGTCAGCGGAAACCGGGAAAACAGGGACACTTCAAGAGGTAAAAAAGAGAGGAAAAATTATGAGAAAAGCGGCATTCCACAACCTGGGCTGCAAGGTTAATTCCTATGAAACAGAGGCCATGCAGCAGCTTCTGGAGGATGCGGGGTACGAAATTGTCCCGTTCCGGGAGGGGGCGGATGTTTATATCATCAATACCTGTTCTGTGACAAACGTGGCGGACCGTAAATCCCGTCAGATGCTGCACAGGGCGAAAAAAATGAACCCGGACGCTGCAGTGGTGGCTGTCGGCTGCTACGTTCAGGCCGCGGGGGAAGAACTGGAAAAGGACCAGGCGGTGGATCTGGTAATCGGGAATAACCGGAAGAAGGATATCGTCGGGATTCTGGAGACGTACTGGGAAGACCATACCAGACGGGAGGCAATCCTGGATATCGGCGCTTCCAGAGAATATGAAGAGCTGAAGATACGGAAAATTGCAGATCATA
The DNA here is from genome assembly GCA_937885015.1 of uncultured Clostridium sp. Taxonomy (GTDB): domain Bacteria; phylum Bacillota; class Clostridia; order Lachnospirales; family Lachnospiraceae; genus Otoolea. The sequence goes on from CALAAS010000024.1 coordinate 9,153, forward strand.
CCAGAGCCTTTATCAAGGTGCAGGATGGGTGCAATCAGTTCTGCAGTTACTGTATTATCCCTTATACCAGAGGGCGGGTCCGCAGCCGGGGCCCGGAAGAGGTGGAGCAGGAGGTGCGCCGGTTGGCAGAAGCGGGATACCGGGAAATCGTTCTGACGGGAATCCATCTGAGTTCCTATGGCGTGGATTTTAAAGATAAGCCGGATCGTCTTCTGGATTTGATTTTGCGCCTGGATCAGGTGGAGGGAATCGAGAGAATCCGCCTGGGTTCTCTGGAGCCAAGAATTATCACACCGGAGTTTGTGGAGACGCTGGCTTCTCTGAAAACGATTTGTCCTCATTTTCACCTGTCGCTTCAGAGCGGCTGTGATGCCACGCTGGCGCGAATGAACCGCCGCTACACCACAAAGGAGTACCGGGAGAAATGTGATCTTTTGCGAAAGGCATTCCGGGATCCGGCCATTACGACGGATGTGATTGTGGGATTTCCGGGAGAGACAGAGGAAGAGTTTGCCAGAACGGCGGATTTTCTTCGGGAGATTCATTTCTATGAAATGCACGTGTTCAAATATTCACGCCGCGCCGGAACCAGGGCCGCCTCTATGGACTGTCAGATTCCGGAAGCTGTGAAGGCTTTCCGGAGCGATCAGCTTCTGGCATTGGATGAAGAAATGTCCCTGACTTACCGGCATCATTTTATCGGAAAAGAAAATGAGCTCCTTTTGGAGGAACCCGTGGAAATAGATGGCGCCCGCTGGATGATGGGTCATACCAGGCAGTACGTCAAGGGAGCCGTTCCCTATGAGGAGGGACTGAAAAATCAGACGGTAACCGGGACATTTTCCGGGATGATAACGCCGGAAATCCTGCGGATGGTCTGAGAGAAAAGATAGGACTGCATGGCGGGCGGGGATTTTTACAGGGTGGATTCCCGCTCCAGAAGGCGGCACTGGAATTCCCGGTACGGAAACTGTTCCTCTGTTCCGTCGATAATCCGGGTAATCAGCTGGGCTGCGTATTCCCCCATGGCGTCATAGGGGACGGAAATGCCGGTAATGGAGGGGTAGGTCATTTCATAGAAATTGACATCATTTAAAAACAGGTTCTTGATCTTCTGCGGGAGGGTAAAGTCCCTTCGAAGAATTTCCCGCTGCAGCAGAAGTCCGATATCGTAATTCTGGGAAATAGCCAGATCGAAGGTGTGGAGCTCCATATAGGCGGCAAAAAAACGCTGCATTTCGGAAAGCTCACGCTGCTTGGCCGGGCAGATTACATGCTTCAGGCGACAGTCCGGTGCCAGTTCGTTTAAGGCATTTTGAAAAACAGGATATTTGTTATTAACGAAAAGTCCGTCATTATCGATGGAGAAATACCGGATTTCCCGAAATCCCCGTTCCCGACAAAAGAGAGCGCAGTCCCGGAGCGCCGCATCAAAGGCGTGGGGCGTGGGCGATTTCTGCGAAAACACTCCGTCCATACAGAGAACCACATAGGGAATATGATTGGACAGGGCCGGCTCGATGAAAGAGCCGTGATCCCGGTTGGAGATATAGATCAGTCCATCGATCAGGTTGGAAAAATAGCTTTTCACGTACTGGGGGGATTCGCTGTCTGTTTCCGGCATATCTTCCTCATTGTATACGGCGATGGTATAGTCCAGGCGGGACAGGTACCGGCTGATGCCCGTCATGGCATTGAGGAAGGCCTGGCGGCTGTAATCTCTGGCACAGACAATCCCGATGGTGGTGCAGTTTTTTGTACGCATATTCCGGGCCGAGGCATTGGGATAGTAGTGGAGTGCCTCCACTGTTTCCAGCACCTTTCGGCGTGTTTCTTCGCTGATTTTCTGATTCGTTCGGTTGTTGATGACATAAGATACGGTGGCCTGTGAAACACCGCAGATTCGGGCAATATCTTTTGCTGTCACATTTTTTTTCATTATAGTCTGCCCCCTTTCACATAAGATATTATTAAATTTTCATAAAAAAGTCCAGTAAAATTCTGTAATAATCGACAAGATTGAGCAGAGCAGACAAAAAAGACTTGAAAAGTGAAGGAATTTATGGTAAGGTTTAACCATACAAAACTTATACGTATAAGTTGCGGCGCGATGTGACTGTCGAGAGGAGCGGAAAAAGGCTCCGGGCCGGGGGACGCATGTTGGTCTGAAAGGATCGGACTGAGGTGCGATGGAGGCCGGGCAGTTGCAAAAACATTTAACTTATACGTATAAGTAGAGAAGAATCAATCCAAGGAGGAATAGGAGTATGGGAAAAGAGAAAACGGGCGAGAAGCCATCTCTTCTGAACCGCTGGCTGAATGGCGTTGAGCGTGTGGGAAACAAACTTCCGCACCCCATTACGATTTTTGCCATTCTGGCTCTGGGTATCATCGTTCTTTCCGCAATCTGTGAGGCGATGGGCGTTTCTGCCACAGGAGAGTTAGTAAACCGGAGTAAGGGAATTGTAGAGGAGCAGACGGTTCAGGCTGTCAGCCTTCTGAGTGGGGAAGGTTTTGTGTACATGATCACTCATGCAATCTCTAACTTTACGGGGTTTGCGCCGCTGGGCGTTGTACTGGTAGCGATGTTTGGTATCGGTCTTCTGGAGGACAGTGGTCTGATCGGCGGCACCTTAAAGTGCGCCGTAGAAGTGACACCGGCGAAGCTGATTACGCCGATGGTCGTATTCCTGGGCGTTATGTCCAACCTGGCAGATGCCGTTGGTTATATCGTTCTGATCCCCATTGCAGCGTTGATGTTTATGGCCTATGGCCGTCATCCGGTAGTCGGTATGGCAGCGGCTTTTGCCGGTGTATCCGGCGGTTTCTCCGCCAACCTGCTGATCGGTACGCTGGATCCGCTTCTGTGCGGTATTACCAACGAGGCTGTTAAGATGGTAGATCCTACCTATGTGGTAGAGCCGACGGGTAACTGGTACTTCATGATGGTTTCCACTTTCCTGATTACCATTCTGGGTACGATCATTACGGAGAAAGTGGTTGCACCGCGTTTTGGCGAGTACAAAGGCGAATCTGCAGAAGAAGAGATGCAGGAGTATAAAGCGACCAAGGAAGAGCGCCGTGCGTTAAAGATCGCCGGTCTTGTACTTCTGGTTCTGTTTGTTGCGATCGTTGCATTCTCTCTGCCGGCGAATTCTGTTATGCGTGCAGAGGATGGAACACTGCTCGGCAACTCTCCGCTGATGGAGGGTATTATCCCAATCATCACAGTACTGTTTTTTGTTCCTTCTGTTGTATACGGTTTCCTGACCGGAAAGTATCACAATGAGAAAGATGTCTGCTCTGCAATGGGCCGCGCAATGGGAAGTATGAGCTCCTACATTGCCCTGACCTTTGTGGCTGCACAGTTTATCAATTACTTTGGTTACACGAAGCTTGGAACCATCCTGGCATTAAAGGGAGCTGAGTTCTTCCGCAATTCCGGAATCGGCACGATCCCAATGATGATCCTGTTCGTTCTGTTTGCGGCATTTATCAACCTGTTTATGGGTTCTGCTTCTGCAAAATGGGCCCTGATCGCACCGGTATTCGTTCCGATGTTCATGCTTCTTGGCTATACACCGGAGTTTGCACAGGTTGCATATCGAATCGGCGATTCCTGTACCAACGTAATCACCCCGATGATGTCCTATTTTGCCATGATTATCGTATTTATGAAAAAATACGATAAAGATGCCGGAATTGGTACTCTGGTTTCGACCATGCTGCCCTACAGCGTATGCTTCCTGATCGGCTGGAGCATCCTTCTGATTATCTGGATCGTTCTTGGACTTCCGCTGGGACCGGGTGTTGGCATGTTCCTGTCATAAAAAAAGGATATTCCATATTTTAGACGTATATCGAAAATGAGAATCAGGTGTCAGAAGAGATGAGATCCGGAACCTTAAACAGAGAGACCGGAAGCAGCTTTTGACACCTGAATCTGATAAGGAGAAAGAATGACGAATCTGACTGATAAGAAAATTGAAGCGCTGCGGGCGCAGATGAAAGAGGCTGGAATTGACGCTTACATGGTGCCGACAGCGGATTTCCACGAATCGGAGTATGTGGGAGAGTTTTTTAAGTGCCGTCAGTTCCTGACCGGATTTTCCGGCACTGCGGGAACGGCAGTCGTAACGCAGGACGAAGCCGGCCTTTGGACGGACGGGCGTTATTTTGTACAGGCAGAGAGCCAGCTGGCCGGAAGCCAGGTAAAGCTTTGCCGCATGGGTACGCCGGGAGTCCCCACGATTGAGGAGTTCCTGAGGGATCGCCTTCCGGAAAAGGGAACGCTTGGATTTGACGGACGGGTTGTAAATGCCAAGACGGGGGAGGCGCTTTTAAATGCGCTTTCTGAAAAAAATATTTCTATTTCCTGGGGCCGCGATTTTGTGGGCGAGCTGTGGGAGGACCGGCCGGCCATGGCCTGTGAGCCGATCTGGGTTCTGGAAGAAAAATATGCCGGAAAGAGTACAGGAGAGAAGCTTTCCGATCTGAGAAAGGCAATGGAAGAGCTGGGAGCAGATCTTCACCTGATGACGGCTCTGGATGAGATCGCCTGGCTGTTTAACCTGCGCGGCAGTGATATCCTGAATAACCCGGTATTTCTGTCCAATGCCATTGTGACTGGCCACCGCGCTGTTCTGTATGTGCAGCTGGGAGCTCTGACGGAGGAGACGAAGGAATATTTGAATGCCATTGATGTGGAGGTTCGTCCCTACGGCGCATTCCTTCCGGAGATCAGCGAGCTGAAAAACCGTCGGATTCTTCTGGAGCGGAATAAGGCCAGCTATGCAGTGTGCCAGGCACTGGATACCAGCAATGGAATCATCGATTCCACGAATCCCTGCGCTGTCATGAAGGCGGTTAAGAATCCGGTTGAGATTGAGAACATGCGCCACGCTCACTTAAAGGACGGCGTTGCTGTGACGAAGTTCATGTACTGGTTAAAGCATGCAGAAAATATTTCCGAGATGGATGAAATGACGGCTGCACGGAAAATTGAGGCGCTGCGGGCAGAACAGGAAGGCTATATTGGGCCGAGCTTCGTGACCATCGCAGCGTACCGGGGCAATGCGGCCATGTGCCACTACCATCCCAGCGAGGAGGCCAGCAGCCGCCTGAAACCGGAGGGACTTCTTCTGGTGGATTCCGGCGGACACTACTGCGACGGTTCTACGGATATTACGAGAACCTATGCCCTGGGCCCGGTAACGGATGAGGAAAAGGAGTATTATACCATCGTAGCTGCCAGCATGCTGAAGGCTGGAGATATGAAATTTTTATATGGATGCCGGGGCCTGAATCTGGATTATACCATCCGGGAGGCATTCTGGCAGAGGGGACTGGACTTTAATCATGGAACGGGTCATGGTGTTGGTTTCATTGGAAATGTGCACGAGCGTCCCAACGGACTGCGCTGGAAAGTAGTTCCGGAGCGCCAGGACAGTGCAGTATGGGAGCCGGGCATGATCAGTTCTGTAGAGCCGGGACTGTATTTTGCAGACCGGTTCGGAACACGTACAGAGAATCTGATTCTCTGTGTGCCGGACGAGAAAAATGAGTATGGACAATTCCTGCGGTTTGAGTTTCTGACCTGGGCGCCCATCGATCTGGACGCCATTGACACGCGCTTTATGGACGAACACGATGTGGAGCGTCTGAATCGCTACCATGCGCAGGTATACGAGAAGATCGCACCGTTCCTGAACCGTGAAGAGGCTGAGTGGCTGAAAGAAGTGACGAGACCGATCACAAAATAGTAAGAAAATGGATTTTGAAAAAGAGACACGGGAAATTTCCTCCGGGGAATTCTCCGCGTCTTTTTTTATTTCATAGGATTCGGGTGTCAAAAGGTCATTTTAAGAAGGAATGACGCATGAGAAAAATATGAATCCCAAAAAACTGTGCTTATTAGAATAGCAAGTGGGAGAAATACAGCAAAAAAATATCTATTTTCACCCTACATGCCCATGCACTTTATTGTGGGAAAGCGTGTTTTTACTAAAATTACCCTTTTGACACCCTAATCTTCATAGGAAAATGCGTCCTATGAAATAAAAAACGCTCCGCGAGGATCGCCATGCGGCGGGAAGGAATTCTGTCGCAAAAGCGACCCGCCGCAGGCGGAGAAGCTCGCGGGCGAGCT
>CALAAS010000025.1 GCA_937885015.1 uncultured Clostridium sp.
AGAGGCTTCGATCTCTTCCCTTTATTTTTGCCAATGATAATTATACTCTAAGCCGTTCAAGAGTCATTTCACACTTGTATACTCAGTCCAGATTTTCCGGACCGAAGCTCTGGGGAAGAAGCTCCTCCAACGTAAAGCTTCGAATATCCTCCGGAGATTTTGCCAGAAGAATCAGAAATTCCCCGGGATCCGCAAATTCCCGCATGACCTGGCGGCAAATTCCGCAGGGCGGACAGTAATCGAGCTCCTGGCCCTCCATTCCTCCGCAGATGGCAATGGCTTTAAACTGTCGGGTTCCCTCACTGACTGCCTTGAAAATCGCCGTCCGCTCAGCACAATTCGTTGCCGAATAAGAGGCATTTTCAATATTCACACCAGTAAACACCCTGCCATCCTGGCACAGAAGTGCCGCCCCGACATGGAAATGGGAATAGGGTACATAGGAGGCTGGAAGAATACCAATCGCCTGTTCCACCAGGTATTTCTTCTCCTGTTCTGTGATGATGCCCTTCTGTTGTTCTGCAGCAATATCTTTTTTTTCCATACGCCTCTTCCTTTCCGCTCTTCACACAGTCTTTCAGCCCTTTGCGCTCTTTCGGACTGCCTTATTTTCTTTATCATAACACGCCACGATTCCTTTGCACAATGATCTCTCTGAAAACTTTTTCATTTTATGATATACTGAATGAAGATATTCCCAATCCTCCGTCGTTATAAGAGATGACAGACAAAAAGAAAGGGGGCGATCGTATCAATGCACAGCAGCAGCTGGAGCAGTGGATTCATCAGTATCAGAATCTGATTTTTTCTATCTGCTACAAATTTACGGAAAATTACTTTGATGCAGAGGATCTGGCCCAGGAAACCTTTCTTTCCGCCTATAAATGTATGGCCTATTTTGACGGCTCCAACGAACGGGCCTGGCTCTGTAAAATCGCCACCAACAAATGTCTGGACTATTTAAAACGGGCCGGACGACGATCGGTCCCCACCGAGGACGTCTATTTTACAGCCATCGCCGCGCCGGACAGCGTGGAGACAGAGGCTCTGGAACAGGACGTACGCCGACGTCTTAAGCTGTGCTGCGATTCTCTGAAAGAACCTTATCGCAGTGTGGCCATGGATTATTATTACTATGAGATGGATATCGCAGAGATCGTTCAGAAAACGGGAAAAAACATCAAAACCCTGCAGACCCAGATTTATCGGGCCAAGGGGATGCTCCGAAAACTTTATGGAAAGGAGGGTTTACATGGATAGACAAACACATATTTCCCCATCTCATTTTCGCGGGATTCTCACAGAGGAGGAACAAAAGCACCTGGCCTCCTGTCCCTGGTGCCAGAAAGCTCTGGCCGATTTCGTGGAAGAAGAAGCTCTTCTTCACGCCCCCAGGCACCTGGAAGCTTCCATTCTGGAAAAGAGCAGGAGCCACAGGGTGCAACTGATCGCCGGTGCCGGACGTCTTTCCCGCAACATGCAGATGTTCTATTACAGTCTGAAGGTGGGCACAGCTGTCCTGTGTTCCTTAAGTCTTCTGTTTCTCGCGTCTTCATTCAATCAGGAGGCCGTTTTTGAAAAAACACAGCAGCGTGAAACCATCCGCTACGAATCCATATCCGACGGCTGGCAGCGCCGCTATGAACACGTTGAATCCATAACCGGACAGTTGGACGCGCTGCTCCATTTCAACAGGGAGGTATTTCGATATGACAAGAAAGAAAAATAAACTGATGGCTTTTCTCTGGTCCCTTCTTCCAGGAGCCGGAGAAATGTATCTTGGCTTCTACAAACAGGGGATCAGCCTCATGTCTGCCTTTTTTATACTGCTTGGCACGGCCGGTTTTCTACACCTGGGTTTTTTTGCTTACCTGACACCCATTATATGGTTTTACAGCTTTTTTCACACCAACAATATCAATGGGCTGAGTGATGAGGAATTTTATACCCTGGAAGATGACTATCTGATCCACTGGAGTACCATTCTCCACAACCGCACCCTGCTGCAGCGCCACCGAAAACTGACCGCCGTATGTCTTTTGGTTTTCGGCGCCGGCCTTCTGTGGAACCTCCTGTCAGACCTGATTTTTTCCGTTCTGGCTCCTGCCCTGGCCTTCTCTGAGGCCGCCATGGACACTCTTTACTACGTGATGCGGGCCGTTCCCCAGATCGCCGTGGCTATCCTCATCATTGCGGCAGGCCTCTTCCTGATCCGGGGCAAATACGAGGATCTGAACCAGGAAGACAAAATCCCGTCTCTCCCGGAACCAGATCACCTGGAAATGCCTTAAAGGGAGGAGGAAAGGCAGGCAGAGCGGCTCCACTCCTCCAGAAAGGTTCCCAACATGTCCACATCCTCCATGAGAAATTCGGCTTCCGCGGCTTCAAGCTCAGTCCGGGAGCCGTATCCATATAAAACGCCCACACAGGGAATCCCATGTTCATGTGCCCCCTGCACGTCGTGCTTCCTGTCTCCCACCATCAGCACTTCCTTTCTCCAGTCCGGACACTTCTCCTTACAAAGATCCAGTTCCTCCAGCGCATAGGCGATTACTTCTCCTTTCCGGACACGCGTTTCATCCAGGTTGGCTCCGCACACCCGGTCAAAATAACAGGAAAGGCCAAAATGCTCCAGTATCCTCTTTGCGAAAGGCTCCGGCTTGGATGTTGCAACCGCCAGCCGAACCCCTGTTTTCTTTAAATCCGAAAGCATCTGAGCCATACCGTCATACACCTGATTTTCAAACATTCCCTGTCTTTTAAAATACGTCTGAAATTCCAGAATAGCCTGGCGGGCCTGCTCATCCCCAAAGCCATAAAATTCCTGAAAGCTGTCAAACAGCGGAGGACCGATAAAAGGGCACAGACTGTCCAGATCCTCTTCCTCAATCCCGTAAGAACGAAGGGCATACTGAACAGCCCGGGTAATCCCTTCCTTGGGATCCGTCAGCGTTCCATCCAGATCAAATAAAATGGTAGGTTTCCACATAATATCCCCTCTCTGCAATCATTGCACAGGAAGTAATTGCCTGTCAATAAAGAAAGAGATGCCGCAGCCTCAAAGCCTGCGCCCGAAGGTCCAGAGCTCTGTCTTTGCAGCATCTCTACTATTTATGGTAACTATTTATGCTTTCTTTATGTGCTCTTTGCTGACCTTTGCCTGATGAGCCATTAGCCCAGCTCGTCTACTACCTTCTGGATTGCTGCCAGAGCGTCATCCGGAAGTTTATCATAACCTTCCTTGGCAGATGCAAACTCTTTAATCTCATTGACACGGTCATTCATACGGGCCTTTAACTGACCTACGTACTCCGGATCATTCATATCCGGGATAAAGCCTTCCCAGTCAAGGATCTCGATATCAGAGAACGGTCCCCACGGATGGAAGTCTGCCCGTCTCTCTACGATAGCCTCCAGGATACCAAGTGTATCGGCCGGTTTTACCTTTTTGCCCATGAAATCACCGGTATTGACGATATAGCAGTCTACGTTCTTCTCCTCTACCAGCTTCTTGAACTTATCATAGTCGTTGGACAGCGGATAGGTGCGGAAGGGGTTTGCGTAGGGAACTACTACCAGCTTGTTGGGATCTGCACCAGGAGCAAGACGCTCAGCGGAGGATCTCTTCGTTGCCAGAGTTGCACCCATAACAGATGCCAGAGAAGCGCCTTTCAGTTTTACTACCGGCGGAATGGTCGGGTCCTTCATAATCCAGAAAATCGCATTAACGGGAGCATCGATACGATCCACACGGTTGGGGGACCACAGCTTGGATTTAATGGCACGGCCGTTTCCGTTGCGGATATCCTCCGTTACCAGCTGAATCTTTCCATCCTCATCCAGCGTTGCAGAACAGTTCTGCGCTGTCAGAAGGTACTTATTGTCCTCACATCCGGTAGGATAATCTGCCGTCTTATCAAAATAGGTGGGCTCCAGTGCGATGGAAGCACATGTATCTGTATTGATAACGAATGCGTCGTCATGAAGCACTTTAATGGACGGGTACTTTCCGCCGTGCTTTGCATGGGTCAGCGTGGACTTGCCGGATCCGGACAGACCGTATACGGATGCAACAAATTTGCTGCCGTCCTCGCGGGTATATTCTTTCTGACCGCCGTGGCAGGAAGCGTAACCGTTGCGGTTTGCAATGGCCCAGGCCATGGTCAGCGTACCTTTCTTGTGCTCACCGAAGTAGCGCATACCAAGAATGCAGGCACAGTTTGTCTCCGTGTTGAAATAGCACAACGTCTTCTTCTGCGGGTCAGATAAGCAATCCAAAGATACATTGGGACGGTCGGAACCTGTCCACTGCGGGTCGGAGAAGATGTAAATATCTGCTTCTTTTCCGTCGCCTACGGGTTTGGATTTTTTGTACATCTTTACATACTCATCCGACAGATACTGGAAGTTCAGCATCCAGTTGTACATAATGTTCTCCTCGCCTTCCGGAATCAGAAGGTGAGCCTTTACCATGAACTCCGGATCCAGTCCCACATAAACCTCTGCATGGTACATGGTTTTCCAACGGGACTCATATACGGCGTCCATCGCGATAATATCCAGTGCTGCACAGTCAACGCCTGGCTCTCCGGCAATCCGGCGCGCCGTCGCATAACGGCCCGTAATCGCACCATCGTTGAACAGAAGCACCTTCGCATCCTTCTCAAGGCCAAACTCCTCGCCTCTGTATACAGGCATATCCGTCACGATCGTTCCCGGAGAATTCTTCGCCAATTCATATGCTTCTTTTAATGTGTTTACTTTTACCACATTGTTTCCGTAAAAAGCTGCCTCAATAATCGATCTGGTCTTGGAAAAACCCGGTTTTCCCTTTCCAATTTCACTGATTGGGTAGTACGCTTTTGTTGACATAATCGTCCTCCTTTAATTGCACATAGAGTTTGTCTTTCAAACTGGTTCAATTATCACACTTCGTTAAACAAAAGTCAATACTTGACACCTTAAATAATTATGAAACTATACCAAAAAAGCTGCCGCAGCCCTCTATTTTACAGGCATATCTTCTGACTCCCGTAAAAGATCGGCTGCGACAGCCTTTTATTTATTTAAAAAATTCGTGTCCGCCGTGCGCCATCACAAAGGTCAGACGCCCGTCAAACCAGCGTACATTGGAGGAAGCCGAAACTCCCCGGTTCATAAAGTACAGAGCTCCCTCGGAATAGTCCTCTCCAGCCAGGGCCCGATTTACACAGTCAATGGTCTGCTCCGTCACACGACAAGTATTGATGCTTCCGTCTATCACCGGCGAAAACTGGGAGCGCTCATATACCACTCCGGTAATCGTATCAGGAAATTCCCGGTTTCTAACCCGGTTTAAAACCACATTGGCTACCAGAATCTTTCCTTTATCGTCGCAGATTCCAGCCTCCGCCTGCACAATTTTGAGAAGTACCTGATAGTCCTCCTCCGTGTAGGAAACCATGGCGCCTGCTTTTCGTTCCTTTTCCTCCGCCTCCAAAGCCGCCTGCTGTGTCTGCATCAGAATTTCTTTCTCAATCGTTTCAATCTCCAGCGCGGATCTTGCCAGCTCGTCCTGCAGCTGCCGTTCCAGCCGCGAACCCAGCAAATGCTGACCTTTTTCATTGGAAGCAGTGAGCGAAAGCTCCATCAGAGCTCCCGTGCTGATACTTTCTTCCTCCGACTGCTCTGTCTCCGGCAGCTCCGATTCCTCCGAACCATCCCGAAATGCCGTGGCCGCATTCCGTCCGGCCCCGGAAAAGCTGCTGGAATTAAAAGCTACCACCGTCACAACTGCCAGGCATGTAACCAGCACGGCAGCCGTCCGATACATTTTTTTCGTCACACGGACAATCAATGACTTGATGAAATGGCAGGCAGTCTGAAGAAATGAGTAAATGCTTGGCATACACTCTCCTCTTTCTTTTCAACTTTCTATCACGGCCGGACTCTCTGGTCTTGGGCCGCCCCTTTCAAGTGACGGTGGTAATTATATGGGAGGGGATTAAAAACTGTCAATAAGTTTTTAACATTTTTGTGATAAATCCCATCTTTTCTTAATGAATCTTTAACATTTCTGTAGCCTTCTAACAAAAATAATCCCCTGTTTCTCCCTGTTTTTATAACTTCTGGCAATCATATTTCCTGGCAAATCTTACAGAACTGTTAATTTCTTCCATCCAAAAATCCTGTCTTTTTTTGTACTCTGTTTTTTATGTCAACTTTTCCGACTAAATCAGCGGCACAAACTGGGCCTCCACATAGGCTGCCAGATCCTCCGGATTCAGCATAACCTGCACGCCGCGCATCCCGGCGCTGACACTGATCCGATCGAAAATCTGTGCTGTTTCTTCTATATAAGTAGGAAACTTCTTTTTCATGCCGATGGGAGAACAGCCGCCCCGCATATATCCCGTCAACGGAAGCAAATCCTTCATATGGATCATCTCCACCTTCTTATCGCCGGCTGCCTTTGCCACCTTCTTCAGATCCAATTCTTCATCCACCGGGATACAGCAAACCAGATATCCTTTTTTATCTCCTTTCAGCACCAGCGTCTTAAACATCGTATCATGATCCATCCCCATCATATCTGCCGCATGGCTTCCGGACAGATCGTTCTCATCTACTTCGTATTCACCCGCTTCATAGGCGATTCCAGCTGCATCCAGCAGCCGCATTACATTCGTTTTTGTCATGACAATTTCAATCCTTTAAATATCTGTAACGGTTTTATTTTCCATTGATATAGTTTACCAGGCCGCCTGCTTTAATGATCTTCTGCATAAATTCCGGAAAGGCCTGTCCCTGAAAGCTGACACCCTTCGTCCGGTCCGTGATCACGCCGCTGTCAAAATCCACTTCCACCTCGTCGCCCGCTTCGATGGTTCTGGCCGCCTCCGGGCACTCAATGATCGGCAGACCGATATTGATGGCATTTCGATAAAAAATCCTGGCAAAGGTCTCAGCGATCACGCAGCTGACCCCGGCGCATTTGATCGCCAGCGGGGCATGTTCCCTGGAAGAACCGCAGCCAAAATTCTTATTGGCCACAATGATATCGCCTTTTTTTACCCGCTCCACAAACGTTTTATCGATATCCTCCATACAGTGTCTGGCCAGCTCGTCGCCGTTGGGCGAGTTCAGGTAGCGGGCCGGAATAATCACGTCTGTGTCCACATTATCTCCATATTTAAATACGTTTCCGCATGCTTTCATCTCAACTTTTCCTCCTCACAGTCGTTCCAGCGCCGTAAACCGGCTATTACAGTCCCAGCTCACAGGGCCCGCTGATCTTTCCGGTTACCGCGCTGGCAGCCGCAATCACAGGACTTGCCAGATAAATCTCCGAATCCACATGGCCCATACGTCCCACAAAGTTCCGGTTTGTGGTGGAAATACACCTCTCTCCAGCCGCCAAAATCCCCATGTAACCGCCCAGGCAGGGCCCGCAGGTAGGAGTACTTACCACGGCTCCCGCCTCGATGAAAATCTCCAGAAGGCCTTCCCGCATAGCCTGCAGATAAATTGCCTGTGTGGCAGGGATCACGATACAGCGAACGTGTTTTGCCACCTTTCTGCCCTTCAGCACACTGGCAGCCGCTCTCATATCCTCAATCCGTCCATTGGTGCAGGATCCGATGACAGCCTGATCAATCGGAATCTCCCCTACCTCATCGATGGTTCTCGTATTTTCCGGCAGATGGGGGAATGATACGGTAGGTTTTAAAGCCGATAAATCAATGGTATACACCTCGTCGTACTCCGCATCCGGATCCGCCTCATAAACTGTGAATTCCCGCTTTGAGTGATCTTTCATATACTGAACAGCCAGTTCATCCACCGGGAAAATCCCGTTCTTACCGCCGGCCTCAATGGCCATATTGCAAATGGTAAAACGATCATCCATGGAAAGATACTGGATTCCATCCCCTGTAAACTCCATGGAACGGTACAGAGCGCCGTCCACGCCAATCATACCGATAATATGTAAAATCACATCCTTACCGCTGACCCATTTTGCCGGTTTTCCCGTCAGAACAAACTGAATCGCAGAGGGAACCTTAAACCAGGCTTTTCCCGTAACCATACCGGCCGCCATGTCTGTACTTCCCACGCCGGTGGAAAAAGCCCCCAGGGCGCCGTAGGTACAGGTATGGGAATCCGCCCCGATCACAGCATCTCCCGCCACGACCAGGCCTTTTTCCGGCAAAAGCGCATGCTCAATTCCCATCTCGCCCACATCAAAATAGTTGCTTATTTCATGCCGGCAGGCAAACTCCCGGCAGCATTTGCAGTTTTCTGCGGATTTAATATCTTTATTGGGGATAAAATGATCCATAACCAGCGCAATTTTGTCCTTATGGAATACGGACTGGTTGTCCATCTTTTTCATCTCATTGATGGCAACCGGCGTCGTAATGTCATTGCCCAGAACCAGATCCAGCTCTGCCTCAATTAACTGTCCCGCCTTTACCTCCGGAAGGCCGGCATGCGCCGCCAGAATCTTCTGCGTCATTGTCATTCCCATGATTATTTTCCCTCCTGATCCTTTTCGTATTTACATTATAGCATCTGCCCTGTTATAATACAAATATATAATACTAATATATGCTATGAATTACAGTTATCATATGAGGTCATATTATGGAACAGAATTTATCTCAATACCGAATTTTTTATGCCGTCGCCAAGGCAGGCAACATCTCCCGGGCGGCCAGAGAGCTCTTTATCAGCCAGCCTGCCATCAGCAAATCCATCAGCAAGCTGGAGGAAAGCCTGGGTGTGCCCCTGTTTACCAGGAACTCCAGAGGCGTAACCCTGACCGTGGAAGGACAGGTTCTCTTCCAGCATGTGAGCAATGCTTTCGACACTCTGAACCGGGGGGAAAATGAATTAAAACGCATCCGCAATTTTAACATCGGACAGCTGAAGCTGGGCGTCAGCAATACGCTCTGCAAGTATATCCTTCTTCCCTATCTGAAGGAATTCATCGCCCAGTATCCCCATATCCAGATTCTCATCGACAGTCAGGACACGGCCCGCACCATTTCCATGCTGGAGCAGCAGAAACTGGACGTCGGACTCATCGCGGAGCCGAAAAGCCGCCGCAGCCTGTCTTTTCTTCCGGTCATGCAGATTACGGATTCCTTTGTCTGCACCCGATCCTACCTGGAAAATTTAAAAATCCGGGAAGGCGAAATGGCCGACCTCTTTGAGGCCGGCACGACCCTGCTGCTGGATCGCAACAACATGACCCGTATCCATGTGGACGCCTATTTTGCCGAGCACGGCATTGAGCCGAAACAGGTGCTGGAAGCCACCACCATGGATCTTCTCATTGAATTTGCAAAGACCGGGCTGGGTATCGGCTGTGTCATCCGGGAATTCGTCCGGGACGAGCTGGAGGACGGTTCTCTCATCGAAATTCCGCTGGAGGCCCCCATCAAACCCCGTCTCATCGGCTTTGCCTACAACCCGGCGGCCATTACCAAATCCATGAACCACTTTATTCAGTTTTATTCCTCCCGGAAAATGGCGTGACGTTTCATCCAGTGCTCCAAAAAAGCCACGGCTTTCCTCTCCACCAGCCACTCAAACAGCCAGGCGCCGGTCCCGGTGACCGCCAGAGTCAGCAAAAGGTTTAACCCGACTGCCATCGACTCCCCTCTGGCGGCAAACCGGCAGTAAAACCAGCAGGAAAAGGAACAGATGATCAGCCAGTGAAGCAGGTAGACTCCCATGCTGTGCTCTCCCAGCCACAGAATGGGACGGTTCAGCCAGCAGGGAAGACGATTCCAGCCGTGCTCCCAGAAAAGACGCATTCCGACGATAAACAGCACTGACGCAAAAATCCCGTAAAAAGACGCATTTCCAAAGGCATTTTCCACTCCGCGCCCGGCTGCCGCCGCTGCCAGGGAAAAGGATTTCCTCGCCAGTACGATCCCAGCCGTGAGAACCAGGATTCCCAAAAGAAAGCCGCGCCGGTTCCTTCTGGAGGCCGTTTCTTTGTCTGAAACAGATTCCTGTTTTCCGTCACAGGCACATCCCGGAATCCATGTCCGGATTTTCTTCCACAAAAGAGGAAGGTAGCTTCCAAGAACAAAACACAGATAATGGCTGTCCAGATCAATCATCAGGGCCGTAAGAAATGCAAACAGAAGCAACTTTCCCCGAAGGGTGCACTCCCGTATACAAAGGGCCAGGATCAGAGAAAAAATGCTGCCGAAAAAGGTATAACGCAGCATCCAGAAAGGCCCGTAATACACGGCGTCTCCCAGGAAAATCGTCTCAAACAGCGCTTTTTTTATCAGGGTTCCCCAGCCTGGAAGTTCCCCATAATAAGATCCCAGCCATTCATTCCCCATAAGCTCTGCCGCCTGCTGGCAGAAAAAAAGATTTCCCCGAAACAGCAAAAGCGCCATGGCAGACGTTATCAGAACCGGAATCATCAGCCTCACATATCTGCGCACGATCTCCCGGCTCCAGGAGGAAAACCTGTTTTCGTAAACCTTTTCCGACATCAGCATTCCACTGAGCATAAAAAACAGGCTGAGCGCCACAGTGCCATAGGTAAGTACCGGAAATGGGCCCACACTCATCACCACGTCAACCCAGTGATTCCCAAAGCTTCCAAATGCGCCCAGCCAGTGGGTAATCAGCACAGCCAAGCAGGCCAGTCCCTTTAGAAAAGAGACATCCTCATATCGTTTCATGGTATTCTCCCAAACACAAAATAAAGGGTGCTGCAAAACTCGTTTTGACAGCCTGGCTTCAAAAACCCTCGTTTTGCAACACCCTCAGGAATTTATTTATTAGTTATTGATCAGCTTGTCGTTTTCATTGTTCCAGCTGTAGAGCTTGCGGATCTCCTCGCCGACTTTCTCAGAGGGATGCTCCGCTGCCAGCTTTCTCATGGCCTTGAAGTGTACCTGACGGCCAGCTGGGGACATATCAAGCAGGAACTCTTTTGCAAAAGTACCATCCTGAATGTCGGACAGAATCTTCTTCATAGCCTTCTTCGTATCTTCCGTGATCAGCTTCGGTCCGGTCACGTAATCGCCGTACTCAGCCGTGTTGGAGATGGAGTAACGCATTCCGGCAAATCCGGACTGATAAATCAGGTCAACGATCAGCTTCATCTCATGAATGCACTCGAAGTACGCATTTCTCGGATCGTAGCCAGCTTCCACCAGCGTCTCAAAGCCTGCCTGCATCAGAGCGCATACGCCGCCGCAGAGAACTGCCTGCTCGCCGAAAAGATCCGTCTCCGTCTCTGTGCGGAAAGTAGTCTCCAGAAGACCTGCTCTCGCTCCGCCGATGGCAAGACCGTATGCCAGAGCCTTGTCCAGAGCCTTTCCTGTATAGTCCTGCTCCACTGCCACCAGGCAGGGAGTTCCCTTGCCCGCCTGATACTCGCTTCTTACGGTATGGCCCGGCGCCTTGGGAGCGATCATGGTAACGTCCACGTTCTTCGGCGGTTTGATGCAGCCAAAATGGATATTGAAACCATGGGCGAACATCAGCATATTGCCCTCTTCCAGGTTTGGCTCAATGTCGTTCTTGTACATATCTGCCTGAAGTTCGTCATTGATCAGGATCATGATGATATCCGCCTGTTTTGCAGCCTCTGCCGCTGTATAAACCTGAAAACCCTGTGCCTCTGCCTTTGCCCAGGATTTACTTCCATTGTAAAGACCGATGATAACGTCACAGCCGGACTCCTTTAAGTTCAGCGCATGTGCATGACCCTGGCTGCCATAGCCGATAATGGCAATCTTCTTTCCTTCCAGTAAGGATAAATTGCAATCTTCCTGATAATAAATCTTTGCTGCCATTTCTTAATTCCTCCTTCGGATACTGTAAAATATAAATTTATTATAAAGAATCGACCGGCACCTCTCTGTGTGTCTTTGGCCATACTTTGTAATCAAAATCTTCATGAGACACCGTGCATCTCTGTCCCCGGAAATCCTCCCGGAATCAGGGGAGATAGCGGACATCATCCGCCCCTCTGGAAAGTCCTGTCAGGCCGGTTCTCGCCAGTTCCAGGATCTCATAATCTTCCAGCAAATTGATCATGGCATCCAGCTTGGACTGGTCGCCGGTCAGCATCACCGTCACGGATTCCTTGCCCACATCCACGATGGACGCACGGAAAATCTCCGCGATGGCATTGATCGCCATCCGCTGGCTGGCATTGGCCCGTACCTTGACCAGCATCAGCTCCCGGTATACGGAATGGCCCTCCCGCAGCTCCTTGATGTCGTGAACGTCCTCCAGCTTTCCAAGCTGCTTCTGAATCTGCTCCAGAACCTGCTGATCCCCCAGAGAAACCACCGTCATGCGGGAATATCTGGGATCCGCTGTCACACCTACTGTAAGGCTTTCAATATTATAGCCGCGTCGGCTAAATAATCCGGCTACACGGCTTAAAACGCCGGCTGTATTGTCAACCAGCAGTGATAAAACAATTCTGCTCATACATGTTCCACCTTGCTATGTATCGTTTTTACATGTCTTCTTTTATGTAATTACCTGTAATAATATCAATCAAATTCCTCTTTGTCAACTAATTAAAAGGAATGTCTTGTATTCCCTGCAGATATGGCAGATTTCTTTTCCCGGAGGATTTTTTCCCACTCCGGACCGTATTTAAAGTACATTTTCAGCTCTGTGCCCACGCTGATAAACCGTTCTTCATCCGGAACCTCTTCTCTCGTATACCATCCTGCCTCTGAGAGTTCATCCTCTTCCAGGAGAATCTTATCATCCCCATCCAGATCGGCAAAAAATCCGATCATTTCCGTATCGGTAAAGGCCCAGGGCTGACTCTTGAAATACCGGATATTTTTAACCTTCAGGCCTACCTCCTCCATCACTTCCCGGCTGACTGTCTCCTCAAAGGTCTCCCCGATCTCCACGAACCCGGCAATCAGCGCATATCCCCGGTAGGAACTGTGGTTCGTCCGATAACGGGACATTAAAATCCGATCTCCATCCGTCACAGCCACAATAATGGCCGGGGAAATCTTCGGATATTCCGTCTGTCCACAAACCGGGCACACTAACGCCCGCTCGGTCTGGCTATTCACCGTTTTGGCGCCGCAATGCCCACAATACCGCCGACTGCTTCGCCACCTGTAAATCTGCGTGGCCGTGATCGCCGCAAAAGCCTGATGGCGCGGCTCCATGAAACGCATATGCTGGGTTTTCTCCCACTCGAAAGGAATCTCAAAATCCTCTGAAAAATCCGGATCCTCATCCATTTCCAGCAGAAAATACGGTTTTTCATCAATGGAAAACAGATACTCCGCCCGTCCGACAGCATCTGCTGCCAGGACGGAAATCTCAGAAAATACCGGAATCTCCCGGCCCTCTGCCCGTTTCTCCGTCTCCTTTGGCAAAAGGATCTGATTTTTCCTTATGCAGAATACGTAATCCTCTGCCTTCGGTTTTATTTTTTTAAACGCATTGTCATACCGATGCGGTGCAATATCCTGTATCATTTTGCTTCCTCCCTGATCGGATTATCTAAATGTAAACTTTTAAAAATCATACCATTTTACCTGGGCAGTTTCAAGTTTCTTTTACCCAGAAAAAACACTGCACAGCTAAGAATTTTGAAATTCCGCTGTGCAGTGCAAACCCAATCTATCTGTTAAGAGTTCTTCGCAGGTAAAGCTTAATCTCAGCCGCTTCTCCGGAGAGCCAGCTGAAATCTGCTTTCATTTTACAAAAGCAGGGATTGACAAGCAATCCGTTTTTCTTTAGTATATATGCAGAAACTGCATATATACTAATTTATACCGAATCCGAGGAATTTCTATGAACACCATTTACCTGCGTGAATTTATCTGCCTGGCTGAAGTCCAGAATTATCTGGAGGCCGCAGATATGCTTTATATATCTCAGTCTACCCTTTCCAGGCATATCCAGAGCCTGGAGGAGTCCCTGGGCGTCCCGCTTTTTATCAGGACTACACGAAGTGTGGCTTTAAGTGAATTCGGACAGATCTTTCTCCCCTATGCCAGGAAAATGACGGCTGTGGAGTCGGAAGGATTGAAAGCCATTCACCGGAAAAAGCACACGCCGGACACTCTGAACATCGGATCTGTCTCCGTTATGACCCAGTACAATATTTCCGGTGTCCTGGCAGAGTTCCAGAAAACTCATCCCCATCTGACTATGCACATTACGGAAAACACACTTCCACTGCTGAAAAAACAGCTGACCACCGGCGAGTGCGATTTCATCTTCATCCAGGAAGCCTATGCCGGGCAGGATGAGTTCGTTCACATCCCCTTTGCCGCAGACCGCCTTGTGGCCGTACTGCCCAAAGACCATCCTCTGGCCGGCGCTTCCTCCGTTACCATCGAAGACCTGAAACGGGACTCGTTTCTGCTTCTTCCGGAAACCACCCTGGTTTATAAACAGTTTATGAAGCTCTGTGCCCGCGCCAGAATTACTCCCCGCATCGCTGCGGTTGTGAAAAACGGCGATACTGCGGCGGGCATGGCAGCCAAGGGAATGGGGGTTACCGTATTGATGGAACAGACTGCCCATTATCTATGCCGGGAAGATACCGCCATCGTCCAGCTTGAACCCATTACCCACAGCTGCGTCAATATTTTATATCCCAAAAACAGATCCTTATCCAATGCCGCCTCCTGTTTCCTCCATTATATTAAAAACAGGTAGCCAAAAATCCGTCACACCTTTTATTTGCCTCAGTTATAATAGGGGTGATAATTCTTTTTTCCCTCTTCATAGGGAATTCCGTCTCCTTCCGGGTTTTCCGGATCGAAATCGTAATCGTTGGAAGCGGCCCACTGGATCCAGTTGGCATCCGGATACGCATCCTTCAGCGATGCCGGGAAAGAGCTGCCCCACTTCAGGATCTCGTCCTGATCCGGTGTACAGGTAACCTCCGTCCCATCCGGCTGGCTCAGGTTCGTCGTTCCGTTGTAATAAATTTTTTTCATAAGCTCATATCCCACCGGATCATAGCGGTAAAGCTCTTCTCTGGTGTTGATGGGCGACAGGGTTCCGTCCCAGGCGCCGCTGGCCGATTCCCGCATAGTCCCGTGCCAGATATTGCTGAGGGTAGCAAAATATTCCGCCCGGTTACTGCCGGCATACGTATCCTCCGGCCACCTGGTACTGCCGTCCGCCCGCTCATAGGCGCGATTTTCATAAACCCTCCCGATCTCATCGTAGAGTTCCATGGCGTATGGACGCATACCCGTTTCAATGGAATGGGCAAATTCATGGCCTAAAATAAATTCTCCCTTATAGCGGGTATAGGCAAGATCCCGGCGCAGATTGGCTTCCGACGTCTGGCAGATACCGCCTCCAAAGCCTTCCACATAGAGGTAATACATATACATTCCGTTTCCGTATGTGTGGCGCAGATCCGGCTGCTGATAGGCGTGATGGCCATATGCGATAATCTGGGCCCCCTGATTCTGTTTTACAAGGCCGTCTGCGATCCGCTGCCCAATGTGATCCGTTTCATTGGAAAGAATGATATCGATATAAGCGCCGGCCATTTCCAGGGAAGATTTCTGCACGTCGTTGTCGGCGTAGACATAAACCCCCGTCTTCGGACTGCGGTATGCCTGCCCCAGGTATGGTTTAAAGGTAACCGTACTCTCGAAATCTCCCAAAGGATGATCTGCCCAGTCGCACATTTTGTCCCCGTTCTGAAGAACCTTTACCGTAAGTTCTCCGTCAATGCCTGCATTTCTCTCGCGGATGAGGCGTTCTGCATCTATGTATTCTCCCTTTTCCAGTGCTGTCTCACTTACAGCCACTTCCGGGTCCGATGCCAGCCATTCCGGCGCCGCTTCCAGATCTTTTTCGGTAAAGCCCATGATGCTGGAACCAATGGAGCCTGTGCTCACATTGACCTGCCCGTCTTCTGCTTCCTCGTCCCCCAGGTAAAAGGTCAGGGTCTTCCACTGATAGCGCTGTACACTCAGATGGTTCTTTCCCTCGCCTTCAGCAGTAAAGGAAGTGGTTTCCCCGTCTCTGGTCCAGTCGATCCTCCAGTTGGCGCCGTTTCTCAGCTCATCCAGATCCCTGACCTCCCGGTTGAATACCAGTTCCACCTGGTTGGCAGAAATGAGATTTGCCTCCGTGACAGCCAACGGGGCATACTCCTTTCCGTCCGTCCCGTAATTATCCACCTGATTGTGCTTAAACCAGGGATGGTTTTTTCGGATTTCAGAGTCAATCTCGCTCATCCCGCACTGTTCATCCGTTCCGCAGAAATATTTATTTTCTGTGTAAACTCCCACCAGCACACTGTAGAGCTCCGGGTCGTACTCTTTCAGTTCACTTCGGGTGTTACCGGAAATGCCTCCTTCTGCCAGGTACCATCCGCCGACTCGCCGATGGTCTCATACCATACCATGGTTCCATAGGTAAAATACGACCTCACATCTTCCATCATAGCTGTTCCAGGCCAAAGACCGGCTTTCCCGGCATTTTCATAGGCCGTTTCCAGCTGTTTCACATAATTGTAGCAATCCGGGTCATCATTGATGCTGAGCGGAAATTTTTCCCACCCCGGCGTGACGCCGATATCCCAGAAAAGGCCCGCAAACGCCTCCATCATCGAAAAGGTATCGCTCTTCTTCCGCTCCATCTCCCCGGTGGAATCCATCCGCATGATATCATCCGCCGTCGCGACAATGACCGGGTGCTCCGGCGTTCCTCCAATGGTGCGGCGGGTTTTAGCGTCGGCCTCGTTATAAAATTCCCGGTATTCCGGGGCCATGTAAACACTCTGATCAGCCCCCACCACTGCAATGGCCATCCCATTTTCAGCGGCAGTCAGGCCGGTGTAATCAGACTGGCCCAGAATCTGATACATGCCGCCCCGGCAATAGTCGATCACATACTGGGCGTCATAGGTATCATTCACTCCAGAGTTCTCATTTCCCCTGACCGGAACAAAGACATTATTCAGCTCATATTCCATGGTGTAAAAAGGAACGTATTCCACTTCCAGGGTTTCCGTTCCCACCTCTGCCGTCAGCTTTGCCGTCTCCGGCTCCTTTACCGGCTCTGCCAGGCGAAGATTCAGCATCCCGTCAAACCAGGACAGATACTCTGCCTCCACCTCTTTTCCGTCTGCCAGAATCCGGATCTTTGAGGCAGCCTCTTCATCCACCGGTGCTTCACTTCCCAGTTCCAGTTCCCGGTCCGTGATCAAATGCGCGTAGGAAATCGCGCCCTCCTCGCCATTCCCGGCCGTCCCGCTGGCTTCTGCGCTCTCTTTTCCGGAGCAGCCTCCCAGGGCCAGTGCAGCGGACATAGCGGCAGCCGCCAGAAACCACAGTTTCCACATCCCTGTTCTGATTTTTTTCATTGACATCCTCCTTTTTATATAAAATAATTTACCGGAATCGTCGCTCCGGCTGAATATTTCACGATAATGAATGATTTTAACCATGCATTTGAAAATCACTTTTCCTCTCCGGCGCATGGCGATCCTCGCGGAGCGTTTTTCATTGCATAGGAAGTAATTTCCTATGCAATGAAAAAGAGACTGCCCTATGACAGTCTCCCTTTAAAATCTTCATATCCGAACTCCCGGATCTTTTTATACTCCCCACTTTCCATCCGAACCACGATAGAGGGAAGCGGCATCCCGTTGAAGGTATTATTTTTGACCATCGTATAGAGGGCCATATCCTCAAACAGAAGGCGCTGTCCCACCACCAGAGGTTCTTCGAAAGAATAGTCCCCGATCACATCCCCTGACAGGCAGGTGGGACCGCCCAGGCGCACGGTAACAGCCTTCTCCTTCGGCATTCCGCTCCCGTATAACGGCGGCCGGTAGGGCATCTCCAGCACATCCGGCATATGGCAGGCCGCCGAGGTGTCAAGAATCGCCAGCTTCTTCCCATTTTCCATGGTTTCCAATACGGAAGTAATGAGAAAACCGGCATTTAAGACCACCGCCTCCCCCGGTTCCAGATAGACCTCCACGCCGTAGGTTTCCCGCAGATGCAGGATCAGGCGAATCAGCCGTTCCCGGTCATAGTCCTCCCTCGTAATATGGTGGCCGCCTCCCAGATTCAGCCAGCGGACTCTGGAAAGCCAGGGCCCGAATTTTTCCTCCACCACAGCCAGCGTTGTTTCCAGATCATCGGAATTCTGTTCGCAAAGGGTGTGGAAGTGGAATCCCGATAAAAACGGCAGGATTTCAGACTCAAAATCTCCGGCACTGGAAAGCATGGCCTTCGTAGTTCCCATTCTGGATCCGGGGGCACAGGGATCATAGATGGCATGGCCCTCCTGGGTGGAGCACTCCGGATTCAGACGCAGGCCCGCCTCTTTTCCCGCTTTTTTTATCTTTTCTCCAAATCGCAGCACCTGGGCAGGCGTATTCAGCACCACATGGTCCGCATACCGGAGAATCTCATCAAACTCATCGGGCCGGTACGCGGCGGAGAATACGTGAGTCTCCCCGCCAAACTCCTCTTTTCCCAGCCGCGCCTCATACAGGCCGCTGGCAGCAGTTCCCGCCAGATACTGACGCAGAATCGGATAAACAGAAAACATGGAAAATGCCTTCTGGGCCAGCAAAATTTTACATCCGGCCCGCCGCGACACCTCCCTTAGAATCTCCAGATTCCGTCTCAGCCTCCCCTCATCCACCAGATAAAAAGGAGTCCGAAGTCCCTCTGTCTCCTGAAGAATCACATCTTCCTTTACCATCATCCATTCCTCCTGCTACAGGTCAGGCCCGCCTGTCTTCTCAATCTCAATCTACCAGTGCCGGATCCCAGCTCTCCTTCCAGGGAAGTCCCCACTTGTTCAGGGCATCCATGAAGGGATCGGGATCAAATTCTTCAATATTGTATACACCCGGTTTCTGCCAGGTTCCGTTCATCACCAGCATGGCGCCGATCATGGCCGGAACGCCGGTGGTATAGGAAATTGCCTGGGAACCAACCTCCCGGTAGCATTCCTGGTGATCACAGATATTGTAGAGGTAGTATTTCTTCTCTTTTCCATCTTTCTTTCCCTGGAAAATGCAGCCGATGTTGGTTTTTCCCACCGTGCGCGGGCCAAGGGAGGCCGGATCCGGAAGAACTGCCTTCAGAAACTGCAGCGGAACGATCTCCTTCCCCTCATACATAATTGGCTCAATGGAAGTCATTCCCACATTTTCCAGACACTTTAAGTGGGTCAGATAACTCTGTCCAAAGGTCATGAAGAAACGGATTCTCTTGATTCCCGGCATATTCAGGGCCAGAGACTCAATCTCCTCATGGTGCAGCAGATACATATCCTTTTCCCCCACACCGTCAAAGTCATACACACGCTTGATCTCCATAGGTTCCGTCTCCACCCAGTGGCCATCCTCCCAGTAAGAACCCTTGGCAGAGACCTCACGGATATTGATCTCCGGGTTAAAGTTCGTGGCAAAGGGGTAACCGTGATCGCCGCCATTGCAGTCCAGGATATCAATGTAATTGATCTCGTCAAATTCATGCTTCAATGCGTAGGCGGAGAATACTCCCGTTACACCTGGGTCAAAACCGCTGCCGAGAAGTGCGGTAATTCCGGCCTCTTTAAATTTCTCCCGGTAAGCCCACTGCCATTTGTATTCAAACTTCGCCGTATCCTCCGGCTCATAGTTGGCAGTATCCACATAGTGGGTTTTCGTTGCCAGGCAGGCATCCATAATCGTCAGATCCTGATAGGGAAGAGCCAGGTTCAGAACTACGTCAGGCTTAAACTCCTCGATCAGAGCCACCAGCTCTTCTACCTTATTGGCATCCACCTGTGCCGTGGAAATCTTTGTTTTCGTCGTGTTCTCCAGCTTCTCTTTCAGCGCGTCGCATTTGGATTTCGTCCGGCTGGCAATGCAGATTTCCTCAAATACATCGCTGTTCTGACAGCATTTGTGAATTGCAACAGAAGCCACGCCGCCGCAGCCGATAATTAACGCTTTTCCCATATTTCATTCCTCCATTTTTATCATTTTTGCAATGCCAGAAGCATTTCTCTTACTATTTTGCAGGCAACCGCTGTGGATGCACCAGATGCATCCAGCATGGGAGCCAGTTCATTTACATCGCAGCCCACCACATTGGCCTCGCTGCAGATCCGGGTAACTGCCTGGCGCAGCATATCAAAACTGATACCTCCCGGCTCCGGCGTTCCCGTTCCCGGAAATACAGACGGATCCATCACATCCAGATCTACCGTCAGATACACCGGTCTTCCCTCCAGACGCCTTAGAACGTCTGAAAGAACTTCGAACTCCACCGTAAATGGGTGTGTTTCCACATGATCTTTTCCCCAGATCCACTCGGCCCGCTCTCCGGAGCGGATTCCAAACTGGAATATGCGGCCGTCTCCCAGAAGCTCCCAGCACCGGCGCAGCACGCAGGCGTGGGAAAGCTTTACGCCCAGATATTCGTCCCGCAGGTCCGTGTGGGCGTCAAAGTGAAGAATTGCCAGATCCGGATATTTCCGGACTGCCGCCCGGACCGCCGCCAGTGTAACCAGATGCTCGCCGCCCAGGAGAAACGGGATCTTTCCGTCCTCCAGGATCACTTCCGCCCGCTCTTCCAGATCCTCCAGAGCCTTTTTTGCACTTCCGAAGCACAGCTCCAGATCGCCGCTGTCAAACACGCAGAAATCTTCCAGATCCCTGTCCTGATAGGGCGAGTAGCTCTCCAGGCCGTAGGACTCGGAACGGATCGCCCGGGAGCCGAACCTGGTCCCCGGCCGGTAGGAGGTGGTGGAATCAAAGGGCGCTCCGTAAAGCACGATCCCCGCCTCCTCATATGGCCCTTCACAGGCCAGAAAGGTCTCAATATTTGCCTTCAACATCTTCCAGCATCTCCTCTACGTACGCGGGCAGATAAAATGCCCCTTTATGAAGTGTGGTGGTATAATAGCGGCAGCTTAATCCCCGCATATTCCACCGGATTTCATCCAGATTTTTCAGCGGATGGTATTTTTTGGACGCAAATCCGAACAGCCAGTGGCCGGACGGGTAGGTAGGAATATGAGCCTGGTATACCCGGCTGATGGGGAACGACTCCACGATCCGCTTGTGGGCCCGCTTGCAGGCCTCCGCGTCCTCGGCATAAAAGGGACTCTCATGCTGATTGACCATGATTCCATCCTCTTTCAGCGCTTTGAAACAGTTTCCATAGAATTCCCTGGTAAACAGGCCCTCGCCCGGACCAAAAGGGTCTGTGGAATCCACGATAATCAGATCATACATATCCTCACAGAAACGGATATACTTAAGACCATCCTCATAATGAATCTCCAGGCGCTCGTCATCCAGGCGGCAGGCCGTCTTCGGAAGGTATTTCCGGCACACCTCCACCACCAGAGGGTCAATCTCCACCATGTCGATATGCTCAATCTCCGGATAGCGAGTCAGCTCCCGGATCACCCCGCCATCCCCGGCGCCGATGACCAGAACCCGTTTCACCGAAGGATGCACCGCCATGGGGACATGGGTAATCATCTCATGATAAATAAACTCATCTTTTTCCGTCAGCATCATATATCCGTCCAGTGTCAGAAACCGCCCGAACTCCGGGGAATCAAACACATCAATGCGCTGAAACTCACTTTTCCCACTGTAAAGCTGACGATCCACCCGAATGGAAATTTTTACATTCGGCGTGTGCTTCTCAGAAAACCAGAAATTCATCCTACTCTACACTCCCTTCAAGCTTTTAAACCGGTTTTTAAGTCCACTGGAAATCCAGCAGCTACTGCACTACGTTCAGGTATTCAATCCCCGGATCCTCCGGTCCTGTCATAGAACAGCCCTTTTCCTTCGCATACGCGATATACTCAATGATCTCTTCTGTAATCTGCTCGCCCGGTGTCAGGATCGGGATTCCCGGCGGATAGCACATTACAAACTCACTGCAGACCCGCCCTGCCGTCTCACTGATGGGCAGCGATTCTTTTCCCGCATAAAATGCCTCCTGGGGTGACATGGCCACAATCGGTTCAATGTAACCATAATCCATCAGGCTCGATTTGTCCCGGGAGAAACGGCGGCGAATTTCCGCCAGCGCGCTTACCAGCCGCTCCACCTCCCGCTGCCGGTCACCGATGGAAAGGTAGGCAAGAATATTCCCCAGATCACCAAATTCAATCTGAATATCGTACTCATCCCGGAGAAGGTCATAAACCTCAATCCCGGCCAGGCCAATATCCCGGGTGTGGATGGAGAGCTTTGTAATATCAAAGTCAAAAATACTGTCCCCATTGATCAGTTCTCTGGAGTAGGCATAATAACCGCCGATCCGGTTGATTTCCCCCCTGGCGTAATCTGCCAGCGCTGCCACCTTTGCAAAGGACTCTTTTCCCCGCAGCGCCAGATTTCTTCTGGAAATATCCAGGCTGGAAAGGAGCAGATAGGAGGCACTGGTAGTCTGGGTCAGATTGATGATCTGGCGCACATAGCCAGACGCCATGGCAGGCCCTGTCAGAAGAATAGAACTCTGGGTCAGGCTTCCGCCGGATTTATGCATGGATACAGCTGCCATATCGGCTCCGGCCGCCATGGCAGAAACCGGCATATTTTCTCCGAAATAGAAGTGGGTTCCGTGGGCCTCATCTGCCAGACACAGCATACCGGCTTCGTGAGCCAGCTTTACAATAGACCTCAAATCGGAACAAATCCCGTAGTAGGTGGGGTTATTCACAAAAACGGCTTTGGCATCCGGATTCTCCCGGATCGCCCGTCTCACATCCTCCACCCGCATTCCAAGCGGGATCCCAAGCCTTGCATCGCTGGCCGGATTTACGTATACCGGAACGGCGCCGCAGAGTACCATGGCTCCCATGACGCTCCGGTGGACATTTCTCGGAAGAATAATCTTCTCCCCCCGCTTTACAGAAGTCAGTACCATACTCTGCACGGCTGAAGTGGTTCCGCCCACCATCAGAAATGCATGGGCTGCTCCGAAGGCTTTTGCAGCCAGACGTTCCGCATCTGCAATGACTGAAACCGGATGGCAGAGATTGTCCAGCGGCTTCATGGAATTGACGTCCAGCCGCATACAGGTTTCTCCCAGAAGCGCCGTCAGCTCCGGATTGCCCCGTCCCCGCTTATGGCCCGGCACATCAAAGGGAACCACCCGCATCTTCTGAAATCTCTCCAGCGCCTCATAAATCGGCGCCCGCTCCATTTCCATCATTTCTTCTGCATTCATTTCTTACCGCTCTCCTTTTGCCCCGTATATGGTGCCGCTAAAATACATTTTTCCCGCTGAAAATCTCTATCATTTCCCGCCGAAGGCTGTCCATGATCGCCAACCGCGTTTTGGGCGGCAGCTCATACACATCTGTCTTGAACAGGTAATTCTGCAAATCGATTTCCTTTAGCATCATTTTTGTATGGAACAGATTGGCTCCATATACATTTACATCTACCACGTCGTATTTTTCCAGCGTCTCAGCCGCAATGTAATCCTGAATTGACCGCACCCGGTGATCCATGAACAGCTTCTTTCCGTCCATGTCGCGGGTAAAGCCGCGTACCCGATAATCCATGGTTATAATATCGGAATCAAAGGAGCCGATGAGGTAATCCAGCGTGGACAGAGGCGTGATCTCCCCGCAGGTAGCCACGTCAATATCCACACGGAATGTGGCCAGGCACGTCTCCGGATGGTATTCCGGATATGTGTGCACCGTCACATGACTCTTATCCAGGTGGGCCACCTGGGTTTCCCCCCGCACCGGAACCATGGACTCCTCTGCAATGAGAAGCGTAACGGAAGCCCCCTGCGGGTCGTAATCCTGCTGGGAAATGCTCAGTACCTTGGCGCCAATCATATCTGTCAGTGTCGTCAGGATCCTGGTCAGACGTTCCGAGTTATACTGCTGATCAATATAAGCGATGTAATCCTTCTGCTCCCTCGGTGTTTTTGCATAACAGACATCGTAAATATTAAAGCTCAGCGATTTTGTCAGATTGTTAAATCCGTATAGTTTTAATTTCTGCCCCTGTTCCATGACGATATCCCTCTCCCCTTTATTAAGTCTGTTTCCGATTTCCTGTGTAAAAAGAAGCTCGCGGGCGAGCTTCTCCGCCTGCGGCGGGTCGCTTCTGCGACATAATTCCTCTCCGCCGCATGGCGTTCCCCGCGGAGCGTTTTTTATTGCATAGGAAGCAATTTCCTATGCAATAAAAAAATGCAGGCATGCGTAAACACACATAACCTGCGTACCAGTCACAATCTTTTGATATATTTATGATGCAGAATCCGGATTGCCGCCAACCCGCCGGCAGTCGTTCCGTTTCTTCACGTATCCGTCCGAAACACGGTTTCGAGTCCGTATATTTCCCCAATATCAGATTATTCAGAGTCTATATAGCAAATATCTTACTTTTACCACTCTTATTGACCGTTTCACAAGTTGATGTGCAGTGTGCACTGGTTATAAAGTAACCAACTTATAAAATTTGAGCTTTTAACTCAATCAATAATGCAGCTCCGGCTGCAATCGGCATTCGACCCGGCTGTCCGTATGGCCATCTACCCGCTCTCACGGGTGGTCAAGTATATTTGCATGGATGACTCATTTACAATCATCATTGGTTCCATGACGCTGTTATCGTACCCGTTTTTCCGGGAAATGTCAAGGGGTATTTCCCTTTCTTATGACTTCCTACCTCTCTTCACCGTTTTCCGTTGCAGCTTCTTTTGCCTCCGCCGCAGCCGCCTCTTTAGCACTGAGTTTCGGACTTAACATCCACAGCAGGATTCCCGCTGCAAAGATGAACACAGAAATAAACTGGGAGGTGGAAAGCGCCCCCACAGTTCCGCGGATCAGATCGCCCCGGAAGAACTCCAGTACAAACCGTCCGGCACTGTAAAAAATAAGGTAAAGAGCCGATACCCGGCCTGGTGTCCGGATCCGTCCTGCTGCCCAGATCAGCAGTGCACAGTGCAGAAAATCAAGGCCGCTGGAGATCAGCTGTGTCGGTACCAGCCGGATTCCATTGGGAGCGAAATCTGAATTGGTAAAGATAATGCCGAATGCGCTGTCTGTCGGCATCCCGTAACAGCACCCAGCCAGAAAACAGCCAATACGGCCAAATCCCTGTGCCAGCGCCACAGATGGCAAAACCAGATCCGCATACGTAAAAAACGGAATTTTCTTAACCCGGCTTACCAAATATCCGCCCAGAACGCCTCCGATGATCCCGCCGTACACCACGAATCCGTCCCCGATATCCAGTAGACGTTTGGGACTTTCAAGAATCTCATCCCAAATCGTGATATAGTATAACAGTTTTGCTCCGATCAGACCTCCAACCACGCCCCATACAGCAATGGACAGCAGTACATCACTGTCCAGTTTTCGCTTATTGGTTCTGTATTCCGTTAAGAGATACGCGGCAATAATCCCGATTCCAATCATCAGTCCATAGCCGTGAATCGTCAGATTTCCAATGGTAAATAAATCATTTTTCATGGTTTCCTCCGTTCTTTTCATTTGGCAATGCTATAATGCCTGTTTCGCCGTCATTATAGCATAACTTTAACAAATTAGAAATACGAATTTGCTTTTCCGCCTTTTCGATGGTATGATACGAAAAAAGGAGGTATCTGTGATATGGCATTTAAAGAAGTAAAACCAGAGGAACTGAATTTTAATCCCTTTCAGAAAATTGGAAGCGACTGGATGCTGATTACGGCTGGCGATGAAACCGGCTGCAATACCATGACTGCCAGCTGGGGAGGCGCCGGCGTATTCTGGAAAAAGCCGGTTTTAACCTGCTACATCCGCCCTCAGCGCTACACGAAAGAATTTGTAGATTCCCATGACGCGTTCTCCGTATCGTTCTTTGATCCCCAGTACCGGGAGGCTCTGAACCTGTGCGGTACGGTGTCCGGCCGCGACCGGGATAAAATGAAAGAAGCCGGACTTACTCCCATCTTCCCGGATGGAATTCCCGCTTTTGAGGAAGCAGACCTCATTTTCCTATGCCGCAAGCTTTACCGGGCGCCGATTTTGCCGGAATACATTTTAAATAAGGAACATGACGCTGCTTTTTACCCGGAAAAAGACTATCACGATCTTTACATTGCTGAGATCCTGAAGGTTCTGAAAAAAGAAAACTGAAACATCCAAAGTGGGCAGCCATGAAAAACGGTTTCAATTCCTACCGGAGTGGAACACGTTTTTTGTCAGGCTGCCCGCTTCGCTATTTTTTTACTTTGACTCAATAATTTCTCCGGCCATGGCAAGAATCTCTTCCGCAGTCAGTCCATGTTCCATGGTCATCAGGTTGTAGGTCAAACCATCCTCTTTCCAGAAAGCTCCCAGATACGTTTTCCGCTCTTCTTCCTGAGAGCCGTAGCTGATCTCCAGCGTTCCCTCTTCCTGACGTTTCTCGTCTTCTGCAGAAGGCCGTTCATCCGGCGGAAGGAACAGGTATTCCATGGAGGATATTTCTACCGTCACACCGTCAAATTCTCCTGACAAAACCACCGGATACGCTCCACTTTCCACGCCTTCCACCGGCTTTGAAATATCCAGAAATACATCTTCGCTGTAATCCACGCTGATGGACGGGTAAGCTGCCACCTGGACTCCGCTTTCATCCTGAGCCGATACCTCCGTATAATATCCTCTTTCGAACTGGATCCCATTGGAAAATGCGTCCACCGCTTTTGCTTTTTTATCCAGTTTTTCACTGGCCTTTACTTCTCCGGCAGATGCATAATCCACCTGATCGATCTGCGTTGAAGAGGACAGGCTGACAATTTTCCCGGCTGCCACTGCTGTCCCGGCTCCCAGCACCGCAATAACGGCTGCTGCCACCATCATTTTTCTTCCGCTCCATCGTTTCATTCCCATTCTCCCTTCTGTCTCCTGTATGGTTTTCTGAATTGATACACGCATGCGCTCTGTCTGCTGGAAAGAAGGAACCGCCTGATCCGCAATTTCCCGCAGTTTCCATTCTGGCTCTTTCCGGTATGTTTCATCCCTGCTTTCCCTGCCTCCTCCCGGTCTTCTATACGGTTCCATACTGATGCCTCCCTTCGCATACTTCCCGCCCTTTATGAAGCCTGGATTTTACCGTTCCTTCCAGAACTCCCGTCACACGGGCAATTTCCCGAACCGGCAGTTCATTGACATAGTAAAGTGTCAGCACAGTCCTCTGTTTCAAGTCCAGCTTTGCCATAGCCTGCAGGATTTCCCTTGTTTCCTCCCGCCGAAGCACCTCTTCCAGCGGTTCCAAAGCCTCCGCATCCCGCCTGGCCCATTCGCCGGAGCACTCCCCGTCAGAGGCATCTGTCAATTCCTCGTAAGAAAAGACTGGCTTTTTCTTCTTTATGTATCTCCATGCTGTCCGGACAAGGATCTGATACAGCCAGGATTCAAACGCCGCCTCCTCCCGGATGGAGGCGCGGTTCAGAAAACATTTTACAAACGTCTCCTGCACGATATCCTCGCTGTCCGCCCGGTTTCCGCTGATGAGAAAAGCCATACCGTAAAGCTTTTTTACATAAAGCTCATACAATCGGTTAAACGCAGCCTCGTCTCCCTGTTTCATCCCTTTTACCAATTCTTCCATGATATCATTCATACTATTTTAATTCCTTTATGTTTCCTCAACTGATGCACCGGTTGTGTCCGTTATTGATCCGGACATTATATAAGAGCCTGCAAACAGCAATTTGGTTCAAAAAAATGAGGGTGCCGCAGAATAACCCTCTTTTGAGGTTCATCCTGCGGCGCCCTCACGCTTTATCTGTATCCGGTAAACTTATCCGGCTTTATCCCTCGATGGCAATATAATGCTTTTCTTCCACTGCCGGTTTCTCTTCTTTCTTCGGGATACTGAGTTTCAAAATACCATGCTTGAATTCTGCTTTGATATCCGCCTCCGTCAGGCCGTCGCCCACATAAAAGCATCTCTCGCAGGCGCCGGCATACCGCTCTTTGCGGATATATCGTCCGGTTTTCTTCTCCTGCTCATCCTGATCGAGGCCTTTGGCAGCCTGTATGGTCAGATATCCGTCCGTCAGCGATACCTGTACCTCTTCCTTCTTAAATCCAGGAAGGTCTATTTCCATCTCATATCCGCCGTCCGTTTCCCGGATGTCCGTCTTCATCAGGTTCTGTCCATGTCTTCCGTATAGCTTCTTTTCCATCCGGCGCTCTGCGCGGTCATCGTAAAACGGGAAGTCATTAAAAAACTCATCAAATAAATTTTCTCCAAAAATACTAGGCATTAACATAAGTCATCTCTCCTTTTTTAAACGTATGTGTGTTTACCTTGTTTCTTTGGAACAGGGATGTTTCAAGAGCTCCTTCGGGATTCTTTCTCTTCCCTCTTATCTGCTCTCTTCCTTTGTTCTATCCATGTTATAACACTTATAATTAACACTGTCAAGAGGTGAGTGCTAATTATTTTGTGAAGAATTTGTGAAGCCTTGATTTTGCGGGCTTCACAGAGATTTTTCACTTACTTTCGCACTCAATTTTCTTGGTTTGACCACATTTTTACGACAAATTCTTGGAAAAATATATTCGTCTGATTTTCTTACCACATTTTACGACAACGACTTATGGTTTATACCACAGCAGGTACG
>CALAAS010000026.1 GCA_937885015.1 uncultured Clostridium sp.
GCAGCATCTCTGCTTTTCAAATATTCAGTTGTAACACATGTATTGTAATCCTACAATGAAATTCCAGCAGATTTCCCTCTTTTATTGACGTTTTTATTAAAATCCTGTATAGTGAAAATAATAAAATTACGAATCGTCGTTATAAGGGGGAGTTTCATTTATGGATCACAATGTCACCATTGGCGCAAAAGTCAAGGCTTTCCGCACCGCCAAAAAATACACCTTAAAACAACTCAGCGAAGAATCCGGCCTTTCCATCGGCTTTCTTTCCCAACTGGAGCGCGGCCTTTCATCCATTGCCATCGATTCTCTGGCAAAGCTGGCCGATATCTTAGGCGTCAGTCTGTCCGCCTTTTTTGATTCTTCCGCTGAACAGGAAAAATCTCCGATCAACCGCAGTTTTTCCATGCACTGCACGCAGATCAATCCCCAGATCGTACAGTATCTGGTTAACGGAAATGCACAGGATTTTACCTGCCTGCCCAGAATCTTTCATCTGATGCCTTCTGCCCACACCAGTGCAGATCGACTGGAAATGAATCGCCATGATGGAGAAGAATTTATCTTTGTTCTGGAGGGAATCCTGACCGTCTACCTGGACGGCAGCGAATACTGCCTGAATCCCGGAGACAGTGTTCAGATTCACTCCCACTCCCCCCACGACTGGGTCAACAACACAAATCAGGTGGTGAAAATTCTGACAGTTCATACACCAAACCCGTTTATTCACGGAAATGAAGTGGTGTTTTAAACACTGATTTTCCTGCCAGAAATACTTCCAAAACCTGATCCAGCGCATGGATATCTTTCGTGACATCCCCCGCTGCCACAAGAATATCTCCCGAAAGTCCCGCCCTCAGTGTACCGGTTTCATGTTCGATCCCCAGCACTCTGGCGGGATTTTCTGTTGCAGTCTGAATCGCCTCTATGGGGGTAAGTCCATACTGTGTCATATAGGCCAGTTCCTGATGAATAGGCAAAGGCGGGGCGCCGTAAAGCACTATATCACTGCCAGTCATAACCGTCACACCTGTATCATAAAGCTCTTTGAAGTGATCCCGATATGCCTCATAAGCCGGCTTGAAAAATGCCTGATCCCGGATCGCCCGGGCCGCAATCGGATTGGTGGTGTCCCCGCCATTCTCAATCAGCGCCTTCGTCTGCTCATACAGATACGTATAGGCCGTAATCGTCGGAGTCCAGGCAATCCCCTTCTCCTTCATCTGCCGGGCCTGTTCCACCGTCAGAAATGTTCCGTGTTCAATGGTATCAAAGCCTGCATCAATGCACATCTGAATCGACGGCTGGGTTCCGGCATGCACTGCCGTTTTATACCCCCGGCGGTGACACTCATCCACCGCTGCATCCAGTTCCTCCTGGGTAAACTCCGGAATATCTCCCCGGTTACTGGTCAAAAGCTTTACCCAGTCCGCACCATCCCGGCACTGACGGCGGATAGCAGCTCTTACCCCCCAGGGGCCATCTGCCTCCTCAATCCCATCCTGATGTCCATGGCCTCCCGTCATGCAGATCCCGGCATCCGATTGAATAATCCGCGGCACTGTCACATACCCTTTTTCGCCGGCCAGCCGAAGCTGCTTCATCAGGTTATGGGGACAGGACATATCCCGAACCGTTGTGATGCCCAGGGACAATGCCAGCTTTGCCTGCTCCAGGGCATAATATGCCACCATATAATCATCGTAATTCTCCAAATCCGGCTGGCTGTAATAATAACCGAAATGCACATGCATGTCAAACAGTCCCGGAAGAATCGTGGCGTCTTCGTAATCCCGCCGCGCCTCCTGCGGATACCGTACCTCCGCCTCCTTTGCGGTGCCGATCCATCCGATCTTTCCCTGCTCATCCAAATAAAGCGCCGCATCTATGTAATGGGTTTTTCCATCCCCAGTCAGTAAATGTGCTGCTGTAAGTATCATACGTATTCCCCCTTTTATCCCTATCCTATCATTCTGCTTTTCCCTTTGTCAATACCCCTTCATCCTGAAAAAACATCCCGAAAAACATTCCAAAAAACCTCGCGAAAAACTTCAATAAATCCGTAAGGAAAAAGTCATACGGCCGTCAGGCCAATCTGCTATACTATAGATAACTATTCAGGAGGTGTTTTTATGAGCCGTACAAAAAAACATACGAAAACCAACGGATCGCTCCTCAAACTCCTGTTTCCTGCTCTCTTTGTCTTTCCAGTCGCGTTTCTGGCGGCCTGCAGTGCGCCGGGAAAGACTCCTGACCAGGATCAGGACAGCCGCAAAAATGCCGTTCAGATCGAAAAAAAGGAGCTGACTGCCTCTGAAGAAAGTCTGATGAACCTGACAAATACCCATTTTTCCACCAGTCTGTTTCACTACAATGCCGACGCCTCTCTCCAGGAACTGCATTTCTTCGCAGAAGAATGGAAAGATGGCGTTCTGTCTCCCATCGGCAGCGGTACCGGCGGCCCCGTTTTTCAAGGCATCGCCGATTCTCCCGAAACCTCCGGCAAGTCCGGCAGTGATTTTCAGGGAGACATTGCCATTTTAATCGACCGCGGCGACAATCCCGGCGTTACCTTCAGCTGGCAGGACGGAAACGGCAGCGGAACCACCTATACCCCCCTGGAAGAAACATTCCTCCACTCCGCATTGACCAGCCTCCAGGACAATACCCTCCAGATTCCTTACAATCAGAAAATCCCCCTCGTTGCAGTGGCAGAAAACAACTCCGATTTTCTGGAAGCTGTCTGCCCGGCAGATTATAGCGATCTTCTGTCCATCGCTGACCGCCAATATGAGCGGGTTTTATTTTTCGGCGTAGTTTTTACCGATTTTCCCGTGGAGCAGGAACTGGTCTCCTTTCATGGAACGGTCCGGGACAGCGCAGACCTCTCCCCGGAAACACTGGACTGGCTTACCTGGTACAACACGCTTCCTCTGGAGCAGCAGCTGGCCCAGTCTCATCTCCCACCGGAATTTCTGGAGGCAACCGAATCAAAAACAGACACACCATAACTGCAGGAGCATAACGCTATGAAAAAAGATTCCTCTCTTCTTACTACAGCTCAATTTGCCAGGCTCCACGAAGTCAACCGGCGAACACTTCACTATTACGATCAGATTGGCCTTTTTGGTCCCATTCAGAAAGGCGAAAACGGCTATCGCTATTACAGCCTGTCCCAAAGCCTGGATTTTGAGTACATCCGCATGCTGAAAGAGCTTCACATGACAATCGACGAAATCCAGGACTATTTTAATCATCCTTCCGCAGAATCATTTTTAGCATTGGCCGAAGAAAAGGAGCAGGAAATCGACCTGGAAATCCAACGGCTCCAGCATATGCAAAAAATATTAAAAACCCGCAGAGAACAGCTGCTTCTGTGCAGGCATCTTCCGCCCCAAAGCATCCGCATTGAGAACTGTGAAGAAGAGGCGCTGCTCCTTCTCCCCTATGATTTTTCAGAAAATGACCTTTCCAGGATTTTTTCCTATGTAAAATCTGTATAGAGTCTGGAACAGATCCGAATGGGAACCGGCATTTTCATCTCCTCAGAGCGCCTTTTCTCCGGGAATTTTCATTCTTACGAAGGTATTTTCACTCCCGCTCTGGACGCCTCCTCTCGGGACTGTTTTCAAAGGCCCGCCGGCCGCTATCTCTGCGGCTACCAAACCGGGGACCCGGAAAATATGGATGACCTGTATGGCGCCATGATCCACTATGCCAAAAAACACGGGGTTTCTCTGACTGGGTTTGCATACGAACTTGGACTAAACGAATTTGCCATTGCCAGTCCAGAGGAATACGTGACTAAGATCATGATTCAGATTTTGGAGGCATAAAAATCTATCCAGAATACAAAAAAATATCCAGAGGGCGGAAAACTCACTTTCCCACACCTCTGGAATTGATTTTTAGCTACTATCCTTTAATAAAACAGACGGTTTACTGCGCTGAAAATACCGCGAATCGACGCCCGCGTGATATTGGAGCTGATACCGACTCCGTAGGTTGTCTCGCCGGTCTCCACATTCATCAGATGAATATAGGAAGCAGCCTGTGCACCGGAACCGGAGCGAAGCGCGTGCTCCGTATAATCCAGAACGCGGATTTCGATTCCCAAAGAATCTTCCAAAGCTCTCTGGATTGCATCGATCGGGCCGTTTCCGACGCCTTCAACACTGCGCTCTGCCCCGTGATCCGTATAGGTCAGATGCGCTACAGTGGCGAATCCGCCGCCCTCGTACTCCTTGTCTGTGATCTGACACTTCTTGAAGTGCATCGGTTCCTTGCGGTCCAGGTAGTGCAGGCGGAACTCCTCCATGATCTGCTCTGGAGCCACCTCGCCCTGTTTTTCCGCAATCTTCTGAATCACATCCGCAAATTCCTTGTGCATTCCCTTGGGAAGACGGAATCCATAGAAGCTGTCCATAACAAAGGCAACACCGCCTTTTCCAGACTGGCTGTTGATACGGACAACCGGCTCATATTCGCGACCGATATCGCTGGGATCGATGGGCAGATACGGAACCTCCCAAATACCGTCTGTGCGCTTCTGAAGCGCCTGCATCCCCTTGCTGATGGCATCCTGATGGGAACCGGAAAATGCCGTAAATACCAGCTTTCCGGCATATGGATGTCTCGGATCCACCGTCATCTTGGTACAGCGCTCACAGATCTCCACAATCTCTTTTACATTCTCAATCTCCAGTTCCGGATCAATTCCCTGAGAGAACATATTATATGCAATATTTAAAACATCCACATTTCCTGTCCGCTCACCGTTTCCAAGAAGCGTTCCCTCAACTCGCTCTGCTCCGGCCAGAAGTGCCA
Organism: uncultured Clostridium sp.; assembly: GCA_937885015.1. GTDB lineage: Bacteria > Bacillota > Clostridia > Lachnospirales > Lachnospiraceae > Otoolea. The sequence continues at coordinate 4,828 of CALAAS010000026.1, forward strand.
GTTCGGTGGCAGCAATACCGGTTCCCCGGTCGTTATGGGGATGAATGCTCAAAATAATACTGTCGCGGTTCTTAAAATGCTTATCCATCCACTCAATCTGATCTGCATACACGTTGGGCGTCGTCATCTCCACCGTGGCAGGCAGGTTGATAATCATCTTTTTCTCCGGCGTTGCACCCCATTCCTCCTGAACTGCCGTACAGATATCCAGCGCAAAATCCAGTTCCGTACCCGTAAAGCTCTCCGGAGAATACTCCAGAACTACCTCGCCATCATAATCCCGCATGTATTTTTTCACCATGCGCGTTCCATCAATAGCGATCTGCCGGATCTCATCCCGATCTGCATGGAACACAACCTCCCGCTGCAGGGTGGAGGTGGAATTGTAAATATGGACGATTGCCCGCTTGATTCCCTGGATCGCATCGAAGGTTCTCTTGATCAAATGTTCCCGGCACTGGGTCAGAACCTGAACCGTCACATCATCCGGAATCAGCTTTCTCTCCACCAGCTGACGCAGGAAATCAAACTCAATCTGGGAAGCTGCCGGAAATCCGATCTCAATTTCCTTAAATCCCAGCTTCACGAGAAGCTTGAACATCTCAATCTTCTCCTCCACCACCATCGGCTCCACCAGCGCCTGATTTCCGTCCCTGAGATCCACGCTGCACCAGATGGGCGCTTTCTGAATCTCCTTCCCGGGCCACTCCCGCTCCGGATAATCTACCACAGGTACTCGTTTATATTTCTTATAATTTAACATGTCTGTTTCCTCCATTTTTCTCAGGTTTCTCGTTTATAATGCCTTATGTTTCCCCGTAACATCCTCCCTGGCTCTGGAGTCGGTAGACCACACCGTAATTTTTTACGATAAATAATATCACCGAATCGCGTCTAACCCCAATTCAACCATCCCTTTTTGTTAAAGTATGCGCAATGGTATAATTCTTGCGTTGCAGGTATTATACCATTGCATTTTTTCCAGTTCAAGTTATTTTTTCTCCACAATCCCCGGTTGGCTGCCATTCCTGCTTCCAGATCCCTTTACACCACTCTGTGCTGCAGCCAGCGCCTGCTCCTAAAACGGGCGGTAAATATAACGGCGCGAATGGTCCAGTCGGTAAACATCCCGATCCAGACGGCAATGGGGCCAAACCCGTGTACGCGGCACAGATAGATACAGAGGCTGACCCGGAATACCCACATGGTAATGCAGGAAACGATCATTGAAAATTTCACATCCCCAGCCGCCCGCATTCCGTAGGCCGGAATAAACGCCAGCGTCCATACAACCGGTTTTACGACCGTAATCCATCCCATCATGAAAAGGCACATCCGGGCGCTTTCTTTCTCCATCCCGCCGATGACAGTAACTGGCCCGGAGGCCAGATAAACAACAGTACAGCTGAAAAGCACCACGATCTCTGCCAGTACAGTCAGCTTCTTTATGTAATAGACGGCCTCATCTTCCCGCCCAGCTCCGATGCACTGCCCCACGACCGTCATCATGCCAATACCAATCCCCATAGCGGCAATCCCGTTTAGGTTCTCCAGAATACTGGCCATGGCATTGGCTGCAATGGCCGCCGTCCCAAGGGTAGATACGGTAGACTGAATCGCCAGCTTCCCGAACTGAAACATTCCATTTTCGATTCCATTTGGGATTCCCAGAGAAAGAATTCTTCTTATTTTCTGAAAATCAGGCCGTATATTCCAATACCCGCGAATCGGAATAGCCTGCGTCCGCCGCCGCAAAAGAGCCAGCACGGCCACAGCCGACAAAACCCGGGATCCCAATGTGGCAATGGCAGCACCGGCCACACCCATATGAAATCCCCAGATCAGAATTGCATTTCCCCCAATATTCAAAACGTTTGAGATCAAAGCAACCGCCATGGGAAGACGCGTATTTCCCTGGGCTCTGTAAATGGAAGAGCCGGCATCATAGAGTGCAATAAATGGAAAAGAGATGGCAGTATAAAAAAAATAAATCTGCGCTGCCTCCATCACATCTGCCTCGACGCTCCCGAAAATCAGACTCAGGAGAGGCCCACGGGCAGCCAAGCAGACCGCCATCACGACAGCAGAGATGGCTGAAACCACCAACAGCAGCTGTCTTGCTGCCTCTCTGGCACTTTTCAGGTCTTCCCGCCCCAGATACTGGGAACAGACGATGGTCCCGCCAGCCGCCAGGGCATAAAAGGCCTGTATCACTAAAATATTGATGGCATCCACCAGCGACACGGCAGAAATAGCCGCCGACCCCACATTGCTGACCATCATGCTGTCAGCCGTCCCCATAAGGGAATTTAAAAGCTGTTCCACAATCAGTGGAATCAGCAGGCACCGCAGCTCACGATTGCTGAACATATGCTTCTTTTCCATCCTCTTCCCCGCTTCCATTTCAATTTCTTTCCTGTTCTACCACACCGCGATTCTGCCTGTCAATCGTCGTTTTTCCCAAAAAAGGGGGCCGGCCGGAGTCCCCTCTTCAGGAAACGCCGGCCGGTCTATGAAAAATGTAAAACAAAAGGGGCTTAGATTATTTAAGCTTTCCGATTTCATCAAAGCGTTTGTACGCATCTACGACTGCATTGATTACGCTGCTTCGGAATCCCGTATCCTCCAGCGTCTTCACGCCGATCATGGCAGGACCAGCCGGCGAGCAGACGTCGTCTTTCAGATTTTCCAGGTGTTTCTCGCTCTGCAGGAATAACTGAACCGTTCCGAGAATCCCTTCCAGGGCATACCGTCTGGCCTGATAGCGAAGAAGTCCATTGTATACGCCGGCATCTGCCAGAGAATTGGCAAACATGGCAATAAAAGCTGGAGAGGTGGACGTCAATACTGTTCCTGCCACGAACTGGGAAGCCGGAAGGCTGTCAAATCCGCCTGCCTCTCTCAGAATATAGCGGAACTCATCTTCCTGCTGTTTCGTATAGCTGTCTCCCTGCTCGATCAGGATAAATCCTTTTCCAATCAGGCAGGCCGTATTGGGCAGAATCCGAATAACCGGCACATTCTTATCCTCTAATTCCAATTCTTTTACGTAAGTGGACGTCTCTACGCCAGCTACGATGGAAACTATGATCTTCTCCTCGCCTGCCGCCGCACATTTGGCAAATACTGGTTTTACTTCTTCCAGGACACTCTTCAGGAACTGCGGTTTCACACAGAACACCACGTAATGAGCCGCTTCAATGGCCTCTCCGTTGGTCATAACAAAATTACATCCCAGCTCTCTGGCCAGCTGCATTCCTTTTTCCGAAACCACATCCGTTAAAACTACTTCTGACGGATCAATTCCCTTGCAGGCTGCCGTTGCCAGTGCCGTTCCCATTGTTCCGCTTCCGATAAATGCAATTGTTTTCATTTTCAAATCCCTCTTTCTTCCACTCTTTTATTTCGCCTTTTTATGGATGTATTTCACATCCGGTGTTTTCTCTGGTTTTCTTTAATATACTTTTAATATATTATATGGTTGAAAATAAGAAACGCTGCACAATATCCACTTCCCTGCCTGCATGGCCAGGCCTTTCATGCAATGATTCTGCAGCGTTTCAAATTCCCGCCTTCCCGGCTTTACCGGGTAAACTTCTCTTTGAACTGCTGTACATGCGCTTTCTGCGCTACAATCAGCTTCTCGGTCTTTCGTTCCGCGATACACTGGTAAATTTCCTCGTGGTGCCGGATATCCATATTATCAATGGCAGACAGATTGACACGGTTGAGAAACAGCATCCGGATGCTGAGATCCTGATACGTATTCATCTCCCGCTCCAAAAATGGATTCCGGGTCATCGCTGAAACAGTCCTGTGAAAATCGCGATCCAGAAGAACTCTCTTCTCAGGATCTGTTTCACTGCGCAGCGCTTCGATATTTCTGGAAAGCTGCTGCAGATCATCCTCCGTACGGTTCTGCACAGCCAACTCCGACTCCAGAGGCGTCAGAGCAAACCGCATCTGATAAATGGACTCCACCTCATACAGGGATATCTCATCTACCATAATACACTGCCTGGGAATAATCTTTACAAAATTTTCCCACGCAAGATGATTTAAAGCTTCGCGAATGGGGGTTCTGCCAAGCTCCAGCTGTTCCATAAGCTCGGCTTCCACCAGAACCTGCCCCGGTTTCAGCTGCGCTGTTATAATCATCATTTTGATCTTTTCATAAGCTACATCACTGACTCGCATCGTATTTTTCTATTCCCCCAGCTATAATAATCATTTCTCTCTCCCTCACTCTTCACAACGCCCAGGAGCAGATATCTGATTTCATTATAGTAAAAACACCTTATAAAATCAATTATTCCTTTGGATTATAAAGGTATTTTTATTATCCCGGTATCCGATTGCAAGATATGAAAAAGCTTACTGTTTAAAAAGCATTTTTAGACAAATTTCTTCAGGGCCTGTCCATACATTTCTTCCGGTGTTCCGCAGCCGTGCCATACATCTGCGATTGCTTCTGCAATCGGCAACGGGTCTTCACGGTTGTACATCACATTTCGTCCCAGAAGGATCCCGCGGATATTGTCGCAAAGGCCTTTTTCTTTGGTGTACTCTTTTACCACATCCAGTGGCTCATTTTCCACTTCATCCGGAACCACCAGAACCGGACAGGTTGTCGCAGAAACAGGGATCTGATACTCGTTATTTAACGGCACCTCGATCCATTTTCCAACACTCCGGCATCCAAGCGCTGCCGTCACCCCCACAACTTTGCAGAGGCTTTCCGAATCCGTTCTCATGGCAAACCCCTTTTCCGTGGTTTCCACATACAGCGCCTCTATAAAAATCGGAAGTCCGGCTTTTTCCGCTGCATTGACTGCATCTGCACAATATCGGACTGTATACTTGGCTCTCTCATCCATGGGATTTAAACGGATCATAAACTTCACACCATCCATGCGCAGTTTTGCCAGACGTTCTACGGTATAGCATGCCGGCATATCGTCCATTTCCCAGACAGTGTTTTTCAGGCCGCCTCGGTTTACCGTTCCCACTAACATCTTTCCGCTCAAAAATTCCTTTTCTCCAGCATCCCGACGCAGCTTGTTAAGAATGAAGAGATCTTCAATGACATCCGGTGTCGCCTCAATTCCATCTACAGAATCGCTCTCCAGCATCCGCACCAGACGGCTTATATACTCCCGCCGGTTACTGAGGCCAATGGGATTTCCCTTATACTCGTTAATCATTCTCGCATTGTGGTCCGCCGCTGCAAACACCAGCCGATCATGAGGAAAGCCAGGTTTCCGACGTTTTGCAGCTTCCTGCTCCACCACCTCCGGATGAAACGCCTTAATTTCATTTAAGGTTCGGAATGTTTCGTCACAAATGACAGTTCTGTAATCAAATTCCACGTTATACTCTCCTGTTTTTATCTATGTACAGTCTGCTCCGTTTAAGGCGTCCCATTTTCCGGTCGGATAAACGGAGTCCGAACTGTTACATGGCAATTATTTGTACTCGTAATTGATAACTGCTTCAATCTTATCCATACCGCCTACGTGAGAAGCGAATTCTTCGTATGCCTGCTTGGAAGCTTCCTTAAAGGGTTCGCGATCCGGATACGTAATATTCACGCCTTTCTCTTTCAGAATCTCCAGATACTCATCCTCTGATTTTGCATAAAGCTCTCTTTCCAGAGTAATCATGCTGGCAGCCGCCTCGTCTACAATTTTTCTCTGCTCATCCGTCAGATTGTTGTAGAACTGAAGATCCATGAGAACCGGGTTCACACACTCAAGCCATCCAACGACTGCCCAGTTGGGAGCAACCTCGTAAAAAGCCTTCATATAATAGTTGGTATTTGCTGCCTCTGCACCATCTAGGACGCCAGCCTCCAGAGAGGTATAAAGTTCATTATAAGCCATCGGAGTCGGAGCCGCGCCAAAAGCGGTAAAGCCAGCCATGTTGGCCGTACTCTCCTGAGTACGAATCTTAAGTCCCTTTAAATCAGCCATGGATTCAATGGGCTTATTTACGGTCATAATATTGCGGGAACCCATATCAAACCACCCGAGAAGCTTAAAGCCTTTTTCCTCGCAGGCTCCAGCATAGCTCATGCCAATGTCATCCAGAACTGCGTATACATGCTCTTTACTCTCAAACAGCATGGGCAGTTCAAAAATACTCAGTTCATCGATAAAGTTAGTAAGAACCGCATTGGCCGGATCCACCATCTCAACGGTATGCAGCTGAAGTCCTTCAATTACATCGCGCTCTGATCCCAGCTGATTATCCGGATATACCTCAACGATGATACTTCCGCCAGATTTTTCCTCCACTTCTTTCTTAAAGGCATTGGCTGCCTCAACTGCCGGCTCCGTTGCTGCCTGAGAAAGGGAAAATTTAATCGTTACCGCATCCGCTGTCGGCGTCACTGTAGAGCCACCCTCTGCAGATTCTGCTCCTCCCGCTTCCGCCTGCGGTGCAGCTGTTTCAGCCGGTTTGTCTCCGCCGCATGCTGTCAGCGAAAGCGCCATAACCGTTGCCAATCCAAGGCTTACCAAACGTTTCTTCATAATAGATACCCTCCTTATATATAGTTTTCTAATTCGAAGCATTTTCGCTCCATATTTTTTATTTTACGAGAGCCGGGAGCCACATATAAATTTCCGGGAAATAGGTAACAATAATCAGCGCTACCAGCATAGCTGCAATAACCGGGAAACAATATGGAATAACCTCTTTGATTGATTTTCCCGTCAAACCGCAGGACACGAACAGCGTCGCACCATAGGGAGGCGTTACATAACCGATTGCCAGATTTACACAAACGATAGTACCAAAGTGAAGAGGACTAATTCCAAAACTACTTGCTACCGGGAACAGGATCGGCATCAGCACGATGATTGCCGTAAAGCTCTCCATGAACATGCCAATGATAAACAGTACAACGTTCAGGAAAATCAGGAACAGGAATTTACTGTGAATGTACGTATTCATGAACGTTACCAGAAGCTGCGGAATCTGCTTTGCCGTAATAAACCAGGAGAAAATGTACGCTGCTGCCGTAATAATAATGATCATACTGGCACTCTCTGCTGATTTAAGAAGAAGTCTCGGCAGATCTTTTACCGTAATTTCCTTATAGACAAACAGTGCTACAATCAAGCCGTATAATACTGCAATACCAGCTCCCTCTGTCGCTGTAAATACGCCGCCTACGATACCAAAAATGATGATAAACGGAAGTCCGATCCCCGGAAGGGCCGTCCACGTTTTCTGCATGGCTACCTTAAAGCTGAACGGAGCCGTTGCCACGTATGCATCGCCGCGTCTGGATGCGTGAATATAAGCATATACCATCAACGACACACCTACCAGGATGCCCGGAATCAATCCACACATAAACAGCTGTCCAACTGACGTATTGGTGGAATAGCCAATCAGAACCATCAGGATACTTGGCGGGATAATCGGGCCAATTGCTCCGGCGCCAGCCTGCAGCACGGAAGCAAAGCGCATATCATATCCTTTTTCCCGCATAGCCGGCATCAAAATGGCACCTACCGCCGCCGTATCGGCAGTGGAAGATCCGGAAATACCGGCAAATACCATGGAAGCAAGGACACAAACCATCGCCAGGCTTCCTTTTACCCAGCCTACCCAGGCCTCTGCAAACTCTACAATTTTCTTTGAAAGTCCGCCTTCATCCATCAGATTACCGGCAAACATAAACAGCGGAATTGCCATAATCGGCCAGCTGTCCAGACCAGTAAACATACGCTGAGGTATCAATACCAATGGAAATTTTCCGTCCAGAATAATCGAAACCGTCGTTCCCAATCCAAGGCCTACCGCAATAGGGGCGCCGATCAGGAACAGAAATAATATCCCTAAAAATAATGTTGCTATCATATTTACCCCCCTGTCTAAGCCTCTGCAGTTTCCTTCTTTTCATCCGGAGAACCCGTTTTAATAAAACGTACAAATCGAATTACCGTTTCCATCAGCATCAGCGCGCTACCCACCGGAAGCGCTGCATATACGTATGACATTGGCATATTTAATGCCGGAGAAGTCTGGCTTGCAGCATTCAGCGTCACGAGAACGCCCTGATAACAAACAATTCCTAAAAACACAATAATTGAAAAAAACACAATAAAATCTGTTACTCGTTTTACTTTCGCCGGAAGCGATGCCGTCAACAAGTCGATTGCAAGATGGCCGCCCTTTCTCATCATCGTTGCGGAGCCGAGCATTACCATCCAGATCTGCATATACCGCGCCAGTTCTTCTGACCAGGTAAGCGGCGCGCCAAGAGCATATCTCGCAAATACCTGAAGCACAACGAACAGAGACAGAAGTCCCAGAACAATGATACACGCCGCATCATTGATTTTTCGAACGATCTTAACCACTGCCATTTCTCTCACCCCTCTAAAAAAGGACTGTCCAAATCAGCGTCTCTTGTTTCCAACGACCATCTGCTCTGAACAGCCCCCTTCCCCTTTTGTCGTTAAATCTTTCTCTCCAGTCCGGTTCTCTCATAGTAAGAATCCGGAATATCCTTCGGATCCTTGTACATAACCATCACACACTTTCCATCACTTCCGATGGTCGGAACATCCATGATGAATAAAGGCCAGCCAAACCATTTATACCAGCCAAACTCCCACATGGTGGTGCAGTTTAAGCAGTAACACTGGAATCCCTCTTTGTCATAGCAGCGGGGATCCGGTTTATCCAGCGTCTGAACTTTATCCTGGCACTCCGTTACCAGCCAGCCGCCGCTGTTGCATCTTGGCAGTGTAAAGGTAATCTTCTCTTCATCCTCTTCCCATACCTGATCGCCATTGTCATGAAGGGCTGACCATAAAACGGCACGATTCTCCAGGAAATCCTCCATCGGGAAATCCTTGTATGTAGCTTCACCGGCTTTATATTTCTCCATCCAACCCTGCAGGCACGGCGGGTAGCACCAGAGTGCATAATCTTCCATACATTCAAAAATCGCCTCATCGGGAGCCCATTTTTTGAAGTTGCGAAGCGTCTGGTTTACCCAGCGGACTGCAAAATGATGGAAGCCTGTTTTTTTCTCCACGTTCAGCTTATGAAGCTCCAGAGCCTTCTCCATATCGCCAGCCTTGATCGCCGCTTCCAGTTTATCAATATTTCTTACCGCATAATCATTTCTCACACGCTCTAATACGTCTGTGTACATTTTCTTTTCCATAAAACACATTCTCCTTTTTACATCCGGGAGGAAGCCCCCTCCCTCCCTTACGTTGTCTTTCTTATAACATGTCCCTTTCAACCGGCATCTCTACCCCTAAAGATTACCAGGCTGTTTTCTTTCCAAACTTCTCATCTTCCTTGATCGGGAACTGAACCTCCTGTCCCAGATCACTGGACTGATAAATGGCGCGGATGAACTCCAGCGTCCGTCTGCCCTCTACTCCATCTACCATCGGCTCACGGTCTTCTTTGATGGCCTGGATGAAATCAGTCAGCTGTCTTCTGTGGTTTTCCGTTGCCACATATCCGGCACCCGTTGCTGTATCTCCGGAATCCACTTTAACCTTGGTCAGGTAGTCGTCCTCATTCATGCCTTCTACCTTCCACTCAACGATCTCTTCTTCCACGATTTTAATCGTTCCCTTTTCGCCGTGAATCTCAATATGTCTCGGATATCCCGGGCGAACTGCGCTGCTGCTGATCAAGCTGCCAAGGGCGCCGTTTTTAAACTTAAATACCGCATTGGCCACATCATCCACTTCAATATCCGGGTGCAGGGTGGTCATATAGTTTCCCGTCAGGCGCTCTACATCACCCACCAGATACAGCATTAAGTCAATAAAATGTACGGTCTGGCTGATCAGAGAGCCGCCGCCTTCGCCCTTCCACGTTCCGCGCCATGCACCGGATGCATAGTACTCGTCACTGCGGAAACATTTTCCAGAACAGTCTACCGAAAGAAGCTTGCCCAGTTTTCCTTCGTCCAATGCCTTTTTAATCATCTGTGCCTGGTCCATGAAACGGTACATAAAGATAACCCCAAACTTTACCCCCGCCTCTTTACAGGCAGCAATCATACGGTCAGCTGCATTACAGTCCACAGAAATCGGTTTTTCACACATTACGTGTTTGCCAGCCTTTGCGCAATCCACTACCATCTGCTCATGCAGGAATGGCGGCGTTACTACACAGACTGCATCAATATCATCACGTTTTAACATTTCTTTGTAATCTGTGTAATAGTTCGGAATATTGTACTCTTCGCTGAATTTCTTCGCCACGTCCTCTTTCACATCGCAGAATGCCACGATCTCTGCCTCCGGAATATCACGAAGTGCCCCTGCGTTCAGCGGACCAGCCATACCGCCGCCGATGATGCCAAATCTGATCTTATCGCTCATTTCCCTTCTCCTTGTCCTTTCTCCATTTTGATATTCAGTACATGCACCGGTTTCTAAGTTCTTTAGAAATATATTTCAGATATCTTGCTAATATATTAGCGCAACTCATCCATTAAGTCAAGCTATTTATACAAAAAATATTTATTTAATTCTCTTTTTTTATCTATTTTTTCGTCATTTCTTTATCCCGATCTATCTGTCCATGAAAAGCGCCAGCATTTTAAACAAGACAGGAGAAAAAAAACAACCCAAAGCAGTCGTTTTCCCATAATAGTACCATGTTCAAACAACCACTTCGGGCCTTCACTTTTCCAATCTAATATAAGCTTTTAACAGGCTTTACAGTGACACAATCATCGCCTTATGAAATACCTTGGGCAGAAATCCGTTTAAAAGCCTCTCTGTCTTCATGCGGATATGAGTCGTATTGGCTCCCGGATTGCAGGCAAACCACTCTGCATCTGCCACTTCCCGGTCAATAACCACCTGAACAATCCGGTTCGGGTCATTCAGAACGCTCATAATCGTAGCGCTTCCAGGCTGTACGCCCAGTTTTTCCTCCATGCTCTCCGCGGACGCAAAGGAAACGTGAGGCGCCCCCGTTTTTGCACAGAATGTTTTCGTGTCAAAATGCTTCTCCGCCGGCAGAACCACCAGGAAAAACAGTGTTTTTTTCCGGTTGCAGAGCACAATGGTCTTACGGATCTCTGCCCCCAGCTTTTCACTGATTTCCACGCACTCCTCCATCGCCTCAACGGAATCATTGTCCACCCGCGTAAAGGGAATATTCAGCTTATTCAGCTGCTCATACACTCTATTTTCCAGATCGCCGCGCGCCTCTTCAGGCGCGCCCTCATACACTTCACTGATATACATAAACATCCTCCTGCTTCCCTACAATCAACCGCAGCTGCAGCCATACAGGGATTTCTGCTCCGTTCTTCCGATAATCTCATCCTGTACATCCCGGCCAAGCTCCGTAAAGTACGCTGTATATCCGGCCACGCGAACGAGAAGTCCCCGGTAATCATCCGGTTTTTGCTGGGCAGCCAGAAGAGTTTCCCGATTGATTACGTTAAACTGCACATGGAAAATACCGAGGCTGCACATACTCTTTAAGAGCGCCATCATCTGCATAATCCCATTCTCGCTCTCCAGCATCTCCGGCTCCACTTTCATATTCAAAAGTGTCCCCTGTACAAACCGGGCATGGGGAAGGTGGGACACGGATTTCAGCACAGCGCCCGGGCCGTTGACATCGGTGCCGCCGTTGGGACTGACTCCGTCTGCCAGTGGTTTCCAGGCATTTCTTCCGTAGGGAAGTGCGCCCACCTCCAGACCAAATGGCGTATTTCCGGAAACCGGAAGGATACCGGGAGTCATGGTGCCAAATTTGCTCTTATAACTCTCGATCTCGTCTGCAATAAAGGTAAACATCTCCCCTGCGATGTCATCCACCATCTCATTGTCATTGCCGTATTTCGGTGCGTTTTTGCAGAGTTCCTGCACCTCTTCATATCCTTCAAAATCATGATCCAGCGCCTTTGCCATGGTGTCCATGGATACCTGGCCCGTCTCATACACCAGCTGCTTGACAGCCGCCATACTGTTGATCAGATCTGCCACCCCGATCATGATGATCCCATTTCCGCTGTTATACTTCGCGCCGCCCCAGGCATAATCGCTGCAGGACTCAATACAGTCTCTGAAAGACAGGGAGAGAGCCGGAACAATCCGGTCCATGCACACATTGTCAATCACGTGGCTGCCCTTGACAACTGCACGGACTGCATAGCGAATCTGTTCTTTTACTGCCTCCTTGAAGGCCTCGTAATCCGTCAGAGATCTTGGGTCACCAGTCTCCACCGACACCTTTTTCCCACTCTTGCGGTTCACACCATTGGTCATGACAAATTCAATCATGCCGCCCAGGTTAATATCTGCCAGAGCGGTGTAATGGCGCAGTCTTCCCTCCAGATTCGTCTCCACACAACCACAGGGGTTCCAGTCAAGGGCCTCCCGCAGCGGAATCCCCTTGTTCATTACCATGCGGATGCCAACATCGTCATTGTGAAATGCCGGGAAACCGGTGCCAAGGCGAATCAGCTCCACCACTTTTCTCAGGAAAGAGTTGGGATTCTTGGCCATGCTGTAGCGAACCGACAGCGACGGCTGGTACAGGCGCACGTCCATAGTTGCCTGAAGAATCAAATAGGACAGTTCATTGACCGCATCGCGCCCCTCTGTCGTCACACCGCCCACGCAGACATTCTGGAACATAGGGTAACCGGCTGCAAATTCCGCCGTCTCCGCATCCTGGAACAGGCAGGGTTCTGAAAATTTGATCCACAGGCAGTCCAGAAGCTCCTGTGCCTCCTCCTTCGTCATAACTCCCGCTTCCAGATCCTTCTTATAATAAGGATATAAATACTGATCCATGCGCCCCGGATTATAGCTGGCCGCATTCTGCTCCATGAAGATACTGATCTGGTACAGGTAGAGGGACTGAAGAGCCTCCCGGAAGGTGCGGGCCGGATAGCGCGGTACACGGTGGCAGGTCTCTGCAATCGTAAAAAGCTCCGCCCTCCTCGTCTCATCTTTTTCCTCCTCTGCCAGTCTGGCTGCCTCGTCACCGTAACGATCTGCCAGCGTACAGATCCCCTCTGCTGAAATCAGCATGGAATTCAAATAATCTTTTTTCTCAATATCTCCCGGAACCGTTTCATCCAGACGGGCCATTCTGTCACGGATGGTCTCGCAGATGCTCTCGATTCCCTCTTCAATGATCTGTCGATAACCGGCTGTAGTCTCACCCCAGCCACGGACAGCCTTCCGGTTAATATAAACCTGACCAGCATCCCGAAGCTCTCTGCAGTCCTCTGGAATCTGTTTTAACCAGGCCTCATAGGTAGAACGGCCTTCCCAGTATGGTTTGATTTCCTTTAAAAATAATTCCCGATCTTCCGGGCGGAGATAGAAGGGATCGTATTTTCTCGTTCCAATGGTATCCAGTTCCTCGTCCAAAATAGACCAGCAGGTATCTGCACAGAGAATACCCCCCCGCATCTTGCTGCCAGAACATCCCACAATCAGCTCCTGATCCCAGATTTTGACAGTTTTTTCCTGACACTGGCGGCGAAACGCTTTGGCCTTGCGGATACAGAGAGGCTCTCCTCCCGTCTCCTTAAAGCTGTCTGTCAAAATTTTTGCATTTTCCAGATCCATCTCCGGCGTCGTGTGAACCACACGATTTTTCATATATTCGATTCGGTCCATATAATTCATTGCCTTATCCTTCCTTTCGATCATTTCCCTCGATTGTTCCTCTGATATATTCCTATTCTATCCCGAATCCTCCGGAGCCGCTATGAATACATTGACCGAAAATATGAAAATCTTAACATTTTTTATTCCGATACTCCTTTGGTGTCATACCGGTTTTCTTTTTAAAATACTGAATAAAATGACTGGCATCGCTGAATCCCGTCTCAGCCGCCACCTCTGTCACAGAATACTCGCTGGTATTTAAAAGCTCCATGGCCTGTGTCACTCGATAACTCAGCAGATACTGCCCGGGACTTTCCCGTACCATTTCCCGAAAGCACCGGCAGCACTCTCCCTCGCTTACGCTGGCTGCCGCTGCGATTTCCCCCAGCTTCAGCGGATTCATATAATTTGCGTGGATAAAGGAAATCATGGCGCGGATCCGCTCCTGCTTCCGGACGCTTCCGGTGGAGGCATCCTGAAGGGGATCCATGTGGCAGATCATCTCATACCATATCTCTGTAATCAAAAGAGCGCAGCGGTATTCCAGGCGGGGAACCTCCTTGTTACAGGCGGCCATATCCTCCATCCTCTCCATAAGCTCCCAAAGCTTCCGGATACTCTTCTCCTGCCAGTCTATCTCCTTTTTAAACACCAGCACCGGAAAAGCATAATTCCCTGTTACCGGAAGCACATCATCCTGCTCCATCCGGCTTCCCGCAAAAAAACCCAGCATTTTGTCGGGAAAATTGAAGCTGACGTACGTGCCGTTTTCCGGAAGCTCCGTTGTGATATGAAGGAAATTCCGGTTTATGAAAATGGCATCGCCCTCCCGCAGCCGATATACCACACCATTTACCTGGATTCCCAGAGTTCCGGAGGTAACCAGTGTAAACTGCAGCTCTTCATGCCAGTGAAGATCCAGGTATCCGCGCCCCCTTGGAACGATTTTCTCTTTCGTCACCACATACATTCCCACCGGAAACGCGCTGTCCCGGTACTGGTTGATCTCATGGAGGTCCCGGCTCTGCGCCGTATTCTGCCCCGGCTCATCCAAAATCCCCGTTTTTTCCTGCCCTACAAAAGACATGGTTCCCCCTTACCGCCATCCATTTTCCCCGGCCTGACCACATACCGCCTGATGTTACCGGCTTCTCCGTACTCTTTCAGAAGTTTCTCAAGTCCGGACAGCAGCGCTTCCGCCTCCGAATCCTGCTCCCCGCCAAATCCGTATACCACAGTCATGATGTCGCGGTCTCCTGGCTGCAGCATGGCTCTCTGACTGTCGCTGGTGGGATTTCCAAAGGGGCCTTTGTCATCGTACAGCACCGGAAGACAGCCAATATTCACACTGCTTTTTCCAATTCCGTCATAATGAGTCCCCTCCGGCGCCCTCTTAAGCTCCACATCTCCCGAAATCCGGTCCACATCATAAGATCCCAGGGATAAACCAGTCTCCACAGAAAATAAATTCCCAATATCCACAATGCTGCTGATCCGGTAAAGGCCGTTCTTTTTTGCAACCCGGCGCGACATGGCTTCCGCCGAGTTCCGGTACTCCTGCGGCGCCTTTCCCAGAGCCTTATATGCCACCCGGGTAGCCGCAATCTGCGGGCGTTTTGCCACCTGCTCCAGACGGTATTCCTGCTCCAGACGGCCAATTTCTGCCTTAAACAGAGCAGAAAATGCCTCTCCGGCCTCCTTTACTTCCGCCTGATAGCGGAGAACCCCCATCCACACGCCCGGACACCGGGCAGCCACTTCTTCTGAAATGTATATTTTCATGTCTCGTCCTTTCTCAACTGAACCAAGAGTTCCGAACAGCTGCTTTTCCTCACAGGAAAATCCGGCCAGAAAAACAGGCTGCTGCAAATCTTCTCTGCAGCAGCCCTGAATATTCCCATTACATCCGCTTACGCGAACATCGGTTTTAACGCTTCGGCCAGCTTGTCTTTCTGAGCCTGGGCCTCTGCCAGATCCTTTCCAAGGGTCGTAAAATACGTCTTGATCTTCGGTTCCGTTCCCGACGGGCGAACAATCACAGTTGCGCCGCCTTCCAGCGTATAAATCAGCACGTTTGCGGCCGGAAGTCCCGTCTCCTCCGGTTTTTTATAATCTACCGTTTTCACTACCGGATAACCGCCAATTTCCTTGGGCGGATCCTGACGAAGCTTCTCCATGATGGAAGCCATCTTGTCCATACCGGAAAGACCCGGGAACTCAAAACTGTCCACCTTGTTCAGGTAACGGCCATACTGGGCATAAATCTCTTCCATTCGCTGTTTCAGAGAAGAACCGATGCTTCTGTAATAAGCAGCCATCTCGCAAATCAGCATAGAGCCGATGATTGCATCCTTGTCCCGCACGTAGGGGCCAGCCAGATAGCCGTAGCTTTCCTCAAAACCGAAAATGAAACGATCCACCTCTCCGGCTGCCTCCAGCCGGGCAATCTGATCACCGATCCATTTGAAACCGGTCAGGACATTCCGCATTTCCACCCCATAATGAGCCGCAATGGCATCTGCCAGCGGTGTGGAAACGATGGATTTGACTGCCACCGCCTTTTCCGGCATCGTGCCGTTTTCAATCCGTCCGGCACAGATATAATCCAGAAGAAGTGCCCCCACCTCATTTCCCGATACCAGCTCATAAGAGCCATCCGGGCATTTCATTGCGATACCGACACGGTCTGCATCCGGATCGGTTGCCAACATCAGATCCGCGCCCTCTTTTTTCGCCAGTTCCAGTCCCAGACGAAGCGCCTCGAAAATCTCCGGGTTGGGATAGGGACAGGTGGGGAAATTGCCGTCGGGGTATTTCTGTTCTGGGACAATCGTCACATCATCAATGCCAATATCCGTCAGCACGCGCATCACCGGCACCAGACCGGATCCATTTAACGGTGAATACACCAGCTTCAGGCCAGCCGTCCGGCACAGGCCCGGGCGCACGCTGCGGGCCTTGATGGCATCGTAAAGCGCCTCCTTACAATCATCTCCCACGTATTCAATCAAGCCTGCCTTCCGGCCTTCTTCAAAGTCCATCAGGACTGCACCGGTCAGAATATCGGTTTTCTGAATCTCCGCGTACACCACATCTGCCGCCTCGTCCGTCATCTGGCATCCATCCGGGCCATAGGCCTTATAGCCATTGTATTTCGCTGGATTATGGGATGCCGTAACCATGACACCGGCATTGGCTCCATAATAGCGGGTGGCAAAACTCAGCGCCGGCACCGGCATCAGTGCATCATAGATCCGTACTTTGATTCCATTTCCCGCCAGAACTCTGGCCGCTTCTTTTGCGAACACATCGCTGTTGATACGGCTGTCATAACTGATGGCAACCAGCTGGCTGCCTCCCTGGGTCTTTACCCAGTTTGCCAGTCCCTGTGTGGCCTGACGAACCACATAAATATTCATCCTGTTGGAGCCGACCCCCAGCACGCCGCGAAGTCCTGCCGTCCCAAATTTCAGCGCAACTGCAAAGCGTTCCTTGATTTCTTCCTCATTCCCCTTAATCTCTTCCAGCTCTTTTTTCAGAGCTGCATCCTCAAGGTCGGCTTCCAGCCAGCGTCTGTAATCATCCATATACATGTCTTTCTACCTCCTGACAGACCATCCCGGAGACACCGCGCAAAAAAGACAGCCCATACCGGCTGTAAAATCCCATTTCTGTGCTGCGCTCCTTCGTTTTATAGCATAATTATACGCTTTACCGTAAAATTTTACAATAAAATTCTTCACCAAAACGTTATATCAGATATTTTTCATTACCGTGCTTTCCACCACATCCGCCACATGCTCGCAGGCATCTGCACATTTTTCCAGGTACATGTAAATCTCCCGCCAGGTAATTACTTCCAGCGGATCCTGACAGGTATCATGCAGACGGTACATACAGGCAATAAACAGCTCGTCCGCCTCTTCCTCCAATGTATTGATGGCAATCATATGATCCTTCAGGGTTTTCGACTTCCTAAAATCTGCGAATTCCCGCATCATCCTGGCCACCTCATCACAGCAGCGGCATACCACATCCGCCATATTAAGGGCATCTGGCCGTATACTTTGAATGCGGTTATAATACATCTTAATTAAGACATCTTCAATTTTATCCGTTACCTCATCCAGATTCTGACTGACATGAACAATGTCCTCCCGGTCCAACGGCGTAATGAATGCTCTTGCCAGCACATTCATCATCTCATGCTTTTTCACATCTCCCGCATGCTCTACCTCGTGCATCCTCTGAAGCTTGTCCGGCAATTCATCCGGATGAAATTCCCTCATGGTTTCCTGCAACAGATGAGCCGCCCGGCATGCCTCGTCCGCACACTCCATCAAATTCTGGAAATAATAGTAATCCTGTTTCTTTGACATCCTTTTTCCTCCAAAATCAAATCGCAACACCGGTCATTTCTAAAAAACAGCAATAAACAGCTTTGCCATACAGAAGCTGATCAAACCGCATCCTGGAAATGTAAAGATCCATGTCAGCAGCATCTCTTTTACCACACTGAAGCGAATGGCAGACAGCCTGCGCACCGCCCCCACTCCCATGATGGCGCTGGTTTTTGTATGGGTAGTTGAAACCGGAATTCCAAAAAGGCTGGAATACAGAAGGCAGAATGCTGCTGCCAGATCCGCAGAAAAGCCCTGGTATTTCTCCAATTTTACCATATCCATGCCCACAGATTTGATAATCTTTTCTCCGCCCACGCTGGTTCCCGTGGCCATCATGGCGCTGCACAGAAGCATCAGCCAGACCGGAATCGCAGCCCCGACCACATTCTCCTGTCCTCCAGCAAAAGCAATTCCCAAAAACAAAACTCCGATAAACTTCTGACCGTCCTGCGCGCCGTGCATAAAACTCATGGCCGCTGCGCCGAAAATCTGTGCTCCCTTAAAAAAGGCAGATGTTTTTCTGCGGTCCATCCGCCGACAGATACACACCACCAGCCGACACACAACCCAGCCGGTTATGAAACCCAGCGCCAGACTCAGCACCAGACCATAGAGCACCTTTACCCACTCACCTTTATTGATTCCGCCGATTCCCCCCTGTATGGCAATGGCCGCACCGGAAAGTCCCGCGATCAGACTGTGGCTTTCACTGGTGGGAATGCCGAATACAGAAGCGCCCACACTGTATACAACGATGGAAAAAAGCGCGGCACAGAGTGCAATCAGAGCCACCCGGGTATCGCCTCCAAAATCCACCATATTGCTGATAGTAGAAGCAACGGAGCTGTTAATCTGCGTCATGACAAAAACACCGAGAAAGTTAAAAAACGCACTCATCCAGACAGCACTCCGTATACCCATACAACGCGTTGTCACACAGGTTGCGATGGCATTGGGCGCATCCGTCCAGCCATTTACAAAAATAACGCCCAGCGTCAGAGCCACTGTAATCAGCAAGACAGGGCTGGACGTAACGTCTCTCAGAAACATTGCAAATGAAATATCCATGGGGGTCCGCAATCCTTTCCTCTTTTGTGCCGTATTTATACCTCATTCCTTATTACGGATGCAACAGTTTCAGTCTATTACAATTTAAGTATAAAAACTGCTCCTGGGGAAGTCAATAAATTTCCTGCAAAAAACGCATTCTGGCTTCCTGCTGCAGTTCCAGCGTCTTCAATTTTTCCACATTTCTTCCCGGAATCCACGCCTTCCCCGCATTAAAATAGAAATTCAACTGCTTCCAGTATTTCTCCGGATACAGGAAGAGATAATACAGATACTCTTTTTCCACCCGATCCATGGGCCGGATCCGGTCGTATGCCTCCAGAATCCCGGTTCCCAGGCGAAGGTCCCATCCATGTTTTTCCAACACCTTACGGGTAAAATGGTACAAATCCCCGGCCTGTACCCCCACATGCATACGGTTAAACTCAATTACCGCCATAGATCCCTGGCACATCAGAATATGGTGCTGATTCAAATCGCCATGACAGAGGAAACAGGGCGGAGCGCCTTTTTTCTCCACAAGATTTTCCAGTCCCTCTCTGGCCGCCTGCGCCTGCTCATAAAACATCTGAAAATTTCCGGTTACGCAGAGTTCAAACTCGGCTTTATTACGTTTTTTTCGGATAAAATTGCGTGCCCGGCGCAGCTCCCGGTTATGGCGCTCCATTTCGGAAACCACTGGCTCCGCCTGAATAGAGCCAAGACTCCATTCCTCTTTTATGGGAATTTCCCGCAGAGCACGATGCAGTCTGGCAATCTGGCGAACTGCCCGTATTACCTCCTCTTCACTCTGGACACTGCATTCCCGATCCATATACCAGTTTTTTACAATATAATGCCCTCCATCCTCACCGACTGTAAGAATTTCTCCCTCCCTGTTTCTTAGATACTGATCTACCCGGCAGGCCTCCTGCTTTTCCAGGTAAGCCAACACAGTCTCTTCAAATTCCAGGCGCCGAACGGTACCCTTGTATTCCCTTAAAAGCTTCACTCCCTGATCGGTTTCGCAGAGCCAGGCACCGCGCCCTCTGCGAAGCGCCTGCACCTCCAGATCATATTTTTCCAGAACCTCCGTGTTTCTCTCGTTCAATCTTACCCCTCCCGGCATCCTTTTTTCCCTGTGCCGCCCTCGCAGCACCCCTAACGCTACTTCTAACGTATGACTCCCATTTTCTAAATATGATGCCCCATCCTGAACTGTTACAATATGATACGGGAAAAGCTTGACAACTCCTGCCATTGGGATTATAGTTGTTTTTCGGATAATAGTTTTTTTTTGAACTGTTTATAAATGAACCTTTAAAAAGAAGTGCAGCACGCTTCTGCAATCACTGCTGTTTACAGAAAACTGCCCTCACAGAAAGGAGAGATCTATTTGCGTTCCGTACCCGGAAGATTCTTTGAAAAGCTGCAGAAAATAGACCGGACCTACCGAAAATTCTGCCAGCAAAAGCTATCAGACTGGAACTTTACGCCTAACGAAATTGCCGTTATTTTATTCCTTCACAACAATGCCCCTGACCTGGACACAGCCTCGGATATCGTACGATGCAAAGGTATTTCCAAGGGGTTAATTGCAAAATCCGTAGACTCCCTCTGCCGCCGCGGCTATCTGGAAACAATCCGTGATACCGAAGACCGGCGAATCATTCATCTGCGTCTTACCAAAGAGGCCGATCCCATTCGCCGGCATATGGAGGAAAACCAGCATGCCTTAAACCAGCGCCTGCTAAAGGCCATTGATCCGGAGGCTCTTTCCATTACCTCCAAAACACTGGACATGCTCTTGGAAAACACTGAATTCTTATTGAAGGAGGCCATGCAATATGGAAACAATCAAACAGAAAAAAGACGCTGATCTGGGAAATGCCCCCATCGGACGTCTTCTCTTAAACCTGGCGCTTCCTGCCATTGTCGCCCAGGTCATCAATGTACTTTACAATATGGTGGACCGCATGTACATCGGCCACATTGATCATGTTGGCCCCGATGCTCTGACCGGAGTGGGCGTGACCATGCCCATCATCATGTGTATTTCTGCCTTTGCGGCTCTTGTCAGCATGGGAGGCGCTCCCCAGGCCTCCATCCACATGGGAAAAGGAGAAATGAAAGACGCGGAGAAAATCCTCGGAAACTGCACTTCCATGCTTCTCATGATCGCGGCGGCTCTGACAGTGCTGTTTCTTGGATTCGGCCGCCCCATTCTTCTGATGTTCGGAGCCAGCGAACAGACGATCCCCTATGCATGGGCCTACATGCAGATTTATGTCTGCGGAACCATCTTTGTGCAAATGGCCCTGGGACTCAATGCCTTTATCAATGCCCAGGGATTTGCCAAAATCGGCATGATGACCGTCGCCATCGGCGCAGTCTGCAATATCATTCTGGATCCGGTTTTCATCTTTGGCCTCCATATGGGTGTCCGCGGCGCAGCGCTGGCCACCGTCATCTCCCAGGGCGTTTCCTGTATCTGGATTCTCCGTTTCCTTACCGGCAAAAAAACGCTCTTAAAAATAAGGCGGCAAAATCTCAGGCTGGAGCGGCGTTTTACCGGCCCCTGCCTGGCTCTTGGCCTGGCTCCCTTTATCATGCAGTTTACAGAAAGCGCCTTATTTGTCAGCTTTAATACAAACCTGTTAAAATACGGCGGTGATATTGCCGTAGGTTCCATGACAATCCTTTCCAGTGTCATGCAATTTTCCATGCTGCCGCTGCAGGGACTGACCCAGGGAGCACAGCCGATCATCAGCTTCAACTATGGCGCCGGCAATCTGACGCGGGTGCGGAAGGCTTTCCTCCTGCTTCTGAAAAGTTCCAGCTGCTACGCGGCAATCCTGTGGCTTCTCTGCATGTTCACCCCCAGGCTTTTTATCGGAATCTTTACCAGTGATGCGGCACTGACGGAGTTTACGGTATGGTCCCTGCGCATCTATATGGCGGCCTCCCTGCTTTTTTCCGTGCAGCTGTCCTGCCAGCAGACCTTTATTGCCCTGGGAAATGCCAAAACCTCTGTATTTCTGGCTCTCCTTCGGAAAGTCCTGCTTTTAATCCCCCTGATTTTCCTGCTGCCCCACTTCATGGCAAACCAGGTGCTGGCCGTCTTTATTGCAGAGCCAATCTCCGATGTGATTGCCGTATCCACCACCGCGATTCTATTTTCGCGCCAATATAAAAAATTACGATAAAATGTTTTTACTATAAGAACACCTGCTTTAACAGCGTTTCTTTTTGGTTCCATTCCGGGTGCTCCAATACGCCCTCAAACAGCTGGTTCAAGGTCTTTCCAAGCTCCGGCCCCGGCTGGAGGCCGCAGGCGATCAGATCCGCTCCCGTAACGGCCAGCTGCCGCAGCCGAATGCATTCCCCCCGCTCCCGTATCCCAGCTGCCGTCTTCCGAATTTCCTGCATCTTGCGCGCCTCTTCCGGCCGCAGGGTTTCCCGCAGGGTCAGAAGGTCATCAAACAGCGTATCTTCCATGGCGCTCATAACCCGGCGGATGTCCGCCGGCGCTTGCCCAATCTCCCTTGAAAACCAGCGAACCAGCAGTCTTGTTTTATCCATTGTCTCCCGGTCGGATTTCAGTTCCCTTAAAATCCGACCGGCGTTTTCTTCTCCGGCATTCAGCAAAAGTGCCGCGAAGCGCACTCCCCGGCTGGCCGGAAGGGCCCCGCTCTTTTTCAGACGTTCTTCCAGTTCTTCTCCCAAAACAGCCCCGAATGTTTTGGAAATATAGGGGATGAGACCTGCCGATTCAATCAGACACACATTTTCAGGACGATCCGAAAGCAGCGTTTTCGTAAGTTCTGTCAGAATACGTTCTTTACTTACCATCGCCAGGTTGGGCGCCAGTTCCTGAAGGGCCTCCCAGGTTTTTTCTTCTATGGAAAAACCCAGCTGCGCCGAAAACCGGACGGCACGGAGCATCCGCAGGGCATCCTCCGTAAAACGTTCCACCGCATTTCCCACACACCGGATTCTGCCTGCCTTTAAATCCTCCAGACCTCCAAAGGCATCTACCAAACCAGTTTCATGGCTGTAGGCCATGGCATTGATGGTAAAATCCCGCCGCCTTAAGTCTTCCCGCAGATCTGCAGTAAAAATCACCTCTTTGGGGTGACGCCCATCTTCATACTCTCCATCAATGCGATAGGTTGTAATCTCATACCCCACCCGGTTTCGGATTACCGTAACGGTCCCGTGCTGCAGTCCCGTATCTACGGTTTTTCCAAACACGGCCTTTACCTGTTCCGGCCTGGCGGAAGTAGTAATATCCCAGTCTCCCGGTTCCCTTCCCAAAAGCACATCCCGGACGCAGCCGCCCACAGCAAAAGCCTCATATCCATGCGTCCTGAGCTCCCGCAGAATGCCTTCCACCGGCCCTGGCATTTCAATTCTCTCTGGAATATTTATCTTCATCCTGTTCCTTTCCTGCCGCGCAAAAAGAGGGACTATGCCGCCCCGAAACGGCCTTTGTTAGCCTTTTTCCGGTTCTGTGCAACAGTCCCTTTGATCTTTTTAGTATGCCTTTCCCCAGTATACCATCTTTGTCGCCGGTTTTCCACAGCAGACACAGGTATCGGAAAGCTTTTCCTGCTGGAACGGGATGCAGCGGGAGGTTACCCCCACCTCTTCCTTCAGGCGATCCTCGCATTCCCGACATCCGCACCACATTGCCTTAATAAAACCTGGCTTATTCTCTGCGATATCCTTCATCTCTTCCAGGCTGGTGGCCACGTAGGTATGAGAATCCCGGTGTGCCTTGGCACGCTCGAACATATCATGATGAATCGTCTCCAGAAGCTCTCCGATCTTCTCATTCAGCTCATCCAGGGATACGCTGATCTTCTCATGGGTGTCACGGCGCACCAGGACGGCTTTATTTTCCGCGATATCCCGCGGCCCGATCTCTACTCGGATCGGAATTCCACGCATCTCAGACTCACTGAACTTCCATCCCGGAGACTTGTCCGAATCATCAACCTTCACACGATAATTGGACAGCATTCCCTTAATCTCAAATGCCTTGTCAAGAACGCCCTCCTTATTCTGCTGCACCGGAACGATCATAACCTGTGTAGGCGCTACCTTCGGCGGCAGTACAAGACCATTGTTATCGCCGTGTACCATGATAATGGCGCCTACCATACGGGTCGTCATTCCCCAGGAGGTCTGGTGCACGTATTTTAATTTATTGTCTCTGTCCAGATACTGAATATTAAATGCCTTTGCAAAGCCATCGCCGAAATTGTGGCTGGTGCCGGACTGCAGAGCTTTTCCGTCATGCATCAGAGCCTCGATGGTGTAGGTGGCCTCCGCACCGGCAAATTTTTCCTTGTCCGTCTTGCGGCCGCGGACAACGGGAATTGCCAGGAAATCTTCGCACAGATCTGCGTATACATTTAACATCAGTTCCGTTCTCTCCTGAGCCTCTTCGTAGGTTGCATGGGCCGTATGACCCTCCTGCCATAAAAACTCTCTGGAGCGCAGGAACGGTCTCGTAGTCTTCTCCCAGCGCACTACAGATCCCCACTGATTGTAGTTGCGGGGAAGATCCCGGTAGGACTGCACATCCTTTGCATAGAAATCGCAGAACAGCGTCTCTGAGGTAGGACGAACGCACATGCGCTCCTCCAGCGGCTCCATACCGCCCATGGTAACCCAGGCCACCTCTGGTGCAAACCCTTCTACGTGATCCTTCTCCTTCTCCAACAGGCTCTCCGGAATAAACATCGGCAGGTATACGTTCTCTACCCCCGTCTCTTTAAAACGGCGATCCAGTTCATTGCGGATATTCTCCCAGATCGCATATCCCGCCGGCTTGATGACCATACATCCTTTTACACTGGAATAGTCCGACAGATCCGCTTTCTTAACGATATCCGTATACCACTGGGCAAAATCTTCATCCATCGAAGTGATGGCTTCTACAAGTTTTTTCTCTTTGGCCATGACAATTCTCCTCTCTTCTACACATAAAAAGCCGTTCCATCCCATCTCCTGCTATCCAGCATCGGATCATAGGGACCGAACGGCTTTCCTTCGGCGGTACCACCCCGCTTAACCGGCTGATGCCGGTTCACTCAAAAATCCGATAACGCCGGATATGCGATACATTTTCATGTATGGCTCCAGGGTGGGTTCTGACTTCATTGACATGAAAACCTTCCACCGAACGGTTTTCTCTCTGGATATGTATTAAGCCGTACTGTTCCCTTTCTGCGCCATGTTTCACTATTTATCTGTTTTGACAGTCCTCCCGGTTCTTCTCCCAAAATGGAATCAAACCAGAATACAGTCCGCAGTGCTATCATTTTACGCTAACTTTCCCGGTTTGTCAAGACAGCGTCTGAAGCAGCTCTATCGTCTCCAGATCCTCAGGGATCCAAAGACGGCCATGGTAATAAGGCTGTCCCTCTGCCCGGTATAATTCCTTTCTGTGTTCCAGGTTTTTATCCTCTGTATGATACAGGAGAAGATTCTGAACGTGCAGTTCTTCCGCAAGCCGACAGGCATCCAGGACCGTGGAATGATGTTTTTCGTAGGGTTCAAACTCATCTGCCTCGCTATGGAGACAAAAAGCCTCATGGAGCAGCCAGCGGCTGTTTTCGGCATACTTTTTCCCGCTCTCTCCGCATGGCTCATCGCCGCAGCAGGTCAGATTTTCTCCCCCATCCAGCTCCATACAAAATCCAAACTGCTTTGCCTTTGTGGAGTGAATATCAAAAAACGTTACCTGTCTTCCCAGAATCTCCCTGGTTTCTCCGTCTGATACCGGGATCAGGAAAAGTCCCTTTCCAATATATCCCGCCTCCTTTTCTGAAAGCAGGAGCGGCGCCGTATCCCGCAGAATCCCAATTACCTCTTCGTGACCGTAAAGCCGGACCTCTTCCCTATATGTTCCCTTTCTCATGGCCTGGCAGATCATCCGCATCAGCCAGAAAATCCCCATAATATGATCCATATGCTTATGGGTAACGAAAATCTCACGGATGTCTCTCCAGTCTATATCCGCCTGTTTCAGCTGCCGCAAAATTCCATTTCCGCCTCCGCCGTCTACCAGGAAATGACGGTTCCCTTCTGTGAAAAGGAAGCAGGTATTATAGCATCTGGTCACCGTGGCATGGCCGGTTCCAAGCATTGTAAGTCTCATCGTCTTTCCTCCCTGTCAAATGACCCCGGCTCAAGAATCTGTGTCCGGTAGAGAATTGCCAGCGAGTGCAGAATTTTCGCCGTCATCCCCCAGATCACCTCATCTCCTGCCCTGTAAAACATCACGTCGTACTCTCCGCGCCTCCAATGATAATCGCGCCCTCCGGGGATCGCCTCATAGGGAAAATCCTCTCCTGGAACGGTTATCACATCCGTCCGGTAACATTCCGGCTCATGCTCCGCAAACCAGCGAAGGGGAACAGTGAATACCCGTGCCACCTCATCCGGCGAAAAGCTGCCCCGGTAGTTTTTTAAAATCCCCAGATAGGGGCGCACATTTAACCCAGCCGGCGCCAGCAGCACATCCAGAGGCGCTATTACCTCCACCTGCCTCCGACTGATACAAAGTTCTTCCGCTGTCTCCCGCACAGCCGCCTGCCGGGCCGTCTCCCCGGCCTCCAAGGCGCCTCCCGGCACACACACCTCTCCCGGCTGATGGCGGAGTCTTCCGGCCCGCACCTCAAAAAGCACATGGTAGTCGCCCTGCTTCCAGACCAGCGGCACCAGAACCGCAAAATGACGAATCTGCTTTCCATCCAGCCGTTCCGGCCGACGGCCGCCCCACAGGCGGCGCATCTGCATAAGCTGAGTGCCTTTGGTCGCCTGCAAAAAATTTTCCACACAGCAGTTAAAAGCATCCGGCCGCTCCGCTGCAATAAAATGACTCCCCTCCAGAATTCTGAGACGACCCCCTGGAATCTGCCCCGCCATTTTCCTGGTATGCCGTTCCCGGATCATGTCTTCCGTTCCCGCAATAACCAGCACCGGCATCCTCAAACGCCGCAAAAGCTGCGGCCGGATCCAGGGTTCCCATAACATCAGGCCCAGCAATTCTTTTTCTGAAGCTTTTTTACCGCAGGGGGAAGCCGTACCGCGGCAGGCAGAATTTCTTTTCTGTTTTCTTCCCGAAACCGCCTCCCGAAAACAGGCCGCTCCATACTCCCCTGCCACCTCCAGAAGAACCGGCATTTTCATTCCAAAAGGATTCAGATTTGCTCCGTTTAAAATCAGGCGATCCACATACGCCGGATAGCGCAGGGCAAAGATCAGCGCGATATTTCCACCGTCGCTGAATCCCAGTAAAATAACTCTCCGAAGCCGTTTCTCATCCAGAAAGCGGCGAAGATCTTCTGCAAACCGCTCCAGGGTAAAAGGCCCCTGGCCCCGGGGCGATCGGCCATGTCCCCGGGTATCCAGGGCAAATACCCGGTATTTGCCGGAAAAATACGTAATCTGCCTTTCAAAATAGGTACTGTCTTCGCCATTTCCATGGAGCAGAACCATAGGCTGACCGCTCCCTTTCTCTCTTGCATACAACCTCATCTGTCTTTCCCACCCTCTCCGGAACCATCCCGTATTTTTTATACAACCATGGCCGTCGTTTTTCTGTTCCCGGCTGTTACCTTTTTTCATTATACTCGCCATCCATCTGAAATGGCAACCTTACTTTTCGGTTCCGACATCAATTGCCCCCTGTATCCTGCAGGGATCATATTCCTCCATCAGGTCCCGGATCATCAAAAGGCCAATGGGCCCCAGAATAAAACCCAGAAACCCAAACAGCTTCAGTCCCACATACATGGAAACTATGGTTTCCAGGGGAGACAGTCCCATCTTTTTCCCCATGAGGCGCGCCTCCGTAAATTCCCGCAGAAAATAACAGGCCACATACAGAGCCAAAAGGATACCGCCAGCCAGCCATTTTTTCTGAAACAGTAAAATTACCCCCCATGGGATCAAAACGGTTCCAGCCCCCAATATAGGCAGAGAATCCAGAAGTCCGATGGCAATACCGCCTAAAATACAGTAGGGGTTTCCGATGAGAAAAAGTCCCAGAATACACAGGCAGGCTGTCATCCAGCAAATAACAGCCTGCGTCTTCAGCCAGGCACTCCCTGTCATAGCCATCCGGCGGCCCAGGAGAAAAAATTCACGGTGAAATACGGAGTGGTGCCTGCGTCGACGCAGTTCATCCATTTCCTGCAGGGACAGAATCACCGCAATGCAAAAAATCGCCGTTAGAACCACCGCTTTGATAAGAAATGCCACCGCACTGACAGAATTGACAACCAGACGAGGCATAACCGCACTTTTTACCGTTTCCGCTGCTCCAAACGCCATATCCCGTATGGCGTGCATCAGCATCCCTTCCGGCATTCGGCATACCTGTTCCACCCATCGGCACATTCCCGTCACCTCCTCCTCCAGATGGCGAATCCATTCCGGTACTGCTAAAATCAGCTGATTTGCCTCCAGCAGAAGGCGGCGTCCTCCGTAAATCATGACCATTCCCAGAAACAAAGACAGGACCGCCAGTTCTGCGGCGCCAATAACCCCAATGGGAATCCCGGCCCGCTTTCCCCTGACAGTAAACTGCAGCCTTCGCTCCAGAAAAGCACACGAAGGCCTTAAAAAAAGTGCCGTCAGATACGCTGCCAGAAATGGCAGAAACAAAGGCAGTATATATTTGAACCCCACATACACACTGGCTGCAAGAGCTGCCATCAAAAGTCCCCGCTTAAGTTTTGGCGGTAAAATCACTTTTATTTCCATCTCTGTCCCCCGCTCCTTCTCCACCAGGCTGCTTTCCTCCCATGGTTCTCCTCCCGCGGCGAGTCGCTTTTGCGACAAAGCTCCTTTTTGCCGCATGGTACACATAAAACGAAAAGCTGCGGAGACCGTATCCGGCTCCGCAGCTTCTTTTGTAAGCATCTCTTTTGTCTTTCAGGGAGCTTACCCATGGACTGGCCCATTTATGATTTGTACTTCTTTCGTACAGTCTGTAGTATAGGCAATCCGACAGAAAATATGCATGCCCCATCAACTGCGCACGTAAAAACCGGCTTCTTCGTCCTGCACCGGAATCTCCGCTGCCTCTATACCTGTAATCTGGATAAATGGTGCCTGGTCCAAAATCCGGATCATCTCGTCAATCTGTGCTTCGTTTCCCTGCACCTCCATTTCCACTCGGTCATCCCACAAATTCCACACCCATCCAGTAAGTCCCAGACTCTGTGCCGCATATCGGGCCCGGTAGCGGAATCCCACACCCTGCACAATTCCGCTGAAAAAAATATGCTTTCGTATCCTCACACTACACCCCCTTCCGGGATGCAAAATAGTCAAATGCACCGCCCTCCGGCTTCATGGAAAAAGACAGGCGTTTTCCGGAAACCGGATGATCAAAGGACAGCCTGACCGCACACAGCGCCAGACCAGATCGCGCTCCCCGCATATCCACCCAAATAGGATTATATTTTGCGTCGCCCCACAGCGGTGTTCCATGGGCGGCAAACTGCACGCGGATCTGGTGGTGGCGCCCGGTCTTCAGATGTATTTCCACCAGCGCGAGAGGAAACGGCGCATCCCCCTGTCCGGCATCGGAACCCCCAAATATCCCCTGTCCAGCCTCCCGGATCTCCAGAACCCGATAAGAAAGCTCTGCTCTTCGACCGTTCTCCACCGTTTTTTCCACAACGGACGACTTGTTCTCTTTTCCATCTTTCAACAGATAATCCACATAGTTACCCACAATATCCACAGGTTTTCCACATAGAACCGCCCTGTATTCTTTTTCCATTCGTCCATTCTGAACCTGCCTGCTCAGGGACTGTGCCGCCCTTTTCGTCTTGGCATATACCATGACTCCACTGACAGGCTTGTCCAGCCTGTGGATAACTCCCACGTAAGGTTCTCCACTGTCTTTTTCCGCCTTTGGGGATGTTTTTGTGGATATCTTTGTGGATAACCGAAGATGGTTTTTGATTTCACTGACCATATCTGGCTCCAGACGGCGAGCCGTCTGAGATTCCATGCCAGCTGGTTTGATTACCACCAGAATATCGGAATCTTCATATAAACTTTTAATCATGGCTTTATTTCCTCCTGTTGCCGCCTGCTTCCTTAATCATCCTGAAAGCCCACTGCTGAACTTTGTGATAGCGGCTGCTTTTTTCCCCTTGCAGAACTCCGGGAAAAGTAGTATAGTATATCAAAAGATATTATGTAGTTTTAAATACTATGTTCTATGTTTTTATAAACTCTACGTAAAAATAAAAAAGATGTTCAAGGGGGTATTTTTATGAAGTTACGCATCAAAGATCCTGGAAGTGCCCTGACCCACTTCATTGCCATGATCGGCGCTGCCCTGGCTGCGGCACCTCTCCTTTATAAAGCTGCGCAAGAGCCGGATCGTCTGCATCTGGCCGCTCTGGCTGTTTTTATTGTCAGCATGATTCTGCTGTATGCCGCCAGCACCATCTATCACACCTTTAATATTTCCGAAAAAGTCAATAAAATGCTGCGCAAGCTGGATCATATGATGATTTTTATTCTGATTGCCGGAACCTATACGCCCGTATGCCTGATTGTACTGGGCAATCGCTCTGGCTATACACTTCTGGCCCTGGTATGGGCCATTGCGCTGGCAGGAATTGCAGTTAATGCCCTTTGGATCAACTGTCCCAAGTGGTTCTCCTCACTCATTTATATTGCCATGGGGTGGATTTGCCTTCTGGCGTTTCGTCAGATTGTGCTGGCTTTGCCCCGGGCCGCCTTCGGCTGGCTCTTGGCCGGCGGACTGATCTATACCGCAGGCGGCATTATCTATGCGCTGAAACTGCCGATTTTCAATTCCAAACACCGAAATTTCGGCTCCCATGAAATTTTTCATCTCTTTGTTATGGGCGGCAGCTTCTGCCATTACGTCATGATGTATGCATTCGTAGCGTAAAAAACATTTGATTTCAGGATCCGGTTTTACACCGCACTCACCTGTATACATCATCCCCCGGCAGAGTAACATCCATGCTTCCAGACCGGAATCCCTCCAAATCCAGGGTCACATACAAAAAACCCAGTTCCTTCAGGCGCTGACACAGAGTTGCCCTCTGAGCCAGCGCCTTTTCCATCTCACATCCATCAATTTCCAGCCGCGCCACGACTCCGTGAAGACGCAGACGGACGTTTCCTGAAAAAACACTTCTAAGATATGCTTCCCCAGCTTCAATCCGGCGAAGCGTCTCCTGCTCCAGAAGAGAGCCGTAGGGAAGCCTGGTGGCCATACAGGGCGCCGAAGGGCGTGACGCCACAGAGATCCCCAGCTCCCCCGCCAGCACTCTGACTTCCTTTTTTCCAATCTCAGCCAAAGCCAGCGGACTCACAATCCCCAGCTCCTTTAGCGCCTTAAGTCCCGGTCGGTACTCCTTCCGGTCGTCTTCATTGGTGCCCTCCAGAACAGTGGAAATCCCCTTTTCCCTGGCAAAGCTCACAAGGCGTTCAAACAGATAGCGCTTACAGCGATAGCAGCGGTCCGGCGGATTAAAACGCAGCTCCTCCAGCTGCAGCTCATCCACCGGGATTACCACATGCAAAGCTCCCAGCTCCCCCGCAACCCGGGCCGCCGTTTCCCGGTCGCAGGCAGGATGAAGAACCGTGTCAAAGGTTACCGCATATACCTGGATTCCATATTTTTTTGCCGCTTCACAGGCCAGTTTCAGCACCAGGCTGCTGTCCACGCCGCCGGAAAACGCGACACAGAGGCCCTTTTCCCGACATGCATACGGTTCTATGACAGACCGCAGCCGTTCCAACAGTTCTTTCCCGCACTCACTCATTTTCCTTCTCCCGTTTTTCCAGTACGCGGCAGGCGTCCTCCAAAACATCGTGGTAAACCTGGGAAAATCCTTTCTGGCCGGACTGCAGGAATGCCCGGATGCTCTCATACTCCGGATAAACTCTGATTTCTTCTCCCTGGCGGCACACCTTTACCCGTGCCTCTCCATACCGCGTCATAATCTGCTCTTCTCTTCTTGGCAGCGCTGTCCTCTCCACCGGATAACGGCGCACCCCTATGGTCGTGGTGCAGGAAAAAATCCTCTGCTCCATCGCCGCGATCCGTTCCTCAGCGCAGAGAACGTGCAGGACATAAGCCGGGCGGTTTTTCTTCATATAGGCCGGTGTATACCACACATCTGCTGCCCCTTCTTCCAGCAGCAACTCCATGGCCAGTCCCAGCGCCTCGCCGGTACAGTCATCCAGATTCGTCTCCAATACCCACAGTTTCTCTTCCTCTTTCTTTTCCGCCGGGACAAGAAGCATGGCCCTCAGTATATTGGCATTTTTAAAATCCTTTTTCCCCGCCCCGATTCCAATCCTTTCAATCCGGCAGTTTCCAGGAAGTTCCTCTTCTGTCCGAAGCGCTGCTGCAATGGCCGCGCCGGTGGGGGTAACCATCTCCCCCTCATTATCTGTCATTGCCAGCGTCAAACCGCAGGCAGCCGCAATATTTACCGTGGCCGGAACTGGGACCGGAATCACACCGTGCTGGCATCGGACGTATCCGCGTCCCTCGGAAAGCGGCGACACAGCCACCCGCTGGATTCCCAGGTCATGAATGCAAAATGCCACACTGATGATATCCACAATGGAATCAATGGCGCCCACTTCATGAAAATGAACCTCCTCCAGCGGCAGGCCATGGGCCTTTGCCTCCGCCTCCGCCACAAGCTCAAACATGCGCCGTGCCAGTACTTTTACTTCTTCCTCCGCCTCCAGGCGGTCAATTACTGCAAACACATCCCGAATATTCCTGTGAACATGTCCCGCCTCCCCGTGGATATGCTCTCCATGGACATGTCCCGCTTCTTCATGAACATGATTCCCATGGACATGATCTCCGTGACTGTGGCCGCCGTGTTCTCCCTCCAGATGTACCTCAAAATCGAAGGCATCGATCCCGCATTTTTTTGTTCTCCCAAAGTGGAGATGGTAGCCATCCACGCCCAGGCTGGCCAGTGCCTGTTCCAGCCGTTCCCGGCTGGCTCCCAGATCCAGAAGAGCACCCACCGTCATATCCCCACTGATACCGGACTGGCATTCCAGATATAGGATTCTCTCATCTGCATGATTATTCACTGTTTCCATCTTCTTCATTCGTTTTGTTTCCTCCCTGTTCCCCGCTGCCCTGAAGTGCCAGGCGGTTAATCTGGGCAGCCAGATAGGCCGCACCGTATCCATTATCAATATTTACAACAGAAATTCCATTGGCACAGGAATTTATCATGGTTAAAAGTGCCGAAAGTCCCTGAAAACTGGCCCCGTATCCGACGGAAGTCGGGACAGCTATCACTGGATTTTCCACCAGTCCGGCCACTGCTGTTCCCAGAGCCCCCTCCATTCCGGCCACCGCTATCACACAGTTGGCCCGCACAATGGCCTCCCTCTTTGAGAGAAGGCGATGGATTCCCGCCACTCCCACATCGTAAAACCGTTCCACCCGGCAGCCAAAAAACTCCGCCGTTCCGGCCGCTTCCTCTGCCACCGGAATATCCGCCGTCCCACCGGTGCAGACGGCAATCCGTCCCTTTTTGTCCTTCCCCGGCCTCTCCGCCTTCAATAACCGGGATACCGGATCATACTGGATCTCCGAAATCCGTTCCCGAACCAGCTCATATTGCTCTCTGGTTGCACGCGTCCCCAGCACTTCCCCATTTTCCCGATACAGTGTCTCAAATATTTCCGCCAGATACGCATCCGGCTTTCCCTGGCAAAACACCGTTTCCGGAAAACCGGAGCGCAGCTTCCGATGCAGATCCAGCTTCGCATATCCCAATTCCTTATAAGGCAGATCCTTTAATACCTCCTCTGCCTCCTCCACGGAGAGATCGCCCCGGCGGACTGCCTCCAGCATCGCCCTTACCTCCATTCTCTGCCTCCCTTTCCGTTACTTTTTCCATTTATTCTCCGGATTCCAACCTTCTAAATCCGGATTCACACGCCGGCTGCACAGGGCGGAAAGCAGCCTCTCCGAATGGCTGACCAGCACGATTCCAAGCCGCCTTGCTTCTGCCTCCTCCAAAACCACCTGCCAGACATCCCTCTGTGCAACCAGATCCATCATAGCCGTCATCTCATCTGCCAGAAGAATCCCGGTCTGCCCGCCGAGGGCCCGGGCAATGCAGAACCTCTGCAATTCTCCCCCGGAAAGCTCAGAGGGAAAACGGTCCAACCATTCTTCCCGGATTCCCAACCGCCTGGCCACCTTCGCCATTTCCCCCTCATTCCAGGCGGAACCCTCCTGCAAAACCTTCCGCATACTCCAACGCGGATTAACCGCCTGCTCCGGATGCTGCCAGATAAGCTGCACCGGCAGACGGCCCTTAAATCTGGAGATCGGAATGCCATCCAGCAGTACCTCTCCCTGATCCGGTTTTTCGTACCCGGCCAAAAGGCGCAGAAAGGTTGTCTTTCCGTATCCGCTGGGAGCAAAAATTCCCACGCGCTCCCCGGACTCCACTGAAAAAGACACTTGTTTTAAAATTTCTCTTCCCCCGGTCTCATACCGGAAAGAAACGTTCCTCGCCTCCAGCCGCATCTTCCTTCTCTCCTTATTCACGCCTGTTTCTGTCCGGAAAGCACCTGATAAAGCGCTCTCGTATATTCGTTCCTTCCATGACTTCCAGATATAAACTCCTCTGGAGAAATTTCCTCCAGAATTTTCCCTTCATAAAAAATAAGAAGACGGTCAGAAACCTCCAGCGCCAGTTCCAGGTCATGTGTAATCATCAAAACGGCCGCCCCATCCCGGGCCATCTCCTGCAAATGGCCCACCACCCGCCTGGCGGTCGCCTTTTCCAACCCAGGCGTCGGCTCGTCCGCAATAATCAGCCGGGGAGTTCCCATCAGCGCCGCCGCCATGAGAACCCGTCTCGCCATTCCTCCTGATAATTCAAAGGGATAGAGGTTCTCCGTCTCCGGCCCCAGTCCATACCGGGCCAAAAGCTTTCTTTCCCTTTCACGCGCCTCTTTTCCCCGTCTTCCCCCCAGCACCTGCTCTCCCACCTTCATCAAAGGATCCAGATAGGAAACCCCCTGTGGAATCAGAGCAATTTCATTTCCACGAAGACACTCCAGGCGTTCTTTGGACAGCACGCTTCCATCATACCATATGGTACCGTCCATCCGTCCATTATACGGAAGAATTCCCATAATCGCATGGGCCAGCAAACTTTTTCCAGATCCGCTGGCTCCAACCACCGACACCAGCTCCCCCTCCGAAATCCGACAGGAAAGTCCCCGAAGCGGACTGAATTCCCGTTTCCGAAGTCCTCTCTCATATCGGCTGAATGAAACCGAAAGATCCCGGATTTCCAGCAGGTCCCCCTTCTCCTCTTCCATTCCCCTCTCTTTGCACATGCTTTTTTCTCCTCTCCGGTCTCTTCCTTAAACTATCCTGCCCAGGTATCGTCTTCCCTTCTTACGCGTGCGCACTTCCCGGATCCATCAAACGGCTGACGCTCTGTCCCAGGCCCTGAAACAGCAGTACAGACAGTACCAGAGCCGCTCCCGGAAACACCGCCAGCCACCATTTTCCAGTCATCAGATATCCCATGCTCTCCGATAAAATCACCCCCACCGCCGGCTGCTCCGGCGGCAATCCGAATCCCAGAAACGTAACCCCCGCCTCATGGAGAATCGCATGGGGAAACAAAAGCACCAGTCCCGTCACAAACTGGGGAATCAACTGAGGAATCATGTGGTTTAACGCCACACCAAAGGAGCTCATTCCAAGCTTCCTTGATATTGTAACATAAATACTCGTTCTTATCTGCAGAACCTCCGCCCTCAGAAGCCTCGCCAGCGACGGCCAGTGGGTAAGAGAAATGCCAACCGCCACTCCCAACATCCCCTTCCCCAGACTGCAGGAAATCAGAATCAGAAGCAACATGTGAGGGATTCCCATCGTCAGGTCTATCAAGCCGCACACCAGGCGATCTGCCGTTTTTCCCAAAACCGCTGCCGAAGTTCCAAGGGCCAATGCAATTACAGAACTGACCGCTGCCGTCACAATACCCAGCCGTATGCTGCGGGAAAGTCCGGCCACCGTCCGTTTTACCATGTCCCGTCCCATAAAATCCGTTCCAAAAGGGTATGCCAGACAGGGAGGCAGATTTTTTCTGGAAAAATCCACCGCACCGGCCTCCTCTTCCCAGGCCGTTCCCAGCAGCGTGATTCCCACCAGGCACAATATCGTTACTGCCAGAAGGACTGTCATTCTCCGTCTCATGCCTTTCTTTTCCTCCTTATTCTGGGATCTGCCGTACCATACAGGAGATCCGCCGCCATATTTCCAAAAAACACCAGAGCCGCACTGATCAGAGTAATGCCAAGAAGAAGCGGAGGATCGCCTCCCAGTCCGGCCGCAATGGCTGCCTGCCCCAGGCCCGGATAAGAAAATACCTGCTCCACCAGCACAGCACCACCGAATATTTCACTGATGGAGCCAAACTGCAGAGTGATCACAGGGAGCAGCAGATTCCGGATCCCATGCCGCCAGAGAATCTGTCCAGACCCTTCTCCTCTGGCCCTGGCATATAAAACGTAATCGCTCTCCAGAATTTCAATCATTTTGCTCCTGGTATGCATGGCTACACCGGAAACTCCCGTCATTCCAAGGGCCAGAGACGGAAGTACGGCATGGTACAGCCGTTCCGACAGACTTACCTGCGAAGCCTCCATCCCCACCGGTATACTGAAACCGATGGGAAACAGCGGAAACTGCACGGCAAACAAAAGAAGAAGAACCAGGGCCAGCCAGAATGCCGGTGTCCCGGCAATAATCATACAATACCCCGTTATCAGACGATCCGCTATCTTTCCCCGCTTTGTCGCAGCAAAAATTCCCATGAAAACTCCAACTGCTCCGGAAAAAAGCCACGCCAGCGTCATGACCCACAGGGAAGCAGAGGCCTTTTCCCATATAACATCAAGAACTGGTCTCCTATACAGCAGAGAAATGCCAAAATCGCCTCTCAGGATGCCTGAAAACCAGTCCAGAAACCGTTCTCCCACCGGAATTCCCACGCCCCAGTAAGCCTCCAGCTGGCAAACCTGCTCCGGGGACATGGATCCCAGGGCCACCTGTCCCACATTCGTCTGAAGCGGGTCCGTCGGTGACATGGCCATCATGAAAAACGAGGCGGCGCTGACCGCCAGAAGCAAACACGCCAGACGAATCACCGAGTGAAGCGTCCAGATTACCCAGGGCCGCTTCATTGGCCGCCCCTGTTCTCCCAGCGCCACTGATCCACGTTATTTACGATGGACCAGCCATGGCCATGGGGGTGTACCTTCTGCTCCGCCACCTGAAGGCCGTTTCTGACCCAGTACAGATGATCTACATTAACCAGCCATACCCACGGAGCATCTCCGTACTGTGTGACACCGGTTTTCCCATCCCACTGGGCCAACTTCCACAGTTCATAGGACTCTTCCAGACTGCCTGCTCCCAGGGCCTCATCCATACGCTCGTCCACCATCTCATTGGCATAGGGAGAATACCGGGCCAACCCGGTCTGGCGATCCGTATGATAAATATTGTAAAGCTCCATGGGCGTATGAGCCCCCCATCCCCACAGAAGCGGCTGAGACTGTGCCTCTTTGTAGGCAGTATCCCAGCCAACCCCCCGGATAGAGGCATCAATGCCCAGTTCCTTTAGCTGATTGGCGACATCCGCAGCCAGAGCCTGGCGAATCGAATCGTCCACCGGATACAAAAATTCCAGTCTGGCAGGCATTCCGTTCTTTTCCCGTATTCCATCCGCCCCTTTACGCCAGCCTGCCTCTTCCAGGAGGCGTGCCGCCTCTTTGAAATCTGTTTTTACCTCTGACAGCGGCGTATACCAGGGCATTTTATCACAGACACTGTATGCCGGCCGCCCATAACCCTCCAACACATGGTCAATCATCGCCTCCCTGTCTATCGCCAGACTGATGGCCTGGCGGACTCGCACATCCGCCGTAAAATCATTTCCCAGAACGCTTCCATCCTCCTGCACTCTGGCCGGAACCGCTGGAAGGTTAAATCCCCGATTATCCACCGTTTCACAGGCTAACAGCTCATAGCCGCTGACCTGCTGGTCCCCATAAAGCGCCGAGGAATACGCCAGGTCCACCTGGCCGGATCGCACCGCCGCAAAGGCAGCATCTTCCTCCATAAACAGCACTGTCACCTGCTCCATCTCCGGTTTGTCCCCGTAATATTCCGGATTTGTCTCAAAAATAACCTGCTGCCCCCGATCCCACTGCTTCAGGCAGTACCGCCCGGATCCAATGGGATGGCTCCCGTAGTCTTTTCCATAAGCGTGTTCTGGCAGGATTCCCGTAATCGCCATGGTGTACGGCCAGATCGCATAAGGACGTTTCATATAAAACCGAACTGTTGTTTCATCCACTGCCTCCGCCCGGTCCAGCATAGTAAAATCATTGACCGAACTGGTATCCCGAAGCGTATTATAGGTAAAAGCCACATCAGAGGCTGTCAGCTTCTCCCCATCTGAAAATTTCACATCATCTCGAATCACTGCCGTCCAGCAAAGTCCATCCTCCGACACCGACAGATCTGTGGCCAGATCAAAATCGATCGTAAGATCCGGTCTTGTAACTGTCAGCGTGCTCTGAATCAGAGGCTCATGCACATGCTCGCCTGCGCCCCAGCCGTACGCCGGGTCGAATCCTGCTTCTGGCTCTGAGGATGGCGGCATTACTACTACAACGGAAGCCTCCTCTCCCACCAGGTTCTCCCCTTCTGCCAAAGAGTCCGCCTGTTTCTCCTGCTCCGTTTTCCCGCACCCGCAGGCCAGACAGGAAACTGCCAGAAAACAAAGTCCCGCCTTTACCGCTCCCAGCCGCCTGTTATTCCTCCATTTCTGTGTTTTCATCCGCTCTTTTTTTCTTTCCGCCCTTCTATATACAAATCGTCCCAATTCAAATTCTGATTTCATAGGATACATTTTCCTAAATAAATAGAAATACCAGAAAAGTGCCATCCCCCTGAGAGATC
This sequence comes from uncultured Clostridium sp., assembly GCA_937885015.1. GTDB lineage: Bacteria > Bacillota > Clostridia > Lachnospirales > Lachnospiraceae > Otoolea. The sequence continues at coordinate 43,989 of CALAAS010000026.1, forward strand.
GCCATACCTTCCTGGTATTCCCTGCATGCTTTACTGTTTTTCTATTTTCTGTCTTTTGTCTGTGCGTGCCTCTGCTGCCTCGCTTCTGCGAGCTCAAACGACTTCTGTCGCTGTGGTTTTCCGCACATTGGTTTCCAGAAGACGGCTGTATCCCAGCCACCCCGGATTATCTCCTCCGGATTTTAAGATTTCTATCATAGTTTCCATCTTGGCATCCGTATTATCTGCAAAATTCAGGGCCAGCGCCTCCAGAAGCGCCGGTTTCTTAGGCGAACCATACTCCAGCTCGCCATGGTGAGCCAGAATACAGTGCTTCAGCTCCACCGCTGTCTTCTCCGGAAATCCAGGAATCTGGCGAATCCGTTCATCCACCATCATCGTTCCGATGACAATATGTCCCAAAAGCTGTCCGTCATCCGTATAATCATTTTCCGGAAAGGCGGAAAGCTCTTTTGTTTTTCCTATATCATGAAACAGCGCCGCTGTCAAAAGCAAATCCCGATTCAGAGCCGGATACGCCCCAGCGTAGTAATCACAGAGTTTCGCCACACTAAGAGTATGCTCAAGCAGTCCTCCCACAAAACCGTGGTGAACGCTTTTCGCCGCAGAATGGAAGCAGAATCTCTTGACAAAATCCCGATCCTCCACAAAATAGCCGGACGCCAGCTGTTTCAAATACGGATTTTTTATGGACTGAACCAGCGCAGCCAGATCCCGGTACATCTCCCGGATATCTTTAGAGCTGACCGGCAGATAATCACTCTCCCGGTATTCGCCCTCATCCGCCTTCCGGATCCGCTTGATATTCAGCTGATTGGATCCCTGAAAAACCGTCACGTCGCCATCCACATAAACGTAGTCGAGAGGCTCAAAGCTCCCGATGCCCGGCGAACTCAAATCCCAGATCTTACAGTCAATGGTTCCTGTCTTATCCTGAAGCAGAACCGACGCGTATTCTTTGCCGTTTTTTGTAACCGCGTGCTGCCTGGATTTGCATAAATAAACATCGGATACCCGCGTTCCTTCACGAAACTGTTCAATATATCTCATACCTTCAAGTCTCTCCTTCATTCTCATAATCACTCGAAACCAAAAGGCCAGGCAGTTACCTGGCCCTGATTCTCACTTCATACTGCAGTTCGGTATAGCCGCCTCTTCCCTTTCGCATAACCGTTACTGGAACCATCTCGCCGCTCTGGGAATTCTCTATCTGCGTCTGCAGTTCCTTAAAGGAGGTAATCTCCTTCTCCCCATACCGTATAATAATATCCCCGTTCTGGATCCCCGCATCATAAGCCGGACTTCCCACCGCCGCTTCCGTCACATACACCCCCGGAGGGATGCTGGAATCCAGCATAGTCTCATTGACTGCCTGCCCTGTCACGCCAAAATAGGCCGCCTCCCGGCCATTGCTAAGTTTTTCCAGAACCGGTTTATAATCTGATATGGAAACGGCTGCCATACGCTCTGTACAACCCTCTTTCCGGTATGTATCCGACGCCCAGCCGACAATCTCTCCCTCCATATTCAGAAGGAAAGTTCCCGTCTCGCAGCAGCTGCTGATATCCCCGTATAAAATCCGCCCCACGCTGTCCGTCATGGGAACACTTTTCTCCACATAAGACAACATACCAAACGCAACGGAGTGCACCATCCCGGACGGACTTCCCACTGCCACAACAAAATCTCCCGGTTTCAGGACATAGGAATTTCCCAAAGGCAAAACCGCCGTCTTCTCCTGCGCGTCATCGGGAACGTCACTGGCCTGCACGGCAATCACCGCCATATTCAGTACCTCGTCTGTCTGCTTTACCGCTCCTGCGCACTGAACCCCATCCGCAAATGTCACGGAAATAGAATCCGCAGACCTGGCAGCATCAGCACAGGTAAAAATCAGAAATTCTCCGTTGTTTTTAGCGATGATGGCTCCGGCATAATCGCCGGTACTTTCCACCGGATTGCCGAACAGATCCGTCTGGCGTTTCCCGGAACTTACAGTTACAATTCCCCGGTCTGCCTGGGCTGCTACAGACCGCAGCACGCTTCCCAGAGACTTCAGGTTTTCCGTTGTAAACTGATAATCCGACAGCGCCTCACTTACCCTGGCCTCAATCTCTTCCCTCATCTGCTCCGGCGAAGTAGCAGCCTCCGCCTGGCTTTCCGCCGGCAGCTGCGGATCCTGCTCGTCTCTGGTAAACTGAACCGCCGCCGTCTCGGATTCCTGCTCCGGGCCAAGATACCGGTCGGCCAAAGGCTTTGCCGCCACAAAACTGGCAGCAGAAATAACACCGAAGGCAGCCGCAAAGCCAACAAAGGCACATATCCGCTTTGCAATCTGACGTCTGGACATCGGCGGTTTCACAATCGTTTCTCTCATGAATTCCCGTTTTTCCTTTTTCTCGGGTCCTTCCGTATCCGGCATATTACTTTCTCCTTTGAACAACATACCTCCATTATACGGTTCTTCCCCGCGTTATGCAAGATTTTTATTCCCACCCCGGGGATTTCTATGATATACTTATTGCAAAATGGATTTAAGCAGGTGAAATAGGTATGAATGAAAAAGCACTGAAAACCCTTGAATATAATAAAATCATTGACCAGCTGATCGAGTATGCCTCCACCGAAATGGGCAAGGCACTCTGCCAGGCACTTACCCCCTCCTGTGATCTTTCTGAAATACGGGAAAATCAGGCAGAAACCAGTGACGCGGTGACTCGAATCCGGATGAAGGGAAGTCTTTCCTTCGGCGGGGTAAAGGATGTCCGCGCCTCTTTGAAACGGCTGGAGATTGGAAGCTCCCTCTCCATTCCGGAGCTGCTCTCCGTAAGCTCACTCCTTACTGTAGCAGCCAGGGCCCGTTCCTACGGGCGCAGGGAGGATTCGGAGCTTCCCGACGACTCTCTGGATGAGATGTTCCGTTCCCTGGAACCTCTTACCCCGGTCAACACGGAAATCAAGCGCTGCCTTCCCTCTGAGGAAGAAGTAAGCGACGACGCCAGTCCTGGCCTTTCCAAGGTTCGCCGCTCTATGAAAATCACGGCCGGACGCATCCACACACAGCTGAATTCTATCCTGAATTCCAGTCGGGCCTATCTGCAGGAAGCGGTTATTACCATGCGGGACGGACGCTACTGCCTGCCGGTTAAGGCAGAGTACAAATCCCAGGTTCCGGGAATGATCCACGACCAGTCCTCCACTGGCTCCACGATTTTCATTGAGCCAATGGCCATTGTCAAATTAAACAACGAATTGCGGGAGCTGGAAATTCAGGAAAAAAGAGAGATCGAATTTGTCCTGGCCGCCCTCTCCGGAGAGCTGACCCCCTACATCGACACCATTCTGGAAAACCTTGCGATTCTGGCCCGGCTGGACTTTATTTTTGCCAAGGCAACCCTGTCCCGCCGGTACAACTGTATAGAGCCAAAATTCAACGACCAGAGGTACATCCATATCAAAGACGGCCGCCATCCTCTTCTGGATCCAAAACAGGTGGTTCCCATCAACATCTGGCTTGGAAAAGACTTTGATCTTCTCATCGTCACAGGCCCAAACACCGGCGGTAAAACCGTTTCCCTGAAAACCGTAGGACTTTTTACCCTTATGGGACAGGCCGGCCTCCATATTCCGGCCTTTGAGGGATCCGAGCTGGCTGTCTTTCAGGACGTCTTTGCCGATATCGGCGATGAACAGAGTATCGAGCAAAGTCTCAGTACCTTCTCTGCCCATATGACAAATATTGTGTCCATTTTAAATCAGGCCGGCCCCGACAGCCTCTGCCTTTTTGACGAACTGGGAGCCGGCACGGATCCCACAGAAGGCGCGGCCCTGGCCATTGCCGTCCTGAACTTCCTGCACAATATGACCTGCCGCACCATGGCCACCACCCACTACAGCGAGCTGAAAGTATTCGCGCTCTCCACGCCCGGCGTGGAAAATGCCTGCTGTGAATTCAATGTGGAGACGCTGCGCCCCACCTACCGCCTCCTGATCGGTATTCCAGGCAAGAGCAATGCCTTTGCCATCTCCAGAAAGCTGGGACTTCCGGATTATATCATCGAAGAGGCCAAAAAACAGATTGAAAAAGAAGACGAATCCTTTGAAGATCTTCTGGCAAATCTGGAAGACAACCGGGTAACCATCGAAAAAGAGCGGGCAGAAATCGCCGCCTACCGCCAGGAAATCGAAACTCTAAAAAACCGGCTGGAACAGAAGGAAGAACGTTTTTCCGAACAGAAGGATAAGATGCTCCGCTCCGCCAGAGAGGAAGCACAGAAAATTCTTCAGGACGCCAAAGATACGGCGGACCAGACCATCCGAAATATCAACCGGCTGGCCAAATCCTCCGGCGTTAATAAGGAACTGGAAGCAGAGCGGACAAAGCTGCGGGGGAAACTTAACGATGTGGACAAAAAGCTGAGCACCCGCACTCCCGCCTCTCCGAAGAAGGCTGTATCCGCCAAAAAACTGCGCCTGGGCGACACCGTCCGTGTCCTGTCCATGAACCTGAAGGGAACCGTCAGTTCCCTTCCCAACGCCAAAGGAGATCTGTATGTCCAGATGGGCATCCTTCGCTCTCTCGTTAACATAAAGGATCTGGAAATGGTGGAGGAAACCTCCATTACCGGAGCCGGAATTCCCGAAGGAGGCTACCGAAAGAGCGGCAGCCATGGCAGCGGAAGCAGCAAAATCAAAATGTCCAAGTCCTATTCCGTCTCTCCGGAAATCAACCTGATCGGCATGACGGTGGACGAAGCAATCCCGGTGCTGGATAAATACCTGGACGATGCCTATATCGCCCATCTCCCTCAGGTCCGCGTTGTCCACGGCCGCGGCACCGGAGCCCTGAAAGCCGGTGTACACCGCCACCTGAAACGACTGAAATACGTGAAAGAATTCCGCCTGGGAGAATTTGGCGAAGGCGATACCGGCGTAACCATTGTAACCTTCAAATAAATTTCTGTAACGATTACACATTTCTTATACTAGCAGGGAGGACTGCCACATGGCTGAAAAACAGCGAATTCTAATTGTAGATGACGACCTTAATATTGCTGAACTGATTTCGCTCTATCTCACAAAGGAATGCTTTGAGACAAAAATCGTCGGGGACGGAGAGGAGGCCCTGAAGATATTCCCCGTATTTCGCCCGGGCCTGATTCTTCTGGACCTGATGCTCCCAGGCATGGATGGCTATCAGGTCTGCCGGGAGCTTCGGGCCTCTTCCCAGGTTCCCATCATTATGCTTTCCGCCAAAGGCGAAATCTTTGACAAGGTTCTTGGCCTTGAGCTGGGGGCTGACGATTACATGATAAAACCCTTTGACTCCAAAGAGCTGGTTGCCCGTGTCAAAGCGGTTCTGCGCCGCTACCAGGCCGCGCCCCAACCGGCGGCAGCTGCCACGGAACAGCATGGTAATTTTGTAGAATATCCGGATCTGATTGTCAACCTGACCAACTATTCTGTGATTTACAACGGACATTCCATTGAAATGCCGCCCAAAGAGCTGGAACTTCTCTATTTTCTCGCCTCCTCGCCCAATCAGGTATTTACCAGAGAGCAGCTGCTGGACCATATATGGGGATACGAGTACATTGGAGACACCCGTACCGTAGATGTGCATATTAAACGTCTTCGGGAAAAAATCAAGGATCACGAAAAATGGGCGCTGACCACCGTCTGGGGCATCGGCTACAAATTTGAGGTGAAACGATAATGACAGAAGGGATAACAAGAGGCACTGACCATGACACATTCACTTTACTATAAACTGCTGTTTGGCTATCTGTTGTTTGGTTTTCTCGGCTTTCTTACCATCGCCACCTTTTCTTCTGAAATGACCTACCGGCATCTGGTCAGTCAGAAATCAGAGGTGCTGTACGATGAAGCCACCATGCTGGCAGATAACTGCAGTAAAGTATATGAGGGAAAACAGATTGATCTGAAATCGGCACAGCCGCAGCTGGAGGCAGTCTCCGTATACCTCCAGTCCGATGTCTGGATTCTGAATCATGACGGAACCATCGTAGCCGACAGCAGCCGAAAACGAACCGGTACAGCCATTGAGGCCTTCGACCCGACCGCGCGGGGCAGCCGCCTCTATTCTATCGGAGATTACTACGGTCTGTTTGAGAGTCCGGTTCTTTCCGTCTCAGCGCCCATTACCGGCAATATGCAGACCTACGGCTATATTGCCATTCACCTTCCCGTCAGAGTTATTCAGGCCCAGCAGAACGGCTTTCTAAATATTGTATACATAACCGCCGCCATCCTGTTCCTGCTTTCTCTGATTATCCTTCTGGTTTTTACCCGGGTCGTCTATTTCCCTCTGAAAAAGATTACCTACGCGGCCGGAGAATATGCGGCCGGCAATCTGGCCCACAATATTCCGGTTGCCAGCCGGGATGAGATTGGGTATCTGGCCAGCACGCTCAACTACATGTCAGATGAACTGAATAAAATGGAAGACTATCAGCGCAAATTCATCGCCAATGTCTCCCATGATTTCCGCTCTCCTCTGACCTCCATCAAAGGCTATCTGGAAGCAATTTTAGACGGAACCATTCCCCGAGAGCTGTACCCGAAATATATGAACATCGTCATATCGGAAACGGAGCGGCTCAACAAGCTGACCCAAAGTATGCTGACGCTGGATTCGCTGGACAGCAAAGGATATCTGACCCGCACCAATTTCGACATTAACCGCATTATCAAGGATACAGCCGCCTCCTTTGAAGGAACCTGCAGCGCCAAAGGCATTACCTTTGACCTGACCTTCTCCGATACTATCCAGATGGTCTATGCCGACCTGGGAAAAATCCAGCAGGTACTCTATAACCTCATTGATAATGCCATCAAATTCAGCCACGAGGACTCCGTCATCTACATCCAGACTTCACTCAGATATGAAAAAATTTTCATATCTGTGAAAGATACAGGGATCGGCATTCCCAGGGAAAGCCTGAAAAAAATATGGGACCGCTTCTATAAAACCGATCTGTCCCGCGGAAAAGACAAGCGTGGAACCGGCCTTGGTCTGGCCATTGTCCGGGAGATCATCCAGGCGCACGGCGAAAATATCGACGTGGTCAGCACGGAAGGCGTCGGAACAGAGTTTATTTTCAGCCTTCCGAAAGCCACTTCCCTGTAATTGCAATGGTCTTCTACAGCAGATACCGTGTTCCATCCCCTCTGGCTCCATACTGATATCCTGCCTGCCGGAGCATCTGACGGCAGGCGCGGATATCCAGGCCCCGTCCCCGGGACGTATCACTTACCGTATCCCGTGGATTGACACCGGTTTCCGCCGTGATCATATTGGCACCGGACATGTAACCATGCAGGCTCGGCTCATGGATCCCGATCCATGGAAAATGCTTCATTCCCGCCATGGCCAGGGCAAGCGCAGCCGTGTAATTGGACAGCGTGTAATTGGAAATTTCAGGAACACCTTCATAGGGAGTCCCCGGAACTGAAATGCGTTTCATAGCTCCATACTGAATGGTTTCCAGTTCCATGCTGAAGAAGATGTGCTCCGCCAGCTCCTGAGGCGTATGCTCAATCCCAATGGGTTCCAGTGCATCTAAAAGGTCTAGCCCTGCCTTCTTTGCGTTTAGCATCGTTTCCTTCCGCTGCTCCGGTGAAAAGGCTGTATCCGTCCCCTCCCCCAGCCTCCAGCAGTGATAGACCCCGGAAAAACCCGCTGCCTTCATTTCTTTAAATGCCTCATAGGAAGTATCCCCCACATTCGTATACAGATTCACAGATCCGATCTTATTCTTTTTTACCACTTCCGTCATCCTTAGATATTCGTCCAGATCGTAATCTGCCATGGTCATCAGCCACAGACCGTACAGCTGGTCCCCTTCTGTGAAAGTCCTCGCAGCGGAGGCAATCGTCGAATCATCCATCTTTGCGGCAGGGATTTGCGTGAAATCTCTCGCAAACGAACAAAAGCGGCAATTTCCGCCGCAGGGATGGCACTCCAATCCGATCTGGGCAAAAATAGCTCCTGTGTTATCTGTGCGTTCCCGCACGATCCCTGTGGCGAGGCTGCGCATCACAGCCGCCTCCTCTGATTTTTCCTCCAGCGACAGCAGTTTCACGCAATCTTCCTTTGTGATGGGTTGTTCTGCATATACTTTCTCGAAAATCTCCGCAATCGTCCGTTCCATCTAAAATCCCTCCCCTTTTCCAGCAGTATCACTTTACTAAAAATAATATCATTTACATGAAATGTTTTCAATACATCACAGGACTGTTTCAATTATTTTAAATATTTAAGCAACTACGATCCTCGCGGAGCGTTTTTTATTACGTAGGAAGCAAATTCCTGTGCAATAAAAAAACGGGACGCTGCAATCGCGTCCCAAAAGGGGGGATTGCAGTTCCCGTTTAACTGACTTATATAGTATATCGCTTACCGTCCCATCAATAAGAACGGGATTCTTGATACGGCCGGCACATTCGTTACGATTGCCAACGCCACCAGCATGGCGATCAGGAATGGTATCGCATTCCTCACGGTATCGCCAAACTTACAACGCGCCACATTGGTGGCTGTGTACAGGCAGACGCCAACCGGAGGTGTTGCCAGACCGATGGTCAGGTTCAGGCAAACGATCATACCCGTCTGAATCGGGTCCACGCCAAGACTCTGCATAGCCGGAGCCAAGATCGGAGCCACCAGCATGATAGCCGGAGCACTGTCCATGAACATACCGACTACCAGAAGAACCAGGTTCACAAGAAGTAATTTTACTGCCAGAGATGTCTCCATTCCAACCAGCATGTTGGTTACGGAAACAGCCCATCTCTCATTGGAGATAACCCAGCCAAACAGGTAGCAGCCGCCGACGATCAGCATAACTGTACCACTGTCAATGGCACTGTCGATAATGGATTTCCAGAGTTCCTTCCATCCAACGGTGCGGTATACAAACACTGACAGGATCAGGGAATAAAGCACTGCCGCTGCCGCTGCCTCGGTGGGAGTGAAGAAACCGCCCATGATACCGCCGACAACGATGACCGGAAGACCAATACAGGGAAGTGCCGCCTTCGTCGCCTCCCAGCGCTCTTTCCAGCTGGTCTTCTTTCCAGCCGCAAAATTTCTCCGGGTAGCAAACACATACACAACCAGCATCATGATCATACCCATCAGGATACCCGGAACAATTCCGGCGATAAACATATCACCAACGGATACCTTAGCCGCTGCACCGTAAATAACGAACGCCAGGCTGGGCGGGATAATCGGACAGCAGCAGGAGGCGCAGGCCGTAAGGCCAGAAGAAAAACCTGCATCGTATCCTTCATCTTTCATGGCCGGAATCATCAGACAGCCAACGGCTGCCGTACCGGCTACGGCCGATCCGGATACCGTACCAAACATCATACATACCAGAATATCCACCATAGCGAGTCCGCCTTTGATGTGGCCGACAAAGGCCTGCGCAAAACGCACCAAACGCATGGTAATTCCGCCATGGTTCATGATGTTTCCCGCCAGTGCAAAGAAAGGCAGGCACAGCATAGTAAAACTGTTAATTCCATAAATAATTCTCTGAGGCACCAGAGCCAGGTTGGCATCTCCAGTACTCAGCAGGGCATAAGAGACGGTTGCAACGATCAGAACGAAAGCAATCGGCACGCCCAGGGCAAGGAACAGGAAAAAACTTCCGAACAAAATGATACTGCTAAACATGGTATTTTACTCCTCCTCTCCCGGAAGAGGGATTTTCCTTGCCTCTCCGTAACATATGATCTCCAACAGCTGCACGAACGTATAATAGATCATGATCACGCCGCTGATAGGAAGCGATACGTAAAAGTACGCCAGAGAAATCTTAATCGTTGTTCCCAGATGGGAAATCTGTGCGATCGTATACTGGGCACTGGCCACTGTAAACAGAATCAGCGCAAAAATCAGAATTACATTGGCAAATCCCATTAAAATAGTACGAACTTTCCCGTGGAACAGATTAATAACCATATCAACTCCGATATGGAGCAGGTGACGGCTTGCTACCGCACTTCCAAGCATAGTGGTCCATACAAAAATGTAACAGGAGAACTCCGTTGCCCATGGAAGGGACGTTCCGAACCACCGTAAAATAAACTGTCCAATTACCGCGATGCAAAGCGCAATGGTTGTAGCTCCCAGAAGTACTCTGGACACCACGTATATGACGTCGCCGAATTTGTGAAGTTTTTCGATTAATTCTTTCATCTCTCAACCCTTCTTACTGTTTCGTATTCCTTATTCTGCTGCTGCCTTAACCATGTCAACCAGTTCTTTCCAGTTGGGATGATCTTTGTACATCTTGTCGTATACCGGCTGAACAGCCTCTTTCCATGCATCCAGATCAGTCGGGCGGGTTACGGTATAGCCCTTTTCCTCGTACTCGGCAATCTTCGCCTCATCGTTCTCCAGGAACCATGCACGCTGCTCTTCGCCAGCCTCGATTGCTGCCGTCTGAACCAGTTCCTGATCCTCTGCGCTCAGTCCCTCAAACCACTTGGTTGATGCTACGATGATACCACTGGAATAAAAGTGATGGATATCGCAGATATTGTTTACCACCTCAATGTAACCGTCTGCAGATGCATAGAGGGCACTGTTATCCGTACCATCTACGACACCGTTCTGAAGGCCCGTGAACTGCTCGCCGGATGCCAGAGCTACCGGAGTAGCGCCAAGCGCCTCATACATGGCAACGCAAACCTCGTTCTGCATACTTCTCATGCGAACGCCCTTCATATCCTCCACCGTGTTTACGGTTACATCCTTAGTAAGAATATTTCTCCAACCGTCCTCATGGAAGCCAAGACCCGTAATTCCTTCCACTGCACTCAACTGATCCAGAAGGTTTTTACCAAACTCACCCTCCAGAGCCTTATTTACATGCTCGCCGCTCTCAAAAAGGAACGGAAGCTCAATGACGCCCAGATCCGGAACGAATCCGCCCAGTGCGCCAGTTCCAACCCAGCCAATCTCCAGATTGCCATTCTGCACCATCTCTACGCACTCAACCTCGTCAGCCGTCATATCTCCTGCATAAACTTCTACTTTAATGCGGCCCTCGCTTCGCTCTTCTACCAGTTTTTTAAATGCGTTTGCACCATAGTCATAGGGAGCTCCCGTACCGCAGACATGAGCCACACGGATGGTCATTTCCGCTGCAGATGTGTCAACGTTGCTGACCGGCGCGTCTGCCTCCCCCGCTGCTGCCGTCGTTGATGCCGGTTTCTGGCCTCCGGAACATCCTGCCAGCACTGTCATCATCACTGCCATGGTACCGCAAAGTAATCCTCTCTTTTTCATTATATACTTCCTCCTTTATCTTTTCTCCCCACATGGCGGGAGTCATTCTTTACCCCAGTATGCTGTAAGTTCCCCTTGTTTCCCGCAGATTTATCCCAGTAAAAATCCCTCCGGAAATGGATCATCCGGATCAAACAGCATGGTGCTTTCCCCCATTACAAAAGCTCTTCCGCTGATCTCCGGAACGATCGCCGGGATCCCTCCTACCTCTGTCTCTTCCACGATCTGGCAGTGGAACAAGCTTCCAATCAGGCTTTCATGCACAAAGGTCTCTCCCAGCTTCAGCTTTCCCTCTGCGTGGAGCAGCGCCATCTTTGCGGATGTACCTGTTCCACATGGACTCCGGTCAATCGCGGCCGGCGGGATCACTACCGCATTTTTCACATCCGATACCCCTTCTTCTCCCTTCTGGTAGAATTCTACATGGGTTACCTGATTCATGATCTCCAGGTAAGGATGTTTTACCGTTACCTGTTCATTGATAAATTTCTTCAGGTAATTTCCTTTTTCTACAATCTCCCTGGCATTTTCCATTTCCAGCGTCAGGTTCATGGCCTCTGCCGGAACGATGGCAAACACATTTCCGCCATAAGCGATATCCAGTCCAATCTCTCCGTATTCCGGAACCTGTACCTTCACATCCCGGTTCAAAACGAAAGCCGGAGCATTCTTAAAGGTTACCCGTTTTGCCTTTCCATCTTTTACCTCAATTTTTACACGGACCAGACCGGACGGCGTATCCAGTGTTGCGTATGTATACGGCTCGACTGCCTTCAAAAGGCCGCTCTCGATCAGGGCCGTAGAAACACCAATGGTATCGTGGCCACACATCGGCATCCAGTTTCCAACCTCATAATACAGCACTCCAAAATCTGCTTCCGGATTGCAGGGTTTCGTCACAATCGTTCCTGACATTACATCATTTCCCCTGGGTTCAAAGCAAATTGCTTTCCGCAGCCAGTCCTGATGCTCCATCATATACAGCATCTTCTTTTCCATGGTATCTCCGGGAATTTCCGGAAAACCAGAAAGGATCGTTCTGGTGGGTTCTCCCTCTGTGTGGGTTTCAATACAGGTAACGGCCAGACGGCCCTTCACTTCCGGCAGTCGGAAGTTATCACTCGCTTCCATGTTTGATTCCTCCTAGTCAATTCATTTTTGGCGCCATATTTTTCTGATTATTTCACTGAACATATCTTAACATATATAAAAATTACAGGAATCATCTTTTTTGATGCATTATTTTTTCTTTTTTATCCGCGAGGTGTCTTTTAGGTACCTTGCAATATTTTTTAGGCTCTATTTTGGTATACTTTGGGATGATTTTCTTATCATTTTCCCTTTTATCCTTGTAAATATAGGCAATTTCAGCTATTATGGAGTCATGAATCTAAATTTTTTTATGCATTTTTTATATACTTTTTACTCCACCGGATACTACTCACGCAAACACGTTTTACATACAGAATGCCTGAACAGCAGGAGGTAACACTATGGGAAATGACAATCTGTTCACGGAAGCAAAAATTGAAATTGTCAATCAGCTCATTGCCGAGCTCTATGATGATTCCATCGTCTTGCCTAAGCGCATGGAAAAATTTTTCATGGATTTAAATCATCTCGTATTTTTCGAAAAAGCCAATTTTCTGTTTTATCAGAAACAGGGGCCTACTTATAAGACACATTCCATTTACACCATTAACTGGAATGACGAGCAGAAAAGAAAATATGAAGAGGACTATTGCCATATGGATGATGTGCTGTCGATTCTGGATTCTGACAGCAATGTAACCTTCCTTACCAATCAGGTGTTTAATCAGGAGGTTCGGAAAAATTCACGATACTTTCAGGAATTCCTATTGCCTATGGGACTTCACGACTCCATTGAGACAAATTTTTCCATTAAAGACCGGAACCTGCGCGGTATTTTTTCCATCCACAGATCCAACGATAAGGCCAACTTCCTCCCTTCCGACCTGACGCTGATGCGGCTGTTCCAGCCCCACTTCCGCAACGTATTTAAAAACTTCGGAAAAGAAATGGATATCAACCGCATTTTCTATATTCTGGATCAATACAACTGCATCGGTGTGGGCTGCTTTGATGATAAACTGAATTTCATCGGCTGCAACACCATCTATCAGCAATATCTGGAACGCCATGGATTTTTGGACTTTTCCAACAATCCTCTTTCCAACTGCTTCCGGAATCTTTGCCGCCAGCTGACTCAGACCGGCGGAATTGCCGGACAGAATATTGAATACAAAATGGAAGACACTCCCCTCTTTCTGGAGGTTACCAGAACGCGGCTGCAGGATGGACCAGCCCAGGAATGTTTTGCCTGCCTGTTTTTCGATCTATCCTACGTGATGGACCGCACTCTGACACAGATCTCCCAGGATTTCGCCCTGACCGGACGCGAAAAAGATGTACTGGATCTGATCCTGCACGGGTATTCCAATGAACAGATTTCCGCCACGCTTTTTGTCAGTGTTCCCACTGTCAAAAAACATCTGGCCTCCATTTATTCCAAGATGAATATCAAAAGCCAGAAACAGATTCTGGAACGGATCCACTTTTACGATAAATAAACCACAGATAGAAAGCGCCTTTCCTCCAGCCACCTTGACAACGGCCGTGAAAGGCGCTAAACTATCGTTATCACTAATCATATTTGATTATTCATTAATCGTTTTGCGAAAGGAGTTTGCCGTGCTGATACTCAACGAAAAAGACATGTGGAATGCCATCACCCTGGAAGAGGTAATGGACGCCATTGAAGATGCCTATGAAATTCATAAAAAAGGAAATTATAAGATGCCTGACCGCTTTATCGCCGCCAGAGATAAGAATATGATGCTTTATATGCCCTGTTTTCTGGATACTGCCATTGGAACGAAAATGCTGGCCGAATTTCCAGAGAATCCATCCCATGGCCTCCCCTATTTAAGCGGCCTGATGATTCTGAATGATGCAAAAACCGGCCTTCCCCAGGCGATCCTGGACGGAAGTGCCCTGACAGCCATGCGGACCGGAGCCGTAGGCGGCGTGGCGCTTCGCTATCTGGCACACCGGGAGGACACCCGGGCCGGCCTCATTGGCTGCGGCACCCAGGGACTGCACCAGCTGCTCTACGCCTGTGCCGTCTGCCCCATCACAGATCTGTATCTCTATGATGCATACATAAAAAATCCGGCTCCTTTTATAGAGAAACTGGCTGCACGGCTGAACCGGCCTGACATCCATTTCCATATCTGCCGCGATGCCAGAGAGGTGGCTGAGAACAGCCAGATTTTGATATCTGCCACTCAGACCATTGATCCCGTTTATCCAGATGACGAAGAACTTCTCCGCGGCAAATGTTTTGTCGCCATCGGCTCCTGGAGGCCAGAACGACGGGAACTGCCGGATGCAGTCTGGAAACTCGTGGGAAATGCCTACACCGAACTTCCCTACGCCTGTGAAGAAAGCGGCGATCTGCGCATTCCTCTGGCCTCTGGCCTTCTGACACAGGAGCGGATCCGCTATATGGAGGATCTGATTTTGGACACCAGAGCCGGCCATCCCCACCCGCAGGCAGAAACACGCTGCTTCAAATCAGTGGGGATGGGCCTCTTTGATGTCCGAACCGCTCAGCTTCTCTTTGAAAATGCCCTGAAAAAGGGAATCGGTCAATCCATTGACTGGTAAAGCGGATATTTCTCACAGAGTTTTGTCACCTCTGCCCGGATATAATCCGCCTGATTCTCAAAATCTGTAGCTGCCAGCCAGATACACTCCGCAATCTTCGGCATATCTTCTTCCTTCAGACCTCTCGATGTGACAGCTGGCGTTCCAATCCGGACGCCGGAGGTCACAAAGGGGCTTCTGGGATCATTGGGAACTGTATTCTTATTCAGCGTAATGTACACCTCGTCACAGCGGTTCTGGAGCTCTTTTCCGGAAATATCCATCCCTCGCAGATCCACCAGCATCAGGTGATTGTCCGTTCCGCCAGTCAGAATTTTAAAGCCCTGTTCCTTCAGTGCCTCAGCCAGAGCCTGGGCATTTTTTCTGACCTGAGCCTGGTATTCCTTAAACTCCGGTTTCAGCGCCTCGCCAAAGCAGACTGCCTTAGCTGCAATCACATGCTCCAGCGGGCCGCCCTGGCTTCCTGGGAAAATAGCTTTATTGAAATTAAATTTCTCCGCTGCCTCTTTATTGGCCAGAATCATGCCGCCTCTCGGACCGCGCAGCGTCTTATGGGTTGTTGTCGTTACCACATCGGCATAAGGGATGGGACTCGGGTGAAGACCAGCTGCCACCAGACCGGCAATGTGTGCCATATCCACCATCAAATACGCGCCAACTTTATCCGCCACCTGACGGAAACGCTTAAAATCAATCTCTCTGGCGTATGCGCTGGCTCCAGCCACAATCAGCTTCGGCTTTGCCTCCAGCGCAATGCGCTCCAACTCATCATAATCAATAAAACCCTCGTCATTGACGCCGTAAGGCACAATATTAAAGTATAAACCTGAAAAATTGACAGGACTTCCGTGAGTCAGATGGCCGCCGTGATCCAGATTCATCCCCATAACCGTATCTCCCGGTTTCAGCATGGCAATAAATACTGCCATATTTGCCTGCGCGCCAGAATGAGGCTGTACGTTGGCGTAATCGCAGCCAAACAGCTTCTTGGCCCGCTCGATCGCCAGTGTCTCGATCTCATCCACAACCTCGCAGCCGCCGTAATACCGCTTTCCCGGGTATCCTTCCGCATACTTGTTGGTTAATACCGTTCCCATCGCCATCATAACCGGCTCAGAAACAATATTCTCCGATGCAATCAGTTCCAGATTTCTTCTCTGACGGGCTGCTTCTTTCTGAATCGCCTTGCCCACTTCCGGATCACTGTCCGCAATAAACTGCATAACCTTATCAACCATGTCTCTCTTCCTTTCTGCTGTATATGATATTGATTGATTATATCCTTACGCCAATAATGCCTTTGCAGCCGCCTGCAGTGCCGGAATATCGCTGTCTTTCAGAGCGCCGCGTATTGTTACCACTGGTTCTGCAATGGTAATTTCTTTCATCTGCTCTAAAATTCCCTTCATCGTCCGGGCAGCTGTCGGACCCCAAGATCCGTTCTCAATGAGAGCCACTGTCCTCTTCTGATAATTTTTGCACTGCAGATGGTGCAGGAAATCCGCCATAAACGGCATAACGCCTGCGTCATAGGAAGACGCCGCCAGAACAATTTTCCCATAGCGGAATGCATCCTCGATCGCCTCTGCCATATCATCCCGGGCCAGGTCTGCCATGGCCACCTTCGGGCATCCGGCTTCCTTCAGGATTTCTGCCATCTTCTCCGCTGCCTTCGCCGTATTTCCATGGAGCGTCGCATAGGCAATGAAAACGCCTTCCGATTCCACACCGTAGGAACTCCAGATCTGGTATTTCTCCAGAGCATTGCGAAGCGCCTCGCCGGAAAGCACCGGCCCGTGCAGCGGGCAGATCATCTGAATATCCAAAGCGGCCGCCTTCTTTAAAAGTGCCTGGGCCTGCATTCCGTATTTTCCAACAATATTAAAGTAATATCTCCTCGCCTCGCAGTCCCATGCCTCATCTGCATCCAACGCTCCAAACTTTCCAAATGCATCCGCGCTGAACAGCACATGATCCAGGCTGTCATAGGCTACCATAACCTCCGGCCAATGCACCATGGGCGCCATCACAAACGTAAGCTCGTGACGGCCCAGATTCAGGGTATCCCCCTCTTTTACCGTAATCGCACCATTTACATCGGCCTCCGGAAAATAATTAGCCAGCATAGGGAACGTTTTTGCGTTTCCAACCAGCGTAATTCCTGGATACCGCTCTACCAGTGCCTTTACGCTGGAAGCATGATCCGGCTCCATATGGCTGATCACAAGATAATCCGGCGTTCTGCCCTCCAAAACCTGCTCCAGATTCTCCAAAAATTCAGCTGCCTTATGTTCATCTACGGTGTCCATAATCGCAATTTTCTCATCCATAATCACATATGAATTGTAGGAGACACCGTTGGGAACCCGATACTGCCCCTCGAACAGATCAATCTCCCGGTCATTGACTCCCACATAGCGAATGTCCTCTGTAATCATTCCGATTCCTCCCAACTGTTCTGTTTTCTTTTCTTATTTAATCCCGATTTTCAATCTCCATAATCAGGTCAACCCGGCGCTGATGACGGCCTCCCTCAAATTCCGCCTCCAGCCACTGCTCTACAATCATCTTGGCCAGCTCACTTCCCACAACCCGTGCTCCAAAGCAGAGTACATTGGAATTATTATGACGCCTTGACATCACTGCCGTATAAGGCTCACTGCAGACGCAGGCCCGAACACCTTTTACCTTATTGGCTGCCAGAGAAATTCCAAGGCCTGTTCCACAAATAGCAATTCCCAGATCCGCTTCGCCTGAAACGACAGCACGTCCCACCTTTTCTCCATAAACCGGATAATCACAGCTCTCCGTGGTATCCGTTCCCAGATTGATAACCTCATGGCCCTTTTCTACTAAAAAATCTAAAATGATTTCTTTCAGTTCCACTGCCGAATGGTCGTTTCCTATTGCGATTCTCATGTCTCTTCCCTTTCTGCGGCTTTTGCCCTCTCTCTGTTTTCTGTTTCAGCCGAAAATCTCCGGCACCTGTTATGAAAAATCGAAACCTTTCACTCGATTTTCATTGTAGTAAAGATAAGTTTCATTGTCAAGAAGAAGCGACAAAGCTCCTTTCCGCCGCATGGCGATCCCTGCAGAACGTTTTGATTTCATAGGACGCATTTTCCCATGAAATCAAAAAAAGGGAGCCGCCCATGCGGCCCCCAAAAATAACAGTTCATATCTGTACAGACGGATTCAGATCTGTCAGTTCCAGAAATCTGTCTTTTCTTTTAAACCAATATCAGAAGCTTTGAAAACCGGGTTCTTGCCGGCTTTTTTCTGCTGTACATAATCGTCCAGGCAGGCTGCTGCCGGTTTTACCAGCAGGAAGATAACCGGAACATTGATAATTGCCATCAGACCCATCAGCACGTCTGCCGTATCCCATACAACACCGAGGCTTGCCATAGCGCCGACGAAAACAACACCAATTGCGAATACACGGATAGCCAACAGAACGCTCTTGGACGGCTTCTTTCCAAACAGATAAACAATTCCTGTCTCAGCAAAAAAATAGTTTCCAATCAGCGTCGTAAATGCAAACAGAATCAGTGCAACTGTGATAAAGATTACACCAGCCTGCCCAAAGGTGCTGGAGATACATGCCTGCACATAAGGCATACCAGCCATCTCTGCAGTCGCCTCAACGCCGGAGCACATGCACAGAAGAGCCGTAGCCGTACAGATCACGATCGTATCCAGGAATACAGACAAAACCTGTACCAGTCCCTGTTTTACCGGGTGGGAAACACTGGCAGATCCGGACGCAGAGGCGGATGCGCCTACACCGGCCTCGTTGGAGAACAGGCCTCGCTTAATTCCCAGCATGACACAGGAACCGGCAAATCCGCCAAAAATTGCTCTGAAATTGAACGCTTCCTTAAAGATAGAAACAAACACGCTTGGCAGTAAATTGATGTTCAGAATGATCATCAGCAGCGCTGCAGCGATGTATAACGCGCCCATGATGGGAACCAGGAAGGAAGCAACGCTGGCGATCTTTTTGCCTCCGCCCAGAATGCAGACAGCAAAGAATGCAGCCAGAACGATACCTACGATCATCGGAGTCATCTGCGGATTATAGAAGCTGTAAGTCTTAAAGGCATCCGCTGTATTAAAGGATGCAACCAGGTTAAAACCTACCATGTATGTAAGGATCATGAAAACAGCGTAGGTAACGCCCAGAGAACGTTTCTTCAGAACACTCTCAATATAGTAGGACGGACCGCCGTAGCAGCTGCCGTTCTCGCCGCGGCGTTTATAAATCTGAGCCAGAGTACCCTCAACAAAGGCCGTTGCCATGCCGAAAAATGCAATTACCCACATCCAGAAGATAGCGCCGGGACCACCGGTACAGATCGCCGTGGAAACACCGGCAATGTTTCCCGTTCCCACACGGGATGCCGTAGAAATCATCATGGACTGGAACGCAGAAATCGACTCTTTATCCTTGCTCTCAGACGGTTCCAGAATCACGCGGAATGCCTCGATCAGATATCTCTGAACTCCTTTTGTCCGCAGCGTAAAGAAAATACCGCCGCCTACCAGCAGGATAATGAGAATGTATGAATACATGGCGTTGCTGACAGAACCGATAAACTTTCCGTACATATCTAACATATTTTATTTTCCTCCAATACTTTCTTATTCCTGTTTCCAAACATGTGGAAATCCATCTGCCTGGAAATATACTCCAGCATCGCAATACCAGCAATGCTGTTCCCCTTTTCATCCAGAGACGGGCCATAAATCCCAAGGCCCGCGTAACCATCGACCACGGAAATGATACCGCCGCCTACGCCGCTCTTGGAAGGCATGCCCACGCGGACCGCAAACTCGCCGGATCCGTCGTACATGCCGCAGGTCAGCATGATCGTTTTTACGATGCGCACCGTCCGCTCCGTGAGAACCCTCTCCCGCGTTACCGGGTGGAGACCTCCGCTGGCCAAAAGAAGTCCCAGATTGGCCAGGCTTTCTGCCGTCACGCTCAGCGAACACATCTTCACATAAAAATCCAGTGTCTTTTCTGCATCTGCATGAAGTACCCCTTTGCTCTCCAACAGATACGCGATGGCACGGTTTCTGGAAAGATTGGACATCTCAGAATGGTACACCTTGATATCCAGCACGATCTCCGGATCCATACACAGCTGCCTTACGCGTTTCAGAACTTCTTCGAACGTATACATTCCAACCATATAGCTGGAAATGACGATGGCCCCCGCATTGATCAGCGGATTGTATGGTGTTCCGTCAGCGTTCTCCAGCTTCAGAAGTGAATTAAATGCATCGCCGGACGGCTCCATCCCTACGCTCTCAAATACCTTATCCGCCCCATAGGCCTCCAGGGCCATTGCAAGGCTGATAATTTTTGAGATACTCTGAATACTGAAACGTTTTCCCGTATCCCCGGCGGAGATCTTCTCCCCGTCTATGGTATACGCACAAATCCCAAGGCCGGATGGATCTGCCTTTCCCAGTTCAGGAATATACGTTGCTACCTTTCCCTGGGAGGTTTTGCTCTTCCCCAACTCAAGAGCCTGCTCGACTACTTGTCGAAACATGTTGCATTCCCCCTTTTCTTCTAAGTATCTGCTTAACGTTATTTTAACACCAAAGAGACAGCGTCAGATAGTTCCGGATCGGACTACCTGCTATTCAAAACATGAATAACGCTGTTTCAGGATAACCGTTTCTGTAAATCAAGAAGAAATTCATTGGTAATGCTGCTGATCGGCTCATTGGCCGGGGTGGCATAACCAAACTCCAGCATAAAGCCGCAATTCTGAATCGGAATAGACGTAGACTGGTAAGACTCCTCCTGCCGTGCAAAGTCATGGATCCCAATGCTATAGCAGTCGCTGACGGAAATCATATACATAAGGGTCGCTCTGCTCTCCAGATATGTAATCTTGGAGCGCATCTTTTCGCGATCCTGGTTTCCCTCGCTCAGGAGCTGATAAATATAGTCATCACACTGGCCCAGATACCACAGAAACCCGTACTCTGACAGGGTATGCAGGTTTACGGGGCGCCGCTGCTGGATCAGAGGATGCTTGCGCGAAATGATAATATGAGGTTCTACATTCACAAGGAAATGGTAATCCAGGCCTTTGGACTCCAAAAGCGCCATCATTTCCTTCCGTTTCCGGTTATCAAAGTGAAATACTCCCACTTTGGCTCTTCCGGAAGCCACATCTTCAATGACGGCATCGGAGTTTCCTTCACAAAGGCGATGAGAAAAAGACGGACATCCTTTATGCTGATGGTCGATGACAACCTTGCTGAAGCTTTCCATGATGTGGGAAAAGCGGGTCATCGAAACAGTAAGCGGCTCCGCAGCCGAAGTCTCCTCCCGCTGCAGGAACCGCAATCCTTCCATCTCGCGCAGTATTTTTTTCGCATGGGCCAGAAAATCCAACCCCTCCGGCGTAAGCGTCACACCGGATCGACTGCGGTTGATCAGACATACGCCCAGGGTATCTTCCAGATCGTGCATGATCTTCCCCAAATAAGGCTGGGAGATATAGAGAGCCTGCGCTGCTTTATTGATCGACCCCAGTTTGCTTACCTTTACAAAATACTCCAGATGCCGAATATTGATATCGTAATTCATATTGCCCTCTCCCTGCTCCAGGCGCATCGGCCCGATACTATGTGTAAAACGTAAAATCCCCGTATTGATTATATCATTATTTACGGCAAAAAACCATCCTTTATATAATGTAATCAACACTAATGGTTATAGCAGGGTATATTTAGGCATTTTAAACAAAAACTTTTATTCTACTCTTATTGCCTCCGCAGTCAACTCACCTCTCTGCAGGTCGATCTGGATGGTATCTCCCGCCCGGACTCCATCCGCCAGAATCAGCTTTGCCGCCAGTGTCTCCACATGCTTCTGAAGATACCGTTTCAAAGGTCTGGCTCCGTACACCGGGTCATACCCATTTTCCACAATAAAGTTTTTCGCCGCTTCTGTCAGAGAAATGGAAAGTTCTTTGTCTGCCAGGCGCCGGTTAACATCGGCAATCAGCAGTTCAATAATGCCGCCGATATTCTCCCTGGTCAGAGGTTTAAACAGGATCGTCTCATCCAGACGGTTCAGGAACTCCGGACGGAAGTGGGCCCTCAGATCATGCATAACGGCCGCCTCGGCCTCCGGCTTGATCTGGCCATTCTCGTCAATCCCATCCAGCAGATACTGAGAACCGATATTGGAGGTCATGATCAGGATCGTATTTTTAAAATCAACCGTTTTTCCCGTGGAATCCGTAATCCTTCCATCGTCCAAAACCTGCAGCAGCACATTGAACACATCGGGATGGGCTTTCTCCACCTCATCAAACAGCACAACCGAGTACGGCTTTCTGCGAACCGCCTCTGTCAGCTGACCGCCCTCATCATACCCCACATATCCTGGCGGCGCTCCAATCAGGCGGGATACGGAATGTTTCTCCATATACTCGCTCATATCAATCCGCACCATATTGTTTTCGTCATCAAACAGGCTCTCGGCAAGCGCCTTGGCAAGCTCTGTTTTTCCCACACCGGTGGGACCCAGGAACAGGAAGGAACCGATGGGTTTCGTCGGATCTTTGATCCCTGCTTTGGATCGGATGATCGCCTCTGTTACCTTTGTAACGCCCTCGTCCTGGCCAATGACCCGCTTGTGAAGGAGTTCATCCATATGAAGCGTCTTGCTGCGCTCGCTTTCCGTCAGCTTAGCCACCGGAATTCCCGTCCACTTGGAAATGATCCGGGCAATCTCATCCTCCGTCACACTCTCATGGACCAGACTCAAATCCTGATTCTTAACCCGCTCTTCCTCTTCCTCCAGCGCTTTTTGCAGCTCCGGAAGTTTTCCATACTGCAGTTCTGCCGCCTTGTTCAGATCATAGGCCTGTTGGGCCGCCTGGATCTCTCCATTGATCCTCTCAATTTCCTCCCGCAGATGGGACAGCTTATCCACAGATGCCTTTTCATTCTCCCACTGAGCCTTCTGGGTGGCAAAATCGCTCTTCAGCTCTGCCAGTTCTTTCTGGAGCTCCGCCAGACGATCCTGGCTCAGCCGGTCTGTCTCTTTCTTCAGAGCCGCCTCTTCAATCTCCAGCTGCATAATACGTCTTGAGAGTTCATCCAGCTCCGCTGGCATGGAATCCATCTCTGTCTTGATCATGGCACAGGCTTCATCCACCAGGTCAATGGCTTTATCCGGAAGAAACCGGTCAGAAATATAGCGGTCTGACAAAAGGGCCGCGGATACCAGGGCCGAATCTGTAATCTTAACGCCATGGTATACCTCGTACCGCTCTTTTAAACCTCTCAGAATTGAGATCGTATCTTCCACCGTAGGTTCATCCACGTGAACCGGCTGGAATCGCCGCTCCAGGGCTGCATCCTTTTCAATGTATTTTCGATATTCATCCAGTGTCGTCGCACCGATACAGTGGAGCTCGCCTCTGGCCAGCATGGGCTTTAACATATTTCCGGCATCCATGGAGCCTTCGGTTTTTCCGGCTCCCACAATGGTGTGCAGCTCGTCAATAAACAGAATAATCTGGCCGTCGCTTTTCTTTACCTCATCCAAAACGGCTTTCAGCCTCTCTTCAAATTCTCCGCGGTATTTGGCCCCGGCCATCAGCGCCCCCATATCCAGGGCAAACAGTTTTTTGTCCTTCAGGCCTTCCGGCACATCGCCGCGGACAATCCGCTGGGCCAGGCCTTCTACCACTGCCGTCTTGCCGACGCCAGGCTCGCCGATCAAAACCGGATTATTTTTCGTCTTTCTGGATAGAATCATAACCACATTCCGGATCTCACTGTCACGGCCGATGACAGGGTCAAGTTTCTGCTCTCTGGCCCGTTCTACCAGATCATAACCATATTTGTTTAGCGTATCATACGTGGCTTCTGGATTGTCACTGACAACCCGCTGATTTCCTCTTACCGTAGATAATGCCTGCAAAAAGCTTTCCCTGGTAATGCCATAAAGCCGAAACAACTCTTTGACTGCCCGGTTTGGCTGCTTTAACATCGACAAAAACAAGTGTTCCACAGACACATACTCATCGCCCATGGCCTTGGCTTCATCCTCCGCATGGATCAGCACCTTGTTGGCATCCGCCGAAAAATACACCTGGCCGCCGGATACCTTTGGCAATTTTTCAATCAGTCCCCGCACTTCATCCGTAAACTGCTCTCCGGAAATTCCCATTTTCGTAATCAGCTTGAGAATCAGACTGTCTTCCAGGGTCAGCAGGCTGCAGAGCAGATGCTCCTGATCGATCTGCTGATTGCCGTATTCATAGGCCAGTTTCTCCGTATTCTGCACAGACTCCAGTGACTTTTGTGTAAATTTATTGATGTTCATAAATCATTGTCCTCCTTCCGAACAAGGATTGTAAAACTGTTTTTTTGTTCTAGCCGTAATATAACACACATTGTTAGCAGAGTCAAGTGTTGAGTGCTAATATTTTCAAATAAATTTATCTGGATTGTACTGCTGTTTTGTGCGATACTAATAGAAACCCATTTTTTAAACTGCTACACCATTTTAAAGGAGGCATGGCTATGCACAGTCTGAAACTGCGTGAAAATTTCTACTGGACCGGCGTAATCGACGAGTCCCTCCGTGTATTTGATATTATCATGTACACGAAATTTGGTACTACCTATAACTCTTACATTTTGAAAACCGGCGGGAAAACCATTCTCTTTGAAACGGCCAAAGCGAAATTTTTCGATGACTATCTGAAGGAGCTTCAGGAAATTACGGATATTCAGGACATTGATTATCTGGTTGTCAGCCACACGGAGCCAGATCACGCCGGAAGCGTAGAACGCCTTCTGGACCTGAATCCCGGAATCAAAATCCTGGCAACGGGATGCGCCATTGGATTTTTGCGGGAAATTGTCAATCGGGATTTTGTCAGCATTGCCGTCAAAGACGGACAGCGCATGGAAATCGGCGGCAAAACGCTGCAGTTTTTGATTGTCCCCAACCTCCACTGGCCCGACACCATGTACACTTTTATTGAGGAGGAGCAGATTCTCGTAACCTGTGATTCTTTTGGTTCCCATTACGCCCACAACGGTGTTCTGGCCAGCACAGTTCCCAGCGAGGCCGACTACATGGAGGCAGCCCGCTATTATTATGACTGTATCATCGGCCCCTTCAAGCCTTTCATGCAGAAAGCCATGCGCCGGATCCGGGAGCTGGACATCTCCATGATCTGCACAGGGCACGGCCCGGTCCTTGACTCCAAGGATTCCATCCGCCGTATTTTTGCCGCCTACGAGGAATGGTCTGACACCGCAAACCCCAATTCGAAAAAAACGGTTGTCATCCCTTACGTGAGCGCTTACGGATACACGGAAACTCTGGCTCAGGAAATCGCCAAAGGTGTCCGGGACAGCGGAGAGATCGAAGTCCGTTGCTATGATATGGTAACTTCCGATAAAGCAGCGGTGGAGCAGGAACTTCTCTTTGCCGACGGCATCCTCCTTGGTACCCCCACCATCGTCGGGGAAGCGCTGGCCCCCATCTGGAATCTGACACTCTCCATGTTTGCCGGAACCCACGGCGGTAAATACGCCGGCGCTTTCGGAAGCTATGGATGGAGCGGAGAGGGCGTTCCCCATATTCTAGAACGCCTCCGTCAGCTTCGCATGAAAGTTGACGACGGTTTCCGCGTTCGCTTTAAACCCAATCACGCAGACCTGGTCGGGGCCTATGAATACGGCTATCAGTTCGGATGCCGCGTCCTGAATATCGAAGCTGCACTCCCCAAAAAAACAGGAACCCGCAGCCTCGTCAAATGCCTGGTCTGCGGAGAAATTTTTGATGCCTCTCTGGAGGTATGCCCGGTCTGCGGCGTGGGCAAAGAAAACTTTGTCCCGGCAGAGGATACCGAAACTACCTTTTTCCAAAATTCTCAGGAAACCTACGTAATCCTTGGAAATGGTGCCGCCGGCCTCAATGCCGCCAGAGCCATCCGGGAACGGGACAAAACAGGCTCTATTCTTCTTATTTCCGAAGAACCGTATCCAGCCTACAACCGTCCCATGCTGACGAAAACTCTGCTGGCAGAGCTGAGCGCCCAGCAGATCGCCATGGAAAACGACAGCTGGTACGAAGAAAATAATATCCATCAGATGCTGGGAAAACGTGTAGCCAAAATCTGCCCGGACTCCCGCGAAGTTCTTCTGGATGACGACAGCCGTATTTCTTACACACGCCTGATTCTTGCCGCCGGAAGCGAATGCTTCATTCCTCCAATTCCTGGAATCGACGGTCCGCAGGTGACAGCGATCCGCCGTCTTGGCGATGTCAAAAAAATATCCGAACAGCTGGATGGCGCCTCCTCTGCCGTTGTCATCGGCGGTGGCGTTCTCGGTCTGGAAGCAGCCTGGGAGCTTAAAAAGGCCGGCCTTTCCGTCACAGTCCTGGAGGCAGCTCCCATCCTCATGGGGCGGCAGCTGGATGAGACAGCCGGTCGGATTCTCATGGAACTGGCATCCTCCCAGGGCATAACCATAAAAACCGGTGTCCAGATTGAAGAAATCTGCGGTACCGCCGACAAAACCACCGGAACTGACAGTCCCTTTGTCCGCCTGGCCACTGGAGAGGCCTTCCCGGCTGATCTTGTCATTGTCTCCGCCGGTATCCGCGCTAACACACAGCTGGCAGCGGACGCCGGTCTCAAGACATCCCGGGCCATTATTGTGAATGCCCAGATGGAAACCAGCCATCCTGATATCTTTGCCTGCGGCGATTGTGCCGAATATCAAGGCACCAATCTTGCCCTCTGGCCTGAGGCCGTCGAGCAGGGACGCATCGCCGGAGCCAATGCTGCCGGAGACAGCCTTACCTATACAGGTGTATCCGCCGCCCTTACCTTCAGCGGTATGAACACCTCCCTCTACGCCGCCGGGGACAACGGGCGCAACCCCAATCTTCTGTACAAGACAGTGGAATTTAAAGATATGGGGAAAGAGCAGTATCGGAAATATTATTTCCTCAACAACCGCCTCTGCGGTGTCATCCTCATTGGTGACCTCTCCTCCATGGCACAGGCCTCCGGCCTTCTGGAGCGCCATGCGCCCTTTGAAGAGGTAATAAAGCTGTAGATAGAAAGGTCCTATCGAATAAAAAAGGGATACCCCCCTTCCGGGTGATATCCCTTTACGCTCTCTTTATGTATCTGCCTATTTATAGGTCAAATGCAGTCATTTTCCAGCTGTTATTTTTCTTCCTCTCCTTCTTCCGTTTCCGTCTCCGGAACTACATTGTGAACAGCCGTAACCGTAGCCACCACAGCCTCCAGATCTGTCAAAAGGTCAATCTCTCTATTCTTTGCGATCTCCAGATCCTTTACCCGGATGGTGTCTCCCACCCGGAGGCCACTGACGTCCACCTTTATTTTATCCACCAGGGCAGACGGAAGAGCACGGTAAGAAACTTCCCGCAGCTGTTCCTGCAGAACACCGGAAATAACTTTCTCATGCCCTGCCAGAACGATCTCCGCCACAGAATGTACTTTTTCATTGCTTAGCAGCGCCTGAAAATCGATTTCATCTACTCGCTTTGCCAGAGCATTATAATCAATCTCCTTAATCAGTACATCGTATACCTGGCCTTCGATTTCCAGAAGGATCTGGCTTCCTTTATTTTCCGTCTTCAGGAGACGATCCACATCCATTCTGTCCATTTTTACCGGAATCGAACCTTCGATTTTTTTGCCAAATACATTTCCTGTAACAAAGCCCTCTCTTCTCAGCTTCTTTGCCTTAACATCCATGCTTCTTTTTTCAGCTTTTAAAGTATTCATTTATCTTTTCCTCCAAAAACTTGATTTGCTTAGCAGCCCTCAGCCTGGGGTTTGTTAAGTAATTTCTTTTGTTACATGTATATTATAGCAGAGATAGCAGACATGGATTAACCAAATTTCAGGTTTATTATTCTTATTTTTTGTGCATATATAACCATTGATCTTGCACTTTATAACGGAACTTCCCGGAAACCGCCCTTTGGATCCAGCACCCACATCGTTTCAAACCCGCACTCCATTGCCAATCTCCGGGCCCTGGCAAAACCAAAGCCTATGGTATTCGGACTATGGCTGTCCGAATTGATCATAATCCGCCCCCCCATAATCCGAAGCTCTCTCAAAAGGCAGGCGGATGGATACGGCTCACTCCTATATCCCCTTGACAGAGCCCCTGTATTGATCTCAAAAGGAAGTCCCTCCTGGTTCAGACGCCTCATCGCCGCAAGCGCCGGTTCCAGATACGCATCCCGTGTCTCGTCAAAGTATCGGAACCCCTCATTAAATTTTGTCAGCAGATCGAAATGCCCCACCCAGTCACAGTGAGTTCTGTCAAATACCGTCGCCTCCGTCTCAAAATAATCCCGGACAAATGCATACCAGTCTCCCTTCCAAAGCTCTCCAACTGCCTTCACCAATTTTTCTTCCGTATCGTCCACAGAAATATATACCCCATCCTTTTTTACACAGTGGGTAGAGCCAATGGTATACTCCGCTTTCTGTACCGGCCCCAGGCAGTCCAGTTCGATTCCAATATATATATTCATTCGCCCCTGGTATTCCTCCCGAAGCCTCTCCAGCTCTCTTCTGTATTCTAAAAGAGTCCTGTCCGACATGCCAAATCCCGGCTCGCAGAATGAGTAATCTGCATGGCCGGAAATTCCAAAATCCGTATACCCCTGTCTCCAGGCTGCCTCCACCATCTCCCGCGGCGTTCCCTTTCCATCACAAAACGTTGTATGGGTATGAAAATCAGCTTTTACCATTTCTCCATCTTTCCTCTTTGCATCTTTTCGTTTTCGGTCGTTTACTCCGCGTCTTTTCCCCTTACCTTTTTACTCCTTAATCAGGTTCCGAATCAGATCCATCCGCTCTTGAAACTGGGCGTAGAATGACCGATCCCGTTCATAAGGCTGCAGAAAAAACAATTTCAGCACCATCAGATTTATACGCTTTTCTTCCTCTGCATCTGCCTTCTTCCGAAGCCGCTCCCCCAGTTCCTTCAAAAAATAATGCCACTGATTCACAAATGCCTCGTAGTTTCGAAAATCTGGCGTATCCGCCTGCTGGCGGACCCGGATTTTCGTCCGATTCTCCTTCCGGCATTCATGTACCTGAAGAAAATACTGGAAGTTACCATTTTCATAAATCCGTCCCAATGGAAACAGGCGACAGATCCCGGGACGGTATGGGTGGATGCTGCAGCGTCCATTTTCATTCAGAAAGGCACAGGCCTCATTGGGCCCATTCATGGCCAGATTGGGAAGAATCATCCCATCCACCACATGCAGCTGAATTTTTCCCTGCATCAGCGATTCAAAGCTGCTGCCCATCTCTGCAGTCAGCCGATACACGTCATACGGATCCAGTACAATGGAGTTTCCCATTCCCTGGCAGCAGGCAGAACATCCTTCGCAGCCGCCACATCCGGCTTTAACCATATCCTCTGCCCCATAGCGCTTTCCATCTGATATTTCTTCAAAATCAACTCTTCGCTCCATGTGTCCTCCCGTTTGTCTGTCCGCCGGCCGGTTTTTCCTGTTTTTCATCCAAAATGTTCCACAGTTCCTCCAAATTCGCCTCCTGAGTTGCCCAGCTGGTGGAAAACCGTACTACTGTATGGAACTCATCTAATTTCTCCCAGAAGCTGAATTTTATCTGCTTTTTCAGGCGTTCCATCTCTTCCTGCTCCAGCACCAGAAACTGCTGGTTGGTGGGGGATTCCAGATAAAAAGTGTACCCTCTCTGGTGAAATCCTTCTTTCAGTTTCCTGGCCATCTCAATGGCGTGGCTGCTGATCCGCTCATACAACCGGTCTGTAAACAGCGTGTCAAACTGGATTCCCAGCAGGCGGCCCTTGGCCAACAAAGCGCCTTTCTGCTTAATCCTCGTCATAAAATGGGCCGGTGCTTTTCGTGGAAATACCACGGCTTCCCCGCAGAGCGCGCCGACCTTCGTCCCGCCAATATAGAACGCATCGCAGCATGCAGCCACCACTGGAAGTGTCACATCCGTCCCTTCGCCGGCCAGTCCATACCCCAGGCGGGCCCCATCCAAATACAGCGGGATCTGGTAGCTGCGGCAGATCTGCGCCAACTCCTCCAGCTCTTTCCCCGTATAAAGCGTTCCGTATTCCGTCGGATGGGAAATATACACCATTCCCGGAAATACCATATGCTCATGGTTTTCATCTTCCCAAAAAGTTTTCAGGAAGTCCCGCAGCACCTGCGGTTGTATTTTCCCCTCCTTCTGAGGCACCGGGAGAACCTTATGTCCCGTATGCTCAATCGCTCCGGCCTCGTGGGTATTTACATGACCTGAAACGGCTGCTACAACCCCTTCATAAGAATCCAGAAATGCATCAATTACGGCTGCATTTGTCTGCGTTCCGCCCACCAGAAAATAAACCTCTGCCTGTGGGCATCGACAGGCAGCGCGTATTTTTTCTCTGGCGCTCTCGCTGTAGTGATCCAGTCCGTATCCGGAAAGGCTCTCCCGATTTGTCTCCAGCAGTCGTTTTAAAATTTCTTCCTGCGCTCCTTCTGTGTAATCACTCTCAAATGAAAGCATGTTCTGGTTTCCTCCTATTTCCCCGGACTCCTGATCCAGCATAATTTTATCTTCTGTTTCACAGGCCTTCTACCTTTTCGATCTGAAACATGTGCTCTGCCAGAAGCCACCCGGCCCGAAACAGCCGCATCAGCTGCCAGAAGCCGCCGCCAGCCAGGCCGTATTCCTGTATCAGGCGATACTTCTGCTCCACACTTCGTACATCCTCAAACCACACCATATGCCGAATTCCGTACTGCCAGTAATAAAAATATGGACTCTGAGCCGTTTCATCATAATGAATCGGAACACCATGGTCAATCGCCAGCTGAACCGCCTCCAGATACCCAAGGCTTTTTGCCTTTGTGACACCTTGCTCATAGGGAAGAGGCCAATCATAGCCATAACTAGGCATCCCCAGGATCGTCCTGGAAGGATCTATTTCCGTTCCTGCATATTCTACCACACGGCGCACCATGGGAAGCGGCGCCACCGCCATCGGAGGACCATACGTATAACCCCATTCATACGTCATCAGGAAAATCCGGTCTGCAACCGTCCCCAGTCCCCGATAGTCCACACCCTCGTACAGAAGTCCCTTCTGTTCCCGAAACGTTTTCGGTGCCACTGCCACACTGACCAGAAACCCAAACACATGAAGCACCGTTCGCAGGCGATCCACAAATTTTACCAGAGCATCCCGATCATCCGACTTCACATACTCAAAATCTATATTTACTTCCCCATAACCTTTTTCCTCCATAACCTGCCAGAGTTCCCGGATCAAACGCTGCTGTACCATCTCGTCCTGTACCAGCAGGGAAACCAAATCACTATGAAACCGCCCGTCCGATCCCAGAGTTGTCAAAACCAGTACCGGTTCCGCCCCTCTGCGCTTTGCTGTTTCCAAAATCCGTCGTTCTCCTGCCTCTTCTGGATAAATCAGCTTGCCGGTTTCCGTAAAACCATAAGAAAAAACTGAAATTTCCGTTGCATAATCCGCAGTTTCCTCCAAAATTTCCGGATCAATCCATGGGTATGCATAGCCGCCCAGGCGAATATCCGAACGCATTCTGTTTTTCTTTGACTCCGTATTTTCTTTTCCCGCCTTCTCCAGATTCACTCTGGTCTCCGTCTGATCCAGCACCAAAAGGGACTGCCCCACTGCCAGACGATATGGAGGCTCTATCTGATTCACCCACGCCAGATCCAAAGGATTTACACCGAAGGCCGCGCCAATCCAGTCAATCGAATCTCCCTCTTTTACCACATATATCTGCATACTGCTCCGCCAGTTACTTTTTTACTTCATAGTATATTCGACGCAGTCCCAAAACCATGCCGACGGCTGAAAGAACCAGAAGAAAAAAGAATACCACCGGCGGCAGCGGCCAGAAACCGGCAACTCTGGAAACGGCTGACAAGCCGAGCGAAACCAGATTCGCCGCCCCGTGAAACAAAATGGCCGGCCACAGTCCCCTGTGCTTTTCACAGATCAGTGCCAGTGCCAATCCCAACACAAATGCATATGCCATCTGCCAGAGATTCGCATGAGTCAGTCCAAAAAGAAGGGCAGACAACACCGCAGACGGAGCAAAGGATACTGTGCGGCGAAGATGACGAAATACCATCCCGCGAAACAACAGCTCTTCCGCCACCGGCGCTGCCACTGCCACCGGGAAAAACTGACCTCCGATGACCCGAAACAGGTTTGCCGTATCTTGTTCTTCCGGCGAAATAGGTCCCTGTATCCAGGACCAGAACAAAAGATTAAAAAACAGACTGACTGCCGCTGCCGTCACACACAGCACAGCCGCCTGCGTAACGGACAGGCCGTTTTTTTCCTGCTCGCCCGCCCCCGGGTTTTCATTCTTTCCATTTCGCAGCGAAAATTCC
The DNA here is from genome assembly GCA_937885015.1 of uncultured Clostridium sp. Taxonomy (GTDB): domain Bacteria; phylum Bacillota; class Clostridia; order Lachnospirales; family Lachnospiraceae; genus Otoolea. The sequence continues at coordinate 76,500 of CALAAS010000026.1, forward strand.
CCTGCCGTATTCTGACGTTTCCGATAAAATGGAAACAGGATGGCTCCCGTCAGAATGGAAGATGCGGCCAAAGCCGCACCCCCTTCCAGTTTTCCAGATCCCATAATCAGCAAATACACCAGGTCATCCACCAGCATGGGCCAAAACAGCTGCCACAAAAAGCTTCCGTTTCCCCCACCCATCATTCTGCCTCCCGGGTTTTTTTTCCGGCTGATTTTGCGACGCCCCTGCTTTTCCTTTCTTTCCCGGATATCTCCGTTTTCTCCTCCAGGCCATTTCTGGCACAGAGATCTGCCAGGCAGCACCGGTCACAAAACGGCTTTGTCCTGGCAGTACAGATATCACGGCCATGATACACAAGACGATGGCAAAAATCGCTGCCCTCTTCCGGCGGAATCAGTTTCCATAAAGCCATTTCTACTTTTTTCGGCTCCCGGATTCCATCCACCAATCCCATCCGATTGACCAGACGAATGCAGTGCGTATCCGTCACAATGGCTGGTTTCCCAAAAACGTCGCCCATGATCAGGTTTGCACTTTTTCTTCCCACTCCCGGCAATTTCAAAAGCGCATCAAAATTATCCGGAACCTGGCCGTCGTATTCATCCCGCAGCATTTTCATACAGGCGCTGATATCCCGCGCCTTGCTGTGACCCAGTCCACAGGGTTTTACAATGCGCTCAATCTCTTCCGCTGGTGCCTCCGCCAGCGACTCTATATCCGGGTATTTTGCATATAAATCCTGCACCACCACATTCACTCTCGCATCCGTACACTGGGCCGCCAGGCGTACGCTGACCAGCAGCTTCCACGCCTGATTATAATCCAGGGTGCACCCAGCATCCGGATATTCCTGTTTCAGACGTTCTATGATTTCCAGTGCCAGCTTTTCTTTTGTCATACCATACCTCTTCTTTCTATCAGCCGTTTTCTCCGCTTTTTTTCCTTCTTCTGCGCCTCTGCCTTACCGGCTCCGGCTTTTCCGGTTCCTGCTTTACCCTGACATAAATAATAGAAAGAATTTTATTGTGTGGATTTTTTGCTGACCGAACCTCCACGGAATCAAAAAGTTCAATAAACTGCTTTAACTTGGAACAGTTATAGTTTCGAGGATCAAAACCCGGAACGCGTTTGGGAAGATTATCCCCCAGTTCCGAAAGATCCACCCAACCGTCATCTCCAGCATGGGTATTGATAATGGCGATAACCTCTTTTTCCATCTCTTCCCTGCTGGGAATGTTGCTGACTGCCTGACTGTCCGGATCCGCCTCTCTCCTTTTCCCGTCCATCTCTTCCGCTCTGCGGGCCGACGCCTGGGACTCTTCCGGTGGCTGTGCTCCGTCATTCAGCAAAATATCCAGAAATTTGAAGGTTTCACAGGCCGAAACAAATGCATTGGGTGTTTTTCTCTCCCCCATGCCGATTACCGTCATGCCAGATTCCCGAAGACGCAAAACCAGTTTTGTAAAATCGCTGTCTGAAGTCACGATACAAAAACCATCCACATGACCGGAATACAAAATATCCATGGCGTCAATAATCAGAGCCGAATCAGACGCATTTTTTCCCTGTGTATAATTATACTGAAATACCGGTGTAATAGCATAATCCCGCAGATTTTTCATCCATGCCTTCACACTGGCCGTCTGAAAATCTCCGTAAAGCCGTTTATACGTCGCAGTTCCGTAATTGCTCACCTCGTCTAAGATCAATTTTATATATTTTCCCGATACATTTTCTGCATCAATCAGAACCGCAATTTTTCTGTCATCCATTTTTCCGTTTTCCTTCCTGCGGTCGATGTGCCGCCTATGCGATACACCGCCTCCGCACACAGGACAGCACAGATGCCCCCTGCCATTTTCCATTTTCATTTCTATTAGTATAATGCATCTTCCGGAAAATCACAAACAAAATTGTCGGTTCCGGCATTTCGGAAGGCCGCATATGGCACCAAAATTCCCCGTAACATACAGTCGGCCGAAAACCAGTTATTCTGTCTCGAAATATTGTTTCATTTACATATATAAGCTCTGCATCAGCGAAAACGTTTCCTCTTTAAATCTCCTGATACGGAACATAATTCCCCACTCCACACTATCCAGAATCGGTTCAAAATGCAGTGATGAATAGGCTGTATGAAGTTCACTTTCAGGATCTTTTCCAGCCATAACCGTTGGTCCATCCGCACCGCCAATGATTCCTATGCAGCATGCACCGCGTTTCGGCTTTGAATTAAAAATCTTGATTGGCGAATCACTTTTGGCCAGATCCCTGATTATAACCTGCTCCCCCGGGTCAGGAGAAAGTGTATACGACATAATCATAAAATGGTTTGGATAAATCCGGCCTTCAAAACAGCCTTGATCCGGTGGTAAAATTTTCTGCTCCAGAGCCTGTACGGTTAATGTATAATTCTCGCCGCTGACAGGATGAGAGAAGACAAATCTGTCGCCAGGATCCTTTGCTTTAAAATGAGGGCCGGGCATCCAGTCCGGCTGCTGATCCATGGTAAGAGACAGGTCTGCTATCTTCAGATGACATTTTTCAGGCCACGGAAATGCCTTTCTCCAGACTACCCAGCCATACGACGGATCCAGTTCGTAATGTTCCATGATCTGTTTCATTTCCGAATCATTGCTGCCGCCCTCTTCCAGGCATGGATTGAAACAGTTCGAACCGCCATGCGCCGCTTTTAAAGTCTTCCCACTTAGCTCCAGCTTGGGGTTAAAATGGAAGCAAAGTGGATTTTCCAATTCAATCATCTGCTGCTGTTCACTGGTAAAATGATCGCAGTCGTCATTTTCAGCGCTCAGATTCCACTTCTCCATAAAGATTCGAATCTTTTCTGTTTCGACACGCATACAAAAATCCACGACAAGACCTTTTTTGCAGGAATAGACGGCCGGAATGATCCAGTGGTATCCCGCCCAGTCAAATTCCCCGCTCAACGGAATTTCTTTCCATTCTTTTGTGTATTTCAATATCGTTTCCTTTCCTTACATGAAAAGCTTATCCATCTGTTTTTTTACCAACTATAAATCCGCCTGCTGCTCAGAAAGTAATCGTTCAAGCAAAACTTTTCGGTTGTTAATAAACATCTCGGTAATTTGATAACTCTCCGTCTCTTCATACTCACACTTATGGACTGTCCCGTCATCAAAAGACAGAATCTGCGCATCTGGCATCCCCAGCAAAATAGGCGAATGTGTAACTATGATAAATTGCGCCCCCTGTTTCGCACATGAATGTATCTCCATAAGCAATGTTAATTGCCTTTGCGGCGATAACGCGGCCTCCGGCTCATCAAATAAATATAATCCATTCGGCCGCAGCTGGCTCTGAGCTAACGCAAGAAAACTCTCTCCATGTGATCTTTCATGGTATTTCTCGGATGGATGTTCTTTATCTGCATACTCCTCTTCTTTTGTTGCAACATTATAAAAGCTCTCTGCCCTTAGAAAATATCCCCATTTCGCCTTACGAAACCCCTTTGAAATTCTCACTGCCTTATACAATTGGGAATGCGAATCATACGTTGAAAAAGAATAGTTTTTTGTACCGCCTTCCGGATTAAAACCATAAGCCACTGCAAGCGCCTCTAAAAGAGTTGATTTACCACTTCCGTTTTCTCCGACAAAAAAGGTAACTGGTTTCTCAAAAATCACTTCTTCCAATTTATTGATCGCTTCAATTTCCCGCACATAACTGTCATCCCTAAGCTTATTCCAATCTATTGTCAAACCTTGTATAAATTGTTGATTCATCCAATTCCTCCATACTCTGAGTCATGTACAGATGTTCGCACTTTTCCTCCGCCTTCTTCCTGCAAATATTCCGTTCTATTCTTACGTTAAAGTATCATTGCGCAATGTTTCTGCCAGATTATTTTCCAATCCTTTTTTTCCGCCTAGATAATACGCCAATGCCACAAATCCAAAGACGGCTGAAATAAATATAAGGATGGGAAGGAACGGCGTTTCTTTTAAAAATTCCATCGGATTTAAAAAACTTGCTCTTATCATAAATCCAACGAACAGAATCGTCAATGGCAATGTGATAAAAAGCGGACGCCCTGCAATTACCAATGCTTCTGCAAAAAGCATTTTGCGAATATCGGCAGGTGTCATTCCAATCGACATATACTGGGCAAATTCTCGCTTTCTCTGATGCAGAAAACCTAGGGTATATGAAAATACATTAGCAATTCCGATGGCTGCAAGCAGGGTACAAAAAGCGCCAGTAAGCAGCATATACCCAGCCAGCATATGATCGTTTGTAACCTTTTCCTGAAGACGGTTTTCGCTTTCCACCGCGTACCGCCTGCTAACAGCTTCCATTACAGACGTTTCCAATCCATTCGCCTCGTCAAGGGTTATTCCATCCTTTGCCAGAACACGAATATAGACGTCCTTCTCAGCATTACCGATCGTTCCTTCAAGCTTTTTCCACATAGACAGAGGAATAAATTGTACCAACGCATAATGATCGTATTCCTCTCTCAATGCAGGAACCTCTTGCGTATAAGCAAGTACCGGTATTTCCACCGCCCTATGGGCCTGTTCCCTGTTTTGAATGGTTATCGCGCTCTGCTCTTCTTTTACATAGGGAATATATCTCTTATAACGAAAATTACTATTAAGACTGTCCCAAATGCGATTAAGTGTGATCGTTCCGTCGTATTGCGGCCTTATCCCAACCTGTCTGCAATATTTCGCAAAACTGTTATCATCTAATACCACTATCGGAGTCGGAACCAGATAAGTATTATTCCCTCTTGATACAGATGCTCCCGCAACCGTTTCCAGACCGCCTAATTTACTCAATTCGTCGCTTTGTCGATCATCTGCGATCCGACTCACTGCCATCGCTTTCTGATATACGACACCGCTTTCTACTCCTGTAATTTCCTGTATCTCCTCTGTCAATGCAAATTCTTCAATTGCCGTGTCTTTCACCGTCAGCATTACATCCCACACATCCTGATACCTCTCAAAATAAGTATGCCTGGTACTGATCCCTGAAAGCGTGAAAAAGCATAACATTACTGTAAACGCAAGAAACGAAAGAGTCAGCGACCATGTTGATGTCCGCAGGGCTTTCTTCTGGACTCTAAGAGCATTACCAGCCAGTTCTCCTTCAATCCCAAATATCCGTGACAAGATGTGTGAACGCCTTTTCCTTTTTAACTGCAGGCAGCCGGTATTCCGAATCGCCTCCAAAGGCGATATTTTGCTTAATCTTCTTGCAGGGATATAGGCAGAGAACAACACGGTCAAAAAAGAAGAACATACGGTAACGAGAAAAACAATCGGATGGTATGCAAACACCGCTTCATGTCTTCCCATCACATTTTCTGCCGCAATATTTATCCCCTGAACGATCCCAAAGCTCAATGCAATTCCGATTAAGGTTCCAGCCAAGACAGGTATCACGCAAAGCGCCAACGCTTCTTGTATTAGACAAATACGGATTTGCCCCGGTGTTGCTCCAACGCTGGAAAAAATTCCAAATTGATGTATTCTTGCAGTCATGGATACAGCAAATGAATTATGAATGATCAAAATCATGGAAGCTGAAACAACTATCAAAATAACCAGATAAAACGTCAACAGCAAAGGAGGCGTATCATCCTTCGGATCATGTATCAAATACTTCGATAACAACAGCGTATGGTAAGCTGCAGCATCTTCCTCTAATCCCAACCGTTCTGCGATCAGGGGCATATCCCGATAGATCGCTCTGATATCTGAAAAATAAACATCCACCGCTGTTTCCCGGCCATCGGACAGCTCCTTATTGATTTCAATTTTTTCTACATTCGGGAAATTTTGTATTGTTGTATAATCATTTTCCTCTATATCACCGGTAATCCTGCCCTGCCAACTGCCTTCTCTTAAAATAACTCCGTCAATATCATATCTCCACAAATTAAAAAAAAGCGTGCATAATAAGGACAAAAACAGTGTGGAAACGAACGCTGCTGCGACAATCGATATGCTTGATGCCCGATTATTTTTTATATAGCTGAACGAATAATCCTTCCACATCCTTCTTACCTCCGTTTTTGATCGCTGATAATATGACCATCCTCGATTGTTATGATACGGTCCGCTTCCAACGCAATTTTCTCATCATGGGTAATCAGTAAAATGGTCTGATTCAGGTTGCGGTTGGACAGCTTAAGCATTTCTATAATTTCTTTCGAGTTTTTCCGGTCTAAGCTGCCCGTCGGCTCATCTGCAAGCAGCAAGGCAGGACGGTATATCAATGCTCTTGCAATTGCTACTCTCTGCTGCTGTCCTCCCGATAATTCATTTGGCAGTGCATCCAATTTATCAGCAATTCCAAGCTGATTTACTACCTGGTCAAAATACTCTGTATTTATTTTTCTTTTATCCAGCAAAAGCGGCATAAGGATATTTTTTTGCACCGTGAGAATCGGGATCAAATTATAAAACTGATAAACTAAACCCACTTTTCTGCGGCGAAAAACAGCCGCTTCTGTACGATTCAGCTTAGAAATATCCTGTCCATCTACAAAAATCTTCCCTTCCGTGGGAGTATCAACGCTTCCGAGAATATGCAGCAATGTCGATTTACCAGAACCGGAAGCTCCGACAATGGCAACGAATTCCCCTTTATCTACAGATAGATCAATCCCGTCCAGCGCAGTAACCAAATTGCTGTGAGAGCCGTATATTTTTTTGACGCCTTCACATTTTAATATCTCCATATGATTTACCCCTTTCTGTCGTGAGTCGGCATCTCCCGTACAGCCTCATTATAACAGGTAAAAGTGACATCTTAGTGACTGTACACTCTTATTTCAAAGCAAGCCCCTCCCTCCGGCAAATTTCGCGCTGAAATAGTACCATTCTGCATTTCAAAAATAGAACGGGCAAGGGGCAGTCCGATCCCAATTCCATTGGGGGCCGCTCCTCTTCCTCTGTAAAAACGCTCAAAAAGATGCGGAATGTCTTCTGTTTCAAATCCCCTTCCGTCATCCCATATCCGTATCTCCGCATAAAGAGGGTTTTGAGAATAATCACAATGTATCGTTCCACCACAGTCAGAATGCTCGATGCAGTTTTTTATTACATTGATAAAAGCCTCCATCGTCCACTCCAGATCCCCGTCTATTTCTATACGGCCTTTATTCGGAACAGATACAGAAACGTTTTTCTCTTTCAGCAGCTCATTCAAATTTTCGGCCGCAAGAGTCAACGCTGTATAAATATCCACATTTGAAGATTCCAACTGCAAAACACCAGCATCGATCTTAGACAGGGTTAAAAGCGCCTCTTCCAGCCAATTTAACCTCTCTAACTGGCTTTCGATCTGATCCAGATAAACAGCGTTATCAGACCTTTTCAAAAACTGGACCGAAAGAGACAGGGCCGTGAGTTTCGTTTTTAACTGGTGAGCAATGTTTGCCAGATTATCTGCATAATTTTCTTTTGTTTTAACCGCACTGTCCCTTGTCTGTCTCAGAGCCGTTACAGTTTTATATACTTCGTCCTCCAAATGTGAAAATTCATCTTCCTGAGACGGAAGGAGCTTATCAAATCTGCCCATATTCACCTGTTCAAGATAATCGGTCAATCCATCGATTCTCTTTCTCTTACACCTATCCATATACCGCACATAAAAAATAAAACTGCCGGCTGTCAAAAAAAATGCCATCAGTGTAAAAAGCATAAATTCCATTTGTACAGGCCGACTAAAATCTTTTCTCTCATATCCATATTTTAAAAGAAATTCATTCCCCTGTGCATCTGACTCCGCCCCTGCCAGATACGCTTTCAAAGAGGAAAGTACAACGCTTTCCGTTTCCGGATGATCCTCTATCATTGTCTGACAAAATTTTGAAATATGCTCAAAAGAAGCCTGACGGTATTCATTTATCCCCAAAAACGATATGCCACTCATACCAATCAAACAAATCAGCAGCGGAATCAGTATTTTTATCCGTTTTTTACTGATTTCAATCATATCGTATCCTCCATTCGATAGCCAAAACTGCGTATTGTTTTTATGCAAGCCGGATTATGTAATTTTTCTCTTAGCCTTTTCATAGTAACGGTCAATGTATTATCGCTTACATAATTTCCCATGCTGTCCCATATTTGGTCCAGAAGTTGCTTTCTTGTAACGGTTTTTCCTTTATTTTCCATTAACATTAAAAGCAATTGATACTCTTGCGAACTTAGTATAACTTCATCTTGATTGTAAAAAACGGACAGCGTATCTTTATCCAAAGAAAGCCCATCACAATACAGACATTTGTTCTCTTTTTTTACTGTTCGACGCAGTATTGCAAGAATGCGGGAATGTAACACTTCAAATGCAAATGACTTGACAACATAATCATCTGCACCATTTTGAAATCCCGCTACTATGTTGTGAGCGTCAGAACGAACAGTCAGAAAAATGATTGGTATCTCTTCCCATTTAGATCGTATCCATCGACACAGACCATCCCCTTCGCCATCCGGCATATTCCAATCCACTAAAATAATTGTGGGAACATGATGTAATAAAGCCTCTTTTACATCCGCAATCATCGAAAAAATCGTCACTTTAAAATTAAACTGTTCAAAATATTCTTTAACCGCTTGGGCAATATTTATATCATCCTCAACGTAGTAAATCTCCATTTTACTCTTCATTTTTCGACCTTTCTTCGTTCATCATCAGGCTTTTCAGAAGCAACCGCCATTTTCCCCGGTGTTTGGCGTTCTCCATGCCTTCATTGTTCCGTCCTGAATAATTGGACTTCTGCTCACGAGTGATTATCATTAGGGACAACATTCCAAAGTTAAAATCAAGTTTTATAACATACAATTCATAATCACGCTTATCATCATTTCTTTTTCTTCTGGTCTGGACTCTGCGATCATAATGGTTAGTGCTACTAAAGTAGCATCTTCTATTTTCTTTTGTCCATCTATAAACAGTACTTCATTTTTATCAAGAAAATAGAGAAACATTGTCGCAGCAATTCTTTTATTTCCATCGAAAAAGCTGTGGTTCTTGGTCACCAAATACAGCAAATTTGCAGCTTTTTCTTCCAAAGATTCATAGATATCTGTTCCTCCAAATGACTGATAAATATTACCGATACTGCCTTTGAAAGAATCATCCTTTTCTTTTCCAAACAAATCGGATTCATCTCCGAATCGCATGCTCTGGATCACATCCATACATTCCTCATAGGTAAGAACATATGTCGCACGATTTCCTTCTGGCCGTGTCATATTCTGGTGATCATAAGAATCCAGTAAATCCAGTGCACTGCTATATTTTTCTATTACAGAAAGAACCTGCCTGCTATCCAACTCGTTTTCGGTCCGCTTCATAATTCGTATCACCTCACCTAACTGCTTGATACGATTATCGTTTACTGCATAACCTTGCAATATGTATTGTTTGAGAACCGAATTCGCCCAACGCCGGAATTCAGCACCTCGTTTTGATTTCACACGGTAGCCGACGGAAATGACAACATCTAAACTATAATATTCTATCTGTCGTTCTACTTCACGTTCACCTTCTTTTTGAACTGTCGCAAATTTTGCGACAGTTGTTGGATCACATTCCAATTCTTCTTTCAATGCATTGTTTATATGTTTACCGATCGTCTTTATATCTCGATCAAATAATTTAGCCATCTGATTTCTGTTCAACCAAACTGTATCTTGTTCTACTGCAACAGGAATTGTTATCATTTTGTCTTCTGTTTCAAATATTACAATTTCATTTTTATTCATGCTCTTCCTCCAATTCTATCCCCTTCTTCTTCAATACCTGCTGTACCTTCACATAGTAAGTAATCAATCTGAGAACATATTCCGGCATCTTTCTTCGTCCAGCTTCCCACTCCTCTAATGTTCTTAAAGGAATATCCATATACCGTGAAAATTCTGTCCTGTTCATACCTAACATTTCACGAATTCCTTTTAATGTACAAATCTGTTTTTCAATACTCCCTTTATTGTCCATTTTACATCCCTCCGTAAACCACTCATTGAGTGGTTATTGTAGCACTTATCTTTTCTATATTCAATATTTTTCCTGATTTCCCATGAAATAAAAAACAGCCATATCCCCAAAAGGTATGACTTGTTTGAAGCTGCTAATATTTCATTTATAAACTGGAAATTGCCGTTCTGTTCTTAACCAAACATCTGCTTCTTGGTACAATTTTTTAGAACTTTCATCTTTCTATTTAATAACCTGTCCGATTTTTTTCCACATTTCAAGAGATATTTCCGTTTCTCCAAATGGATCATATGTAAAAATGACTTCCATAATAGCATCTACAAATCCTCGATTTTCAAGCATAACATCATCACGCTGTCTGCTCCTGCTATCCTGCCCCGTCCAAGCCCACTTCGAAAAGCGTTGCTTTTCTCAGTGTTTGGCATTCGCCAAATCGTCCATCCGCAATAAGAGCGTTTGCAAGTAAACTTGCAATAAATACGCAATGCAGCAGCTCGATTCCGCTTCGCTACATCTCACTGTATGGCTTTCGCCATATATCGATACTTCAAAAAGGACATGTTTGTAAGTAAACTTACTCCATGTCCTTCTACTCCGTCCATGCCCACTTCGAAAAGCGTTGCTTTTCTCAGTGTTTGGCGTTCGCCAAATCGTTCATCCGCAATAAGAGCGTTTGCAAGTAAACTTGCAGCGCTTTTATTGCGGATGAACGGCTTGGACTCAATGCTCCAGCATGTTTTCAATAAATATCCCGTACCCTCTTGTGGAATCTTGTACAAACACATGGGTTACTGCGCCTACCAGTTTCCCATTCTGAATGATCGGACTGCCGCTCATCCCTTGTACAATCCCTCCGGTCAGCGCCAACAGCTCCGGATCTGTTACTTTGATAACCATATCTTTATTTTTACGGGAAGTGGAATAATCCACTTTCTGTATCTCGATATCGTAATCCCGCAATTCTCCCGAAACGCAGCATCGAATGCTGGCCGGCCCTTTCTGCACATCCTGGCGATAGCCAATGGGCACCGCCTCGCCGTTTATCCGGCTCCGAAACCGTTCATTGACTTTGCCGAAAATGCCCGCATCCGTGTTGGCTTCAATCGAACCTAAGCTGGATTTTCCTCCATAATAGATGACGCCGGACATGACCCCCGGTTTCCCGAAAGTTCCTTTTTCAATCCCCAAAATTTCTGTGTCATATAGATGACCGCCGGAGGTCTGCACCAGCATTCCCGTATCACTGTCGCTGATTCCGTGCCCCAGGGCGCCAAAATCACCATTTGGCTGCAGATATGTCATTGTTCCGATTCCCTGGGTATCATCCCGTATCCACAATCCCAGCTTATAATCGCCTTCACATGTTTTAACAGGACGCATCTGCACATCCATCTCCTGGCCTTCCCGGCGAACCGCCAGAGTCAGCGGCGCTTCTCCCGACTGATTGACAGCCTCAATCATCTCTTTTTTATCTGAAGCGGGCACGCCGTTGATCGCCTCAATGTAATCGCCGGATTTCAGCACGCCCTCAGCCGGATCCACCGTTTCCCCTGATTCCGCCGTTACCTCGCCCGTCCCGATTACCATCAGGCCATTGGACTTCATGTATATTCCCACCGGAAGGCCGCAGGGAATGGCATATTGGGTGTCGGAAACGTCTACCTGGATATCTTTCAGCGAAAAAAGACCAAACAGTTTCAGATTCAGCCGATAACTCCCCTGACGGGCGGAATAAAGGGAAAATGGCTGATCCAGCTGCAGATGGATTTTATCCGCTGGAATATTAGAACCGGGATTTACCACAACCTCTTCGCTCTCACTCTCCATAGATACGCGAATCGGCAGTGCAAAATCAAAGCTTTCTTCCTGTTCCGTCACCACGTTTATACGATCCGGTATAGCTCTCTCCACATATAAATAAGACAGGCCGGCCGTGGCCGCCAGCCCGCTCCAAAACAGAACGACAAGCGTTCTGCGCAGTTTTTCCTTTCTGGTCACATTCTCGCCCTCCTTACACAAGTATTACCGCTTTTTTCATTTCAAAACACGGTGTTAGTATATGGAGAGTGAGAAAAATCAGTCTGCTATATTTTGCCCAGACCTGCCTGTTTTTTCAAGCCTTATATTTCTTTTCCGGAATCTCTTTCCGTCGTTTCGCTGATAATATAACGAGGGCGATGCTTGGTTTCCAGGTAAATTTTTCCGATGTATTCGCCGATAATTCCCAGTGACAGCAATTGAATCCCACTAAAAAAGCAGAGAATGCTGACTGTTGACCCCCACCCCGGAACTGTATGCCCCAGAAATACCTGGGAAACTGACCAGATTACTCCCAGAAAGCTGATCATTGCCACAATCAGACCGAAGCCGGTAATCAGACGAATCGGCTTGACCGACAGACTGGTAATACCATCCATGGCCAAAGCCAGCATTTTCTTCAACGGATAATGACTTTCTCCAGCCATTCTCTCATGGCGCTCATAGTAGACAGAGGTACTGTTGAAACCAACCAGCGGCACCATGCCTCGCAGAAAGATATTTACCTCCTCAAATTTGGCAAATTCCTGAAGGGCCCGGCTGCTGATCAGTCGATAATCTGCATGGTTGAAAACCACCTCCACCCCCATCCAGTGCAGCAGCTTATAAAAACTTTCCGCTGTAAAACGCTTAAAAAAGGTGTCCGTCTCCCGGCTGCTCCGAACCCCGTAGACAATCTCCGCACCATTATGATAGGCCTCGACCATGGCCGTCATGGCGTGAATATCATCCTGACCGTCACAGTCAATGGATATGGTTATGTCACAACGGTCCTTGGCATACATAAGTCCCGCCAGGACGGCATTCTGGTGGCCCCGGTTGCGGCTCTGGGAAATCCCGACAAAATGCTCATCCTTATCAGCCAGCTCTTTGATAATCTCCCAGGTGCGGTCTTTTGAGCCGTCATTGACAAAAAGCACACGGCTGTCCTCCCGGATCAGTCCCCGCCCAATCAACTCCTTCAGTTCATCCAAAAACATACTGCTGGTCAGAGGAAGAACTTCCTCCTCATTGTAGCAGGGAATCACAATATATAACCGTTTTCCTTCCACTTTCTTCCCTCCTCACTCCTGGAGCGCACAACATCAGTGCATCCCAAGATCATGTCCGGATCCCGTTGAAACCATAGCATGACCGAAAAGGCGTGCTATAGCAAAACAGACCCTACAAAACGCAGGAACGCATGCGCACTGCCTTTTACAGGGTCTGTCTATCGTTTTCATTTAAACGAATCTTATACCAGCTCTAACAGAACTTCCATCGCGCCATCGCCTTTGCGCTGACCGATTTTTACGATTCTTGTGTAACCACCGTTGCGGTTTGCGTACTTCGGAGCAATCTCATCGAAGAGCTTTGCCGGCATATCAACGGATTTGGTGTTTTTCTTTCTTCCTGCTTTTGCAGTCGGAACCTCGGTTACATCGTAGAGAACCTTTAACATCTGTCTTCTTGCATGAAGTCTGGACGGTTTGTCCTTCTTGATCTCTTTCTCTACTTCGTCATAAACGGTTACTTTCTTGCCGTCTACAACTTCTTTCACTCTCTTGCCGTCTTTGTCCTTACGAGCTACCTTTGCGGTAACCTTTACGGTCTCGTAGTTATCTTTCTCTTTAACAGCCAGGGCAATCAGACCTTCTGCGATCTTCTTTGCCTCTTTTGCTCTTGCCTCAGTGGTAACGATTTTTCCGTTGAACAGAAGAGCCGTTACAAGGCTGCGAAGCATTGCTTTTCTCTGGTCAGAAGTTCTGCCAAGTTTTCTATATCCTGCCATTTCTTGTTTCCTCCATTTGCGGAAGCCGACAGCCATGCCTGCGGACTTACTGGCTGTCAGCTAAAAGTAGTGGTATTGGTACGGGGCCGCGCCCATCGGACTTACCCACCCCGTATGGTAGTAAAATTATGCCTCTTCGCTGGGATTAAGCTGAAGGCCTAATTCTTTTAATTTTGCGAGAACCTCTTCCAGGGATTTGCGTCCCAGATTTCTGACTTTCATCATATCCTCCGGAGTGCGGTTGCACAGCTCCTCCACGGTATTGATTCCGGCTCTCTTTAAACAGTTGTAGGAACGAACGGAAAGCTCCAGCTCATCGATGTTCATCTCGAGCACTTTCTCTTTCTCATTGTCTTCCTTCTCCACCATTACCTCAGCGGTTCTGGCGTTTTCAGAAAGGTCGATGAAAAGATTCAGATGCTCAGAAAGCACCTTCGCTGCCAGGCTGACTGCCTCATCCGGAGCCAGTGTTCCGTTGGTAAATACATCCAAAGTCAGTTTATCATAGTCCGTAACCTGGCCGACACGGGTATTCTCCACTGTCATATTGACGCGCTCTACAGGAGTGTAGATGGAATCCACCGCGATGACTCCGATGGGGAGATCATCGCTCTTGTTTTTGTCAGCACTGATGTATCCGCGGCCCTTGGTAATCGTAAGCTCCATGTAGAACTTACTGTCTGCACCGCCACTTAAAGTTGCGATAACCTGATCTGGATTTAAAATCTCAATATCAGCATCTGCCTGGATGTCAGCGGCTGTAATAACGCCTTCACCCTCAAACTCAATGTATGCCGTTTTCGGCTCATTGGTCTCGCTGCTGTTTCGGATTGACAGACTTTTGATGTTCATGATAATCTCAGTCACATCCTCCTTCACACCGGGGATGGAACTGAACTCATGCAAAACGCCATCGATTTTCACTTGACTCACTGCTGCGCCGGGCAAAGAGGAGAGCATGATTCTTCTTAAAGAATTTCCCAGTGTTGTACCGTAGCCTCTTTCCAGCGGCTCCACTACAAACTTGCCGTATCTTTTGTCTTCGGAAATCTCAGCAATTTCAATTTTCGGTTTTTCAAAATCGAACACGATAGCCCCTCCTTTTGGGAACATTTCTGAGGGTCTGCCATACTCTAAACAAGGCTATTATTTGGAGTACAGCTCGACGATAAGCACTTCATCTACAGGAACATCGATTTCGTCTCTGGTCGGTAACTCTTTTACAATACCTTTCAGGTTCTCAGCATCTACTTCGAGCCATGCCGGTACCATTCTTCCGCCGGTTACCTCAGCAATGTCTTTATATCTCTGTGAAGATTTGTATTTCTCTTTGATCTCGATTACGTCGCCAGCCTTTACCAGGTAGGACGGAATGTTTACGCTCTTGCCGTTTACGAGAACATGCTTGTGATCAACGATCTGACGTGTCTCTTTTCTGGTACGGCCAAAGCCCATTCTAAATAATACATTATCCAGTCTGCTCTCCAGAAGAATCATCAGGTTTGCACCAACCTGTCCATTCATTCTGGAAGCCTTTGCGTAATAATTTCTAAACGGTTTCTCTAACACACCGTAGATGAATTTTGCTTTCTGCTTCTCTCTCAGCTGGAGTGCATACTCGCTCATCTTTCTGTTGGCTCTCTTTAACTCTCTCTTGGAATGCTTGCCGATTCCTAAATAAACCGGATCCAGGTCAAGAGATCTACATCTTTTAAGTACAGGAACTCTATCTACTGCCACTTTACTTGCACCTCCTAATTAGACTCTTCTGCGTTTTGGCGGACGGCATCCGTTGTGCGGAACCGGTGTTACGTCCTTAATACTTGTTACTTCGAGGCCGCATGCCTGAAGAGCGCGAATCGCTGCCTCACGGCCGGAACCCGGACCTTTTACCATAACGTCTACAGATTTTAAGCCATGGATAAGAGCTGCCTTCGTTGCAGTTTCTGCAGCCATCTGAGCTGCATACGGAGTAGATTTCCTTGAACCTCTAAATCCCAGACCACCCGCACTTGCCCAAGATAAGGCATTTCCCTGTGCATCTGTTAAAGTAACGATTGTGTTATTAAAAGATGACTGGATGTGCGCCTGTCCGCGTTCAACGTTTTTCTTTACACGCTTTTTTGTCACTTTCTTGCCAGTTGACACTTTTTTAGCCATTTTAAACTAACCTACTTTCTCGATTTTTGAACCCTGTCAAAAGAATATTAACCTGATTCACAGTTTACAGTTGTTACAAATTATTTCTTCTTGTTTGCTACAGTCTTTCTCGGACCCTTACGCGTTCTTGCGTTGGTTTTGGTCTTCTGACCACGAACCGGAAGACTCTTTCTGTGACGAATGCCTCTGTAGCAGCCAATCTCCTGCAGTCTCTTGATGTTCATAGCGATCTCTCTTCGCAGATCGCCCTCAACAACCTGAGTGTCAGCGATGATAGCGGCAAGCTTCTTCACTTCGTCATCCGTCAAATCCTTAACACGCGTGTCAGGATTCACGCCGGCTTCTTCAAGAATACGGTTTGCACTGGATCTACCGATACCGTAGATGTAAGTCAAGCCGATCTCGACGCGCTTTTCTCTTGGTAAATCGACACCTGAAATACGAGCCATGTGTGTAGTACACCTCCATTAGTTATTTTGCTTCGTTGATAATGTATAAATGCTTAAACTATTAAACAACTCATCCGAGTGGTTCATATAGAAAGCAGTGCGAAAATATAAGGTCTGACTTCTATCAGCCCTGTCTTTGTTTGTGCTTCGGATTCTCACAGATTACTCTGATACTGCCTTTTCTCTTGATGATCTTGCACTTTTCGCAAATTGGTTTAACCGATGATCTAACCTTCACAGCAATTCTCCTTTCCGTAATAGTCCTGGTTCGGACATACAATTTTTTATAACCCATTGTCGTCCTTTTGTCGGACTTACAGGTACACCAGGAAAGCAATGCGCCTCTTCTGTATTCGTCAAAAGGGCATACCTCTCCTGCTTTAACAAAGTTCGCTTGAGCATTATACCACTTTCAAATCTATAATGCAAGCACATTTTCCCTTATTTTGCGCATCTTTTTGCATTTACGGGAAAAAGATGCGCGAAACCCATGGCGCCTTCTAACGAAGCCGCAGATAGAGGCTGGTCTCCTGTGGAATCCCATTGACAGAAAGCGATGTTTCTCCCCCCGTCTCCACCGTCACATATGGATACAGGCTGCGTCCAACCCGGCTGTCCACCTGAATTCCCGGCACACCAGTAAGGCGCACCAGATATTTCTCGCCGGCTTTAACCTGTGTTTTGTCCAGCTTTACAGTTAGCATCTCACCTGAAGGAATCATGGAACAGCCCACAACTTCCCCGGCCATCACTTTCCCGCTGTCCAGTGCCACCAATTCAAATCGGACGGAACAGAAATTATTTCTTATATAATCCGGATTTTCGAAATAAAACTGCATTTCGTGAATCTCTCCGTCTTTCTGAATCGTAATCTCCTGCTCCATAACATTTCCTGAAAGAAGATTCACTTCAGAAACCATTTTTTCCTGGGGGAATGTGGTGTATAGCACATCCGGAGCTTTCCCGACACAGGCATATAAAAGAATCGTCAAAAATCCCGCCAGAGAGGCCAGTCGTACCCATAAAACGGTTCGTTCCAGAGGTTCAAAGGCCTTTACCCGCCGGAAAAAGAACGGGCAGGTCAGCACCAGCAGACAGAGGAGTGCCCCGCCCATGCAGGTGGAAAAGAAGGAGGCATACGCCGTTCCCCCCATCATCTCAAACATATACTTCAGACTTCCATACCGGGTCATCTCGTATTCTGCAATGGGAAACAGTTTCGGCAGCAAAAGGCGCCTGGAAAGCTCCAGGTCCAGCAGCGGCAGGCAAGTGCTTAAGACAACCCCCAGATATCCCACTGAAAACAGCAGCTCCAGCAGACAGCAAACCTTCAGGAAACGGCCGCTGCTCAGGATAGCCAGAATCAGAAACGGCATCAGATACAGCGCCCAGTAGGAATTAAAATTGATAAAACTCACAAAAAAAATCCAGACAGCTGCAGAGCAGTAGATGGGAATCTCCAGACGGCTGCGATCCTTCCGATATCCATCATACAGATAGCAGCAGACACACAGTCCCAGATAAAACAGCACAAAGGGAATGTAAACCTGTCCCAGAAAAACACTGCTGTCCATGATCTGTAAAATCGCATCACGGCTCTGGGATCCCAGCGCAAAGCCGTAGGCCGGATCGCCTCCGAACAACAGCCTGGACACGATATTCAGGGAGAACACCACCGCAATACTTCCCAGAATCCGCAAAATCCTTTTTTCCCGCAGCAGAACCAGCGGAATATAGAGAAACAGGGCAAACATTTTAGTCGGCATTGCAACCATAAAACATAATAAAAAGCGCCCATCTTTTTCCTGCAGGTAATAATACAACCCCAAAACCAGCAGAAACAGGGCAAATCCATCCACCTGAGAAATTACAAAGACGATCAGGTACAGCGCCAGACTGCTGAGAAATAGAAATGGCCCCAACACCGCGTATTTTCTTGGAATCTGCCTCAAGCACAGAATCTTATACATAATCCAGGCTGTACCGAATGTAAAGAGAATTCCCAGGGTTTTGCACCAGAGAAGGCCCAACCTCCATTCCAGGTAATCAATGCCAAGCAGCTTGCTGGCAATCAGAACCGGAAGATTCCACAGACCATACACCACGTAAATCACAAACTCGTAGTTGGCCGCCCAGGCCATTCTGGCATGCTCTACAGAATAGGAATAAAAGCGCAGCAGGTTTCCACTGGAGATGGCCTTTAAAAACAGAATCGAATTATCATAGGTATCCGTGATATCCGCATACATGAAAATCACATATGCTACAAATAAAAGCGCCCCCAGGCACACCCATTCCAGCGTGGTAGATATCCCTGAAATCCGCGATTTCTTAAAAACACTTTTAAACTCCAGTTCTTTTCCCCGTTGTAACACTGCCAGCTCTCCTCTTCATCCTTCTCTTTTGCTCCGGAATAACTGGAAAAGATGACCGCAAAGCCACGCTCCGCCGCCATCTTTTCCATCACTGCCTCTTCTCCGGTCACGAACCGTCTTTTATTTGTCTCTCCAGATAATCCTTCCCTTGGAGAGATCATAGGGCGACATTTCCATGGTCACTTTATCGCCCGGAAGGATCCGGATGTAGTTCATGCGGAGCTTTCCGCTGATGGTGGCCAGTACGATATGGCCGTTCTCCAGTTCCACCTTAAACATGGCGTTGGGAAGCTTCTCTGCTACCACGCCTTCAATCTCAATTACATCTGCCTTCGACATTCTCTCTACCTCCCTGCCGTAAACTCTTAATGAAATATCGGATTTCTTCGTCATATATCCGCTGACCGGCTTTCAGTTTCTCCGCCAGATACCGGTCGCACTGGGCGGAACACTGTACATGCTTTCTCTTCTTTCGTTTAGGCCGATCTGCGGTTCTCGTTTTTCCATCCGCCAGATATACGTATTCCGCTTCTTCTCTTACTATGATAAATATATTTCCTCTGTCATGGCCGGCCAGTGACCTTGCCAGGCAGCCCAGTCCATATTCAGTCATCCCGCTCCTCCGTTCACACACAGCTTTTCCGACAGCCCGGAATCCGGACCTCCCGAAAAACATCAGCGCAGAGACAGTATCTCCGGCTCATTCTCTGTGATAAGAATGGTATTTTCATAGTGGGCAGACAGCGAACCGTCCTCGGTAACTACCGTCCAGTCGTCATCCAGCCATGCCACCTGAAAACTCCCTGCATTGATCATCGGCTCCACTGCCAGCGTCATCCCAGGCTGAAGCAGAATCCCCTTGCGCTTACGGGCAAAATTCGGCACTTCCGGATCCTCGTGAAGATGAGCGCCGATTCCGTGTCCTACCAGATCGCGGACCACACCGTAACCAAAACTCTCCGCATACTTCTGGATGGCAGCGGAAATATCATTAAGATGATTGCCAGGTCTGGCAAATTGAATCCCCTCAAAAAAGCTCTGGCGCGTAACCTCGATGAGACGCTTCGCATCTTCCCCGACTTCTCCGATCGCATGAGTTCTGGCTGCATCTGAATGATATCCCTTATAAATCACACCGGCATCCAGACTCACAATATCCCCCTCATCTATGATGTGCTCCCTGTGAGGAATTCCATGCACCACCTCATCATTGACTGAAACACAGATGGAAGCAGGATAGCCATTGTAATTCTTAAACGAGGGAATACAGCCATAACTGCGAATGATTTCTTCCCCAAGACGGTCTATATCCCAGGTTGACATTCCCGGTTTCAGATTCTTTTCCAGTTCCTCATGGGTTATGGCAAGAATGCGTCCTGCCTCCCGCATCAATTCAATCTCCCTTGGCGATTTAATCGTCACAGCCATGTTTTATGCTCCTAAAATACCTGTAATATCTTCAAATACCTTTTCCATAGACTGAGTTCCATCCACTGTGCGCAGCACGCCCTTTTCCCTGTAGTAATCAATCAGCGGCTGTGTCTGCTCATGGTACACAGACAAGCGTTTCTGAACCGTCTCTGGCTTATCATCATCCCGAAGAACCAGTTCCGAACCGCACACATCGCAAATGCCCTCCTTCGCCGACGGTGCAAAAACCACATGATACGTAGCCCCACACTTTAAGCAGGCTCGACGTCCGCCCATCCGGTTTACAATATTTTCATCCGGCACATCCACATCAATGGCAAAATCAATGGCCTCTCCATGCTCTGTCAGCGCTCTGGTAAGGCTCTCTGCCTGAGGAATGGTCCGCGGAAAACCATCCAGAACGTACCCCTTCTCACAATCGTTCTGATGGATGCGGTCCAACAGCATTCCAATGGTTACTTCATCCGGCACAAGCAGTCCCTGATCCATATACTGCTTTGCTTTTAGTCCCAGTTCCGTACCTTCTTTGATGTTTGCGCGGAAAATATCACCGGTGGAAACATGCGGAATTCCATATTTCCCTGCAATTTTTTTCGCCTGAGTTCCCTTGCCTGCCCCTGGTGCCCCTAACATGATAATCTTCATACGGTTTACCTCCCCATAAATGTCCTGCGAAACAATTTTCCTATGAAATAAGAGAATCGCCTCCAGGCAGGAGCCGTCCGCCCGCCTTGTTTGCGGCCGTCACAAAAGCTCCCGCCCAGAAAGCGAGTTGTCTTAGTCGTTTAAAAATCCTTTATAGTTACGAACTAACATCTGTGACTCTACTGCCTTAATCGTCTCAAGCACAACTCCGACAATAATAATCAGAGACGTTCCGCCGAAGGAAAGATTTCCTACAGAGAACAGACCTGAAACGATAATCGGTACAAGGCAGACAATAATCAGTCCGCAGGCGCCGATAAACACAATATAATCCAAAATGCCGTTCAGATAATCTGACGTCGGTTTTCCCGGACGGATACCCGGAATGAAACCGCCGGATTTCTTCATATTATTCGCCACTTCCAGTGGATTAAACGTAATCGAAGTATAAAAATATGCAAACACTACGATCAATACCACATAAAGCACCATTCCCAGTGAATAAACCGGTGTCTCCGGCCTGAACCAGGAGCTGGAATTAAGCATCATCAGAATCTGTCCGCCAAAGCTGCTGTAATCCACCTGGAAGAACCCGGCAATTACCACAGGGAAAGACATCAGGGATGATGCAAAAATAACAGGAATAACGCCCGCCGTATTAACCTTCAGCGGAATCGCAGACGACTGTCCCCCCACCAGGCGACGTCCCTGCATCTTCTTGGAATACTGCACCGGAATTTTCCGCTGCGCGTCCTGAAGAATAATAACAAACACCACCATTGCCACAATAATCGCTGCAATAATAATTGCCGATACGACGCTGACCGCCACGATCTTTCCACGCAGGAAACGCTCGTACAGGGTAATCATGTCGCTGGGCAGTGTGGAAATAATGTTAAATAAAAGGACGATGGAAATACCATTTCCCACGCCGTGCTCCGTAATCCGCTCACCAATCCACATCAGCATGGCACTTCCGGCCGTCATGGTTGCAATTGCCACAATTACGTTCATGGCTGTGAATTCCAGCAAAAGGCCCTTTCCGCCAAAGCCGACCGACATGGCAATCGACTGCATGAGAGCCAGCGCAACTGTCAGGTAACGGGTGTACTCTGCAATTTTCTTTCTTCCGTCTTCGCCGTCACGCTGCATCTCCTCCAGCTTGGGGATGGCAATTGTCAAAAGCTGCATGATGATGGAAGACGTAATATACGGGGTAATGCTCAATGCGAATACCGACATGTTCGTAAACGAACCGCCGGTAATCGTATTGAAAAAGCCAAAGGCGTCATTTCCCTGTCTGGAAAACAGTTCATCGAAAAATGTTGTATTTACTCCGGGAATCGGCAGCTGTGAACCAATACGAATCACAACCAGCATAAAGAAGGTATAGAGAAGCTTCTCTCGAATCTCCTTTATCTTAAATGCATTCTGGAGTGTTTTTAACATATTAGATCACCTCGCAGGTTCCGCCAAGGGCCTCAATCTTAGCCTTTGCTCCTTCGCTTACAGCATTTACCTTTACGGTCAGTTTCTTGGTCAGCTCACCGTTGCCAAGAATTTTAACGCCATCGCGCGGGTTCTTTACGATCCCTGCTTCCATTAAGGTCTCAACTGTAATGACTGCATCATTGTCAAATCTCTCCAGCTCACTTACGTTGATACCGATAATTGTCTTAGAATTTCTATTGGTAAAGCCTCTCTTCGGAAGACGTCTGTAAAGCGGCATCTGGCCACCCTCAAAACCTGGTCTCGGAGCGCCGGAACGCGCTTTCTGGCCCTTATGGCCCTTACCAGCAGTCTTGCCGTTTCCTGAAGCGTGTCCGCGGCCTCTTCTAAAGTTGTCGCTGTGCTTAGAACCTACCGCCGGCTGTAAATTGGATAAATCCATGACTGCACCTCCTTGCAAAAATCTTAGATTTCCTCTACTTTAACTAAATGTCTGACATTCTGGATCATGCCTCTGATTGCGGCATTATCCGGCATCTCTACCGTCTTGCCTGTTTTCTTCAGACCCAGAGCTTCTACCGTTGCTTTATGCTTCGGAACGGCACCGATAGGAGACTTAACTAATGTGATTTTTAACTTCTCTGCCATTTTTTCACTTCCTCCTATTAGTTCATAATCTCTTCTACAGATTTGCCGCGCAGGCTTGCAACCTCTTCCGGAGTCTTCAGAGCACATAAGCCAGCCAGAGTTGCCATAACAACATTGGCCTTGTTATTGGAACCCAGAGACTTGGTACGGATATTTCTGTATCCTGCCAGCTCCAGTACGGAACGCGCCGGACCACCAGCGATAACACCGGTACCTTCCGGAGCCTTCTTCAGAAGTACGTTTGCACTTCCGAACTTGCCGAGGAAATCATGGGGGATGCTGTTATTATCATCAAACGGAACCGTTACCATGTTTCTGGCAGCTGCCTCTTTGCCCTTGCGAATTGCTTCCGGAACTTCAGCAGCTTTTCCCATACCAGCACCCACGTGTCCGTTCTTGTCGCCAACTACTACTAATGCGGAAAATCTCATGGTACGTCCGCCCTTAACAGTCTTGGATACACGTTTGATTGCCACTACCTTGTCCTCTAATTCGAACTGGTTGGCATCAATTTTTGTACGTTTCATGTGTATGTTCTCCTTCCTACTAGAATTCCAGACCAGCCTCGCGGGCTGCATCTGCTAATGCCTGAACTTTACCGTGATAAATGAATCCGCCTCTGTCAAAGACAACTTCCTTAATCCCTTTTTCAAGCGCTCTCTTTGCGATTACAGTTCCAACGTATGCAGCAGCTTCCACGTTATTGGTCTTTGCAAGCTCTGCCTTTACTTCCTTCTCAGCTGTAGATGCAGCTACCAGGGTTTTTCCTACTGTATCGTCGATAATCTGAGCATACATATGATTATTGCTTCTGAACACTGCCAGACGCGGTCTCTCGGCCGTGCCGGAAAAACGATTGCGTAATCTGGCGTGTTTCTTAACGCGAACTTCGCTTCTTGACTGTTTGCTAACCATCTTCACACACTCCTTAATTATTTCTTACCGGTCTTACCAACTTTGCGTCTGATCACTTCATCAGCATACTTGATTCCCTTGCCCTTATACGGCTCAGGTCTTCTCTTATCTCTGATTTCAGCTGCGTACTGGCCAACCTTCTCTTTACTGATACCCTTAACCGTGATCTTATTCTGGCCTTCCAGGATCGTCTCGATTCCTTCCGGATCTTCCATCTCTACCGGATGGGAGTAACCCAGGTTCAGAACCAGCTTCTTGCCCTGCTTGGAGGCTCTGTAACCAACGCCGTTTACTTCCAGGACTTTCTCATAGCCTTCCGTAACGCCATGGATCATGTTGTTAATTAAGGTTCTCGTCAGACCGTGTAAAGATTTCATTCTCTTTAAGTCGTTAGGTCTTGTAACGACGATATGACCATCCTCTTCTTTGATTGTCATCTCAACGGGTAACTCTCTCTCCAGAGTTCCCTTCGGACCTTTTACAGTCACTAAATTGTTCTCTGCGATTGTTACAGTAACACCTGCCGGAATCGCAACTGGCATTCTTCCGATACGTGACATGCCTTTTTCCTCCTACTTAGATTTTCGGAGAAGCCGTTTGCGGCTTCTCTGTTTTCAGTTACATCTATCTTGATTGGTTATTGCTTTCAGATTACCAAACGAATGCCAGAACCTCGCCGCCTACGCCAAGCTCTCTGGCCTGTTTATCGGTAATTACGCCCTGGTTGGTAGAAATGATTGCTACGCCCAGACCGCCAAGTACCTTCGGCATATCCTCCTTGTTTGCGTAAATACGCAGACCCGGTTTGGAAATTCTCTTAATGCCGGAGATGATTTTCTCATTTTTATCTTTGCCGTATTTTAAAGTAATACGGATTGTTTTGAAGTTGCCATCTTCTACAACTTCGTATTTTCTGATATAACCCTCTTTTACCAGGATGTCGGCAATTGCCAGTTTCATCTTGGAAGACGGAATATCTACAGTATCATGCTTTGCAACATTGGCGTTGCGAATTCTTGTAAGCATATCTGCAATCGGATCGCTCATTGTCATTTTGAGTTTGCCTCCTTAAATTTGACTACCACTCTCTATAAGTGGGTTTCAGGTTATATAGGTCTTACCAGCTTGCTTTCTTAACACCCGGAATTTCGCCCTTGTAAGCTAATTCACGGAAGCATACACGGCAGATGCCGTATTTTCTTAAGTATGCATGCGGACGACCGCAAATTCTGCAGCGGTTGTATTCTCTGCTGGAGAATTTTGCCGGACGCTGCTGTTTAATCTTCATCGAAGTCTTAGCCATTTTTAAATCCTCCTAATTATTTCGCAAACGGCATATTGAACAGGGTCAACAGTTCACGCGCTTCCTCATCGGTCTTGGCGGTCGTTACGAAGATGATATCCATACCTCTTACTTTGTCTACCTTGTCGTACTCGATCTCCGGGAAGATCAGCTGCTCTTTAACGCCCAGTGCGTAGTTTCCTCTGCCATCAAATGCGTTGGGATTTACGCCGCGGAAGTCTCTAACTCGCGGAAGAGCCAGGTTGATCAGACGATCTGCGAACTCGTACATTTTCTCGCCGCGCAGAGTAACCTTACATCCGATCGCCATACCCTCTCTGATCTTGAAGTTAGCAACCGACTTTTTAGCCTTCGTGAGAACTGCCTTCTGGCCGGTAATGATCTCCATATCTCTTACAGCAGAGTCCAGAACTTTAGCATTCTCTTTTGCCTCGCCGACACCCATGTTGACAACAATTTTGTCCAGCTTCGGCACTTCCATGATATTTTTATATCCGAATTTTTTCATCATCGCGTCTACGATTTCGCTCTGATACATTTCTTTTAATCTAGCCAACTTAAACGTTCCTCCTCTCTGTATTAGTCAATTACTTTACCGGTTGCCTTTGCAACGCGGACTTTTTTGCCGTCTTCTACCTTGAAGCCAACTCTCGTAGCCTTGCCGTCCACTACCAGCATTACGTTGGAAATATCAAGCGGGCCTTCTTGATGGATGATGCCGCCCTGCTGATTTGCTGCAGACGGTTTGGTATGTTTTGTTACCATGTTGCATCCCTCTACCAGGACTGTATTCTTCTTTACGTTCACGGAAAGAACTTTTCCGGTCTTGTCTTTGTCTTTACCTGTGATAACTTTTACCAGGTCGCCTTTTTTAATTTTATGCACAGCTGACACCTCCTACAGTACTTCCGGAGCCAGGGAAACAATCTTCATAAACTGTTTCTCACGAAGCTCTCTTGCTACCGGCCCAAAAATACGGGTTCCTCTCGGGTTCTTATCATCCTTGATGATAACGGCTGCGTTCTCATCAAATTTGATGTAGGAACCGTCTTTGCGGCGCGCACCCTTTACAGAACGTACCACAACTGCCTTTACTACATCGCCTTTCTTTACAACACCGCCTGGTGTTGCATCTTTAACGCTGGCAACGATCACATCGCCAATATTCGCATATCTTCTAGTAGAACCGCCCATAACGCGGATACAGAGTAATTCTTTTGCACCGGTATTGTCGGCAACCTTTAATCTGCTCTCCTGCTGAATCATGCCCAATACTCCTTTCTATATATTAGAAATTATCTGGCCTTCTCGATAATCTCAACGAGTCTCCATCTCTTATCCTTGGATAACGGTCTGGTCTCCATAACTTTTACAGTATCACCGATGCCGCACTCGTTGTTCTCGTCATGTGCTTTTAATTTATAAGTTTTCTTAACGATCTTACCGATTAAAGGATGTTTTACGTGGTCTTCGATGGCAACTACAATGGTCTTATCCATCTTGTTGCTGACTACCTTACCGGTACGCGTTTTTCTAAGATTTCTTTCCACGGTGGATATCTCCTTTCCTGATTTAGGAATCTATATTAGTTCGCCTTCTCCGTAATAACAGTCTGAATCCGGGCGATATTTCTGCGAACCTCTTTAATTCTGCTTGTATTGTCTAACTGGTTGGTTGCGTTCTGGAATCTCAGGTTGAAGAGTTCCTTCTTAGCAGCTACTAATTCTTCGTTTAATTCTGCAGATGTCTTAGCCTTTAAATCTTCTACATACTTATTAATTTTCACTGTTATCACCGCCTTCTAAATCTGCTTTAGAAGCAATCTTGCACTTGCAGGGAAGTTTGTGCATGGCAAGACGAAGCGCTTCTCTCGCTGTCTCCTCTGGTACACCCGCGATCTCAAATAATACGCGGCCTGGTTTTACTACTGCTACCCAGTACTCAAGTGCGCCTTTACCGGAACCCATACGAGTCTCAGCCGGTTTAGCGGTAACTGGTTTATCCGGGAAAATCTTGATCCAAACTTTACCACCACGTTTGATGTAACGAGTCATGGCAACACGGGCTGCCTCTATCTGATTGGACTTAATCCAGCATGGTTCTGTAGCGACTAAACCGTACTCACCGTAGTTGATCACATTTCCTCTCATGGCCTTTCCGGACATGGTACCACGGAACTGTTTACGACGCTTTACTCTTTTCGGCATTAACATTATTTATCGCTCCCTTCCTTATTTCCCTTAGCAGGAAGTACCTCGCCCTTGTAGATCCAAACCTTTACGCCGGTCTTTCCGTACGTTGTGTTTGCCTCGGCGAAACCGTAGTCAATATCTGCTCTTAATGTCTGAAGCGGGATGGTTCCCTCGCTGTAGAACTCTGTACGGGCCATATCAGCACCGCCAAGACGTCCGGATACGGATGCCTTGATTCCCTTAGCTCCGGCCTTCATGGTTCTGCCCATTGCAGACTTCATGGCACGGCGGAAGGATACACGGTTCTCAAGCTGCTGTGCGATATTTTCTGCAACCAGCTGAGCGTCTCTGTCCGGTCTCTTAACTTCTTTGATGTCAACGAATACCTTCTTGTCAGTCAGCTTCTGAACCTGAGCCTTCGTCTTCTCAATCTCTGCGCCGCCCTTACCGATTACAACGCCCGGCTTAGCTGTGTAGAGAATGATCTTTACTTTATCGGATGCGCGCTCGATTTCGATCTTGGAAACACCGGCGCTGTATAATTTCTTCTTCAGGAAGGTTCTGATCTTGTGATCCTCAACCAGGTTGTCAGCAAAATCAGCTTCCGCATACCATCTGGAATCCCAGTCTTTAATAACACCGACTCTTAAGCCGTGTGGATTAACTTTCTGTCCCATATTTGCCTCCTCTTATTTCTCATCAAGCACGATTGTGATGTGGCTCATTCTCTTCTCGATTCTGTAAGCTCTGCCCTGTGCTCTCGGTTTTACTCTCTTCATGGTCGGTCCTTTGTTTGCGAAGCACTCTGCAACGTACAGGTTCTCAGGGTTCATCTGATTGTTGTTCTCCGCATTTGCGATCGCTGATTCAAGTAATTTTTTAATTAAAGTAGAAGCATATCTGGGATTGTATGTCACAATACCAAGTGCTGTCTGCACATCTTTACCTCTGATGGCATCTAATACAAAGCATGCTTTCTGCACGGATACTCTGGCGTAAGACAGCTTAGCTGACGGTCTCGTATCCTTATTAGCATTTCTTTCTCTTTTAATTTGGGATCTATGTCCTTTAGCCATTGGTGAAACCTCCTTTCAAAGCGTAAATTACTTACGTCCTGCTTTCTTCTCGTCTTTTCCGTGGCCTCTGTAGGTTCTGGTGGCTACAAACTCACCGAGCTTGTGTCCAACCATGTCCTCTGTAACGTATACCGGAACATGTTTTCTGCCATCATGAACTGCGATTGTATGTCCAACCATCTGCGGGAAGATTGTGGAACGGCGGGACCAGGTTTTGATAACCTGTTTCTGTCCTGCTGCGTTCATCTCATCTACTTTCTTTAAAAGATGAGCATCTGCAAATGGTCCTTTTTTTAATGAACGACCCATTGATATACCTCCTCGATTACTGCTTACCGTTTCTTCTTCTTACGATTAACTTATTGGACTGTTTGTTTTTCTTTCTCGTCTTCAGGCCGAGAGCCGGTTTACCCCAGGGTGTGCAGGGACCCGGACGACCGATACCGGTCTTGCCCTCACCACCGCCGTGCGGATGGTCGTTGGGGTTCATAACAGAACCGCGAACCGTCGGACGGAAGCCCATGTGACGTTTTCTACCAGCCTTACCGATGTTGATCAGGTTGTGCTCGCCATTGCCGACAACGCCGATGGTTGCGCGGCAGATGATCGGAACCATTCTCATCTCTCCGGAGGGTAATCTAAGGGTTGCATATTTGCCTTCTTTTGCCATTAACTGAGCTGAGTTTCCAGCGGAACGAACCAGCTGGCCGCCCTTTCCGGGATAAAGCTCAATGTTGTGGATCTGTGCACCGACCGGGATCTCGGAAAGCGGTAAGCAGTTACCAACCTTCGCCTCAGCCTGAGCACCGCTCATAACCTTCGCGCCAACCTGTAAACCGGCCGGTGCAAGGATATAAGCCTTCTCACCGTCTGCATAGCAGATCAGAGCAATGTTTGCGCTGCGGTTCGGATCATACTCGATACCGAGTACCGTTGCCGGAATGCCGTCTTTTGCATTTCTCTTAAAGTCGATGATTCTGTATTTTCTTCTGGAACCGCCGCCTCTGTGACGTACGGTAATCTTACCCTGATTGTTGCGGCCGGCATTCTTCTTTAAGGATACCACTAAGGATTTCTCCGGTGTTGCCTTGGTAATCTCAGAGAAATCAGAGCCGGTCATATGTCTTCTGGAAGGTGTATATGGGCTGTATGTTTTAATTCCCATGACTTTGACTCCTTTCGTTCAACGCCTCCTGGCGTTTCTTCATGTTATCACGACATAGTGTTCGTCGTATATCTCGTCTCGCATGCAGCCGGAAAATGCCAGGCGTTCTGCGGACTCTTAATTACAGACCAGCAAAAATCTCGATCTCTTTGCTGTCTTCCGTCAGCTGTACAATAGCCTTCTTGGTCTTAGCCGTCTTACCGAAGGTCATGCCTCTTCTCTTGGTCTTGCCATCCATGTTCATGGTGTTGACACTCTTTACCTTGGTGCCCGGGAACATTTTCTCAACAGCCTCTTTGATCATGCTCTTGTTGGCTTCCGTGTGAACCAGGAAAGTATATTTTTTATCAGACATCGCATTCATGCTCTTCTCGGTTACTACCGGTTTGAGGATGACGTCATAGTACTGTACGTTTGCCATTATGCATACACCTCCTCGATCGAAGCTACAGCGGCTTTCGTTGCCACTACTGTGTTGTATTTCAGGATATCGTAAACATTCATGGTGCTTACGGATGCTGTCTTAACATCAGCTACGTTTCTAGCGGATAATACTGTGTTGCCGCAGGCCTCGTCCAGAACAACCAGAGCCTTTGCAACCTTCAGATTATTCATAACCTGAACGAATTTCTTTGTTTTGATCTCATCGAAGTTCATAGCATCAACCACGATGAACTTATTCTCATTTACACGGCTTGTCAGAGCGGATTTGAGAGCAGCTCTCTTCTCCTTCTTGTTTAAGCGAATCGTGTAATCACGGGGAGTCGGAGCGAATACTACGCCGCCGCCGGTCCACTGCGGAGCTCTCGTTGAACCCTGTCTTGCATGTCCGGTTCCTTTCTGTCTCCACGGCTTCTTACCTCCGCCGGAAACTTCGGAACGGGTTTTTGCCTTCTGTGTTCCCTGGCGCTTGTTGGCAAGCTGAGCCACAACAGCCAGGTGAACCAGATGTTCATTTACTTCTACACCGAATACGGCGTCATTTAACTCTAATGTGCCGACTTCGTTGCCTTCCATATTGAAAACAGATACGTTTGCCATCTGTATGTTCCTCCTTTCCCGTAAACGCCTTATCTAGCGGCCTTTACTGTCTCTTTGATTGTTACTAAGGATTTCTTCGGTCCCGGTACTGCGCCTTTGACAAGGATTAAGTTGTTCTCAGCATCTACCCGTACAACCTCCAGGTTCTGGATGGTAACTTTTACGTTGCCCATGTGACCCGGCATTCCTTTGCCCTTAAATACGCGTCCCGGTGTGGTTGCGGAACCGTTGGAACCCTGATGACGATGGAACTTGGAACCGTGAGCCATCGGTCCTCTGTGCTGGCCGTGTCTCTTGATGGCGCCCTGGAAACCTTTTCCCTTGGAAACAGCCGTTGCATCGATCTTGTCGCCTGCTGCGAAGATGTCTGCTTTAATCTCATCCTTTACAGAATACTCTTCTGCATTGTCAAAGCGGAACTCTCTGACATATCTCTTGTAAGCAACGCCAGCCTTGTCAAAATGGCCTTTAACCGGCTTCGTAACAAGCTTCTCTCTCTTGTCTACAAAACCAACCTGCACTGCCTTGTAGCCGTCGTTCTCTTCTGTCTTAACCTGCGTTACTACGCACGGTCCTGCCTGAAGAACAGTTACGGGAGTTAATACTCCGTCTTCGTTGAAGATTTGAGTCATTCCGACTTTGGTAGCTAAAATCGCTTTCTTCATTATTTGACCTCCTGTCTTTTTCTACAGCGGAACGCGCTCAGCCTCCGGCCTCCTGCGTTCATCCTAGAACAGTCCAGATGTGTCTATCTAAACCTTTTAGGATTGCACTCTAACATAAATTATTTTGTTTTCATCTTTACGTTGATGTAAACGCCAGCCGGCATCTCCAGTCTCTGCAGTGCATCAACCGTCTTCTGGCTGGGAGCAATGATATCGATCAGTCTCTTGTGAGTTCTCTGCTCGAACTGCTCTCTGGAATCTTTGTACTTATGAACCGCACGCAGGATGGTTACAACCTCCTTCTTCGTGGGCAGCGGCACCGGTCCGCTCACCTTAGATCCGTTTTTCTTTACAGTCTCGATGATTTTTGCAGCGGAACTATCTACCAGCTGATGATCATAAGCTTTCAGTGTGATTCTCATTACTTGACTTGCCATAAAAAAAGTCGCCTCCTTTTCGTACTATTTGAAGCACGACAAGCGGTGACTGTACACATATCCGTGTGTGTCATACAAAACTCCACACTGAATCCTCCATATATTAGGTATTCTCTAAAGTTGTACAGTGACTTGTCGCCAGTTTCCTAACTTGACATTCGCTCCACGGAATAACCTGCCACATTCAGGGGCAGCAACCTCACGCTTCACAGCTATCATGCCACAGCTTTGTTATCATACCATAAGTTTTTCTGGATTGCAAGGACTTTTTCACGTTTTTTTCTGCGAAATTCACGAAGTTTTGAATTGATTTTTGGGCAGTTTGACGGCAAAGAGCCGCTGCCCCACAGGGAATCATTCTCCATGAGGCAGCGGCCCATATCTTTTCTTTAACGTTTTGCGTATTTTTCTTCCTGCATCTCATAATACCGGGCAACCACCCGGTTTACCAGACCTCCATTTATAAAACCGTCGGAGAAAACAGGTGTAATCCCCTGTTCCTTTCCCAGTCTATCCAAAACTGTCTCAAGGCTTTGTCCTGTCTCAAGGCAGGCATTGATAATACCGGTTTCACATAGCAGCTCTGTCAGGCGGTATCTCGTCCCTCCCTCAAAGGGATAAAATTTATCTTTGTGATTTTGTGAATACTCTACCCGATGCCATTGAAGCAGGCGTTTCAGTTCTGCAATCGGGGAAATGTGCTGATCCACCCGCAAATCAATATAGTTTTCCGCCTCCCCCATCAGTTCGAAGGACGGTTTCTTTCTCACAATCAGCGCCGCGCCTTCCTGTCCGCGGCGTTCTCCTCCTGCATTTTGGGCCGCCTCCAGAGCGGTAATAAGCCTGTGCGCCAAGTCCCCCCTGGTATTTATGAAAGCTTTTTCCATCTCATCCAAAACCACCGGCCCCAGAAGCACATTGCCCTGGCAGGAATAATTCTGTCCAGTCCTATGACCTGAATAAGGATAATTCATAGCTCCGGAATGGGCCGCTGAATTTCCGTATTGGTCTACAATCCCCACCTGACGAATCTCCCTATACTCATCCTCTTTCAAAAGACAATCCAGCGCCTCCTGTGCCGTCATTCCCTGCTGAAGAAGCACCGCAGCCCTGGGGCCAAACCTGGAATTGGTTTTAGCCTGAGATGCCACCACACCTACCCCCGCCAACACGTAGGGTACCAGAGAACCAACCGCCAAAAATTTTGACTGAACAGCGATCCCCCACTCTTTTGTTTCCGGATCATAGCCTGCGATTGAATATGTTGTAACCGGATACATTCCAATCCCCCTATCTTTATGAATAGCTTTTATACGCAACTTCTCTTCTTCACGGATATTCATGCTCTTCCTTATAATAAGAAAGCCACCAGCGCAGCGATTACCACGCCCATAAGTCCCTCGCCGCCAAGGATACCGGAGAAAAATGCTACGCCGTCATCCTCCGTTTCCGCGCTTTTCCTCTCCATAGCCTTGCGAATCAGGCCGCCAATCAAAACAGCCGCACCGTTGCTCAGCGGAGCAAACATCCCCAGACCAACTGGAAGAGCCGGAAGACCGAAAAAGGACATCACGCCGCCTGCTGCCAAACCCAAAGCCAGCGTTGTTCCATTGAATGGATTTCCTCCCTGCGAGATACTGGTCACGATCTCTTTTGCCACCATGCCAAAAGGAACCGGAAACTGCTCATTGAAAATACCGTAGGCCTGCACGATGATACCAAAGGCCAGCGGGGCTGCCAGGGCGCCGCCCAACATACCCATATACTGCACGATTTGCTGAGATCCCGGAACTGCCTTGATAAGATGGCCCGTCTTCATGTCATTCATACTGTCAGAAGCCTGTCCCACAGAGACAGCCACAATACCGGAGATAAAGGCAATCACGCCAGGATTCTTTGTAATAATAGTTCCCACAATCGCCATGGTTACCCACACAAAAAGGCTAGTGGGACAAAGACCGGTCTCGCCCGTGGTTCTGGCAGCCACAAGCGCAAACAGGAACGCGAGAACCACTACCACCGGAAAAGCGATAAACAGCGCATATTTCTGAAACAGAAACGCAAGAACCACGGTTCCGGCAGCAATAACAGACATGGGAACCCACAGAGGCAGATCCACGTCAGCCATATTTCCTTCGGAAGCGGCATTGGAAATCCTTGCTTTCGCGAGAGCCTGAAATGCTTTTAAAAATGCTTTATAATTGAGGAGCATTGTCAAAACAGTTCCACCAATCAAAAGTCCGGAAGCTGGAGAAACAATCTTCGTAGCAGATGCCTCCCAGCTCACGTTCTCTAAAATCCCCATTTTCAAGAGCATAGGAGAAACAATCAGGCCGGTAATCACATTTCCCAGAAAATATCCAACGGAAGATTTCATTCCCATGATATAGCCAAATCCCAGGAGAAGTGGAGAAATCGCAATCCCAAACATACATCCCTTCGGAAGCCAGCCTGTCAAATCCACAGCGGACGGAAGAATGCCGCCGCAAAGTTGTGATTGCAAAAGCACTACAATACCGGACAGAATAAAGCCCAAAACTAAAAGGCGCATTTTCCGTTTGCCGCTCTTGGGATTATCAATTACCTGCAACGTATTGGCAACCGCCAGTCCCTGAGGATAAGGAAGCTGCTCTTCTACTACCAAATACCTTCTAAAAAGAACCGTCAGAGAAATTCCGATGAATCCACCGAAAGCCAGGTACAAAAACATCTCCAAATATCCCGATGTAAATCCCAGGCTGTGAGCCACTGGAAGGGCATCAAAATAAGCTCCTGAAAAATTAGCTCCGGCAGATGCCGTGGTGTGAATAATATTCGTCTCTAAAAGAAGATTCTCGGAACCGAACAGCCGCAGCAAGGAAGAACCAATAATCGCTCCCGGGACAGAACCGCCATTGAAGGCCCCCACCTTCATAGCCAAATAGACATTGGAACACGCCAACAGTGCCCCCATCAGCACGCCGATCAAAATTGCCCGGAAGGTCACTTCCTTCCTATTTAAAATGAATAACCCCCATATTCCCTGTTTTTTACCACCGGTTTCAGACCGTTTCTTTCTATTCTCTCCCATTGTTCTCCTCCTAAATCTGCGGAACCACATCATCCGGAATCGGACTCATGTACTTCACGCCTCCCCTGTTTTGTTCATGCTCTTTCCTGGCATCCTCCAGAAGAAGCGGTTCCTCCAGAAGACGACAGGCTGCCATCGCCATGACCTTCGCCGCAGTCATCATCCCTTCATAAGCAATCTCTGTCTTTCCCTGGGCCGTTCGCTGCCAGGAATGGCTGGGCGTTCCATAGGCATAGCAAGCTGTTTCAAACTGAGCCGTAGGAACCACCCAGCTCACATCCCCCACATCCGTGGAAGCGTGTGCGGAAGATCCATCCTGAGGAAGAAGACCCCCGCAATAACCATTTTCCAAAATGAAATCAGCCTCTTCCTTCTCCCCCGGCATCGGACAAAACGGCATTTTTTCTCGCAATGCCTTCATATAGCTTTT
The DNA here is from genome assembly GCA_937885015.1 of uncultured Clostridium sp. Classification (GTDB taxonomy): domain Bacteria; phylum Bacillota; class Clostridia; order Lachnospirales; family Lachnospiraceae; genus Otoolea. Next base: position 111,764 of record CALAAS010000026.1, read on the forward strand.
ATTCTCCTCCGATATCCCTCTCATGGGAAGAAAATGCCGGAAACACTCCTCCGCCAGTCCTGTCAATACTCCGTTGGGAATATAATCCGATACGCCCGTCTGAAACTCCATCTCCATTTCTGTATCCGTCATCTGAGCTGCACCTTTGGCAATACGCACAACACGATCAAAAATCTCTCTCGTCTGTTCCAGATGGGGGGCTCTTACCAGGTAGATCGCCTCCGCCTCCGCCTGCACTACATTGGGGGCTGTCCCCCCTGTATTCACGATAGCATAATGGATTCTGGCCTCCGGCACGATATGTTCTCTCAAAAAGTTGACACCCACATTCATCAGTTCCAGCGCATCCAGAGCACTGCGTCCCATATGCGGAGATGCAGCTGCGTGGGAGCTGATTCCTTTAAACTTAAATTTAACCTGGAAATTTGCCAGGGTTCCCGTTGTAAACATCACATTTTGATAAGAAGGATGCCAGGTAAAAGCGGCATCTACTCCATCAAAGCAACCCTCGCGTACCATAAAGGTTTTCCCGGCTCCGCCCTCTTCAGCGGGGCAGCCATAATAGCGCACCGTTCCCTTTTTCCCATTTCTTTCTAAATACTCCTTCACGGCCTCCGCAGCAGCTACCCCTGCCGTTCCCAGAAGATTATGACCACAGCCATGGCCCGGTCCATTCTCTTTGATCGGAATACATTCCGTAGCTCCCGCCTGTTGGCTAAGGCCATCCAGGGCATCGTATTCCCCCAGAATCGCCACCACCGGAGCTCCTTCTCCCCACTCTGCCACAAAGGCAGTCTCCATACCAGCCAGGTCAGTCCGCACGGAAAATCCCTGTTTTTTCAGATACTCCGCCTGAAGAAAAGCCGATCCGTTCTCTCTATATTGAAGCTCCGCCAATTCCCAAATCCTATCACTGATGCGGCAATAGGCTTCTTTTTTTTCGTCCAGCCATTTCCCCAATTCCTCTATTTTCATCAATGTCACTGTCTCTCTCTGCACCTCATTTCTTTTTTCACTCACATCCAGTTACCATGTTTTTACTGTACAGCTTATATATACAATTATGATACTACTTGTTTTTCAAAAACTGGTAATGTATTATAGTTATACGGATATAACTTTTTCAGGAGGATCTTATGAAACTGGAACACTTACGATACGCACTTACTATTTCCCGGTGCGGCTCCATGTCCCGCGCCGCCCAGGAATTATTTATTACCCAACCCCATCTCAGCAAATGCGTAAAAGAAATCGAAGCAGAGCTCCATATTACCATCTTTATCCGCCAGAATGACGGTGTGGTTCCCACCGAACAGGGGCGTCAGTTTCTCCTCCACGCCGCCCGCCTCGTCAACGAAATGGACTGTATGCTCCGTCTCTACGACTCCGCTCAAAATGATATGCTGGAATTCAGCATATCCACCGTTCGTTCCTCCTTAGTAATGGACTGTTTTCTCCAATTTGTAAACGAGCATCCCAAACAGTCTGATACAAAGTTCCATATACGCGAGGGCAGCAACAGCATGGCCATCAACGATGTCTATACACAAACCTCCTGCCTCGGTATCGTCCAGGTTCACAATGCTGAGCGCAAAGAGTTTCTGGCACGGCTCAAGGCAAAAAACATTCACTACAAACCGATCCGTTCTCTGGAGCGTCAGGTAATCCTGTCTAAAAATCACCCGCTCCTACAGACAGGCCGCCCTATTATCATTGACGATCTTTACTCCTACGGCCTTGTACGATATGGAAACGGCCTTCTTTTCGGAAGCGAAAACGCTGATAACCTCTGGTACAATACCTTTTTTGATCCAGACCGGATCACACGTCAGATATTCGTCTATGACCGTGCATCTCTGAATAACATACTGGCTCAAACAGATTATTTCACGGTAGGAACCAGCCCGTCCATCCGTCAGGAAGAAATCCATAATTTTGTCTCTGTTCCACTGGAAGAGCACAGCCATTCCACTTCTTTCTCAGCAGAGATGGGGTATATCTATTTGGAAACAGTCCCGCTGCCGGAACAGGCACGTCAATTTATAAAGCTTATTTTAGATGCTTATTCTTAGTTTTTATCACTTAAAAAAAGAAAACCTCTGATTTCTGCCAATCCAGAAAACAGAGGTTTTTCTTTTCTTTTATTTCAGGAAGAGCTCCCTGACTCTTAGTCCTCCCAATAATCCGGCTCTACCGGATCTCTGACGATATCCTCAATATCATCTTTTTCCCCGTCCACTTCTGTAATAACGCCGGAAGAATTGGTCTTGATCTTGGCCCCACTGGAATCCTTTACTGATCCAGATTTTACGATCTTTCCGGATGTATTGACCAGATAGTTCTTTCCATCCACACGGATTCCTTCATATTTGGTTCCGCTTTCAGCCTTCTGAAGTTTCCCCATATAATACAGGTAATTATCCTCAACACCCGTATAACCGCGTCCGGCTTTGTTGCCCGACTCTGCAAAATAGAACTGGCTCTTCGTTCCATCGCCTTCTTCCACAGTTCCTTTTCCTTTTACCACAGAACTTGTAGCCTTGTCCGCTCCAAAGAAATAGCAGGCATAGTTATCTGAGCTGCCCACCTGAAGGCGGCGCAGACCATAAACCGGATTCCCCTTTTCATTAAACAGATATGTAATACCGTTAATCCTCACAAGATCACTGGTGGAGGCATCCTCCACCCTCGGTCCCACCTTCGGAACTCCTGTATTGGAAAAATAATACCACTCCACATCCGTTCCCAGATCCAGATTATAGTCGTCATCCTCCGGAGGAGTCACGGTCAGCCATCCAGTCTGCACGGCACCATTTTCCTTAAAATAGCGGTAATTTTCAAAATTCCCATCTGCCTCGTCTCCCATGTTGACCCAGCCGGTCTGCATGGCTCCATTTTCATCAAAGCAGTAGTATACACCGTCTATCTTGTAAAGCTTATAATCTCCGTCGCTGTTGTTGGGTACATATTTTTTACCAGAGCTCAAAAAATAATACCAGTGCGCATCCTCGTCATCATCGTAAGGAATTACCTCATCAAAATCATCATCATCCGTCTCCGGATCCCGAAGGTACTGCCATCCGGTCCTCATGGCTCCGTCCTCACCGGTATAATAGGTATCATCATCCACCCAGCCGGTCTGCATAACACCCTCTGAATCAAAGTAATAATACTGGCCGTTAATCTTGGACCATCCATCCGAAACCAGCTTTCCGCTGCTGGAAAAATAGTACCACACCATCGTGTTATCCGACTCATTCCATCCGGGATTCCGCTTCGGCAGCCTAAGCCACTTCTCGCTGGCCATAATCCCTGTTCCTTCTATAAAATACTCATCGTCTACCCACACATTGGCTGCCATGTTTCCCTGTGCATCCAGATAACGCCACAAGTTGTCCGCACCCTTTTTCCAGGCACTGGTCACCTTATTTCCGTTGGAATCCAGGTAGACCCAACCCGTCCCCGTCTGCGACTGCTGCCAGCCCTCTGCCGCATATGCCGTCATGGAGGCTGCTCCAATCGTCAGCGCCGCGGAAAGAACGCAGACCGCAATTCGTCTATTCTTCATGCTCCATCCTCCCATTTGTATACAAATACTCTAATTTACATTCTAGCAGGAGAAACTTAATTCTTCAAGCAAAATAATCTTTCAATTTACTTACAACATTCTGCACAGCTGCCCCGGCTCCCATAGAATATGGCCAAATCAACAATACTGTTTGACACACTTTCTGCAACCCGATATAATTGAATCGCAATGATATTCTGCCTCTATATGGAAACAGCAGTTCCCGGCGGATATAAGCGAAACCGCCCCGAATCGTTACATATAAATATACAGGAAATACAGGAGATTGAAATATGTGGATCGCAGATGGATGGAAAGATTATGAAGTGATTGACTGTTCCCGCGGAGAGAAACTGGAACGCTGGGGAACATATCTGCTGGTACGCCCAGACCCCCAGGTAATCTGGGACACGCCGAAAACACACCGGGGCTGGAAAAAGATGAACGGCCATTACCACCGAAGCAGCCGCGGCGGCGGGGAGTGGGAGTTTTTTGATTTGCCGGAGCAGTGGTCTATTCACTACCGGAACCTAACCTTTAACCTGAAACCCTTCAGTTTCAAACACACCGGCCTCTTTCCGGAACAGGCAGCCAACTGGGACTGGTTTGGAGAGCGGATCCGCACAGCCGGACGCCCCATAAAAGTTCTCAACCTCTTCGCCTATACCGGCGGTGCAACACTGGCAGCCGCAGCGGCCGGTGCTTCCGTAACCCATGTGGACGCTTCCAAAGGAATGGTGGCCTGGGCAAAGGAAAATGCCCGCTCCTCCGGCTTGGAGGCTGCCCCCATCCGCTGGATTGTAGATGACTGTGTCAAATTTGCAGAACGTGAAATCCGCCGCGGCAACCATTATGACGGCATTATCATGGATCCGCCGTCCTACGGACGCGGTCCGAAGGGAGAAATCTGGAAAATCGAAGACTCTATTTATCCCTTTATTCAGCTGTGCGCACAGCTTTTATCCGAGCAGCCGCTCTTTTTCCTGATCAACTCCTATACCACCGGACTGGCCCCCTCTGTACTGACGTATATGCTGTCCACCGAGGTTCTCTCCAGGCATCCCGGCACTGTCCGCTCCGAGGAGCTGGGACTTCCGGTATCCAAAAACGGCCTGGTTCTTCCCTGTGGTGCATCAGGACGGTGGGAATCATAATTCCACACAAAAAGCAGAGCCTTTCTTTCATTTGATTCGGCTCTGCTTTTATCTGTTCTATCAGTCCTTCCAGTCCCGGATTTCCTTAAGTCCAGGCACCAGAACCCTGGCACTGGTTTCTAAAATGATGCGTCCCTTCTTTGCCGTCGCACCGGATGGGTTCCCTCCGATCCCAATGGGTTTTCCCTCCCGTGTTTTCCAGTCCTCAGACACCCAGCCTATAGAAACGTTTCCATAAGGCCGAAGCGCATGATTATGCTCAAAGGCCGTCGGAATCCCCGCTTCGGACAACTCCAGTTTCACCAGACTTTCATCCACTGCCATAACCATGGATGTTTCCATCTCCCCGCCATGAAAATCCCAAATATTTCCCGGGGAAACGGTTGCCTTCACATCCGGGTGGTCAAATGCCCCGGAAGATAAAATAAACGGAGAAATCCCCAGTTCACTTCTAAGCTCCCGGCTCAATACCTGAACAATGGGGGCATTACCGCCATGACAGACGAGAAATGCCAATTTTTTAAAACCATGATGCGCCAGGCTCACGCTGATATCATACAACATATGGTAATACGTATCCGGGCGCAGTGTCACAGAACCACAGAAATTTTTATGCTCCGTACTGAGCCCGACAGGTATAACCGGAAACAAAAGCATGGGAAAATCCGTCTCGCCCTCTGACTCAAGTGCCCTTTTAATTTCCTTTTCCATGGCCTCTGCAATGATATCATCCGTGCCCAGCGGCGCCTGATTGCCATGCTGCTCCAACGCCCCCAGCGGAATCAGCACAATCGTATGTTCCCGATCCAGCTGTTCCATCTCCCACCGGGTCAGATCCCGATAATTCTGAATCATCTGCAGCTTCCTCCCTTTCTCAGACCATCTTCGGCACGACTCTGGCTTCCAGCAGACGAACGTACAGCAAACGTCCCACCACATAATTGAGCCCCACCTTTAACAGGTTAAACGGAATGGTAGCCATAATAATAAATCCATTCAGATTCTGAATTGCCGGATTTACAGCTGCCACCATGCGGATCACTTCATCCAAAGGAAGATTCATAGCCGTTGCGTACATAGGCAGCGTAATAAATGCATTGATTATGCAGGACAGTCCTGTCCGAATTACAGTACTGCAGACAAGAGCCTGTACAGCCGCTTTCTTCGTTCCTCCCAGCTTTTTGTAAATAAACCAGAGAGGCCATACGTACATCACAATTCCAATCAGGTTAGCAAACTCCCCCACATACATGGAATTGGTTCCCACCGTAAACAGCTTAATCAGAAGCTTGATTACCTCCACACAGGCGCCGGCAACCGGCCCCATCGTAAAGATCGCCACCACAGACGGAACGTCGCTGAAATCCACCTTATAAAAAGGCGGCATCAGCGGAACCGAAAACTCCAGTGACATGAGCACACCGGCTACCGCTGCCAGCATTCCTGTGTAAATCATCTTTTGGATACTCCATCTTCCTGTCTTCATGTTTCATTTCTCCTTTCGGCAAACATTCTGAAATTCTCCGAAGGGGAGTCATGCGAAGCGTTTCTATCGCGTGTTCCTGGAATCCGTCCCTTGGATCCGGAGCCTGCGCAATAAAAATCCCAGATCACGGGGATCTGGGATGATATGCTGCATCGTCATGTCAATATTTTCCGGTTCTCTTATCCATACGGAAAAATGTCTGACTCCAACCTCTTCTCTCATCCAGACTATACTGTCGGTTTCGGAATTACACCGAATCGGCCGCCAAAGCGGTTCGCGGACTATACCGCCGGTAGGGAATTGCACCCTGCCCCGAAGAATTTTATTATTTTTACACTCTTATGGTAGCACAAAACTGCCTTTAGTTCAAGCGTTTTCCGCAGAATCCTCTTCCATGCCTTCAGTGCTTTACGTTTCCTTCTCTGCGCAGGCGATCAGCCAGCTCCATTGCCGCACTCACATCCAACATTCCTCCCGTTGCCATCTTCCCCTGCAGCACAGCCAGGGGACGGGCAGAATTCAGAATGCACGCTCTTATCTCCTCTGCCGTCAGTTCCGGCGCAAAAGAAGACAAAAGCGCTGCAGCACCGGACACCATCGGCGCTGCCATGGAGGTGCCGCTCATGTAGTCATATCCGCCTCCCGGAGATGTACTGAGAATATAATTTCCAGGCGCTGCCAGGTCAACACTGATCATGCCATAATTGGATGCCGCATCCAGGCGGCCGTCAAACTGAAGGTTTGCCACGGAAATAATATTTTCCAGATCAAAACTGGCTGGGTACACCGGCCAGGCATCTATATCGTACCCCAAACCGGAGGCATCGCCGTTTCCGGCCGCCACCACGAACAGCATGCCGGAATTTTTCATGGTCTGATACAGGTCTTCACTGTACTTCGTTGTACCGAAGCTGAGATTACAAATATCCGCCCCATTGGCCTGGGCGTACTGGATCGCCTTCGTCACATTGCCGGCCGTTCCGATTCCCGTGGCCGTTCCCAGCGTTTTAATTACCATAATCTTCACATAGGCCGGATCACAGATTCCCACCGTTCCCACTCCGTTTCGTGCCGCCGCAATCGTTCCGGCAGAATGGGTTCCGTGGTGATCATCTGTCCCGGTAAATACCTGCGGACTGTTATCATAAAAATTCCAGCCGTAAGTATCATCGACGTACCCATTCCCGTCATTGTCGATACCGTCTCCGGCAATATCATCTTCATTGACCCATATGGCACTGGAAAGCTCTGGGTGAGTAAAATCCACCCCCGTATCAATCAGTGCCACGATAACCGGCTTTTTGTCCCCATATTTTTCATACATTTCCCAGGCCGGTGCTACATGAATATCAATTCCTGCTGTAGCCCGCAATTCCCCGTCTCCAGAAATGCTTTTATCTCCCTGCTGTCCCAGCGGCCGCGACGCAGATGTGCGGCTTGGAACCAATTTCAAATCGCCGGCATTTTCCAGTGCCCACTGGTACGCCATATACGGATCCTCACAGGAAATCCCGCCCGGACCGGCAAAGCTCTTTACCAGAATCTCCGGCCCCGCCATTTCAGCAACTGTCTTTCCCGCCGCTGTTACCCGTGCGCTGGCGCCGCCAGCCAAGCCATCCGTCATACCGCTATTCCAGAAACAAAGGGCAGCAGCTCCCAGAATTCCAGCAGCCGCCAGGCATCTGCCATGCTTCATATTTTTCATATTCTATTCCCCTTCTGGCCTCTCTCCGGTTTTCGAGCTGAAACAGTTTTTCCAACCTCTTCCCCGGAGTCTTCCCTTTTCTCCGGAACAAATCCCCGAAATACAAGTATGGTTCTGGCCGGTACCATAAACTGCTTCTGATCCTCCAGCGACAGCTCCTTTCCTTCCCGGTAGATGCCATTTACCTCTGCCGCATCCGTATTCAGGCATATATGCCACTTCATGTCCTTCGGAAGGTTGGGAAGTGCAAATTCATGGGGTTCCCAATGCATATTATAAGCAGCAAAGAAATAGTCATCCGGTGTGCCATCCGCCTTTTTTTCATATTCGCCGCAGTACATAATTCCAAGTTGGCGGCGAAAATTTTCAAACTCCGGACACCAGGCCTTAACGCCATGATACGATACATCCGGATGTCCGCATGCCAGATAATCTATATTTTTCGGCTCTGCCTTCATGTGAAATACCGGATGCTTTTTCCGGAATTCAATCATATACTTCACAAATTCGTAAATATCCCGATTGGTCTCCAACAGGTTCCAGTTAAGCCATGAAATCTCGTTATCCTGGCAGTATGCATTGTTATTACCGCTCTGAGAATTTCCGAACTCATCCCCAGCCAGAATCATCGGCGTTCCCTGACTCAAAAACAGCAAAAGAAAGGCGTTCCTCAGCTGTTTCTTCCGCATCTGCTGAATCTTCTTTTTTCTGGACGGCCCTTCTGCGCCGCAGTTCCATGTAAAATTGTAATCAGTTCCATCCTGATTATTTTCCCCATTGGCCTCATTATGTTTTCTCTCGTAAGACACCATATCCATCAGGGTAAATCCATTTGTTCCGGCCATGTAGTTAATCACACCGAAGCCGGCCGGATTCCGCCGATTCCTGAAAATGAGACTGCTGATCTGGCCCTCATCGCCCTTCAGCACCCGCCGCATATCCACCAAAAAGCCATCGTTGTATTCGCCCAGATGCCAGCGCCGCTCCCTCGTTTTTTTATCTCCCGTCTGGTTCTCCCAGGAAGTTGCCAGAAGCTTCGTGTCCGCCAGAAGCGGATCCGCCGCCAGATGTCCGACTGATGCGGCTCCCGTCAAATGAACCCCATCCACATGGTACTCATATACCCAGAAGCGCACTGCTTCCTGAACCAGAGAGGCACTTTCCCGTCCGGTAAAATACAGTTCGATCAGAATCTCGAGGCCATTTTTATGCAGCTCCTTTACCAGATCCTTGAACTCCCGGCACGGCTCCTTTTGCTTTCCCGATGCATAAGATGCTTTGGGAGCGAACAGCCAGCTGTCCCCGTATCCCCAATAATTCAATTTTCCTGTCGGTGCGCCAGTGGCATACGGGTTTCCGTCTTTTCCATCCTCCCGCATCACCTCCTGGAATTCATTGGGCGGCATAAGTTCCACCGCCGTGACGCCCAGCTCCTTCAGATAGGGAATCTTGGAGATAATGGCACGAAATGTTCCACGTTCCTCTGCCCCAGAGGAAGGATGTCTGGTAAATCCCCGCACATGAAGACGATACAGCACACTTTCATCGTACGGCCGTTTCAAAGGCACATCGCCTTCCCAGTCGTAAGAGCCGTCCGGAAAATGGCACCTGGTCGGCTGTCTGTCTTCCCGCAGATCGCCCCAGCGCTCCCGCCCAGTATACTCTCTGCCACAGGGATCTGGGATCTCGGCGCCGTTCTGCTCCAGACAGTATTCCAATCCGTCACCGTCTTCCGCCTCAATCTCCATAGACCAAATGTCCCCAATCCGCTCCCGGTCGGAAAATGGAATCACTATTTTTTTCTTTTCCCCCTCTTCATATACCACAAGGCTGCAGCCGTCCCCGGGAATCTCTGCACAGATATGAAACCCCCCCTCTGTCCGCGTCACTCCGGGAGTAAAATTCTGTAATCTGGTCGTTCCTTTTTTAATTTTGTCTGCCTTCACTCGTCTCTCTCCAATCCGGGACGCACCCTATGACGCTGTCGCATCCTTACCCCTGACGGACACCTTCTCTCCGTACCTGCCGCTATTTCCCCGCAGCAGAGTTCTGCGCCGCAATCCGCTCTGCCAGGTCATTGAGATACATCCATCGTTCCATTTTTTCTTCCAGTTCCCGTTCTTTCTCTTCTTTTTCCTTCATAATACCACTCAGCGCAGCATAATCTCTGGCGGAAGCACTCATCTGTGCCTCCAACTCCGCCACCGTCTCCTCCAGAGCTGCAATATCGTCCTCAATGGTATCCCATTCTTTTTGTTCCTTATATGTAAATTTCAGTTTTTTCTCCCGGTGCCGCCAGTCCTTTGCCGCAGAAGTCTCTGCTGAGTCCCCGGAACCGGCTTTTCCATTTCCGCCGCTGGAGCCGTCTTCTCCCTCAGAAACGGCCTCGCTCTGCTTTGCCGCCTGATAATCCGTATAACCGCCCTCGTACTGGCGGATTTTCCCGTTTCCCTCGAAGGCAAAAATCCGCCTTGCGATCCGGTCCAGAAAATACCGGTCATGGGATACCGCGATGACAATCCCCTGAAAATGATCCAGATAATCCTCCAGTATGGTCAGGGTCTGAATATCCAGGTCATTGGTGGGTTCATCCAGCAGCAGCACATTGGGAGCCCCCATAAGGATATGAAGAAGATACAGCCTCCTTCTCTCTCCGCCGGACAGCTTCTCGATTACCGTATACTGCATATGGGATGGAAACAGAAAACGTTCCAGCATCTGGCTGGCTGAAACCAGGCCGTCCGGTGTCCGCACGTATTCCGCCACATTCTTGATATAATCAATTACCCGCAGCGAGGTGTCCATATCCTCATTTTCCTGAGAAAAGTACCCCATCTTTACAGTCTGGCCAATCACGATCTCCCCAGCATCCGGCCTGATCCATCCGGCAATCATCTTCATCAGGGTTGACTTGCCGCTTCCATTTGGTCCGATAATACCGATCCGGTCGTTTTTCAGAAAAATATAGGAATAATCATCGATCAAAAGCCTGTCTCCATACCCCTTTTTCAGATTGGAAATCTCCACGGTTGTCCGCCCCAAACGGCTGGATAAGGACGCCATCTCCACACTCTCTTCTGATTTCGGCGCCTCCATACTGCTTAAAGCCTCAAATCTCTGAATCCGCCCTTTCTGTTTGGTGCTTCTGGCCCTCGCACCACGCCGAATCCACTCCAACTCGGTCCGCAGGATAGACTGGCGTTTCCGCTCTGCTGCCTGCTCTATCGCCTCTCGCTCTGCCTTGCGCTCCAAATAACCCGCATAACCTGACGGATAGCTATAAAGCTTCCCCTGATCCAGCTCCACAATCCGATTTACCACGCTGTCCAAAAAATACCGGTCATGGGTAATCATCAAAAGAGCACCGCGGAATTTTTTCAGATATTCCTCCAGCCAGTCCGCCATCTCACTGTCCAGATGGTTCGTCGGCTCATCCAGCACCAGAAGATCCGCAGTGGAGAGAAGAACTGCAGCCAAAGCCACTCTTTTCCGCTGGCCGCCGGAAAGCGTCTCCACTGCTGCTCCGTAGTCAGAAATACCCAGCTTATTCAGAATGGATTTGGCCTCTCCCTCCAGATCCCATCCATGCTCATGCTCCAGATTCTCCCGTATCACACAGTCCAGCACCGTGCGTCCTGCTTCAAAGACGGGATTCTGCGACAGATATCGAATATACAGATTTCTGGTGCGCACCACACTCCCCTCATCCGGTTCTTCCAAACCGGCCACGATCCTTAAAAGCGTTGATTTTCCGGTCCCATTGATTCCAATGAGACCGATTTTTTCCCCTTCATGAATGGAAATCGATGTATCATCAAACAAAAGCCGTTCCGTGTAGGACTTTGTCAGATGTTCTGCTGTTACCAGATTCATAATTCGTCACAATCCTTTATATCAAGTTCCACCGGGCAATGATCCGAGCCCAGAATTTCTGTATGAATTTTCGTTTCAGCCAACCGGTCCTTCAGACTTTCAGAAACGCAGAAATAATCGATCCGCCATCCCGCATTTTTTTCCCGCGCTTTGAACCGGTACGACCACCAGGAATAGACGCCTTCCTGATCCGGATAAAAATATCGATAGGTGTCAATAAAACCGGCGTCCAAAAGTTCCGTGAATTTTCCTCGCTCTTCGTCCGTAAACCCGGCATTTTTTCGGTTTGTTTTGGGATTTTTCAGATCAATTTCCCGATGAGCCACATTCAGATCGCCACAGAAAATAACCGGTTTTTTCTTCTCCAGCCCTTTCACATAAGCCCTGAAATCATCCTCCCATTCCATCCGGTAGGAAAGCCTCGCAAGGCCGTCCTGCGAATTGGGCGTATAGCAGGTTACCACATAGTAATCCGGATACTCCGCTGTAATAACACGCCCCTCATGGTCATGAACCTCTATTCCCAGTCCATAGCTGACGGAAAGCGGTTCCTCCTTCGTAAAAAGGGCAGTACCGGAATACCCTTTTTTCTCCGCATAACTCCAATACTGATAATAGCCGTCCAGCTTAAGATCAATCTGCCCCGCCTGCAGCTTACTCTCCTGAATGCAGAAAATATCCGCGTCCAATTCCTTGAAAATATCCAAAAATCCCTTTCCCACACAGGCCCTGAGTCCGTTTACATTCCAGGAAATCATTTTCTTCATACGTTTCTCCCACTTCCTGAATCGTTACGTTACAACTCCACATGGAGAGACTGTTTTTTAATATTGTGTTTCTCCACATATCCCGTCAGCATCAGCGTCAGAGCGCCATCTCCCGTTACATTGCAGGCTGTGCCAAAGCTGTCCTGCAAAGCAAAAATCGTCAGCATCAGCGCCGTTCCCGTGGCATCAAAACCCAGAACACCGGTAATCAGGCCCAAAGACGCCATAACGGTTCCACCGGGAACACCAGGAGCCCCCACAGCGAACACGCCAAGCAGTGCGCAGAACAGAATCATCGTCGGCATGGACGGAATCGTTTCATACAGGATCTGTGAAACCGTCATAACAAAAAACACCTCTGTCAGCACAGAGCCGCACAGATGGATATTGGCAAACAGCGGAATACCAAAGTCTACCATGTCATCCCGCAGCGTCGGCTCGCCTTTCTTGGCACACTGCAGCGCTACGGCCAGCGTAGCCGCCGAAGACATGGTTCCCACTGCCGTAATATAAGCCGGGCCATAGTGCTTTACCACCTTGCGGGGATCTTTGCCTGCATACACCCCTGCCAGCATATACAAAAGCGCCATCCAGATATAGTGGCCCGCCATAACGATCAGGATTACCGTCAAAAATACCGGGGCCTGTTTGGTAATGGAACCCTCATAGGCCAGAGAGCAGAATGTGAACGCGATGTAGAATGGAAGAATCGGAATCATAATCTTCTTTACCACATCCAGAACAATCTTCTGAAACTCATCCAGCAGGCTGATGACGGTTTCTGCCTTCGTCCAGGTTGCCGCCAGGCCGATCAAAACAGAAAACACCAGCGCACTCATAACCTCCATAACCGGCGGTATTTTCAGCTGGAATACCACTTCCGGCAGTTCTTTAAGCCCTTCTGTCACGGTCTGGATCGAAAGTCCTGGAATCAATACATAACCGGCAGACATGGAAAACAGCGCAGCTCCCAGCGATGACCCATAAGCCAACAGAAGTGCCAGTCCCAAAAGCTTTGAAGCATTCCTTCCCAATTTCGTAATGGACGGCGCAATAAATCCGATGATAATCAGCGGAACACAGAAAGAAATCAACTGTCCGCAGATATAATTCAGCGTTACAACCACATGCATAATCGTAAGGTTTGCCTTTAACCCCACTAAAATGCCGATCACTACGCCCAAAAGCAGGCGGAACGGCAGGCTCTTAAAAATCTTTCCCATAACTCTTCCTTTCCTTTGCCGCATTTTCTTTCTTATTTTATGCACCGGATGCGGCAAAATCCCCTAAATCTGCCCCTTCTCTACTTCCAGAGTCTGGCAGGATACAGACCGCTGTCCTTCATCGCCTGGATGGCGGAAGTGACCGTTTTCTTATCTTCCTTGTAAGTCACACCATACCAGCGATCCGTGCTCTTTAAAACGGTTACCTCCGCTTTTCCTTCCTTTAAAAGCTCATCCACCACAAAAGGAAGAAAATACTCGCATCCTGTGGGGTTGGAGGAAAGGTTTTTTTCCAGGAACGGCACAAACCGTGCCTCCAGCTCCTCCAGAATGCTGGCCGTGAAGCCCCACATATTCATGGAAACCAGAGTCTCCTTCGGAAGCGTTTCCCAGGTTTTTCCCTGATCCTCCGTATATTCTGCCGTATCTCCATGTTTTTCAATCCGGGTTCTCTCATGGATATCCGTCAGTTTCCCGTCCCCATCCACGGTGCAGACTCCCCGGGCCACATGGCCATTCTCGGTCAGTGTATTGTAAAGCTCGTAACCCACCATGGCATACTGATACTTCCCGTCATCGCCATGGCCTGCCAGGCGGCGGTAAATTTCACGAAATGCCGATTTTCCATAATAATCATCTGCATTGATTACCGCGAAGGGCCCCTGGATCACATCCTTGCAGCAGAGAATCGCATGACCGGTTCCCCAGGGTTTCACTCGTTCCTCCGGAACGGAAAACCCTGCCGGAAGCCGGTCATTTTCCTGGTACACGTATCGTACCTTCACGTACTGCTCCATACGGTTTCCGATATGCTCTTTAAATTCCTTCTCAATGGCTTTTTTAATAATAAACACCACGGTCTCAAATCCCGCCTCCACCGCATCAAAGATGGAAAAATCAATAATCAGATCCCCCTCCCGGTCTACGGGGTCAATCTGCTTCAGACCGCCATACCGGCTGCCCATTCCGGCCGCCATGATCACTAATACCGGTTTTTGCTCCATATCATCCATTTCCTTTCCGCTTTCTTTCTATTTTTATTGTAATATAATTCAGCCAGACTGTAAACCTTGATTTTCCCTGGCCCCTTCTCTGATCCCCTGGCCTTCCCCGCCTTCCGGTTTTCATTCCCTTTTTTCACTTGTTTTACATCTTATTTAGTGTATAGTGTTTTATCACTACATCTTTTTAATTGTAAATGGGTACAATATTTTACATGTATGATAGCATCATTGTACCAATGACTGAAGAAACCGGCAGCACAGGAACAGGAGGATTCGGATGGAAATTATAGGCGAGCGTCTTCGGATTCTGAGGGAACAAAAAGGCAAGACACAGGAAGATATCTCAAAACTTCTGGGTACTACGCAGCAGATTTATTCCCGCTATGAGACAAACCGCAACGATCTTCCCATGCGTCACCTGCTGAGCCTGGCTTCTTACTACAATGTCAGCGCCGATTATATTCTCGGGCGGATTCCCTACTCTTCCCTGACACCGGAATACTCTGCCACATTTCTGAAAAACGTGACTGTCGGCGATTTTGTCTGCCGCATCTGCAGTTTCAACAATACTTCTAAAAAGATGCTGATTGATTACGTCAACTACCTGACATATCTGGAAACCAGTGAAAAGCGAAAACTTCCACCAACCACATCGGAAAATCCGGGAAGCAGTGCATAAGAGCATGGCGATCCTCGCGGAGCGTTTTTATTGCATAGGAAGCAACTTCCTATGCAATAAAAAAGGAGCCGTTGTTTCATAGATCCACTCATCCATGAAACAGCAGCTCCTTTTCCTATTCCCTCATCAGTCGTCTTCTTCCTGGCTGTCTGTAACTGTAAATACCTGACGTTTTCTCGCCATCTCATCGCTGGCCAGATATTCGTCGTAGGTTGTAATCTTATCAATCAGCTTTCCATTCACGATCTCCATAATACGGTTTGCCGTTGTCTCCACAATCTGATGGTCACGGGAGGAGAACAGAATCACTCCCGGGAACTTTGTCATACCGTTGTTAAGCGCCGTGATGGATTCCATATCCAGATGGTCCGTCGGCTCATCAAACATCAACACATTTGCCCCGGAAATCATCATCTTGGACAGCATGCAGCGAACTTTCTCACCACCGGACAGGACGCGGACCTTCTTCACGCCATCCTCACCGGCAAACAGCATTCTTCCCAGGAAACCGCGGACATAGGTCACGTCCTTAACCGGGGAATACTGGGTCAGCCAGTCTACAATCGTATCATCGTTATCAAATTCCGCGCTGTTATCCTTAGGGAAATATGCCTGCGTCGTCGTCAGGCCCCACTTATAATTTCCTTCATCCGGCTCCATCTCGCCGGACAGAATCTTAAAGAGCACCGTCTTCGCCTGCTCGTTGGGTCCCACCAGCGCCACCTTGTCCTCGCGGCCCAGAATAAAGGAAATACCATCCAGCACCTTGACGCCGTCAATGGTCTTCGTCAGATTCTCCACCGTCAGGACCTCATTTCCAATCTCGCGATCCGGGCGGAAATCAATGTAGGGGTATTTCCGGCTGGAAGGCCTGATCTCGTCCAGCTCAATTTTCTCCAACGCACGCTTTCTGGAGGTCGCCTGCTTGGATTTGGAAGCGTTGGCCGAGAAACGCTGGATAAACTCCTGCAGCTCCTTGATCTTCTCTTCCTTCTTTTTATTGGCTTCCTTCATCTGCTTGATCATCAGCTGGCTGGACTCATACCAGAAATCATAGTTTCCGGCATAGAGCTGAATCTTTCCATAGTCGATATCCGCAATCTGGGTGCAGACCTTATTCAGGAAATAACGGTCATGAGATACTACAATTACCGTATTTTCAAAGTTAATCAGAAACTCCTCCAGCCAGGCAATGGCATCCAGATCCAGATGGTTGGTGGGCTCATCCAGAAGCAGAATATCCGGGTTGCCAAACAGCGCCTGGGCCAAAAGCACCTTTACCTTCTGGGCTCCAGTCAGGTCACTCATCTGGCGATAGTGGAGATCCGTCTCAATGCCCAGGCCATTCAGCAGGTTGGCTGCATCGGATTCCGCTTCCCAGCCGTTCATGGTAGCAAATTCGCCCTCCAGCTCTGCGGCCTTGACACCATCCTCCTCAGAGAAATCCTCCTTCATGTAGATGGCCTCTTTCTCTTTCATAATCTCATACAGCCGTGCATTTCCCATGATGACCGTATCAAGAACCGGGTATTCATCGTATTTAAAATGATCCTGCTGCAGGAATGAAAGGCGCTGTCCAGGCGTGATAATAACCTCGCCATTGGTCGGTTCCAGCTGCCCGGAAAGAATCCGGAGAAAGGTAGATTTTCCGGCGCCGTTGGCGCCGATCATACCGTAGCAGTTTCCCTCCGTAAACTTAATGCTTACATCTTCAAATAATGCCTTCTTTCCCACTCGCAGTGTTACATTGCTTGTACTAATCATGGCAATATCCTTTCCTTACTCATCACAATCAGATAAATCGAATTTCCTCTTCATTGTACAGGAAAATCACAAATTTGCAAGCACTCTTTCCAACTTTCCCCTGATTTCAGAAGAAACCTTTAAAACCGCCCGAAAATATCCACCAGCCAGGCCAGATAGTCGGCTCGCTCGTCCGTAAACTGGCCTTCCGTCATCCTCCAGCGCCAGTTTTCCCCCACCGTACTGGGGGTATTCATCCTGGCCCGGTTGTCCAGCTGCAGCACATCCTGCATTTGAAAAATAGCCACGCTGGCCACAGAGCCATAGGCCGCCCGGAAAACCCGGTCCACCACCTCACTCTGGTGAGCCGCCCCCAGATAATCCGCAATATACTGAAGCTCCCACCATTGCCGCTGTTCCGGTTTAAAATAGCCTGCCAGCGTTTCATTGTCATGAGTGCCGCCGTACACCACCGAGTTCGGCTGATAGCAGTGAGGCAGATGTTCGTTGAACCGGTCTCCACTGAAGGCAAATTCAATAATTTTCATGCCCGGATATCCGGTCTGTGCCAGAAGTTCCTTTACCTCCTGGCAGAAAATCCCCAGATCCTCGGCAATAATCTTCGCACCAGCAGCAGACTGACTGATCGCGTCCGTCAGCTTTTTCCCGGGCCCCTTCTCCCATCTTCCGTCCTTCGCATTCGTGGCTCCAGCCGGAATCGAATAATACTGCACAATTCCGATAAAGTGGTCGATGCGAATCACATCATAGAGGGCTGCCGATGCCTGCATCCGGTGACGCCACCAGTCAAACTCTGTCCTCTCCATTTCATCCCAGTCGTAAAGCGGATTGCCCCAGAGCTGCCCTTCCTCGGAAAATGCATCCGGCGGCACTCCGGCCACCCGCAGAGGCGTCAGGTTTTCTTCATCCAGCTGAAAGAGTTCCGGATGGCTCCAAACGTCAGCGCTGTCCAGAGCCACATAGATCGGAATGTCCCCCACTATCTGAATCCCCTGCTCTCCGGCATATTCTCTAAGTTTTTCCCACTGTTCAAAAAATTTGAACTGTAAAAACTTCCAGTACTCTATCTCCTCCGCCAACTCCTTCCGACAGGCCGCCATGGCCTCCGGACGACGGAAACGAACCGGTTCTTCCCACTCCAGCCAGGAACGGTCATCAAATTTCTTTTTCAGCGCCATATAGAGGCTGTAATCCTCCAGCCAATAGGACTGTCTTTCCAAAAATAACGCATATTCTTCTGTTTGCCGGTGACCGCTCCGCTCATAAGCCTTTCGCAGCAGCGGAAAACGATAATAATACACAGCATCATATTTTACCTGATCCGGCTGATCGCACCAGTAGCAATCATCTATCTCCGCCTGGGTCAGAAGGCCCTCTTCCCGCAGTGTATCCAGATCTATAAAATACGGATTGCCCGCAAAAGCTGAAAAAGACTGGTACGGGCTGTCTCCATAACTGGTTGGCCCCATCGGCAGTACTTGCCAGTAGCTCTGTCTGGCCCTCTTCAGCCGATCTGCAAACGCATACGCCTCCTTTCCAAAGGTTCCGATTCCGTAAGGCGAAGGCAGGCTGAATATGGGCATCAGAATCCCCGCACCTCTCTTTAACATGGTTTTCATCTCAAATCTGTCTCCTTTATTCCAGTTTTCCAGGACTGTCCCAGATCCCCCCTGAAGCCTTTTTCTCAGACTTCTGCATTTCTCTGATATACAATCTTTCCTCCGCAGATGGTAAATTCCACACAGCCGAAGAGGCGCGCCCCAAGAAACGGTGAGTTTGCCGATTTCGATCGGAAGCTCTCTACCGTAAACTCCTGACTGTCATCAAAAATAACCAGATCTGCTGCGCCGCCCTCCCGGATGGTCCCGCTGTCCAGGCGGTACAGGCGCGCCGGATTCAAACACATCTTTTCAAACAGCTGCAAGTAGGTCAGGTGTCCCGCCTTTACCAGATTCGTCACCGCCAGCGGAAGCGCCGTCTCCAAACCGATAATTCCGCTGGGGGCCTCTGTCAGGGGCCTTCCCTTTTCCTCGGCGCTGTGGGGCGCATGGTCTGTGGCGATCAGATCAATGGTCCCATCCTTTAAGCCCTCAATCAGAGCCGCCCTGTCCTCCGCCGTCCGAAGCGGCGGGTTCATCTTGGCCAGCGCTCCATGACGCAGCACCGCCGTCTCATCCAGGGTAAAATGGTGTGGCGTCACTTCCGCCCAGACGTCTGCTCCCAGACGTTTTGCCAATGCCACCATCTGCACAGAATTGCGGGAGCTCATATGCTGAATATTGACAGAGGCCCCCGTATGCAGCGCGATCATGCAGTCTCTGGCCACCAGCGAATCCTCCGCCACAGCCGGAGAACCGCCGATCCCCAATTTTTCCGAAACTGCCCCCTTGTTAATTCCATTATTCTCAATAAAAACCGGATCTTCCTCGTGGAAGCTCAGGGGCATATTCAGTTCCTTCGCCGCTTCCATAGCCTCCTGTACCAGCTTTTCGTTCATCAGCGGGATTCCATCGTCTGTGAAGCCCACTGCTCCGGCTGCTGCCAGGGCCTTCATATCCGTCAGCTCTCTCCCCTGAAAGCCTTTGGACACAGCCGCGCATGTCAAAACATGAATGCCGGTTTTCTCTCCCTTTTCCAGAATATACTGAATGGTTTCCGGTGTATCTGCCACCGGTTTCGTATTTGCCATCAGAACCACCGTCGTAAAACCGCCGGCCATGGCTGCCCCGGCTCCCGTCTCAATATCTTCCTTATAGGTAAAACCCGGATCCCGAAAATGTACATGCACATCAATCAGACCCGGCGCCACAATTTTTCCAGCCGCATCCAGAATCTGCACGCCGTCTTCCTGGCCCTTGAACGCTTCTTCTCTCTCTTCTGCGTGCCCATGTGGAAGGATCCGGCTTATCTTCCCGCCCTCAATCCACAGATCCGCCACACCGTCAAAGCCACTGGCCGGGTTAATGACCCGCCCGTTTTTTATAAGCATCATCCCGTCTCCTCCTTTTTCCGTCGCATACCTCCACTATATTCTCTATTTCGCTGGTACAATCTCCAGCCAATAGCCGTCCGGATCACTGATAAAATAAATCCCCATTCCCGGATTTTCGTAGCAAATGCAATCCATCTCCTGATGTCTGGCATGGGATGCCTCCATATCATCCGTCTCAAAGGCCAAATGAAATTCATTGTCTCCAAGGTTATAAGAGTCCTTTTCCCAGTCCCGCAGCCAGGTCAGTTCCAGCTGATGCCTGGTTTTCCCGTCTCCCAGATATACCAATATAAAACTTCCGTCTTTTGCCTCTTTGCGGCGCACCTCCCGGAGTCCCAGCGCTTCTTGGTAGAATGCCAGTGACTTTTCCAGATCCTTCACGTTGAAATTATTATGAGCAAATGCAAATGTCATAACTCAAACTCCTCTCCTTCTTTTTGAATGTTCACAATCCGTTCTCTCCATCCGGCGCTGGCGGGATGGGCGCTGAGCCTCCCGGCCGCTCCAAAATCCCCCCAGAAGTGCATCGGAAACAGATGAGCGGCATCCGCCTGTTCCATAAACCCCGCCGCTCCCAAATAGAAGGCATCGCCTAAACGCGGGTCCACGGGGATAAATGCCGCATCTGCCTTTCTGCCAGCCAGTTTTTTCATTTCTCTCCCATAAACCGCCGCCATATTATGGTTCCAGGCCTTGTCTTCGCCCTCCCACCACCAGTTGTTCAAATCGCCAGCATGGTAAAGCTCCGTTCCACCGCAGGAAATCCAAAAGGCACAACCCTCATCCGTGGAATGCAGGGTCTCTGCCTGCAAAAGGCAGCTCTCCCCTGCGCTTTTTTCCACCATGGCAGCATCCCGTACCTCCAGATTCTCTGTCACTGTAATGATTCGGCCCGGCTTCACAAAGAAAACCCGGTCTACCCATTCCCTCGGTACTTTTTTCCGGATATCTTCTGAAAGAATGCAGCACACTCGTTCCCGTCTCCCTGCCAAATCAAAAATCAGCGGCCCATAATGATCTGCATGAAAATGACTGGCAAATATAATCAACGGCTTGTCCTCCGGAAACTCTGGAAGCATCCCCTCAAAATAATCAAACAGCAGCACTGCCTGATCCAGTTCCACTGCAAATGAACTGTGATGAATGTACGTAACCTTCATATCCATCCTTTCTCTGACTTTCGTTTCGCCTTCGATTCTTCGGTTTTCTGTAACAGAAAAGGAGACAGGCTGCAATTACCGTCCCCGCCGCCGTCTCCTATCTTTCCTGCCGCCCCTCCTGTCGATTTTCCACAGCGCGAAAGCTTATACCTCGTCTTTTTTCGCCTGTGCTTTTGCCAAAAATTTATCATTTTTGATGATAAAACGCTCATGGGTGCCTCCGCCAATGGAACCCTTTTGATCAAAGGCCTCCACCTTAAATACCAGGCGGCGGCCATCCACCTCAATCAGCTCACTCTCACACCATACCTTCATTCCCACCGGTGTTGCTGCCGTATGAGCCAGATCCAGCTTCGTTCCCACCGTCCCCTCGCCTTCCGCCAGGTGCGGCGCCACGCTCATCCAGGCCGTCTTTTCCATCAAAGCCACCATGGCCGGTGTGGCAAATACCGCCAAAAGGCCGCTGCCTACAGCACTGGCTGAATTTTCATCCGTTACCATCAGTTCCTGTCTTCCTTTCATTCCTGCCTCTAACATTTTCCTTCATCCTCTCTTAACGTCTTTTTCTTTATTGTCTTTCTCCTATTTCCATATCCAGAGGTGTTCCGCACCTGGGACAATAGGCATAATCCTCCTGTGTCTCAAACCCACAGGAACCGCACTTCTTTACCGGCCCATCCTGGCCCGTTCCGGCCGCTGTTCTCTCTGTTACCATACCGGCCCGGCGGCGCAGTGCATTTCTTTCCGATTCCTCCGCCCAGGGATTTCCTCCCCCATCCTGCACCAGAGTTAAATCCGCCTCCCGGATCTCCAGGTTCTCGCCGCGCAGAAGCCGCCTTCCCACCTCCGGATCCAGCTCGTACACTGCACCGCAGCAGGACATTTTCACATAAAAACGGCGATTCCATTTGAATAATGGAATAAAAAAGAAGCTGAAATACATGTAGGTCATATAAACCTGATACCGCCCGTAAGCTCCGCACCTCCCACAGATTACTGTTTTCAAATATTCAATGGGTTTCATGCCGGAGCTGATTCCACCGATAAAAATCATACGATTTCTTCCTTCCAAAGTATACTAAAACTGCCGTCATGGCGCAAGTAATTTTACCCTGTCACAGGTTCAGAAGCGCCAATGCCGCCAAAATCATGCCACAGCCTGCTGCCTGACGCCGGGTCATAGGATCCTGCAGGATCACCACACTAACCAGGCTGACAACCAGAATCGTTCCCACGCTGAAACTGGGGTACACAACGTAAGCCGGAAGGCGCGTTACTGCTGCCAGCAATAGAGACGTTGAAAAATAATTGGGAATTCCCAACAGAATTCCGCTTATTACCTCCACTTTTCCCATCCGGCTCCGACGATTTTCACGAAGCGCCAACACCAGCGTCAGAAGCAGTGCCACCAGAAAGGTGTAAAACAAAAACAAACCGTCATATCGCCGTTCCCCGATCTGCTCAAACACCTTGGACATTCCATCTGCCATTCCTCCACTTAACAGAAGCGCCAGGAGCAGACCGCCTGAAACTCTTCCTCTTCTGCGTTTATCGCCGCTGTTCAAAACCCATATGGCTGCCACCACAAGAATCAGTCCAAGCGCCTGCAGGAGCGACGGGAGTTCCCGAAAAAAAAGCATGCTGGCCGTAACCGGAAGCACCAGTCCAAGCCTGGCAAAGGCAGCCGTCAGTGCCGCCCCGTTTTCCTGAATACACCGCTGCATCAGCACCAGCGTCGTGAAATACAAAATCCCATTTACCACACCCGCCAGAAGGGGAATTATCATCCCTGGAGGAAACAGCTGTTTCTCCGGCATAAGAAGAAAAGCCAGCACCGCGCAGGTGGCGTAATTCCCCAGTAAAATACCGTACCGGTTTTCACTGAATACCTCGCTGATACGCAGTCCCAGTGCCAGCGAAGCACTGGAAAGAATCGCCAGAATCAGATATATCATACTATAGCAGATCCCCCGTTTCTCGGAATTTTCTATAATGGTGTGTTCGCTTTGCCTCCTCCAGTGTTGCCATCATTTCCGGAATATCATCATTCAGGTTTCCCGCCAGAACTACATAGTTGGATGCATGATTGGTACGGAACACCGTTCCTGGAGAATCCACATGCTTTAAAAAAATCTCCATTTCATCCATGATTTCATCCGGCGTAATACGGGCAAACCGCCCCTCCACCACATCCGCATACATGGGAGTTCCCTCATAGAGGCGCAGTGTCAGAAACGACGCATACTCCGGATTCATCTCCGTCACCAGGCGGGCGCAGGAAAGCGCATGCTGCCGGACACGTCCCCGGCCACCCAAACCGGAGATCAGTGTCACGGAAGTCTGGATCCCGCATCGCTTCAGCTTTTGTCCCGCTGCAATAACCTCCTCTGCTGTCACGCCTTTGTGGATGTACTCCAGAATCTCGTTATCTCCGCTCTCGGCTCCCACATAGACAATCCCAAGGCCGGCTTCCCGCAGCTTCCGAAGGTCTTCTTCTGTTTTTCGAAGAATATCCTGGGCCGTCCCGTAAGATGCCACCCGTTTTACTCCCGGGAACAATCGGCGCACTTCTTCCAGTATCGTCAAAAGATCTTCTGTTTTTATGACCAGCGCATCGCCGTCTGCCAGAAATACCCGCTCAATATAAGGGGCATACCGGTTGTGGGATACCTCTTCCAGGTCTGCCAAAATCTCATCCATCCTGCGGATGCGGAATGTTTTCTCTTTATACATGTTACAGAATGTGCAGGTATTGTGAGCACATCCAATGGTTACCTGAATAATCAAACTGCGCGCCTCGCTGGGCGGCCTATATACAATTCCCTCATATTCCATCCTGTATCATCTCCTCCTGATTTCTATCCTTAAACTCTTCTGCCGGAATCGTCAGTTCTGTATGACTGCGCCCTGCATCCTGAAGAATACAATTCAGCCGGGCCGCCCACAGACTGGATTTCTGATACCGTTTCCAATGCAGATACGGTTCACTTCTTTTGACTGCCCGAACATCTATATACGTCCCGGAACAGTAATCCCGGTTCAGGCGTCCGTACAGCTCTGCCATCTCCCATTTTTTCTCCTCGCGGATGTCATCCATCCCCAGAAAAACCTGGTCTGCCACTGTTTTTACCAAAAATTCATCTGCATACTCCGTAAAATGAAGAAGATTTTCATCCTCTTCCCCATACCGACGGGCCCAGCCTTCCATATCCAGTTTCTGCGCATGGTAAGAAAGGCTTCCGTCCTCCTGCCACTCCAGCACACTGTACTGGCAGGGTGACATGGTAAGAGGTGAGGTGACAATCTCATAAATTCCGTACTCCCCTTCCGACATGGGGCCTGCCGTATGCTTTTTGATCCTCTGCAGGTGCAGGTGACCGCTCAAAAACACCGGTACCCGGTACCGCTCCAAAAGTTCCGTTACCTGCGCTCCATTTTCCAGCGTGCAGTCTTCCGGATAAAGTTTGCTTTCCCCCAGAAGGTTATGGTGTGCCACCGGAATTACCGTTGCCCCTGCAGCTTTCGCCGCTTCCAGCTGCTCTTCCATCCACTGGAGCGTCTCTGGCCGGATCCGTCCGCCAGTCTTATGAACCGGCTCATAAATACAGGAATCCAGCATCATAATCCTGTACCGGTCATCCAACTGATACACGTAACTCAGAGAGGCCCCGTCCCGGGAAATAGCCTGATCATAGCCGAAATCCCGGTAAATCTCATAAAATTCCTGGGCGTTTACCCCCGGAACCCGTTCTGTCCTGTCATTATAATAAGACGCTGACCATGGATGGTTGATATCATGATTTCCAGGCAGAACCAATACCGGAATCCCCGCTTCCTTTACCCGGGAAAGTCTCAGAGCCAGCTCTTCATGGTTTTTCCGCTCACCATTCTGGGAGATGTCCCCACTGAGAATCAGGGCAGAGGGCCGCGCTGCTGTGACCTCTTCCAGAAAGGCATCGGTAATTGCCTCCAGATACGGAACAATATTCCCGTCATTTCCCTTTGTATACGCATCCAGGGCAGTGCCAAAATCCGTCATTTCAGGAGCCTGATAATGGAGGTCTGTGGCAAGAAACAGGGCCGGCGGCTTTTCACTCTGTGGCTTCTCAGTCTCCCGATCCGGCTGTTTCCCCGCTGTAACATCTGCCTTCTCGCGTTCCGGATTTTCCTCCCGCCCCGGATCGGTTTCCCGCTCCATCTGCATACTGCCGTCGGGTTCCGACTCTCCCGTCTCACTGTCCGGTTGTCCTTTCCCGCTCTCTTTCTCCGGCAGCTCTGCGACAGTGGATTCTGTCTCAGATTCATACCGCACCGGACCTGTAGGCGAATCCGGCGAAACAAACAGGCCGACCAGCAGGAAAATCAGGGCCGCCAGCGCCAACACGCCGACCGCCCAGACAAAACGCATCATCCACTTCTCATATTTCATCATTTCAGCACTTCCGGATCATTACTCTTTCCCGTCATGGCCTCTACTGTCAGGCAGAGCAGCTGAGTACTGGCCACCATGGCCTCCTCAAAATGGAAGCTCTCATGCTCCGGATCGTACTGGTGCATGATACTGGTCAGACCTCTTTTTATCTCCTCCGGCTCTGTTACCCGGCCAAGATGTCCTCTGCCGCAGATGCTGGCATAACGCATCGTACTTTTGCAGGCCGGCTCCTTCAACAAAACTTCCCGCTCCACTGCCATGGAAAAGGCCACCCGACTGTCTGCGTCCATCCTCCGTATCTTCGTCCCATCTCCAGCGCCGTGAAAATAAAGGCGAACCGAATCTCCCTCCCAGACGGCTCCAAAATTCATCGGGATCACGTAAGGGTATTCCGCCCCCTGAAAAGCCAGGCTACAAATCCGGCAGGTCTTCATAATCGCCTGGAGAGTTTCCCGCTCTTCAATCTGTCTGTCTTTTCTTCGCATTCCATTCTCTCCTTTCTGGTCAGCTGCGGTGTTTCTCCTGATTCTCCCGCTCCCGCTGTTCCCGCACTCTCCGAAAAGCCTCGTCGCCCACTGCAACGCGTATAAACTCTTCCATGGCTTTTGTCAGGTATTTATTGCGCTTTTTATAAAAATAGACGTGACGAACCGCCAATTCCTCATCCATTTTATAATAGCACAGAGGCATTTCATAGGGAAGACTGGCCACCAGTCCATCCGGAATAAAAGTAGCCCCCACGCCTTTCCCCGCCATATTAAACGCAGAAATCACCTGATCCGGCTTTAAAATAATATTGGGCGTATAATTCTCGCGGCTGCACATCTTCACACCACGCTTATAAATACTGTTTTCCTCTTTCACAAAAATGAACGGCGTATGACGCAAAAGCGCCAGAGGCAGCTGCGGAAAATCCTCCAGACTGTGGCGCCTGGCTGCCACATCGGCGGCAGACAGCTGATATTTTTTCAGTTCGTCATTGATAGGAAAACTCTTTGGCACCGCCAGAATGATTCGCTCTGTGCTGTAATAGTACTTCTCATAGTTTTTATCGTCCAGTTCTGAGTTATCAATCAAAAGATCCAGTTCCTCAGATACCAGCCGCTCTGTCAGCTGCGTCGTCGTCCCCTCTGACAGTTCGATCTTAATCTGTGGATATTTTCTGGAAAATTTTCCCAAAAGTCCCGGTAGAATAAAGGAGGTAAAAAAGATGGTTCCTCCCACTGACAGCCGTCCCGTCAAAAGGCCGTTTAAATTATTCAATTGATTCAGCGTATTCTGCTCCAGAGCAAACAGTTTTTCAATCGCATCAATATACACTTCTCCGCCCGGCGTCAGGCCAATGGGCGAGGTGCTCCTGTCAAAAATAGGAGTTCCTATCTTTTTTTCTACTTTTTTTATGGCTGTACTCAGCGCCGGCTGCGTGATGTACAGTTTCTGAGCGGCTTTAGAAAAGCTTTTTTCCTCGTAAACCGCATACACATATTCTTTCCCGTCGAACATCGTTCCTCCTGTATTTTATCTGTGGATTTTCTTATATCAAAAAATTTATAATAATTATCTTTATAATTAAATTGGATTATATACGATGGATGGTATATAATCAAGTTAAAGATATGGATTTGACAACCAAGCCGATTTACCTCGAATCGGTTTCTATAGATTGAATATTCCTCATGAGCACGCACTGCAGAACCCTCGTTCCCCAACCAACCCGCAGCTGCGTGCTCTCTTTTTGTCATGAAACAAACAAAAACCACATAATTGGCACCAGAAGGGACGGCAGCATATTCATCGTCCGGCAGTCCCTAATTTTCAAAATAGAAAGTCCCGAGGCTGCAATCAGCACACCGCCCACAATAGACAATTCCGCCAGAAGCGCTTCCGACAGAAAGGCAGAAAGAGCGCTGGCTCCCAGATAGATGGAACCCTGCCAGAAAAACAGAACCACGCCAGCCAGGGCAATTCCGATTCCGTAGGTCGAAGCCAGAACCATGGAAGAAACAAAATCAAGGGTTGCATTGGTAAAAAGGTAGGTATGATCTCCATGAACTGCACTTTCAATCGGTCCGACGATGGACAATGTTCCAATGCAGAAGAGAAGAATGGCTGTGGACAGTCCTTCTCCCAGATTAGAAGAGGAAAAATGCCTCATCAGGCTCTGAAATTTCCCATCCAGATCTAATATCGTTCCCAGAAGGCTGCCGACGGCCAGGCTGGCAATAAACAGCACCGGATACTGGCTCTCCCCCATATGGCTCACTGCAGCGTTTATCCCCAGCATGACCGCTGCCAGACCCATGGCATTAAACAGCGCTCCCTGATATTCCTCCCGAATCCCCCGTTTTACCGCACCTCCAATAACACTTCCCGTTACAATGGCAGCCATGTTGGCAATTGTTCCAATCATCGCGTTTTCCCAACCTCCGTCTCACCCTGCTTTTCTGTTCCAGTCCCTTCCGTTTCCGCCAGATCTCTCCCATTCAATACGGCACGCTCCAGCCGGTCTCCGTCATATTCCAGTTTTAGAGAAAAGAAACCGCGCTCCTCCAACAGGAACCGCAGAAAAATACGGTCTCCCTCCCACAGGTTCAGATTCATAATCTCCCCCTTCGGAATCCAGCACAGCTCCCCTTCCTCACAATCCAGGACTTCCCCCTCCGGCGCGTCAGCTGTAAACAGGCACATATACTCCGTCGGCCATCCTTTTGCCATAAAGGTTACGATCCCCCGGAAACGCCATGTTTCCAGCCGCAGTCCCGTCTCCTCTCTTACCTCCCGAACCAGGCACTCTTCAGGACTCTCATTTTCCTCAAAATGGCCGCCCACTCCGATCCATTTTCCGGCATTCACATCCTGCTTTTTCCGCACCCGGTGCATCATCAGATAACAGCCATCCTTTTCCATATAGCAAAGCGTAGTCAGCGCCGATCTCTTTTCCATACGTCCTTCTCCCATATCACATCAGTTCAGTGTCAAATGTGCAAAATCCATGGCTTCATCATCAAGAATATTCCGCAGGAAATCACTGATGTCACTGACATAATCAATCTCATTCCAATATTCCAGCGCTGGATCCTCTTTGATCGCCTCAGCAATCTCAATCATACGGCCTCCGTAGTAATAAACGCAGAGCTTCGCGTAAAACTGCGCCATGGCATCCAGCTTTTCCCTGGTAAACAGGAACTTTCTGTCTTTCATATGGCTTTCCAGGTCTTTCATGGCTTTTCTGTAGGAAAACTGTGCCAGGAACTCTTCTGAATAGGTCTTAAAGTCTGCCAGATCCCTGTTTTTATAGGAATTCCGCTCCGCCCATCCGTCTACATCCACGGAAACCGCGTCATACTGGTAGGTGCCGTCCTCCATGAGTTTTAAAACGCCATAATTACAGGGAGCCATCACCATAGAACCCGTAATAATCTCATAAATTCCCGTATCCTCATCTTCCATATAATGCTGAAGATGCAGATGGCCGCTGAGATGAAGCCTCACATCGTATTCGGCCAGCATCCCCACCAGCTCCTCATTGTGCTCAATGGTGCAATGGTCGTAAAAATCCCGGCTGACACCGCTTTGATCCAACAGATTGTGATGCGTAACACTGATGACCTCTGCCCCTTGTGCATCTGCCTCCTCCAGGATTTCTTCCATCCACTCATACGTTTCCCTACGGATCATCCCCCCCATTTCATTGGTAGGATCATACTGGCAGGAATCCAGCATCAGCATCCAGTAAGAATCATCCAGCTTATAAAGGTAGCTTAATGACGCCGGATCCCGACTGTCCGCTGCCACATATCCACAGTCTGCATAAATCTCTTCAAATTCCTCTGCCGTAACGGAGGAAACCTTTTCTGTCCGCTCCGGATAAAAACGCTTGGCATGAGGGTTATTGATGTCATGGTTCCCCGGAATTACCGCCACTTCTATATCATGCTCCAACAGCGTATCCAAAATCCCGGCCAGCTCCTCGTGACTCTCTTTTTCTCCGTTCAGCGTCAGATCACCGCTAAGCACCACCAGATCCGGCTGCTCCTTCAGCATATCATCCACAAAGGCATCCATAACCTCCCAGCCATACTGAAGCACACGCCCGTCCTCGTTATCAATCATATCCCGAAAGGTCTGGCAGCGATTGCCAGCCAGCTTCTCCGCCAGATAGTGCATATCTGTCGCGACGACAATCTTTTTTTCCAGGCCCTCTTCCCGCTCAGCGGCCTCCGATTCCCTGCTCTCTTCCCGTTCAGGACCTTCCGCCATACTTTCCCCAGGATTTTCTACGGATTCCGAACCGGTTTCCCCGGATTCGGAAACCTGTCCTGCCTTGCTTCCGGAACCAGTGACTCCCGATTGGCTTTCTTCCATTCCCGTACCGGCCTGCCCGCTTTCCGAAACGGTCTGTTCCGGCCCGCCGCAGCCTCCCAGAAAAACGGATGCCAAAAGCGCCAGTCCTGCTGCCGCACCGGCTCCGGCCCGTCTGTACTGTATATCTATTTGTTTTCTCATCTTTACGTAATCCCTCGCTTTCTGACACTACATAACGTAACCGTGGTCAATGGATACCACCGCACAGTAATTTTCCCATTTTTCCTGAATCAGTTTTTCAATTTCTTCCTTCAGTTCTTTGTCTGTTTTTTTCAACTCGAAGGGTGCCACTGCATCAAAAATAAGGTTGGTGTGGGTAGTTCCCGCAACCATTCTAAAATCGTGAATGGTTACTCTTTCATCTATACTCTGAACCAGCCGAGCCACCTCCCCGCGTATCTTATCCACCGCCTTGTTATCGGTCTCAATGGGATCCATGTGAATGACAGCCTCACAGCCCAATTTCTCTTTCAGCTCCTTCTCTGCCCGATCAATGACATCATGGAGTTCAAACATATTTCCGTCCCCTGAAACCTCTCCATGAAGGGATATCATCACACGGCCCGGCCCGTAATCATGTACTACCAGGTCATGGATCCCGACAATCTCCGGGTACGCCAGCGTAATGCGCTGAATCTCATCAATAAACTCCGGCTCTGGCGATTGTCCCAGAAGCGGAGATAATGTATCCCGTGCTGCACTGTATCCGGCATATAGAATAAACAGTGCCACCAGTGTGCCGCACCAGCCATCCACATTTACTCCGGTAAACCGCTGCACCAGCATGGCAACCAGCACTACGGAGGTAGCCGCCGCATCACTCAGGCTATCCGTCGCCGTAGCCTTCATCGCCGCGGAATCGATTCGCGCCCCTATGGCACGGTTATAGCTGCTCATATAGAGTTTCACACCGATGGATACCACCAGAATTCCCACTGACAGAGCGCTGGTTTCCACTGGCGCCGGCTCCAGAATCTTTTTAACTGAAGATTTCGCCAGCTCAAATCCCATCAGAAGAATGGCCTCCGCCACAATCAGTCCCGAAATATATTCAATCCGCCCATGTCCAAAGGGATGTTCCCTGTCCGGTTTCATGCCGGCAAATTTAAACCCGATCAGCGTAATCAGGGAAGAACCGGCATCCGACAGATTATTAAATGCATCCGCCATAATAGCAATGGAGCCGCTCAAAAAGCCAGCCAGATATTTTCCCAAAAACAAAACTACATTCAATCCGATTCCCACAATGCTGCAGATGGAACCACAGCGCCGTCTCATCTCCGGATTCGTCCCGCAACCTCCATCCGGCACTATTTTTTTAATCAGCCAAGAAACCATATCTTTCGCCTCTATTCAACCATATTTACAATCGCTTCGAAAAGAAGACTGTCCACAATCAACCTATTTATTTCAAAAATACCAGTTCTCTCTCTCCAGAACGGGATTCATCAAAGGAAAATCCCAGTCCTTCAAAGGATTTGACCGTTTCAAAATCCCGCGCTCCGCAGCCGGCCATGAAACGTACCATTTCCCCCCGGGCCATCTTAGCCTCCGTTGCCTTTACCCGAATCTTTCCGTCCCGCAAAGTTCCAAACACACAGGTTACGAACCGATCCTCCGGGCGAAGCCAGGATTCCACCGCTCTGCTGTATTCTTTTGAGGCCAAGTTCAACACGGAAAGGCGCCCCTCTCCTTCCCGAAGTGCCCGAAAAAGACGGTCTCCCCAGAAAGCATACAAATCCCGCCCCCAGGAGCCGGAAAGACGTGTCTGCATCTCCAGGCGATACGGAACAATCCCATCATCCGGCCGGAGAATTCCGTAAAACCCGCTCAAAATCCGCAAATACCGACAGGCATATTCCCATTCTGCTCCTGAAAACAAATGCGGTGCCATATACTGATACTGAAGTCCCACATACATCAAAAGCGCCGCTCCCTGCCCACATTTTAAATTCATCCCGCGATACCGCAAAAAATTTTCATGGGTAATCGTTTCGTTTGCCGCAAAAAGCTCCATCAGTTCACTTTCACTGCAGCTCTTCAGTACCTCTAAAAGCTCCTGGGTCTTTTCTATGTATTCCGGAATACCGCTCCAGGCAAACGCCTCTGCCTCATCCCGCATTCTTTTAGCCGGAGAGATTATGATTCGAAATGTTTCCTTCTCCCGTACCATGACCTCTTTTTCCAGTTTTGTCATTTTTTTAATCGCCGCCTCCCGCTTCATAGCCTCGGACCGGGTGGCATATTCTTCGTAATATGCCAGAGTAACCGGCCGACGGCTTCTGGTGTATCTGGCTCCCCGCCCTGCATTGTGCGTCCTGATGCGCTCTGCCAGGTCACTGGTCCACCCGCAGTACAGGGATCCATCCGCGCAGCGAAGCAGATATGTATAATTCACCCTGCTCCTCCTCATATTTTTCCTGTCCGCATCCCATGCAGGCAGAGTTTGAGGCCGAACAAACGCTACAGAAAATACGCTCCGCGGCTGCTTCAATTATGTAAACGGGGGCACCGCCTTGCAATGCGCTGCCGCCGTCCGAAATACCAGACAGCACGGCTGTCTGAGATTTCGTATCTATCTGAAGCACCGGCCGGATGCGGTTTACCGTCCCTGTTCAGCCTCTTTTTACTTTTGCCACACTCTATTATATGGATTTTCTCCCAAAATGCAACTTTCATCCCGGCATTTTTTTCCGACTGTCAAAATAGGAAAACCTGTCAATGGTATCCAAAATGTCAGCGAAATCTTCTCTGGGTGCCAGCTCCAGATAGCGTCTCAGAAGTTCCGTCTCCTGTTTTTTATACCTTCCATAAAAAATATCGTAAAGATTGTGCCCTCGCAGATGAATTTTAAAAAGCTCCATGTTCTCCCGCAAATCCCGCTCCGAAGTTACAGGGTGCCCCAGCGCCTGTTCAAACCGGCGGCCAGAGCGGAGACGCCCCAGATATTCTGTCCATTTTGCCCAGAGAATTTCATAGAAGGCATCTTCCGATTCCACGATCCCCAGCTTTGCCATCACAGAAGGATTCAGGAAATAGTTTTCAAAGGAATAATATTTAAGGATCAGAACATTTCTCCGGGTGACCCGGGGAAGATGGTCCGCATCCCGCAAGCTCTGTTCATCATAATACCGGCACAGAGAGGACGCCAGTTCTTCCGGATCCTTTCCATCCCCGTCCCGGATCATCAGAAACTGATCGCCGAAAGAAATCTGATTCATATATTTCAGATTGGCGTAAGTCTTAATATTGGTGCAGCTGTTGGTGGTCAGAATAGCAATGCGGGAAAGGACTCCGCTTTCGTCCCTGACCTCCGGATAATAGGCGGACAGAAGCAGAGGCAGACGGCTCTTATCCTGTTTTCCTTCCACAATAAAGACAAAATCCACATTAAGAATATCTCCAGCCCCATATCCCAAATCCTCCAGCACCTCACCAATATCTGTATTTTCCCGAATCACGGAGCGCTTGTCCCCATCCAGCACAACCTGCCGAATCTGGCGCCCCGTAAAATTCATCAGCAGCTGCGGCGAATGGGTGCTGAACATAACCTGATTTTTCTTTGACAGGCGATAGAGAATCTCACTGGCCGCCTTCTGCAGCTGTGGATGCAGAAAAAGCTCCGGATACTCCACCAGAATAATGCTGGGACTGTCTGTCTCCCCTTCCACATAGGTTTCCAGCAGTGAAAGCATATAGATACTCTGCATACCACGGCTCATGCAGTCAACAGGGCGCAGCTGACCGCCTCCGGCTCTGAGAGTCTGCACGCTCACCTGAAACATTCGATCTGCATCTGCATGAATTTCACAGAAAATCTCATCATATCCGCCATTTTTGTGAAATTTTTCATTCAAGCGGCGCAGCCGCTCTCCCGCCCCAGACTGGAACAGCTTATATTCCAAAAGCTTCCTGGTCTCTGCCGCATTTAGTTCCTCCGGCTTTTTCTTATGGATCAGGCCAATGCACTGAAAGCAGTGGGTACACTCTCTGGCAGCGTCAAAAATACAGCTGCCAGACCGAGCCTGCTGCATGGTAGGGTTATCATAGAAAAACAGAAGTTCTCTCTGAAATTCTCCCAATTTCCGGCTGCTGTCGATGACATGCAGCTTCGGCAGTACATCACGGATATAGGGGTTATCCTTTCGAAATCCATCGGTATACCGCACTTTCCCCTCATAATTGGCAATCAGAGTAAACGTCAGAAGATCATCCTGAAAGGAGGGAAGCCGCCGGTAAAATTCCCGCTCCCAAGTCTCGTAGCGCCGATAGCGGCTGACCAGTCCGGACCGGTGGAAAAATGCCCGGTCCTCCGGGGTAATTAAAAGCTGCGCCTCAATCTCAATATTCTGCCTGGATTCATCAAAATCAAAGGGTTCCGGGCGGGCAACCCCCGCCAGAATACGGACGGCATCCAAAACCGATGTCTTTCCAGTATTATTTTTTCCCACCAGAATCACGGCATTCTCCAGCTCTCCCAGCTCCATATCCCGGATTCCCTTGTAATTTCGTATCCGAATGCGGGTAAACAGCATCCCCGGCCCTCCTTTTTTATCTCTCCGGCCTCCACACTCTCCGCAGGCCGTTGTCGCATTTATTTTATCTCTTTTACCAGAATCAGTCGGTCTCCCTCCCTGACAGTCCGTTCTGGCAGTTCATTGAGCTCACAAACGTTATCCACGGTTGTGTGAAATTTTTTTGCAATTTTCCACAGTGAATCGCCTTTTTGCACCACATACCCCACAATACCCGGCATCTCCTGCAGCCTCTGCAAATCCAGGGGACTCATCTCAATATCTGTAACCACCGGCTCCTTTATGGGTTGAAGCACCAGGAGTTCCGCTCCAATCACCGCCTTGACCTCTACCTGCCCCCCTCCCAGCATGACCGCTGTCAGCTGCTCCAGGCCCAGATGAATCTGCCAGACACTGTCCTCGCATATTCCTTCCGCCTCCGCAACGCAGTGAAACGGAAGGATCTGACCAGCCGTGCCAACGGGCTCCGCATCATCGTCCGTCAGATATAAAAGTCTCAGATCCAAAACTCCCTCCAGATGAAGTCCATCCGCCTCCGGCCTGGCTTCATCCAGCTTCACGCTGCCGCTGCTGTGACAGATTTGAAGGATCCTTTCCGGCTTTCCCATGGAAATCTGCTCACTGATCCTGGTCTTGCAGACATTGTGGGTCAGCAGTCGGTCAAAGCAGGCCTCCCCCTGCTGCGCATGAATCTCGCAGCCCGTGGAATAGACATCGCTTAAAAGCTCCACCTTTTCCTCCCGGTACAGCTTCATATCCAGTTCCAATACGGCATCCACCGTAAATTCCCGCATCTCCCCGTCATAATCCGGTTTCATCTCCACTCCACGATGGAGAATCCGCACACCCACGTCTGGTATCATCTCTTCCTCTGATTCCGCCAGATCCACCTCTCCAGAAAACGGGATACTCTCCTCCAGCCACTGCACCGGCGTATGCTCGCCCTCTCCGGCATAAATCAGGAATACCAGAAGTTCGCCCTCCAGATGCAGCATTCCGTCCAGAGGACGTATGGTTACCCCGCGAAGCCGCATTTCGTCCCACAGGATCTTCT
This sequence comes from uncultured Clostridium sp., assembly GCA_937885015.1. GTDB lineage: Bacteria > Bacillota > Clostridia > Lachnospirales > Lachnospiraceae > Otoolea. The sequence continues at coordinate 147,525 of CALAAS010000026.1, forward strand.
CCGCATTGGGCTTATTGCCAGATACCTGGATATCCTCCCGAATCCGGTATGTATCTTTTCTCCGCACCGCAATCGCCGCCACATTGACGGTATGACGCAGCACCTCTGCCTCCGTGTCGTCCGTCTCCACATCTGTTGCAGCCTCTGCGTCACAGAGGCTCTCTACCCGCACTTCCAGCGTAACCACTGCCTTGATATTCAGTTTTCTGGAATGAATCATACTAGTGCTAAGATCCTCCAGCGTCCAGGAAACCTGCACGTCGTCGTGCTCCTCCAGGCCCGGAACATTCATTACCTCTTCAAAAGAAATCTCGCCGCCCAGAGCCTGCAGGCCGCCTTTCTCCTGCCGGTACAGAATCCGAAACAGGAGTTTTCCCTGAACCGTCTCCTTTTCCCCCTGCCGTCTTGCCATTTCGATCTGGATTTCTCCGTGATCCAGCAGAATCCGGGCCACATCATCCAGCGTATCCGGAACAATAAAATCATCATCCAGCGTAATCTGTGAGACTGTACTTCCCTTCTGCCGGTTCATATGAATCTCTTTTTTTACCAATTCCATCATATCCTGCCGCACCTTCCTTTACGCAAAGATTTATGCGAATTCTTTGCCTATGGAAATCTATGCAGGCCGGGGCCCCATTATGTCTCCGGGTCAGCGCCATACTCCTCCAGAAAATGATGGCGTTTTCCATTCTTTACGTATCCGATGCAGGCATCCAGATTGACATTTTCCACACTCTTAAAAATATTGGTTTCAATATGCTCATTGATCTGGCGAAACCGGCTGATCAGTTCCTTCATCTCCTGGCGCTTGGACATATGCGCCTCTTCTTCCTGCCTCTGCGCCTCCGCAGCCTCCGTAAACCGGCAGGCACACTGAAGAAATCTCAGCTGATTCAAGTCCCGCCAGGCCAAAATATCAGCCTCCTTTACCAGATACAGCGGTCGGATCAGTTCCATCCCCTCAAAATTTGTGCTGTGCAGCTTTGGCATCATAGTATTGACCTGCGCCCCATAGAGCATACTCATAAGGATCGTCTCAATCACATCATCGAAATGATGCCCCAACGCGATCTTATTGCATCCAAGCTTTCTGGCGTTGGCATAAAGATAGCCTCTCCGCATCCTCGCACAGAGGTAGCAGGGAGACTGCTCCACATCCACCACCACATTGAAAATATCCGATTCAAATACCGTAATCGGTATGTTCATCAGACGGGCATTTTCCTCAATCTGCCTGCGATTTTCCGGATTATATCCCGGATCCATCACGAGAAAATGAAGACCAAACTCCATTTTCCCGTGACGCAGAATTTCCTGCATGCATTTCGCCAACAGCATGGAATCCTTCCCGCCGGAAATGCAGACGGCAATATTATCTCCCTCCTGAATCATATCATATTCATTCAGTGCCTTCACAAAGGGTCTCCAAATCTCCTTTCGGAAGGTCTTAATAATGCTGCGTTCTATTTCACGGCAGCGCTCATCTCCTGTGATTTCCGGCCTTTCTTCTCTTCCTGTCCTCTCGGCTTTCTTTGCTGCATCTTCCTGTCCGCACTCTCTTTTCTCTGTCATACCGCCGTTTCTTTCCCTTTCGCCTCTGCTGCCTTTTCCTTCCTGAGAAGATCCAATTCCTCCTCCAGCTTCTCCACCTGACGGCGCAGTCCGTTGATCTCCTCCATCAGCCGCCGGTCATCCTCGCCAATGATCATTTTCTGTTTTTTCGGCAGAGAAACACCATCCTTCTTAACCGGACGGGCCGGAATACCGGCAGCCGTTGTATTGCCCTCCAGAGGGCGCAGTAACACGGCATTGGCTGCCACTGAGCAATTATCCCCGATCTCAAAGGAGCCGAGAATCTTGGCTCCCGCCCCGACCATTACGTTATTTCCCAGAGTGGGATGGCGTTTTCCCTTTTCCGTTCCCACGCCCCCCAGCGTCACACCCTGATAAATCGTGCAGTTGTCTCCTACTACGGCCGTCTCGCCGATCACCACCCCGCATCCATGGTCAATGAGGATTCCGTGTCCCAGCTGCGCACCTGGGTGAATCTCGATCAGCGTAAAAAAACGGGCAATCTGTGAGATCAGTCTGGCAATAAAAAACATGTGATGCACATAAAACCAGTGGGCAATCCTGTGCCAGATCAGAGCATGCACGCCCTGATACAAAAGCAGCACCTCCAGTGCATTTCTGGCAGCCGGATCCCGCTCCTGAACCGCCTTGACATCCTTCCATATATCTTTCAAAATCATCGGTCTCATCCTCCTGTCTGTCCTTTTTATATCATATTCTCCGCGCGAAGATCTGTCTCCCGCGAAATTAAACACCTGGAACTGAAGACGTTGCCCGTGCCACTGCCTCCTCGCCGAACACACGGCGGCACAGTTCCACGTATTCCCGGTACTCCGCTGTTCCCTCAAACTCTCGCAAAAGTCCAATCATGGAAGTGTAATACCAGGCATGTTTTTCTTTTTCTTTTACATTAAACCTCTCCCAGATCCGCTCTCCCACCAGCATATAATCTCTGGCTGTGGTCCGAATATTGCTCAGCTTATCCGCCAACGTCAGGATGCGGATATCATGACTGGCATTCTTTAAATGCTCCAGCGTCCGGCTTTTCCGCTCCAGCCATGTCTTCGTCTTATCTTCACTCTCCTCAGCCACCAGATCTGCAACCCGCCTGCCAAACCGTACCAAAAGTTCCTCGTAGGTGACCCCCGCATCCTCCATCGTGTCGTGAAGAAGGGCCGCCTCGATCAGCTCCTCATCGTCCGTTATTAAGCCAACAATAACCGCTGCCTCCAGCGGATGCGTAATATACGGGACATTCGTGCCCTTTCTTACCGCTCCGTGATGTGCCTTCTCCGCAAATCTTGCTGCCTCAATGATTGCCGCCTTTTTTGTCATGGACTCATCCTCTCTTCCCCGCCGATATTCACTGGGTAATGTGAACATCCAGCTGATTAAACGGTATCTCAATTCCTGTTTCATCAAATGTCAATTTGATCTTTTCCAGAATATCCCAGCGCGTTGTCCAGTAATCTTCTGCTGTAACCCAGCCGCGCGCTCCCAACACCACGGCGCTTTCATCCAGACTGTCCACGTAGACGGTAATTCCTCTGTCATTGATAACGGCCGGATGCTCCTTATAAATCGTTTCCAGAATACTCTTGGCCCGCTTCAGATCTGCCCGGTATCCGATTCCCACCTTCAGATCCAGCCGCCGATATTCCATAGCCGTCACGTTGGTGACGGTGGAATTGGAAAGCTTTCCATTTGGAATGGTGATCGCCTTATTGTCAATGGTCATCAGCGTGGTATACACCAGTCCCACCATGGAGACCGTCCCTTCGCCCTCCGGGCAGATAATATAATCCCCCACCCGATACGGTTTCATCACCAGAATCAGCACACCACCGGCAAAGTTCTCCAGGCTGCCCTGGAGCGCCAGGCTGAGAGCCAGTCCGGCAGCACCCAGCACCGCCACGATGGAGGCGCTGTCCACTCCCAGCTGTCCGGCGATGATAAACACCAGGAATATATTCAGGCTGAACTCCAGAAGCGCCCGCAGGAACCGCGCCACCCCCACGTCGATATCTGCCCGCTCCAGGGAACGGTTCATCATTTTTTTGATGACACCGATTATCTTTCGGCCAATCAGAAAAATAACCAGCGCCAGAAGGAGCTTTCCTCCCATAGACAGAAGCCATGGGCCCACTTTGGCAGCCACCATAGCCAACGCATCCATATTTACCTCCGGTGTCTCCGCCAACGCATCCACCAACTCCTTAAGCTCCCCGCCCGTTGCTTCCAAACGCTCCGCCTCCCATCATATAAAGTCAGGAGAGGATGTTGCAAACATCCGAAGCTCCCGGTTTTGCGCCACCCTCTTTTTCTCTCCTTTATTTGGTTTCTTTTTTCGTTTCAATGCCATCCTTCTTCTGGGTAAAAGGAAGCTTGATAATTTTCCCCGCCGCCTTCACTGCCTCGCTTTTCTTTGCAGCTGCTTTTGAAGCCGTCTTTCTGGTCGTCCCAGTCTTTTCTGTCCCTGCTTTTGCTCCGTTTTTTCCCGTTTTCTGCCGTTTTTCCGGCGTGCATGTAAAGACGCAGACGCCCAGCGGCGGAAGCTGAATGGTAATTGACTCCTGCTTTCCGTCACATTCAGCTGCTCTGGATGCCTTTACCCGCGCATTTCCCAAGCCGCTGCCGCCAAACCGTACGGCATCACTGCAGAAAATCTCTTTATATTTTCCTTCAAAAGGAACACCCACCTGATATTTCGCGTGGTGTACCGGAGCGAAGTTGCAGACAAACAGAAGCGTCTCCTCCTCTGAGCGGCGCAGGAACGCCACAATATTATTGGCAGAATCCATGCAGTTGATCCACTCAAACCCCTCCGGCTGATAATCCTCCCGGTACAGAGCCGGATGGCTGCGGTACAGGCGATTCAGCTCTTTCACATATTCCTGCATCTGGCTGTGGATGGGATACTTAAGAAGATTCCACTCCACTCCCTTCTCCTCGCTCCACTCATCCATCTGTGCAAAGTCCTGACCCATAAACAGAAGCTTTTTGCCCGGATGCCCCATCATAAAGCCATACGCTGTCCGCAGATTGGCAAATTTATCCTCCATCGTCTGCCCCGGCATCTTGTTGACCAGAGAGCCTTTCCCATGCACCACCTCATCATGGGAAAATACCAGCACAAAATCCTCGCTGTAAGCATAAATCATGCTAAAGGTCAGCTCATTGTAATGGTGGCACCGGAAAAAGGGATCCTGCTGCATATAACCCAGGAAATCATTCATCCAACCCATATTCCACTTATAATCAAATCCCAGGCCGCCGCCCTTTACGTCTCCTGTGATCTTCGGCCAGGCAGTAGACTCCTCCGCAATGAGAATCGCGCCGTCCTTTCTCCCCTTAAAAACGGAATTCAGGTGTTTTAAAAACTCCACAGCCTCCAGGTTCTCATGGCCTCCATAAATGTTTGCCACCCACTCGCCCGGATTTTTCCCGTAATCAAGATACAGCATAGAGGCCACCGCATCAAACCGGATTCCATCTGCATGATAACGGTCTGCCCAAAACATGGCATTGGCAATCAGAAAATTGGAAACTCCCGGCCGACCATAATTATAGATCAGCGTTCCCCAGTGAGGATGGGCCCCCTGACGCGGATCCTGATGCTCATATACACAGCTTCCGTCAAACTGCGCCATCCCCCAGGCATCTCTGGGAAAATGTGCAGGTACCCAGTCCAGAATCACACCAATTCCCTGACTATGCATATAATCCATAAAATACATGAAATCATCCGGTGTTCCAAACCGGCTGGTGGGAGCATAGTAACCCGTTACCTGATATCCCCAGGAGGCATCCAGCGGATGCTCCATAACCGGCATCAGCTCCACATGGGTATATCCCATCTCTTTTACATATTCCGCCAGTTTTACCGCAATCTCCCGATAATTGTAAAACTCCGAACCCGCAATATCATTGCCCGACGCATCCTGCTCCAGCGGCTTCCGCATCCAGGAACCCAGATGCACCTCATAAATCGCCATGGGTTCCCTCTTGGTGTCCGTCCCGGCCCGCCGTTCCATCCAGTCCTCATCCGCCCACTGGTATTCGTTCAGATCCCAGACAACCGATGCTGTCCTTGGACGCAGCTCCGCAAAATTGGCATAAGGATCCGCCTTCAGGGCCGGATCGCCGTTTTTAAACTTGATTTCATATTTATAGAGTGCCCCCTTCTTAACTCCAGGAATAAAAATCTCAAAAATCCCCGAGTCTCCCAGGCGCCGCATCTGATGTCGGCGGCCATCCCAGAGGTTAAAATCTCCCACTACACTGACCCGCATGGCACAGGGAGCCCAGACTGCAAAATAGACACCGTCTACCCCCTTAATCGTCATCGGGTGTGCGCCCATCTTATTATAGATCGTATAGTGAATTCCTGCCTTGAACTTCTTCAGGTCAGCATCCGAAAACTGGGGCGCATAGGAATAGGGGTCGTGAATCTCGCCCAACGTTCCGTTATCATAAAACACCTGAAGCGTATAGTCTGCCAGAGTCTTTCTCGGAACCAGTACGGCAAAAAAGCCGGCATCATCCGCCATCTCCATGGGAAACTGTTTCCCGGTCGAAGCCAGCTTGACTGTAATCGCGCGGGCCGTCGGAATAAATGCCTGCACCAGCATACCAACCGGCGTCATATGCGCTCCCAGCATGCGGTGCGGGTCTGCAGACTCCGAGTAGACAATCTCCTCAATTCCCGCCCAGTCCATAAGATCGTATAATGTTTTATCCATAAATACGCCCCCTTATTTTCCCTTGTGTTTTAGCTACATTCTAACATCCAATATTCAATAATACAATCATTTTAAAGGATTTGTCCCCTTTTTTGGCAACTGGCCCGGAAAGCGGATCCTTAAATGTGAAATTTCTTTAAAATATCTTGCTAAATCAAAAAAACTCATATACACTAGTATATTGCAAATGAGACAAACCAGACAGGAGATACCATGGATTATAAAGAAGAAAAACAAAAAGGACGGGAAACCCACACTTCCCCTGCCCTGGACAACCTGGATGAAATGCTGAAACAACTGCAGGAAGGTTCCATCGGCATCAATCAGCCAGAGTCCCAGGCTGGAGAAAACAGCAGCGAACCCGACGGCTCCCCGGTTCCGGAGTCAGATTCAGTATCAACTTTAAACTCTTCTCCCGGGCAGAGCCGGAAAAAAGAACCCCTGAACTGGAAAAAAGAACTTCTGAGCTGGGTTCAGGTTCTTGTCACCGCAGCTGTCATTGCCTTCCTGATCAACCGTTTTATCATTGCCAACAGCCGGGTCCCCACCCCTTCAATGGTGCCCACTATCATGGCAGGAGACCGGATCATCGGCTCCCGGTTAAGCTATCAGTTTGGGGAACCGCAGCGGGGCGATATTGCCATTTTCGTCTATCCCGATGATGAAGCCAGGGGGATTACTACCTATTATGTAAAAAGAATCATCGGCCTGCCCGGCGACACCGTAGATATCATAAACGGTCAGGTCTATCTGAACGGCTCTCAGACACCGCTGGAGGAACCATATCTCAATGAGGCCATGGAGCCGGAACCTCCACAGCACTATGAAGTGCCAGAGGACTCCTATTTTATGATGGGCGATAACCGCAACAATTCCAACGACTCGCGCCGCTGGAACAATAAATACGTAAAGCGCGACAAAATCATTGCCAAGGTGCTGTTCCAGTACTTCCCCAAAATACAGAAACTGAACTAGCCATCTTCCAATAAGACGATATTTTCACAACAGGAGGAACTTATGAAAAAAGTAGTAAAATTCGGCGGCAGCTCCCTTGCCAGCGCGAAACAGTTTAAAAAGGTCGGCGACATCATCCGCCAGGATAAAGCCAGACGGTACGTAATCCCGTCTGCTCCCGGGAAACGCAGCAAAACCGATGAAAAAGTAACCGATATGCTCTACGCCTGCTACGATGCGGCAGCCTCCGGAACCGGTTACGGAAAAATGCTGACCCGGATCAAGGAGCGCTACGAACAGATTATCGAAGGCCTTGACCTGAATCTGAATCTGGATTATGAATTTCAGACCATTGAAAAAAATTTCATCGCAAAAATGGGACGCGACTATGCCGCCTCCCGCGGAGAATATTTAAACGGCATCATCATGTCCCACTATCTGGGTTATGAATTTATTGACGCAGCAGAGGTCATCTTTTTTGACGACAACGGCGTTTTCCTCTCTGAAAAGACCAATGAAGAGCTTTCACAGCGTCTGGCCCACACAGACCGGGCCGTAATTCCTGGTTTCTATGGTTCCAAACCAGACGGCTCCATCCATACCTTTTCCCGTGGCGGCTCCGACATTACCGGCTCCATCGTGGCACGGGCCATCCATGCTGATCTCTATGAAAACTGGACGGATGTTTCCGGTTTTCTGGTAACGGATCCAAACCTGGTGGAAAATCCGGTCCCCATCGAAACCATTACTTACAAAGAACTGCGCGAGCTGTCTTACATGGGTGCCAGCGTGCTCCACGAGGAGGCTATTTTCCCGGTCCGCCGAGAGGGTATCCCCATCAATATCCGCAACACCAATAAGCCGGATGATCCCGGCACACTGATTGTAGAGAGCACCTGCCGCAAGCCGAAATACGTCATTACCGGTATCGCCGGCAAAAAAGGATTCTGCTCCATCAACATCGAAAAAGCTATGATGAATGCAGAAATCGGGTTTGGGAGAAAGGTTCTGGATGTCTTCGAAAAGTACGGCATCTCCTTTGAGCACATGCCATCCGGCATCGATACCATGACCATTTTCGTGCATCAGTCTGAATTCGAAGAGTTTGAGCAGTCTGTTATCGCCGGAATCCATCGGGCTGTACAGCCGGATTCCATTGATCTGGAATCTGATCTGGCACTGATCGCTGTTGTCGGCCGCGGAATGAAGTCCGCCCGCGGGACAGCTGGTCGGATTTTCTCCGCTCTGGCCCATGCCCGGGTCAACGTCAAAATGATTGACCAGGGATCCAGCGAACTGAACATCATCATCGGCGTCAAAAATGCAGACTTTGAACCGGCTGTAAAGGCAATTTACGATATTTTCATTACCGCAGAACTTTAATCCTCTGATATGGCTCACACATAGCAAAAAAATGTGCGCCTTGGCGCACACCCGCGCCGAGTGCGCATAATCGTGTTTTTTGTTTGATAGGAAAGGAACTTTCCTATCAAACAAAAAAGAAGCTCGCTCGCGAGCTTCTCCGCCTGCGGCGGATCGCTTTTGCGGCAAAGTTCCTTTCTGCCGCATGGCGATCCCCACGGAGCGTTTTTTATTTCATAGGACGCATTTTCCTACTCTGCCTTTTCTCCGCTCTTTCTCCACATCAGACATACCTTAAACAAATCTGCCTCCACAGAGACCTCCATCTCGCCCTTCTGCAGTTTGGTAAAGCTGCCGGCAATGGCCAGTCCAAGGCCGGATCCTTCTGTGTTGCGGGAGGCATCGCCACGAACAAACCGTTCTGTCAGATCCTGCTCCCCAGACAGCTCCGCCGCCGAAATATTTTTCATAGAAATAACAACCTGTTTTTCGTTCTCCTCAATCTCCACATAAGCCCGCGTTCCAGCCAAACCGTATTTTACAATATTAACCAGAAGGTTTTCGAAAATTCGGTAAGTCTTATCACTGTCCAAACGCAGAATTACCTTGTGATCCGGCAGCTGAAACCGGAAATCGATTCCCGACGACGCGATTTTATCATCCATCTCCAGGCGAACCTGTTTCATCAGGCTGACCACATCCACATCCATCAAATTCAGCGTGACATTGTTGCTGTTTGCCTTGCTGATTTCAAAAAGATCCTCAATCAGGCTCTTCAGCCGCATGGATTTCTGATCCAGTACCTGAATATATGAATCCCGCTCCTGGGGCGTGATATTCTTTTCTTTCAGCAAATTCACGTATGTGATAATAGCCGTCAGAGGCGTTTTCAGATCATGGGACACATTGGTAATCAGCTCCGTCTTCATACTCCTGCTTCTTACCTCTGCCTCTACTGCCTTCCGGAATCCGCCCTGAATCCTGGCAATTTCTCCCTTTAGGGGTTCAAAGACACCCAGATTTTCCTGAATCTCCACCTCCAGATCCCCCTCTGCCATCCGGCCGGCCGCGTCCAGAAGAATTGCATATTTTTCCTGTATATTCCCGTAAATCCGGCGCATCACAAAAAACAGGGCCACCGAGTAAAGAAAAATCCCAAAAATCCCATAAAACCAAAGCATGCTCATCACCGACAGAGCCAGAAAATTTACCACCACGATTTTTACCATCAGCCTGGTTGGTTTATCCCGAAAATCCACGGCCTCCACAGCTCTGCAGAGCTTCCTTCCTGCATTTTTTATCCAAAGAAACACGCTTCCCACCAGGGTCCGCTCCTGAAACCACCGACGAAATCCCAAAGTAAATACCGATTCCATGCTAATGATCAGCCAACCTTCAAAGACGAACAAAACAAGCCATAAAAGCACATTACATGCCAACACAACCCCGCCAGCCCCATCCGGTGAAAACTGCAGGTGCGTCTGCAGCTCCTGAGCGAATTCTCCGGTGACACTGTACCAGACAAATTCCGTCGGCCCGGTCATGTAGCTCAATCCTTCCATCACAAAGCAAAACGCCAGGTATCCCACGAAAAGCACAATTTCAAACGGACAGGCCGCCCATTTCCGCTCCGTAAGGCCAAAGGGCTTTATCAGTCCGACAATAAAGACAGCCAATCCCATCAGGGAAAATGCCGCCATCATAATCCAAATCAGCATATAGCGAAAATGCCAGGTATCCTCGAAATCGTACCAGGTTCCTCCAATCATGACGCTGTAGCCTGCCGTCTGCCCCTGCTGGACCATCTGCTCTGTAACGGTCCTGGCATCCAGATAGGCCTGTGTTTTCAGCCAGGGATAGGCTGCCATAACCAGCGTCGTTCCCAGCAGAATTGCTGCAATTAAAATAATCATTCCCAGCCTACGGCTGTTTTTCAATCTTGTATCCAACTCCCCACACCACCTTTAAATATTTTGGTTTTTTCGGATTCAACTCTATTTTCTCCCGGATATTGCGCACATGCACCATAACCGTATCGGTATTGACCGCTCTCTCGTTCCACACCCGCTCATAAATCTCCTCAGCCGAAAAAACACGCCCCGGATTTCGGATCAGCAATGTCAGAATTTTAAATTCCATGGGCGTCAGCCGAACCTGGCTTCCGTCTGAAAACACCTCCACCGTTGACTCATTCAGCTCCAGACCTCCCACCCGGTATACCACATCGGCACCGTCAAGGTCATCTGTTTCCCGTTCCATCTGGCCTCCTATGACAGATTTCTCCGTAAAGCTCCGGATATTCTCACTTTCCAGACGTCTTTTCTGCCTCTCCAGCAGCTCCAGAAAGCGCCGATAGCGCCGGAGCTGAGAATTGACCCGCGCCAGCAGCTCCATAGGTGTAAATGGCTTGGTAATATAATCATCCGCCCCCATATTGAGTCCCATGATCTTGTCAACCTCTTCTGATTTGGCTGACAGAAAGATAACCGGAAAGTCAAAGGTTTCCCGCAGCTTTACCACCATAGTCACCCCGTCCATCCGCGGCATCATAATATCCACAATAGCCAGATCTATGCGCTCCTGCTTTAGCACCTCCAAACCTTCCAGGCCGTCTGCGGCCTGAAACACCCGGTATCCCTGTCCCCGGAGAAAAATCTCGATTCCCTCCCGTATTTCCTTATCATCCTCTACCAGTAAAATTCCAGTTTCTCCTGCCGGTTTCTGCATGTTCCTCTCTCCCACGTCTTTATTTTCCTTCGTATTATACTACAAATCCGGCACTCTTCCTCCAGAAGTAAGAGAAAGTTAAGAAATATGCCAGTCAGTGTTACCATCCCGGCAAAGACCAGTACCAATTCCACATATTGCTGCGTATTCATACTCCGCATCGCCCCTTTCCTTTTCTTCTGCCTACACTATACAGGACGAATCCAAAGGGGAACTTCAGAAAAAACGAAAGATTTTCGAAAGAAGGCGCTGCAAAACATAAAAATCTCTGTTTTGCAGCGCCTTCTTTTCTGGTAACTATTTCTGATTTGCCTTTTCAATACGGATATTTTTTCCGCGGATTTTGGCATGCTTCATTGCCTTTAAGACAATATCTGCCTGTTCTCTCGGTACCTCCACAAATGTATAGCTGTCGTACATATCAATACTGCCGATCATACGCCCCGGCATCCCTGACTCGCCGGCAATGGCTCCCAGGATATCTCCTGGGCGGATTCCTTGATTTTTACCGATGTTAATGAAAAGTCTGGCCGAATCGTCTCCCCGTTTTCCATAACGGCCGCCGCGTCCCCGGCTCCGCCGGTTCTCCTCTTCCAGATCCTCCAGCGACCGCAGCGGCCGTGTTTCCTCCAGAATCTCCTCTCCATCCTCGCCCATCAGCATCTTTAAAAGAGCTGCAGCCAGGTCCAGGGTCGTATATTCCTCTTCCAGCACACGTTTTTCCACAATCTGGATCAATCGCTCCAGATCGTTGTCCTGCAGAACCTCACCGGCCTGATCCAGAAACTTTTCCGCCTTAATCGCCGTCACATCATTGATGGATGGAATCGGCTGAGGAACAATTTTCGTCTTGCAATAGCGCTGGATTTCCCGCAGCTTATATACCTCCCGGCCTACCACAAGACTGAATGCCTTGCCCTCCCGGCCGGCCCTCCCAGTTCTTCCAATCCGATGCACATAGTACTCGTCATCCTGGGGAATATCATAGTTGAAAACTGCCTCCACATCGTCCACATCAATTCCTCGGGCCGCCACATCCGTTGCCACCAGAATATCCGTGCGGCCGCTGCGAAAACCCCGCATTACCCGGTCTCTCTGTTCCTGTTTCAGGTCTCCATGGAGACCTTCTGCAAAATACCCCCGGCCCTGCAGCTCCTGCACCAGCTCATCCACCTGCTTCTTGGTGTTACAAAATACCACCGACAGCTTGGGATCATAGAGGTCCAAAAGGCGGCACATGACCTCCGTCTTATTTTTCGGCTTTACCTCATAATAATACTGAGTTACCCTGGGAACCGTCAGTTCTTTTTTTACCACCTTGACCAGCTGAGGATCCTTCTGGAAATTCTTTGCGATCTGCGCAATGGCCGGCGGCATAGTGGCGGAAAACATGACTGTCTGACGTTCCTCTGGCAGTTCCCCCAGAATCGTTTCCATATCCTCCAGAAAACCCATATTCAGCATCTCATCGGCCTCGTCAAGAACCACCGTATGGATCCAATCCAGCTTTACCGTCTTGCGGCGCATGTGATCCATTATCCGCCCCGGTGTTCCGATTACCACCTGAACTCCGTCCTTCAGAGATCGGATCTGACGGCTTATCTCCTGTCCCCCGTAAATCGGGAGAATCTTGATTCCATGCATATATTTCGCCAGACGCCGGATTTCTTCCGACACCTGGATCGCCAGTTCTCTGGTTGGGCATAAAATCATAGCCTGCAGCTTTTTGTTTTGGGGATCCACCTTCTGCAGAAGAGGAATTCCAAATGCGGCGGTTTTTCCCGTTCCGGTCTGAGCCTGCCCGATCACATCCAGTCCTTCCAGCTCCAGAGGAATGGACTGGGCCTGAATCGGCGATGCCTCCTCAAATCCCATATCCGTAATTGCCCGCAGTATTCTGGCGTCTAAATCTAACTCTTCAAATCTGATTGTTTCCATTCTTGTCCTTTCCATGCTCTGTCTCTGCTCTTTTTTCCGTTCGCATAAACCTGCCCGTTCCGGCATTCTCTCCCGGAAAAATCTTTTAGACTATACCAGATTCCCCCAAAAAAGTCCAGTCATTCCCTTCCAAAGGTTCTCTTTTTCTTCCCGTCAGTCCCTCATCATTCTTATTTTTCCCCCTGCCTGCCGAATTCCCTGGCAGGCATACGGAATCAGCAAAATAAAATAGCAGACCGTGTACTGTCCCTTGGCTTCCCACACAAGATGGAACAGAAAACCTCCGATAAAAACAATCCCCGGCATCAGATTCTCCCATCGACGAGAACCAGAATCGAAAAGCAGCCAAAGAAAAGCTCCGACAAATACCAGCGTCTGGATCAGATTGGTCACTGCCACATACACCCGGTTCAACGCTCCGTCTTCCTTCAGAAGAGAAGATGAAAGTCCCGGGAATGCCCAGGAACCGCCTCCCACCTCCTGAATCCACAGACTCTGAAATGTCGGCTCCGCCCAGATAGACTCCAGTTTTTTCAGAAAAAATGCGGCAGTCCTGTCCGGCTCCTGAACCATGGACTGTACCGTTTCCTGAAGGTCCTCCTTTACCTGGTCCTTCATCCGCTCCGTGTCACCATCACACTCCAGAAACGTACTGATATGGTATCCGTTATACCACCCCGGCGCCCGGGAACTTTCCTGAAGTCCCATCTCCACCCAGGCTGCCATGGGAATTCCTCCTCCCGACTGACCGGTGACCGCCGTAATACCGGCTGCCAGGCCGCGGCTTCCAAGGGCATAGACCGCTGCCAGGAGAAAAGCCGCCGCCGTCACGCGAAACCGGACTGAAAAAATCCCCTTTGCCGCCAGATAGAAAAAAATTGCCACCAGCACAATAAGATAGTTCGATTTTAACAGCACAGCCACCACCGCCGCAGCGGCACAAATCCAGAAATCGCGCCATCTTCCTCCTTCTGCATATCGGACCGCCCGTTCCATCGCCAGACAGGAAAGTCCGAATCCCGGCATAGTTCCGTATACAAACAAACTATAAAAGCCAAAGGGGAGAAACAGAAGCATCGCATACACACAGATCCGACTCCGACAGGAAAGGGCCATTCCGGGTGCTGATTTTTTCTGCGTCGGTTCCATCAGACTCCACAGGCTCAGAACGCCGAGGATAAAAAAGCCGATATTAATCGCCTGCAGCACATAGGGTGCTGCCTCCCCAAACAGGAAAGCAGCCGGCAACATATAAAGAATCAGGCCGTTCTGAGACGGATACGTATAGGCATATCCCACTGGCTGGCTGGAATTTCCATACTGAAACGGGACTGGTGCCCATGGTGTCCGATCTCCCTGCAGCAACGCCCGGGCCGATGCCATGCAAAGCCTGGAATCCGCGCCGCCCCAGACCAGCATGAAAAGCACCCAGGCCAGATAGCATAGAGCCGCCGTTATCAGAACACACATAAAGCGCCGCTCTCTTTGCAGGAGACAGTCCCTCCGGAGTTCCTTTTCTTCCTGCCTGGCTTCAAGCTTTGCCACAAAAAACAATACTGCCAACAGAAAAAGCAAGTGCACAACAGGCCAATCCCGCCCATACTGCACCACCTCAGCGCCGCCATATACACGGCAGGTAACAAATGCGCTCAGCACCGTTAAAAATACCAGAACTCCGCCCAGAATCACCCGTACCAGACCGACGGAAAACCGTTCCAGCCAGCCAGAATTTCCCTCCTCTCCGGCAGAGCATTGCCCAAATCCCTTTTTTTTCTCTTTGCTCCTCAAATAATCCATATTTTACCTGCATTTCTTTTTTTATATTTGCATAAGCCTGTTTCATATAATCCGCGGCCAAAAAAGGCAGAAAAAAGAAATCTCTTTTCTGCCCTTTTCATGTTTTCGTTTATTATCACACCTTGAACCGGTATCCCACACCCCAGATAGTCTCAATATACTGTGGCTTCGCTGTATTAAATTCAATCTTCTCACGGATTTTCTTGATATGCACCGTAACCGTAGCAATATCTCCCAGAGATTCCATATCCCAAATCTTGCTGAACAGCTCTTCCTTCGTAAATACATGGTTGGGATTCTGTGCCAGAAACGCCAGAAGATCAAACTCTTTGGTCGTGAAATTCTTCTCCTCGCCGTTTACATAGACGCGCCGCGCCGTTTTATCAATCTTCAATCCCCGAATCTCAATAATCTCGTTTTCCGGCATCCCGCTTCCGATCAGCCGCTCATAGCGGGCCATATGAGCTTTTACCCGGGCCACCATCTCGCTGGGACTGAAAGGCTTGGTAATGTAGTCATCTGCCCCGAGGCCGAGTCCCCGAATCTTATCAATATCGTCCTTCTTGGCAGATACCATGATGATCGGCGTATTTTTCACTTCCCGGATTTTCCGGCAGATCTCAAAGCCATCCACGCCCGGCAGCATCAGATCCAGAATCAGAAGGTCAAACTCTTCCTCCAGTCCGCGCTTTAACCCCGTCTCGCCGTTATTCTCAATCTCCACCTCAAAGCCAGACAGCTCCAGATAGTCTTTTTCCAGCTCTGCAATGCTCTCCTCATCTTCTACAATCAAAATCCTGCTCATTCCTGCATAACCTCCTGGTATTTTCTAAGCACAAAATGAATCTCCGTGCCAATGCCTTCCTTGCTGGTCGCCCAGATTCGCCCACCATGATCCTCAATAATTTTCTTTACAATAGAAAGGCCAATCCCGCTCCCCCCCTTGGAGGAATTTCGCGATGAATCCGTCCGGTAAAACCGATCAAAGATATAGGGCAGATCTTTCGCAGCAATTCCCTTTCCATTGTCTTCAATTACCACCTGGATAAAATCGCCGTCATCCTTAATCCGGATGTTTAAAATTCCTTTTTTCTTATCCAGATATTTCAGAGAATTGCCGATAATATTATTGATCACCCGCTTCATCTGCTCTGCGTCCGCAATTACCACCGCATCTTCATCCACATAGTTAAAATATCCCAGCTCCACACCGCGGGTTTCCAGATCCAGCCCCACCTCCTCAATACAATCTCCAAAGTACTCGGAAACATTGATCTTGGAATAATTATAGGGAATTTTGTTGGTATCAATCTTGGAGTAGAACGTCAGCTCATCAATTAGACGATCCATGTCATTGGCTTTATTGTAAATTGTCCGGATATACTTGTCCAGCTTCTCCGGAGATGAGGCAACACCATCCTGAATGCCCTCTACATACCCCTTGATTGCCGTAATCGGCGTTTTCAAATCATGAGAAATATTGCTGATCAGCTCCTTGCTTTCCTTGTCATACTGGAGCTTCTCCTCCTGCGATTCTTTAAGCCGCAGCCGCATCTCCTCGAAATCCTGACACAGCATGCCGATCTCGTCCTCATCATCCACTTCCAGCGTAAAATCCAGATTCCCGTCCCGGATCTGTTTGGTCGCCTCCTGGAGCTTATGCAGCGGATGCAGAAGAGCCCGGTACACCCACATAACCAGAATCCCCGCCGTAAAGCAAATGATCGTTACCCCCACCAGCAGCATTTCGCTTAGCATGGCCTTAATCTCCGGCACATAATCATCCACATTGGTAATAATAAAAACACTCCCCTCGTCTCCATCCGGAAACAGGAAATCCATCTGCTTGACCAGATGCTGCTCTTCCCCGTCCATATAGATACCGCCCTGAGTACTGGTCTGATAATCCCCAAATGGCGCCAGATATTCACACAGTGCCTCACCCTCCGGAGAACCGGTAAAAATGATGTTTCGCTCTCTTCGCACAATCAAATAGGAGTATTTTTCTTCCAGTTGGCCGTTGAGCTTTTCCAGGTAGTCTTCATCCTCAAAAACCTCTGGATTTTCCTCCACCGCCTTCTGAATCGCCTTCTGCAGATTTTGAGTCAGACGGTTAAACACCCGCGTCTGATTGCCGGACAGGAGGTCGATCTGCTCCGTCAGGCCATAGGTCTTCTGAAAGATATGTTCCTGGTAATTGACAAGTCCGATTCCGGCCAGAAAAATCAGCGCAATCGGAACCACTGTAATAGTCACAAATGCGATCGCCAGACGTGTCCGTATCTTCATATTCTTCCCCCGATGTCCGTTTCAATTGTACTGCCTGTTTTACAGGCATTATATCATAATTTCCCATCTCCATTTCTAAAAGTATTCTAAAATTTCCCGATCCGCCAGGATCAGTCAGGCCCCGCCGGTCTCTGCGGACCGTTCACTGCAAAAACGGACTGTCCGGAATATTCCCCGGACAGTCCGTCTTCCATCAAATCTGCTCAAGCTCCCCCTTCAGGAAGGCTGAACAGATTCCGCCGTTTTCACATTATACACGCAGCATTTACAGATATGCTTTTAAAACCTCTGCTTTATCCAGCTTCTCCCACGGAAGTTCCACATCCTCGCGTCCAAAATGACCGTATGCAGCTGTCTGCTTATAAATCGGCCGACGCAGATCCAGCATCTTGATGATTCCGGCCGGTCGGAGATCAAAGTGTTCCCGGATAATCTCCACCAGTTTTTCATTGCTCAGTTTTCCAGTTCCGAACGTATCCACTGCCACAGAGGTGGGCTGTGCCACACCAATGGCATAAGAGAGCTGAACCTCGCATTTATCCGCCAATCCGGCCGCCACGATGTTTTTCGCCACATAGCGGGCTGCATACGCTGCCGAACGGTCTACCTTCGTGCAGTCCTTGCCGGAAAATGCTCCGCCGCCGTGACGGGCCATTCCACCGTAGGTATCCACAATAATTTTTCGTCCTGTCAGTCCGCTGTCACCGTGAGGTCCGCCGATCACAAAACGTCCCGTAGGGTTAATGTAAAATTTCGTCCCCATATCAATCATGGATGCCGGAAGAACCGGGTCAAACACGTAACGCTTAATATCCCTGTGTATCTGCTCCTGTGTCACGCTTTCATCATGCTGAGTAGAAAGAACAACCGCATCCAGGCGGAACGGCTTTCCATTCTCATCATACTCCACTGTAACCTGACTCTTTCCATCTGGGCGAAGGTAGGCAAGCGTACCATCCTTGCGCACCTCACTGAGACGGCGTACCAGCTTATGTGCCAGATAAATCGGATAGGGCATATAGACATCCGTCTCATTGGTCGCATATCCAAACATCATGCCCTGATCGCCTGCGCCGATTGCCTCCAGCTCCTCGTCGCTCATTTTATTTTCCTTGGCCTCCAGCGCCTTGTCAACACCCATGGCAATGTCTGTGGACTGCTCGTCCAGGGCCACAATCACGCCGCATGTATCACAGTCGAAGCCATATTTTGCGCGGTCATAGCCAATCTCCCGCACTGTCTCACGAACAATTTTCTGAATATCCACATATCCCTTGGTCGTAATCTCACCCATTACCAGCACAAGGCCCGTGGTCGTTGCCGTCTCACAGGCCACGCGGCTCATGGGATCCTGCTCCAGGAGCGCATCCAGGATTGCATCTGAAATCTGGTCACACATTTTATCCGGATGTCCCTCTGTAACGGACTCGGACGTAAACAGTAATTTCTCCATCTTATCCTCCTTTGAAAAATAAAAAAGTCCGTAGCAATACGGACTTGACGATCTCGATCAAATCCTCTTATTGCTCGATAAACCGGTACCCGGTTCCTCGCTCAGGCTGGCACCTTCCGTCTCTTCTCCAGGTTTCTTGCCTGGTCAGACGGGGTTGCCGTGACTTCACAGATCCTTTGTATCTCCATCACTCTGAATAAGGGATATATACGAACTTTTTAATTGAAAATAACTGCAAATGTACGATACCACACTCGCCGCCGTCTGTCAAGCATCAATATGCACCTCTGCCCTGAAGAGCGTGAACCGTCCGGGCATGCGCATGGCCTGATCGGGAATGTCAGCGGCTAATCGGAAAATTTTACAACCACCACGTCATCCACAAGCCGTACCGAACCCGCCGAAGGCCACACGGCCATCTCCTCCCCGGCCTCCAGTGCCATCGCGTACTCTTCCTCTGTCGCAGCCTCATAGGGAAAGCCAATGGCATTCATAAAGCCAATTCCCCGCCGCGATACTCCCACCGGCCCACTGTAATCCCACTCGAACACAGAATAACCAATGGATTCGAAACGCATGGACCAGCTCAGAGCCGGATCCGGCCTGTACTGTCCCAGCATGGCGATGTGGCGTCCCTCATCTGCCGCTCCCAGTCTGTGCATTTCCTGTATAATCTGACGCGCCACCTCCCTGTCGTTTTCGTAAACCATCTGCGCTGTAAAAGCCGCCCGGGATGACGTAACTCCCTGCCTGAGTCCTGTCAGCATCAGAAGTACCGCCACCGCTTCCAGACAGAACTTCCTCCACCGCACAGCAGTCCCCGCAAAAAAGAGGCACGAAGCACAGAAAAATGCAGACACAAAAGGAAGGGTCATCTGCGTGCGCATCATAAGGGCACCGCCCTGATAAAAGCTTAAAAAGAACGGAGAACATACCAGCGCCAAAGCCGCCGCCCCGTAAAAAACAAATTCCCGCCGCCTTTTTCGCATCCAAACCCAGAGAAGACGCAATGCAAATACCAGAGAAGCTATCAGAAATGCAATGCCATAAAAATCTCCCTCTCCCAGTACCACCATTCGGAGATAGCTTTTTATAAAACCGATGCAGGTAGCTGCATCGTGAGTTTTCCAAAGCAGCTGCTCATCCAGATATCCGGCAGAAAAGCCTGGACCGAATCGAAAATACAGCACAGCTTTCCCCACCAGCTGATACAGGACAAATCCTCCCAGAAATGCCCCTCCATGACACAGCGCAGTTTTCCAGTAAAAACCCCGCTTTTCATTTTCATGAAATTCATAATAGATCAGATAGGAAGCCAACGCTGCTGCCATATAGACCGGCACCAGCGCCTGATAGCCGCCAAACCCCAGCGCCATACATACAATCCCCGCCGCCAGAAATCCCAGGGTTCCTTTTCCTGGCCTTACCGCAAACCGGGATACAAAAAACACGGCCAAAATACATAAATTCAGGCAAAATGCCACCTCGAACGCCTGGAGCGTAAAAGAAAACTGCTGTACATAGCAGGGGTGCGTTAAAAAAAGCAAGGGGAATACCAAACAGAACCCCCGCATCTGCTCCGCCCGCCCACTGCTCACATAAAACAGGAACGACGCCCCCACTCCTGCCGCAAACAGCATTATCATCATAAGCAGATTCGATGCAAACGGATTCAGAAGCCGCATACCCAGCAGCTCCTTTAACCATACCAACGTATAACGGCTGACCGTATACCAGCTGAGCATCAGATAATCCGGGTCCGTCATATTTACCTCTGAATCAATTCCGATCCGCAAGCCAGCCGCCATCACTCCGTAAACAAATACGACAGAAAAAGCAGAGATCCAGAAAATGCCTCTGTTTTTTGCCACAAATTCCTTCCACGCCCTGCTCCATTCTCCCATTCTATTTTCCTCTCCGTCTCCCGGGCATGAGATTTTCATGCCTAATTGTCAGAATTCTCCAGACCCTTTCCACAAAAAACGTATGCCGCAGCGAAAGCCAGCCACGAAAAAGTTTCCGTATGCAAGCCATTTTCCACTGCGGCATCCTCCATTTTGTCTTTATCCCACCTTCAGTCGGAACTTCTGTGCTTCTTTCTCAGAATCCACTTTCTCGATCATCGCACCAAGCCCCTGAAGCTTCTGTTCAAAGTTCTCATATCCGCGCTGAATGTATCCGATCTCATCCACCACCGTATAGCCTTCCGCCGCCAGTCCGGCAATAACCAGTGCGGCTCCGGCCCTGAGATCCGGCGCGTTGACCTGCGCCCCTGTCAGCTTTTTAACACCTGTAATAATTGCGGAATTTCCCTCTACTTTAATCCGGCCGCCCATGCGCGCCAGCTCATCTACATACTTAAAACGGTTCTCAAAAATGCTCTCTGTCACTACGCTGGTTCCCTCTGCCAGAGCCAAAGTAACCGTCATCTGAGGCTGCATATCCGTTGGAAAACCAGGATATGGAAGCGTTTTGATATCCGTATGGGCATGTCTCGGCCGCCCCACCACGCGAACAGCCTCGTCAAACTCTGTTACCTCGCATCCCATCTCAATCAGCTTTGCCGATATTGCTTCCAAATGCTTGGGAATCACATTCTGTACCATCACATCGCCCCGGGTGATGGCCGCCGCACACATAAAAGTTCCAGCCTCTATCTGATCCGGGATAATGGAATACTCCGTTCCGTGAAGCCGCTGCACACCGCGGATACGGATCACATCCGTTCCTGCCCCCTTGACATTGGCTCCCATGCTGTTCAGGAAGTTTGCCACATCCACCACATGAGGCTCCTTCGCCGGGTTTTCGATAATGGTCTCACCCTCCGCCAGAGTTGCGGCCATCATGATATTGATCGTCGCACCCACAGATACCATATCCAGATAAATATGACTTCCCACCAGATCAATGGCATGGGCAACTACTGCTCCGTTTTCCACTTCTACCCGCGCTCCCAGCGCCCGAAACCCCTTCAGATGCTGATCAATGGGGCGGCTTCCAATGTTGCAGCCGCCCGGAAGCGGAACCTGAGCGCTCTTATATTTGCCAAGAAGCGCCCCGATAAAGTAGTAAGATGCTCGAATCCGGCGAATGTATTCATCATCCACATGAACCGCGTGAATTCCTCTGGCATTCAAACGAACCGTGTGACGGTCAATCCGCTCCACCCGGGCTCCGATCTCAGCAATCGCCTCCAGAAGGACGTTGATATCCCTTACATCCGGAAGATTTTCTATGAGAACATCATCGTCTGTCAAAATCGACGCTGCCAGAATCCCCAGTGCCGCATTTTTGGCTCCGCTTACGGTTACCTCTCCCACCAGAGGATTTCCGCCTTTCATGATATATTGTTCCATCCTGCACCTCAAATATTTATTAAAAAACGATGTATAAAAGTTAAGAATTTCTTAATTTCCTTTGTTTGCTATTTTTTCATTATATCATATCACAGCGATTTGTAAAGCATTTGCGCACAGAGGTACCGCAAAAGCTGCCCTGCAGAGCCATTCTTCCGATGCCGTCAACTCTGTTCCCTTCGCATTTTTCACTCTGCTGTACCAGGAAGAAAACAGATAAAGTCATTTCCTCCGTTGGCCTCAAAAAAGGCCGCCGCGTCATTCAATCCCATTTTGTCCGTATAGGAAATTTCTGTTCCCGGATACCAGAGACAGGAAATATTGTACGTATCATAGCCATAAATCAGCACATAGCTTTCATTTCCCAGATAAGCCACCACCGGTTTTCCGGCAAATATGAAATACAACACCTGATTCAGAGAAAGGCCCCTCGCATCAATCAGCGCCGTATTGTCCGAAGAGGTCTCTTTTCCGTCTGCCATCTCATTCAAATATCGATCCATCAGCATCGCTTCACCCTGCAGATCCCGAATCGTTTTTGTATCACTCCGACTCGCTCTGGTCCAAAATACACGCCCATCCTGATCCGTCACAATTCCCATACTATCATAAGCCGCCTGGACAGCGCTGCCAAAATCCACAAAAACCCCTTCCATTCTTCCGCCGCTGTATGCATAATACATCCGTCTGTCCAGAGTTCTGTTTTCCTTCAAAATAATCTCGTTGTTTTCTTCTGCCACAGCTCGCCTTGGCACATGGATCCGCGTACTCCTGGCCTCCGTTTCGGAATCCAGCTGCACAAAATACTGACGCCCTCTTTCGCTGCTGGCCAGATATCCAAATCCATCAAGCGGATCTGCCGCCACTTCCTCATTGCACACCAGCGTATCTCCATCCATCGGCTCATAGCCAGACGCCGTCCGGCGCATCCGCGTCAGGTGTACACGACTGTCCTGAATCGTCACATCCGTCAGATAAATATCCATTTTTTCATAACGCGTCGCCGTCTCCATCTGACTTCCCACAATCTCCACCGCATAAAGCGGAAGTCCTGTCACACGGCCGTCCGTTATCAGCTGTTCGCCGGGTTTTGCCAAACCATAGACAAAATCCGTCCCCACAAACCCAATCAGCCGAAGTATCGTTCCGTCCCCCGGAGCAATTTCATCCTTCTGCCCATTCTGCAAATTCATCACATTCAGCTTTTCAGACCGATATATGTCATCTCCATCCTGCCAGGCAATCCGAGAGCCGTCTGTGCTGACTGCAAAATTCTCCTCTGTCAGCGCATCTGCCACTACCATATACTCCCGGCCAGCCATATCGATGCTGTACACTGCGTGATCCATCAGTACATACAGTGTCTGTCCTTCGCTCAGGTAACACAAGGTTTCCAGGTTCTGGCGGAGCGTCCCATAATCCACATCAGAAGGAATGTAGAGCCGCTCCGTCAGTGCATTGTTTCCATCCTCGTAGCGATACAGTGCAATGCCTGTTGTCCCCTCGTGATTTCCCCGGTTCATATACCCGTATACAATAAAATCAATGTCTCCCGTTTCGCTGACACTGAGAATCTTAATGCCATGAGTATTATAATTTGTCCGTAAATCCTCTTCGCTTTTCCTGAAAGCGAAAACCTTGGTACTCTCCTTTGACTGTGTATCATAGCTCCAGAGCGCCCGGTTAGCCACAAACGTGCAAAAACGGCCATTTGCATCGCTGACAGCCTGAAGCTCTTCTCCATCGGAAACTCCCAGCATAATACGGTTTCCAGAAAACAGCTTCCGGTCTCCCGTAAAAATCTGATTTACCCGGCGGTCGTAATTCATCATATAGAGCCGCTGGGTTCCCTGCTTCATAGTGAAGCTCTCCGTCACATCGTAATAATTTCTGGCTCCATCCTCCGCCGTTTCTACTGCCACATATTCCAGTTCCACTGTCCCCATAATTCCCTGCAGCTCTTTCAGATGCAGATAGACATTCCCCATCCGTTCCACAGGAAGCCCTCTCCAGGTCAGCTGGCCAAACTCGCTCTTCAGCGTCACATGTCCCAGAGAACTGTTATCCGCCGTCGAATCCGTCTCCAGATACGTCGTCAAATCTCTGGCAGTCCCAGAATCAAAGGTTTTTTCAGAAAACGAGGCAGCCAACGCCAGCATTTCCTCCGCTGGACTGTCCGCATCCCACACAATCCGGGTGTAATAATAAATAACAGGTCTGCCTTCCAGCGCAATCGCCAGCGTCAGACGGTACTCTTCTTCCCGGGTCAAAAGGTTCTGAATTGCCAGCTCCGCTGTTACCTCCCCGTTTTCCTGACTCCAGGAATCCAAATTGGTCCGCTCTACCAGCCGCTCTCCATCCAGACTTCGGATCTCGTACTGAATCCCTTCCACCCTTCCATCCACATCCTCAAAGGCCACCTGAAGCCTCCGGTCCTCCGGCAGTACAGTCAGGTCGCCCCGGCCAGCCGCCTCCGGCTTGTCCTCCACAAAGCCATAGAGACAATTCATCCTCTGTCCAAACATTTCCATATAAACCACCGGAAGATCGGCATCCTCTATTGCTGTATATAAAGCGCTGTCATCATCCTGTTTCACAAAGGACCATACAAAATATCCTGCAGCCGCCAAAACAAAAATCGCCAGTAAAATTGCTGTCTTCTTTAAAATTTTCCTCATAGATTCATTCCTTAAATTCAAATTTGCCCTCCGGGAAATATCAGCATTTCCTCTTCCCGGCGGGCGGATTATTTTTCAGTATAACACAACCAGAAGACAAATTCCATAGATTTACAGGATCACTGCGATTGGCATTTCCTGCGGTTACTTACACTTGCCAAACCGACAACGCCGCCCCTGAAGCTCATTCATCAGAAGAATTGCCAGCAAATCCCGGGGTGAAAATGGCGAAGCAGGCCGCTCCGGCTCCACGGCAGGGCCGGGCCCCGGTACGCCCCAGGGATTTCCCGGTTCCACAACGGGGCCGGGCCCCAGTACGCCCCAGGGATTTTCCGGTTCCACAACGGGACCGGGCCCCGGTACACCCCAGGGATTTTCCGGCTCCACAACGGGGCCGTGCCCCGCCATCGGGCCTCGGGGCACGCGTACCAGACAGCCTGCATTCTCCTCCAGAGCCATAGCCATCTCTTTTTTCGGCATTCCACCAGAAACCCCTCTGCCATCCGTTTTCCCCATTATCTTCTCTTTTGGCAGCTGCTGCTCCGCTTTTCGAACCAGTGCCTCCAGCATAATCCGGTCCGGATACTCATCATAAATAGGACTTCCCTCATACTCCATCTCATCGCAGACTTCCTCTACGCACCGCTGTGCCTGTCTGACCTGCTCTGGATACAGGCTCTTAAAATACTCGAAGTCCCTGAAAAACCGTTCCGTATCCCGGGCCTTTATCCTTTCATAAAAAAAATCCTGCATCTGATCTCCATACCTCCCTGTTTCTTGGGCTATATGGTATCATATGCAGGATCTTCCTGTTTTTACTTCCCGTTTTTACACTTCATACAGTTTCCTTGGATAAACTCCGCGGCGAATCAGCTCTCGAATCTCCTCTGTCACGCTCTCCTTGTCCTCCCGGTATGTAACCCCGAACCACCGGTCTCTGGTTTCCAGCATCGTAACCCTAGCCCGTCCCTCCCGGATCATTTGATCAATAATCGTTGGGAGAAGATATTCTGACTTCACATCACCCTCTGAAAGGCTGGACAAAAAGGCTGGAAATCCTCTCTCCAGCTCCTCTACAAAAGCTGGCGTCAGGCCCCACATGTTCATGGACACATGCTGATCCTCCCGTACGGATACAGGGTTCCCTTCCTTATCCTCTGCCCGCAGTCCGCCGTCTGCCCGGACAATATTGTACGTTTCCGTCACGCGCTTCAAAATACCGTCGCTGCCAACCTCGCAGACGCCGCGGGTCACACCGCCGTTTTCACTGAGAGTATTGGAAAGAATAAATCCGCCCATACAGATATCATATACCGGCGCATCCTCCTCCATCCTTTCAACCATATAATCATGGATTTTCTGAAAGGCCTCTTTTCCATAATAATCATCTGCATTGATAACCAAAAACGGTTCCTCTATCATGCCGCGAATGCTCAAAATTGCCTGTCCCGTACCCCAGGGTTTCTTTCTCCCCTCCGGAACTGAAAATCCCTCCGGCAGATCCGAAAGCTCCTGATAGGCATACGATACCGGCGCAATCTTCTCAATCCGGTTTCCGATCACTTCTTTAAAATCCTTCTCCAGATCACGGCGAATCACAAAAATAATCCGGTTGAAGCCGGCCTCCAGCGCATCGTAGATGGAATAGTCCATAATAATCTCGCCGCCCGGCCCCACCGGCTCCAGCTGCTTGATTCCACCACCAAACCGGCTTCCAATCCCAGCAGCCATAATGACAAGTGCCGTCTTTTTCATCTCTCGTTCTCCTGGTTTCATAATACTAAAATCTCCTCGCCCCAATTTCATTTGCGCAGAACTCAGGTGTCTTTCTACATTATATCATTTCCTTCTGATTTCTGCAATCAGTGGCACAGACAATCGCTTTTGTCGTTTCCTGTCACAGCGCCCAAATGCAAACCAGCTATTTACTGCAGCACTGCATCCTGTTTCCGGATCTTCCGATAAATCCCCATTGCCGTGACAGCTCCAGCCGCCTCCGCCACAATAAAAGAAATCCAGATCCCCGTCAGTCCAAGAAAACCGCTGAGAAGCCAGGCCAGCGGCAATGTAATAACCAGCTGCCGCATTAGAAATACGACGAGGGAATCCATTCCTTTTCCCATTGCCTGAAACATAGTCGGCATAATAAAGCCCACCGCTGCTGGAATAAAGCTGATGGATATGATCCGAAGAGCCGGAATTCCGATCTCCATCATCTCCTCGCTGGCGCTGAACAGAGACAGAAGCGGCCCTGGTATCGCCTCGAACAGAAGACACCCAGCCCCCATGATCATCAGGCACACCGCAATGCTGTATTTCAGGCAGTCCAGCAGACGTTTCCTCGAGCGGGCACCGTAATTATAGCCCATAATCGGCATGGCCCCCTGAGACAGGCCACTGGCTGGCATAAATACAAAGGTCTGCAGCTTATAATAAACACCGAACAGCGAAACAGCTGTGGTAGAAAATCCGATGAGAATTGCGTTGAGCCCCATAACCAGAACACTTCCCAACGCATTCATACAGGCATTGGGAATGGCCACAGCCAGGATCTGTTTTACCATAAATCCGTTATAATGAAATCCCCGAAAATGAAGCTTCACATCGTGTCGGAACAGAATAAGCACCAGAAACGACAGGGTCATCGCCGTCAGCTGTCCGATAATCGTCGCAATCGCCGCGCCGGCCACCCCCATGGCCGGTATTCCGAAATATCCAAAAATCATGATTGGATCCAGGATAACGTTCAAAATCGCACCAATGGCCTGCAACGCCATGGGAAACAGCATTTTTCCCGTTGCCTGAAACACCTTTTCAATACAGATATGGATAAAAGGGCCAAAACAGAAAGCAATACAGATTTTAGCATAGAGCAGGCTGTCCGCCAGAATCGCCTGATCACTGGTAAACATCCTGAAAAATCCATTCATTCCTGTGAAACCAATAGCCGCAAACA
The DNA here is from genome assembly GCA_937885015.1 of uncultured Clostridium sp. GTDB lineage: Bacteria > Bacillota > Clostridia > Lachnospirales > Lachnospiraceae > Otoolea. The sequence continues at coordinate 175,352 of CALAAS010000026.1, forward strand.
AAATAGACGCTGCAATGGCCATCAAAAGTCCATGGGCCACTGCACTGTCGGCCTCCTCCTGATTCCTCTGGCCCAGCATCCGCGCAATATAGGAATTGACCCCTACGCCGATGCCCACTGAGCAGGCTACAATCAACGTCTGCAGCGGAAACGCCAGAGAAACCGCCGTCAGCGCATCCTCGCTGTATCGGGCCACAAACATACTGTCCACAATATTATAGAGCGACTGAATCAGCATCGAAAGCATCGGCGGAAATGCCATCGAAAGCAGCAGCGGCAGCACCGGCCTCGTCCCCATCTTATTTTCACTTGCCGACCTCAAGGCCCTTTCTTTACATTCCTGTTCCATCTGAAACCTCCCGGACTTTTTCTAAAGGCGGATTTAACATAAAAAGGATCCGGACTTCGCCGGATCATCCATGTTCCGATCCGCTGTTCTTCACACATAAAACAGCCCATCTCTGCTTTGATTCCTAAAAGACAGTAAAGATGGGCTGTTTCGAGCGTATTTATTTTACCATATTGCCGACAGGCTTTCAAGATTCTTCTTTTCAGCCGGTCCGTTTTTCTTTATAATGATGGGTTTCCTCCAGCATCATATCCTTTACCTTCATCAGACGAATCTGCGTACTTCTCTCATTTTCGTCCAGTTTCATGGTAATGTATTTGATATTTCTCTGCGCCTCAGGGATAATGACATGCTCCAGCGCATTGACACGGCGCCTCGTTTTCTCAATCTCCGACGCCATCAGCTGGCAGGCCTTCTCCACCTCAGAAAGCCGCAGCATATCCGGCAAAACCTCCTCCAGGGACTGAACAGCCCCGTCCAGATCACTGGACGTAAAGGCAAATCCATAAGAATAAATATCATTTTTGTCGGCTGTCCGCGTCTTGTATTCAAAGGTCGGAACATCCACACTCATAACATTTCTCTTTCCAGCCTCCAGATAAACACTCTGCTTCGGCGCTGCCAGAGCCGTGTTCAGTGCCTGTTCGGACATACTGGCCCGGGCAATGACAAAATTCAGGTTGGCATTCTTGATTCCAGCCTCCACCTTCTGCCGCAGCGCCATATTCTCCCGTACCAGGTCCAGAAACTGCCGCATCAGCTCGTCCCGCTTATCCTTCAGAAGCTTATGGCCTCTGGTTGCTGTTACCAGCTTCTTCTTCAGTCGGGTCAGCTCCATCCGGGTCGGATTGACCTGTGTCGATGCCATACGCATCACCTCTTTCTATCTGCCTTCGTTATTTCCCGTAATAAAGATCCAGATACTTCTCGTCAATTCGTTTCAGCTCGCTTCTGGGCAGAATCGAGAGAAGCTTCCACCCAATACTGAGGGTTTCCTCAATATCACGGTTCGTATCATAACCCTGGGATACGTATTCTTTCTCAAAGGCATCTGCAAACTTCGCATAGATCAAATCCACGTCCGAAAGGGCTGCCTCTCCCAGAATTACCATCAGTTCTTTTGCCTCCTTACCCCGGGCATACGCCGCAAACAGCTGATTCAGGGTATTGGAGTGATCGGCTCTCGTCTTTCCTTCGCCGATTCCCTTATCCTTCAGTCGGGACAGGGACGGAAGAACGTCGATGGGAGGCATGATTCCTTTCCGGTACAGCTCACGGCTCAGGATAATCTGTCCCTCTGTAATATAGCCTGTCAGGTCAGGAATCGGATGCGTTTTATCGTCCTCCGGCATAGTCAGAATCGGAATCATGGTAATGGAACCGCTCTTTCCATTCTGACGTCCGGCTCTCTCATAGAGGGTCGCCAGGTCCGTATACATATAACCCGGGTATCCACGGCGTCCTGGAACCTCCTTACGGGCTGCAGAAACCTCGCGCAAAGCGTCCGCATAGTTGGTAATGTCCGTCAGAATAACCAGCACGTGCATATTTTTTTCAAAGGCCAGATACTCCGCAGCCGTCAGAGCCATACGCGGCGTCGCAATACGCTCTACCGCCGGGTCATTGGCCAGGTTGATAAACAGCACGGTACGGTCAATCGCCCCCGTCTCCTTGAAACTCTCGGTAAAGAAATTGGCCTCCTCAAAGGTAATACCCATGGCAGCAAATACTACGGCAAATGGCTCGTCCGTGCCGCGCACCCGGGCCTGTCTGGCAATCTGCGCTGCCAGATTGGCATGGGGAAGACCGGAAGCCGAGAAAATCGGCAGCTTCTGACCACGAACCAGGGTATTCAGACCATCAATGGCCGAAACTCCTGTCTGAATAAACTCCTGGGGATAGCTTCTCGCCGCCGGATTCATGGGAAGTCCGTTGATATCCCGCCGCTCCTCCGGGAGAATATCCGGACCGCCGTCAATGGGATTTCCGAGGCCGTCAAATACACGGCCCAGCATATCCTCGGACACTCCCAGTTCCATGGTTCTTCCCAGAAAACGCACCTTACTGTTGGACAGATTGATTCCTGTGGAATTCTCAAACAGCTGTACCAGAGCATTGCTTCCATCAATCTCCAACACCTTACAGCGTCTTGTCTCGCCGCTGGCCAGCTCAATTTCTCCCAGCTCATCGTATGTGACATTCTCAACGCCCTGCACCAGCATCAGAGGGCCGGCAACTTCCTGTATGGTTCTGTATTCCTTTGGCATTTAGAAGTCCCCCTTTCCCACCGCCTCGGCAATCTCCTTCGCCAGCTGCTCCAGGGTCGCCTCATACTCGGTCTCTATATCTTCATTCTGTGTATATTTGTATCGTCCAATCCGCTCACGCACTGGCATCTTGATCAATTCCTGGATGGAGGCGCCTTCCTCCAGTCCCTTCCGGGACTTCTCATAGAAGGCCAGCACCAGCTTCATCATCAGGGACTGTTTGCGCAGCGGCGTATAGGTATCAATCTCATGGAAGGAGTTCTGATGCAGGAAATCCTCGCGGATGGAGCGGGCCGCTTCCATCTTCAAACGGTCAATGGGCGAAAGAGCGTCCATACCAACCATCTTTACGATTTCTTCCAGCTCTGCCTCCTCCTGCAAAAGGCTCATCAGTCCCTGACGGCAGGCCATCCAGTCCTCCGATACGTTATCGTCAAACCATTTTCCGATACTGTCCACATACAGGGAATAGCTTGTCAGCCAGTTGATTGCCGGGAAATGGCGCTTATAGGCCAGAGAAGAATCCAGGCCCCAGAATACCTTGACGATTCGCAGCGTTGCCTGAGATACCGGTTCGGAAATATCACCACCGGGCGGAGATACAGCCCCGATTGCCGAAAGAGCACCCTCGCGACCGTCCTTTCCCAGACAGATCACATGGCCGGCCCGCTCATAGAACTGAGCCAGACGGCTTCCCAGATAAGCCGGATATCCTTCCTCGCCGGGCATCTCCTCCAGACGTCCTGACATCTCTCTCAGCGCCTCCGCCCAGCGGGATGTGGAGTCCGCCATCAGGGCCACGGAATATCCCATATCGCGGAAGTACTCGGCAATGGTAATTCCCGTATAGATAGAAGCCTCACGAGCCGCAACCGGCATATCGGAGGTATTGGCAATCAGCACCGTCCGCTCCATCAGGGAATGGCCGGTTTTGGGATCCTTCAGCTCCGGGAACTCATTGAGAACGTCCGTCATCTCATTTCCACGCTCGCCGCAGCCAATATAAACAACGATATCAGCCTCCGCCCACTTGGCCAGCTGGTGCTGAATAACCGTCTTGCCGCTTCCAAAGGGCCCCGGAACTGCGGCCACACCACCCTTGGCGATGGGGAAGAATGCATCCACAACTCTCTGCCCTGTTACCAGCGGTTTTGCAGGCGGCAGCTTCTTCTGATAGGGACGTCCCCGGCGCACCGGCCACTTCTGCATCAGAGAAAGCTCACGGTCTCCCTCTGGCGTCTCCACCACAGCCACCGTCTCATCCACCGTATACTCTCCGCGGGTAATCTTCTTAATCGTTCCCCTGATTCCGTAAGGCACCATGATCTTATGAACGATAATCAGCGTCTCCTGCACGGTTCCAATGATATCGCCTGCTTCCACGGCGTCGCCCACCTGAACTCTCGGGATAAACTCCCATTTTTTATCTCGTTTCAGAGAGAGAACTTCCACACCGCGCTTTAAGTTATTTCCGCCTGTTGCTTTCATGATATCGTCCAGCGGACGCTGAATTCCATCGTAAATACTGGTCAGAAGTCCCGGCCCCAATTCAACGGAAAGCGGAACACCCACGGACTCTACCGGCTCCCCCGGCCCAAGACCTGAAGTCTCCTCATATACCTGAACGGAAGCCTCATCCCCATGAATCTCTATGATTTCACCAATCAGACGCTGCTCGCTTACACGAACCACATCGTACATATTGGCGTCACGCATCCCACTGGCAATCACCAGCGGTCCTGCCACCTTTTTGATTTTACCCTTGCTCATTGGAAGGTTTCACCCACCTTTCTCTATTTTCCTGCCGACTGCCGTTTCGCTCCGACCGCCTGCTTTCTGTCGGCCACTTTCTGTCAGCTGCAATCTGTCGCCGCCCGCCCTTTTACTGGCTGCCAAACAGAATATCCGATCCGACCGCCTGTTCCACCGTCTTTCTGACGCCTTCCACGCCCTTTCCCGTATTGCCGGAAATACCGGGAATCAGAATAACCGACGGAAGCAGTTTATCGCGATACCTCTCAATCACGTGTTCAATGCCTGCTGCCGTCTCTTCTGTAATATAAATAACCGCATAGCCTCCGGACGCGAGTTTTAAAAATGTTTCCTCAGCCTCTCCGACCCCGGATACTGGAAACGGTTCCAGACCCAGCGCCGCAAATCCGTAAATACTGTCGTAATCTCCGACCACTGCAATCTTATACATACATTTCCCTTACCCTTTCCCGGATCTGAGCCTCTGAAAAGCCATTAAGCCTTGCTGTCAGAATAATCCGGACTGTTTTTATCTCATTTTCCCTCGCCAGCAGGTACGCCACCAGGGGGCCCGCTGTAAATGCGTTATATTTCTGTGGTTTGATGGTCTCGATCATCTGATTGTCGCACCACCGTTCAAAAGCGGAAGGCGACTCTTTCAGCGCCTCCGCACCTCCCGCATATACCGTAGACTCCAGATAATCACAGATCGCATCCATCCCGTTTAAAGCCGCCGCACAGAGTCGATCCACGCTGAGACTTGCACAGGGCGCCATGGCCCTTTTCATAAACTCCAGTGTTTTTCCTGTCTTCTGGGAACGGACTGCAATTTTAATATCCGCCAATGCCACCGCAGACTCCGCATAATCTCTCAGGATCGCTTCGGATGATGAGCGCCCGGCCTCATAAATGGCCGTCAAAGCCGCCCGGTCCACAATAATATCGCACAGCTGACCGTCACCGGTATGAAGGAAGGTCTCACAGGCCTCCCTCGCCACATCCCGCATATGTTCCGGCAAAGCCTGCCAGTCCCGGTCCGCCACGATCCGCTCCATCTCTCTTCCGCCTATATCACAGTTGTCATAATACACATTTCCATGTATCCCCGGCGCCGCGGACTCTTTGATGGCAGCCTTCAGATTGTGGTACAGATCCCCGTAAGAAAGCACAGACAGAAGCCTTCTGTCATCTTTCAAAAGGTCCCTCACAATTTCCCAGGCCTTTTCTCTTTCACAGGCAAGAAGCGCCTCCGCATCCGTTGGCGTATCCCCGTCTCCCCATCCCTGCTCTGCCAGAAAACGCAGACAACCGTCATAAGTTTTAACAGACATCAGCTGTTCAATGACTGCCTGGGAAAGAAGTCTTGTCTCCAGGGCCCTGATCCGTGCGACCGCATAAGCATATTTTGTACCAGACATTCTCAAAGTCCTCCTTTTTGGTCACACCGCCTTAAAGAAACAGCCATTTATGAACCTGATCTGAGAGCTCGTCCCGCCTGGAATCCAGAATTGCCCGGAAGGAACAATTTTCCTCCACGCCCCCGTATACCAGAACAAACCCTCCGTCAATTTCCTTCGGTTCCGTCATCAGTACCAGACTTCCGCCCTTTAAAGCTGCTGTTTTCTCAATTACCTCCGGAAATCCCTCCGGCATCCGCTCCAGATCCTTTTTGTTAAAATAAACAGACCCATTCTGTGCCAGCGCAAATCTGGAAAGCATGTTTTTGATCCGATCAAAATACCGGCTGTCCTCTTCCGACAAAAGCGCTGCATAGGCAGCATCCAGCATCCGCGCGATCACATCCTGTTTTGCCGCAAGAATAGCCTGGCGCCTCTGAAGCAGCTCTGCCGAACGGAGCCGGTCCGCCTGAAGCTCTCTCCTGTGCACAGCCCGCTCCTCCTGCTCTTCCAGAAGCGCCCCAGCCTCAGCACGGGCCTCGTTCAGAATCCCATCGGCCTTTGCCATGGCCTCCGCCAAAATGCGGTCTGCCTGCATGCGGCCATCCTCCAGGATCTGAGCCGTAATTTTCTCTAATCCACTCATGGAACCCTCTCCTTTTATAATGCATTGATCGCCAGGATGGAAACCAGAAGAGCCAGGATTGCATAGGTCTCAACCATGGCCGGGAACAGCATCGCCTTACCAAACTGCTCCGGTTTTTTCGCTACAATACCGATAGAAGCAGCTGCCGTCCGTCCCTGATATACCGCTGAAAGCAGGCCCACCAGACCAATGGGAAGGCTGGCTGCAAAATACAGAAGGCCCTGTGCCAGGGTCATATCCCAGTTGATACCGCCGCCCAGCAGACCGATTTTAGAAAGGGCAATAAAGCCTACCAGGAGGCCATAAATACCCTGTGTACCGGGAAGAAGCTGCAGAAGCAGAACTTTTGCAAATTTATTCGGATCCTCTGTAACAACACCAGCCGCTGCCTGACCTGCAATTCCAACACCCATGGCAGATCCCATGCCAGCCAGAGCCACCGCTACCGCTACGCCCAACAATGCAAATACAACTCCACTCATATTATTCATCCTCCTTAATCTCTACATACTTTGTATTTCGCCGAAACGGCTCAAAGGGCCTTCCTCCGCCCTCATAAAATTTTCCAAAAAATTCTACATACTGAAGACGGCATGTGTGCACATACGCGCCCAGAAGATTGATAGCCAGGTTAAACAAATGACCGAAACAGAAAATCACGATAAATGCCAGCGTTCCGAAAATACCGGTTCCCACCATACTTCCCATCTGGTTGATAACCGATGCAATAACTCCCGTGGCCAGTCCCAGGGCCAGAAGGCGGGAATAGGACAGCGCATCAGAAAGCCAGCCTGTAATATTGTAAAGGTCATAGGCGCCCAGCGCCAGCCGGAGAACCGGATTTTTCTTATCTCTGGCAGATAAAAGAACGATTCCTACTGCCCCCAGAATGGCACTCCATTTTGCCATGGCGTTGATTACCGGCGGGAATACAATCTGCATCTGAATCATGGGGGCAAACAGACTGGACGGGATCAGCATCAGAATCAGTCCAATCAGCATCATATACCAGAGAACTACTTCACAGAAAAAGTCCATGACCTTTCCGCCCTTCAGAAGCATATAGCCTTTGATTCCCAATCCCAGAAACAGATGAATCACACCAAACAGCAGCGAGAAGATCAACAGCCGCATGGGATTGTTAAGCGGTGCAAACCAGAGCGCCGGGATCGTAATCTGACGGCCAAACCACGTTTTGCTGATGATATCCACGGCATCTCCAAAATAGCCGCCGAACATGACGCCCCAAAACAGGGTGGAAATTCCGGAGTACATAAAAAGCCGCACGGCTTTCTGAAGATTTTTCTCCATCCTTGGAAAACGCTTCAGTGCAAATGCACAAGCCAGAAAAATAATCAGACCATATGCCGCATCCGAAAGCATCAACCCAAAGAAAAATACGTAACAAGCCGACATGATGGGGGTTGGATCAAGCTCTCCCCGGGCCGGAAGTCCAAAAGACGCTGTCACACCTTCTGCGGAAGCTGCGAAGGTTCCATTGGAAAGCAGTACCGGCGCCTCTTCGTCCTCCGGGATATCCCAATACTCAATCGCCGCATCAAATCTGGAAGTCAGCTTCTCTTCCAGGCTTTTTACCTCTCTGGCCGGCACATACCCCGTCAAAAGAATGGTTTTTTCAGACTGCAGAATCTCTCCCATAGCACTGTATTTCTGCGCTCGTATCCGATAATAATCCGACAGAATCCGAAGGTCCTCCCGGCTGTTCCCGCAAAGTTCCAGCTGCTGTCTGACTTCCTCCATCCCGGAGCGCAGCTTCTCAATCTGACTTCTCAGCTCCGCCGCATACTCAGCCGGTACTGCGTCAGTCTGACGCGCCGGTCTGGCGAACCCGATACTCCTGAGAGCATCCTCCAGCGCCTGAGCGTCCTTTTTCAAACACACCGCCGCCATGCACGTCTGATCTGCACTGGAACCTGCAATTTCCATGGAAATCTCTGTCAGCTCCGGCGCCTTCTCTGCCACTGCTGTGTACAGTTCCTCCAGCGTCATCGGTCCGCCAACTGTCCCCACCAGAATCGCAGTTTTCCCTGTCTCACGGCACATCAGCGGAATATCCAACGCCAGCCAGGGAGTCAGACTCTCTGCCTCTGTTTCCAGACGCACCACAGAAGCCCTTTGCTCCGCGATCTGTTTCTGAAGCTCCAGAATCCGATTCGCATCCTCCAGCACCTGATCCGCACGTCCGGCAATCTCTTCGTACCGTTCACGGTCAGTCAAAGGCTTTCCCTCCAAACCGGCAAACATGGATGTCTTCTCTGGCGCATACTCCTCCAGCACCTCCAATGCCCGGTCCGCAATTGCCGCATTGCGGTCCGAGGCCTGCCTGGTTTCCAGAGTATCCTCTTTCCGGAATACCCCGTCCGCCGAAGCCTCCTGAGTGATCTCCATCACACCGGCAGCCTGCAGAAGTTCCAAAAGCGCTTTTCGGTCCTTCTTCAGCGCACAGATACACATCTTTTGCATCTGCAATACTGCCATATTCACATCCCTCCTAACCTGCCTCCTCCGTCTCTTCGACAGAGGAGCTTGTCCCGCAGAAACGGACTGCAGCGTCTCCTAAAACAGCGCCCTGACAACCCTCTCTGCTATCTCCGGCATCCTCTGCTCCGCCTGCCGTTTCAGCAGATCTGCTTCCTCCTGCGCCCTTTTCTGCGCATCTGCCAGATACTCTTCTCCTTCCGCCGCAAGACTGCTCTCCAGCTTTACATCTGCTGCCCTGACAGCCTCCTGGGCTTCCGTTTTCAGGCGCTGCGCTTCCTGTCCGGCTGCTTCCAGCATCCTGCGGCCCTCCTCATTCGCCGCCTTTACCGCGTCCGCTGCCTGCCGTTCCGCATCCTCCACAGCACGGATCGTGTCCTTCATCATTCGATCACCACCTTTTTTCTGAAATCGAAAAACCAAACATGCTGATCTTAGTATTCTTCATGCACCCCCGTTCCATTCCATATGCATAAAAAGTACCAGATGACGCCGCACATTTGTATATTATTATAACTATATTCATCATTTTTGTCTATCAAATGTTTAAATTTCGCTAAATTTTAGTTACATCTTAATTTGTATGAAATTGTTTTACTGACATGAAAAAACCGGGTCCATTTTGTTACTTTTTTCACAAGCAAAACAGACCCGGAAATGTTTACACAAATCCAATTTTCGTAAACAAAAATACCCAGAGAAAAATTGTTACCACAGATGCCACGGTACTGAGTACCACAAACTGCCCCGCCAGCTCGCCGTCCCCTCCCATATTTTGAGCCATGGAATAGGAGGCCGTCGCCACCGGCGTCGCATACATTTCAAAAAGAAGAAACCGTTCCGCCCCAGTAAATCCCAGTGCTGTTGCCGCCGCCGTTACCACTGCCGGCAGCACGATCAGCTTAAAACCCATGGAGGGAACCACATATTTCAGGTTACCACGGATCGCAGAAAAATGAAGCGTTCCCCCCAGGACAAACAGCGCCAGCGGTGTTGTCAGACCGGCAAAAGCCGCAATGGGTTCCTCCACCGAAGCTGGAAGCCGAATTCCCAGCAGAAAAAACACAAATCCCACCGCAGCCCCCCGGATCAGTGGGTTGGCACAGACATTTCGCAAAAGGTCAGACAGGCGAATTCGACCTCCTCGAAACAGCTCCAGTATAATTACCGCCGTCACATTGTAGGTGGGAATCACAATCGCCACCATCATCGTGGCCAGAATCTTTCCCTCCTCCCCAAACAGACTGGTTGCCAGCGGAATCCCAAACAGAACAAAATTGCTCCGGTAAACTGCCTGAATAATCACTCCGCGCCGCGAATTTTCCCGGACAAGCCGCGGTACAATGAGAACCAGCAACACCTCCAGAAAAAGGACACCCAGGACCGCCGCCGCTGCCAACGCCGGATTCAGTGAAAATCCATGCGGAATATTGTAAAGATTATTAAACATCAAAATCGGAAAAAAGGCGCGAAAAATCAACCGGTTCAGGGTTCCCATAAATGCCTCGTCCACCAGGCCGAAACTCCGGACTCCGTACCCAAACGATATATAAATCAAAAACGGCATAACCGCATTGACGGCAATCACAAAGCTTTCCATGTATCTCCTCCAAATGAAACAAAAAATTTCTATTTCCGTAATAGGTTTTAGATTTATTTTAGATATTATACAAACGTTTGTCACAATTATCCAGTATTATAAAAACATAAAATAAATGAGGCCAATGGCATACGAAATGCGCGCAGCCGCCGTTGGTTTCGCCTAACAACAATTTCCTTTATATAGATAGTTTTCTGTGGCCGTCCCCCCCTTCGTCCGCAGAAAAAGCAGAAAAAGAGACCGTTTGCACTACACGTGCAGCCGGTCTCCTTTTTTAATTACACAGGCGGGACTACCCCCGGTCAGATATTCCTGACATGACCGGCTGGCTGCGCCAAACCGCTCCGCTCTTTTATTTAGTAAGCAAGAACTTCGCAGCCATCCTCCGTGACCAGAACCATTACCTCCCACTGAGCTGATGGTTTTCCATCCTGGGTATATACCGTCCACCCATTTTCCTCATCCACATAAATTTCCGGGCCGCCCATATTTACCATAGGCTCAATCGTAAAAATCATCCCCGGGGCCAGCATCATTCCCGTTCCCCGTCTTCCAATGTAACCCACCCAGGGATCTTCGTGGAATTCCAATCCCACACCATGCCCGCCGATTTCCCGGACAATCGTATAACCGTTTTCTGCCGCATGACTCTCAACGGCCTCTGCCATATCTCCCAGAAATCCCCAGGGTTTTACTGCTTTCACTCCCAGGTCTATACACTCCTTTACCACCTCAACCAGCTTCTTTTTCTCCGGACTCACTTCGCCAATACAGAACATCCTGGAAGAATCTGAAAAATATCCGTGATAAATGGTGGAAACATCCACATTGATGATATCGCCATCTTTCAATACAGTCTTCTCGGATGGAATTCCATGACACACCTCTTCATTAACTGAAGTGCATACGCTTTTGGGAAAACCGTCATATCCCAGCGGTGCCGGAATGCCGCCCCGTTTCGTGGTTTCCTCATATACCCACGCATCAATCTCTTCCGTTGTAATCCCGGCCCGGATGTGCTCCGCCACATAATCCAACACTGCAATATTTATCTGGCAGCTTTCCCGGATTGCTGCAATCTGCTCCGGAGTCTTAATCATATCACGGTCCGGAATCTCATGCCCCTCTGCCGCTGCCGCTGCCAGTTTCTCGTCAAATGCCTCGTGACAATGCTTATATTTTTTTCCGCTCCCACACCAGCAGGCGTCATTTCTTCCTAATTTTTTCAATTTTCATTCTCCTTCCCCACATATGCATCTGTCTGGAGTTTAACACAGCCCTGAAAAAAAATCAACGCCGCCTCTGCCTTCTTTCTTTGCACAATCTTAACAATTTTATCGCCATCTTAACGGCTACCCCTTTTTCTTTTTTGCAAAAAGATTGTATAATAACATGTAAAACCATAAATTCAGGAGGCTTCAAATTTCGATTATGAACGTATCAGAAAAATACCTGCACAAGCTGCAGCGGATTCTTCCGCCACGGGTGTATAATTGGATCATAACCATCAGTCTGATGGCCATTGCCACCTTTATATCATCCTTTTTCTTTCATATTATGGAAAATCCCACCGCAAACATTGCCCTGGTCTATATCCTGGCTGTGTTTCTGGTGGCGCGCTTTACTTCCGGCTACGGATACGGCCTGTTTGCCTCTCTGGTAGGCGTTGGCTGCGTCAATTTCCTGTATACATACCCATATCTGGCGCTGAATTTTACCCTGACCGGCTATCCCATTACTTTCATCGCCATGTTCACCATCTCCGGCATTACCAGCGCCATCACCAGCAATATGAAAGAACAGGCCAGGATTCTAAGCGAGCGCGACAAGATGCTGATGGAGGCGGAAAAAGAAAAAATGAGGGCCAATCTGCTGCGGGCCATTTCTCACGATCTGCGCACCCCTCTGACCAGCATCATTGGCTCCAGCACTGTTTTCCTGGAAAATGGGAAAAACATGACAGAGGCCGAACAAACGGCGCTGGTCAACCATATCCTGGAAGACTCCAACTGGCTTCTGAATATGGTAGAAAATCTCCTGTCCGTTACCCGGATCAATAATGAGACTGCCAAAGTGAGCAAAACCTCTGAACCCGTAGAGGAAGTTCTCTCCGAAGCCGTTCAGCGGCTGAAAAAACGCCTGCCTGATGCAAAAGTCCATGTGCAGGTTCCCGATGACATCCTGATGATCCCCATGGATGCAGTCCTCATTGAACAGGTACTTATTAATCTCATGGAAAATGCCATTGTCCACTCCCACAGCAACGCGCCAGTGGAATGCTATGTGGAGACTATTTCCAATTTTGCAATCTTTCACGTCCGGGATTACGGTATCGGAATCCCGCCGGAAAAACTGACAACTATTTTTGACGGCTCTTCTTCCACTGTCAGTACGGCCTCCGACGGCCGCAAAGGCATGGGAATCGGACTGTCCATCTGCAAAACTATTATTTCCGCCCACGGAGGCGAAATCAAGGCAATCAACCATACCCACGGAGCCGAATTCTTTTTCACTCTGCCAAAGGAGGACAAACAAAATGACCAATAAACTGTCAATTATGCTTGTAGAAGATGAAAAAAATATCTGTGACTTCATCGCTGCTGCTCTGTCTGCCCAGGACTACCGGATTACCACAGCGCACACCGGCCAGGAAGCTCTTCCTCTCATCACTTCTCAGTGCCCGGATCTGATTCTTCTGGATCTGGGACTTCCAGATATGGATGGAATGGAAATTATCCGCCAGGTCCGCACCTGGGCCAGCATTCCCATCATCGTCATTTCTGCCAGAACTCAGGAGCAGGAGAAAGTCACGGCTCTGGATCTGGGTGCCGATGACTATCTGGTAAAACCGATTGGAACATCTGAACTGCTGGCCCGCATCCGCACTGCCCTGCGCCACAGCAACCGGCTGAACACCGATTCTCCTCTCTATAAGCGCCCCTTCCATGCCAAAGACCTGACCATAGATTTCGAAAAACATCTGGTTACGCTTGGTGAAAAAGAGGTGCATTTGACACAGATAGAATTTAAAATCATCTCTCTGCTGGCACAGAACTCCGGGCGGGTCATGACGTATGACACCATTATTTCCAATATCTGGGGGCCCTACGCGGATGACGACAACAGTATACTGCGCGTCAATATGGCCCACATCCGCCGCAAACTGGAACAAAATCCGGCAGAACCACAGTATATTTTCACTGAAATCGGAATCGGCTATCGGATGATCGAAGACGAAATACACTGAAACTTCACAGCCTACTATCAAACTCCAAACAGGTGCACATTGAAAAGAGAGGGAACCGATACATACAGTTCCCTCTCTTCGTTACTCCTGCCTCTCAGGCCGCTGAATCCATCAGCACATCTTCGCTTAACAGCGCATCATAATAACCAATCAGGTCTTCATATCCTTCTTTGGAAGGCAGTGACACGGTTACTGGCTGCCCCGGATTATTCACTGTGCCTTCCATGAGAACAATATACGTCAGATTTTCTCCCATGAAATCCATACCGAACGTCATGGACATAGTCATGCTGACTATATCATCCGTATCATTGATCACATAAGCGCCCTGGATATCCTGAATATTCATGCCCACATCCAAATTCATTTCACTGAAAACAGTGCCCATTACCTCCTGCATGTAACCATTCATTTTGGCCGCATCCGCCTCATAAAACAAAACCCGCAAGCCGTTAATCTCCTCCACGGTCATGGCTTTCATGTAGGAAGAACTTAAATCGGTCATGGCAGTTGTTCCCTCCAACGAGGTTACCATCCCCTCCAGATCCATGGGATATTTCAGTTTCGTTCCGGCTGCATCCACATAATACCAGCCATCCTCATAAAAAACCACCGAATATGCCGTCTCTCCCAGCATTTCTGTCGCCACCTCAGCCTTATAGCGAAGATCTCCGGAATTGACATTTTCCATCTGCATCTTCATAGCCATGTCAATCTTCATCTGAGCCTCCGGCCCCATGTCATCCATGGCTACTACCGCATGTATTCCCATATCCCAGTCCATAGAATCAAGGGCGTTGGCCTTTGCCGTCACACGATCCATCAGCTCCGCCGGGTTTTCCGCAGCAAAGGAAGTAAAAGACATCATCAATACCGCTGCTGCGCCAAAAAACGCTGTCAACCATTTTCTCATAAGCTCTCCTCCTGTCAGTATTTTTTTCTCTTTTCTCTGTAAATTCAGTATATTCCACATCCCATATTTTTTCAACTACATTCTACGCAAAACCAGATTGCCTCTTTCTTTTTTCTATACTATAATAAAGCATAACAGTATTTCAGAGAAAGCAGGTTGATAGTTTGCATATGGAACATTTACATATGATGAATTTGCTGGAGGAATCTCCCGTCATAGCTGCCGTAAAAAACGAAGAAGGCCTGACACATGCGCTGGCCTCCGACTGTAACATCATATTTTTCCTGTTCGGAACCATCTGCGATATCCCTCAGCTGGTTGAACGGGCTAAAGAAAAAGGAAAAACTGCCATTGTCCACGTAGATCTTATTTCCGGTTTAAGCGCCAAAGAGATTTCCGTAGATTTCATCAAAAAAAACACCTGCGCTGACGGTATCATCAGCACTAAAACCCCCCTGGTCAAGCACGCCCGGGAATTGGGCATGATTTGCATTCAGCGCACTTTTGTGGTGGATTCCATGGCCCTGGCAGTCCTCAAGAAACAGATTGACGTGTTTCGCCCTGATGCTATCGAAATCATGCCTGGCGTGATGCCAAAAGTTTTAAAAGGCATTCGCACCCACACTAACCTGCCACTCATCGCCGGCGGGCTCCTGTCCGATAAAAAGGATGTCATGGCTGCGTTTTCCGCGGGAGCAGATGCCGTATCCACCACTATGGAGAAGCTCTGGTATGTATAAATATCTACCCGTTATCAGTCAATCTTATTTTCTCAAAAAAGTGCTTGCAATCTCTTCAAGGTTATGATAGAATATTAAACGTTGAAGCGATTCCTTCAGCACATGCGCGAGTGGCTCAGTTGGTGGAGCACGACCTTGCCAAGGTCGGGGCCGCGGGTTCGAGTCCCGTCTCGCGCTCTTTTTTATTTTAGCGGAAGCCTTGATCTTACAGGGGTTTCCGCTGTTTTTGTATAATCTTTATGGGGTAGAGCGGGGGTAGCGTTACCCGACCAGCCCCGCCGCTTGCCGTATCGGCCAGCGGAACAGACGATCCGTCAGCGCAATGCACCGGCCAATAAAAATGGCCGAACAAATCGTTCCAACTCCAATCCCCACAATCCGGCCGCGGCACAAAAGTCCGATTCCTGCTGCAGTCAAAACACAGGCAAGATCCAGCACATTCTTCCCAAAGCCAAATTCTCTGCCAGCCAACTTTCCCACTGTTCTTGCCAATCCATCAGCCGGATTCGAAACCAGTTCCATCATTACAATCAAGGAGGATCCCACCCCGGTGGCCACAATCGCCAGGACCAAAACCCCAAAACGCACGGCCAACCCCCCGGAAGCCATGGGAATACAGCGATCAAAAATTCCGATACAGCCGCTGGTCAAAAAACTGACTGCCAACTGCAGCCACTCCCAGACACGAAAATCCTTCCGATTCAAAACCCACTGCATCAAAACACAGAACACATAAAAAAAGAAGGTAACACGCCCCAGATCCCATTTTCCCGCCACAGAAATCGCATATGGCACCGAAATAATCGCCGATGTCCCCATCCCCGTCTTCGTATTCAGCACAATCCCCAGTGCCAACGTCACTGTTCCCAAGGCATAAACCGCCAACCGCAGCAGAATCTTTTGTTTTTTACCCATACTCCCAGTCCTTTCCCGGAACCCCCAAGCTCTCCCACTATCATAGCATAAACCGAAGCTACAGGAAACAGGCCAACGGAAATTATCCTCGCGGAGCGTTTTTTATTGCATAGGAAGCAATTTCCTATGCAATAAAAAACAGCGGAAGTCCTTATAAATCAAGGCTTCCGCTACAAATAAAAAGAGCGGGTGATGGGAATCGAACCCACGTATCCAGCTTGGAAGGCTG
>CALAAS010000027.1 GCA_937885015.1 uncultured Clostridium sp.
GAAGAGGCTTCGATCTCTTCCCTTTATTTTTGCCAATGATAATTATACTCTAAGAAATCTACTCCCATTTTTTTCAAAACCCATTCCGTATAAATCCATCCAATTCCGTCCATCCTTCCTGTATAACCTGAATCACCACGGATGCGGAGGTAACGGAAATGGCGGTCTATAAAGTAGAAATATGCGGAGTAAACACAGCAAAGCTTCCTCTTCTCTCCAACGAAGAGAAAGAGGAACTTTTTCAGCGAATCCTCAAAGGCGATAAGGAGGCCAGGGAGCAGTATATACGCGGCAATCTCCGCCTGGTTTTAAGCGTAATTCAGCGGTTTTCCGGCAGCAGCGAAAATGTCGATGATCTGTTTCAGATCGGCTGCATCGGCCTGATTAAGGCCATTGACAATTTTGACATTACACAGAATGTGCGGTTTTCTACCTACGCCGTTCCTATGATCCTCGGCGAAGTAAAACGATATCTGCGGGACAACAATTCCATACGGGTCAGCCGATCTCTCCGAGACACAGCCTACAAAGCCATTTATACCAGAGAAAATCTTCTGAAAAAGAACCTGAAAGAGCCGACTCTCTGTGAAATCGCAAAGGAGCTTGGCATGACAAAGGAAGAAATCACTTATGCCCTGGATGCGATCCAGAGCCCGGTCAGCCTATATGAGCCGGTCTACACAGATGGAGGCGATCCTTTATACGTCATGGATCAGCTGAGCGACAAAAAAAACTCAGAAGAACACTGGGTGGAGGATCTCTCTCTCAGCGAAGCAATGAAACGCCTTCCGGAACGGGAACGCCATATCATTGACCTACGCTTCTTTGAGGGAAAAACCCAGACGGAAGTGGCAGAAGAAATTCACATCTCCCAGGCTCAGGTATCCCGACTGGAAAAAAGTGCGCTCCGGGCCATGAAGCATTATCTCAGCTGACATTTCTTTGCCAGCTTCATTTCCCTTGCCTTTTCCTTCGGCTCATAGTACACTAGGGGACAGAAAGGAGACTGTACCTATGACCGAACCTAAAAAAACCCGCTCCCTTTACTGGGATATCGTAAAGGGATGGGGCATCATTGCAATTGTACTTGGCCACACTGGCTATTTTGGCGGGGCTTTTGTCTATCTTTTTCATCTGGCGTTGTTCTTTTTTATTACCGGTTACTTTTATAAAGAAGAAAAATACGGGGATACCCCCTTCCTCTATTTTGGTTCCCGTCTGGCCGGAGCCTGGCCCAGATATATGTTCTACACCCTGTTTTTCGTTTTGCTCCACAATTTTTTTGTGACTCGTGGACTCTACGCAGGACAGGAACTTTACAATCATACTGCCATGCTCCGGGCCTGGATGCACAGCCTCTCCTTTAACTGCCCGGAGCCGGTTCAGGGCGCCCTCTGGTTCATCCCGGTCTGGCTGGTTTCTTCCGGCCTCTTTGCCGGAACTGTGTGGGCAGGACGAAGAGTTTCCCGCCTTCTTGGCCGTCCAGTTCTCCGGTTCTGGAGCTCTGGCCTGGCTTCCCTGGCCCTTGGCCTCATCGGCGTTTTCCTCAATGAACGCAGCTGCACGCTTCCCTACAATCTGCAGGCAGCGCTTCTGGTGGTTCCGGTATATTTTGCTGCCTGGATGATGCAGCAATTTCTGCCGTCCTTCCGCTCCTTTACCGTCTGGTACGGTTGCCTGATCAGCGCAGTCCTTCTGCACCTGGTCAACAGTCGCCTCCACATTTTTATCGATCTGGCCAGTATGAGTATCCCGGGCATCCTTTTTTACCCCATTTCGCTTCTGGGTATTTATTTCGTCCTGTCCCTCTCGTCCCTGACAGAACGGATCGGATTGCTGTCCCGGTTTCTGGCTTTTCTGGGACGCCACTCCTTTGATATCATGGCCATTCATTTTACGCTGTTTAAGCTGATTGATCTGTTCTATGCCCGTGTAATCCTGGGCACGGTTCCGGAAAACATGGCTGAATTTCCCGTCAGCTTCCGCCAGGAGATGGGCCCCTTTTACCTGATCATCGGCCTCCTGCTCCCGGCCTGCATCGGCTGGGTTGTGGATGAAGCCGCAAAACGTATGCAGCCTCACTCATAGCGTACCATTTCCTTTTTCAGGCGTTTCATGATTTTTTTCTCCAGGCGGGATATGTAGGACTGGGAAATGCCCAGAAGATCGGCCACCTCCTTCTGGGTCATTTCATCCTCCTGCTCCGTTCCCAGGCCAAAACGCAGCTTCACGATCTTCTGCTCTCTCGGATTCAACCGGCTGATGGCGCTATTCAGCAGCTTTTTCTCCGTCTCATCCTCCAGGTCTCTATAGATCACGTCCTCATCCGTCCCCAAAATATCAGAAAGAAGCAGTTCATTTCCATCCCAGTCCACATTCAGCGGCTCATCAATGGACACTTCCAGTTTTGTCTTGTTATTCCGGCGCAGATACATAAGAATCTCATTCTCGATGCAGCGGGAAGCATACGTTGCCAGCTTGATATTTTTCTCCACATTGAAGGTATTAATGGCCTTAATCAGGCCGATGGTTCCGATGGAAATCAGATCCTCCACCCCCACACTGGTATTGTCAAATTTCTTTGCTATGTAGACCACAAGCCGAAGGTTATGCTCTATGAGACTGGCCCTGGCCTCTTTTTCCTGCTCCGTTCCCAGCCGTCCCAGCACTTCTTTTTCCTCCGCCCCTGATAAAGGCGCCGGAAGAATATCCGTACCTCCTATGTAATGCACTTCCCCCTCGCGCTGCAGAAAAACAGAGCGAAATGACGGGATCATCCGCAAACGGAACTGTCCCGGAACAGCCACTTTGATAACCATGCTGATTTCCTCCTCTATCCTTATCTTTCATAACCAAAAGGTTTCATTTAACAGCATCTGATAGGAATGATCCTGTGACAGCGGTTCTCTGGAAACAGCAATACAGGGTTTTTCAATCACCTGATAAAGCCCTTCCATATGAATTACCATCCGATCCGCCAAAAAGGCCGGCAGAAGGCCATCCTTGCACCCGACAGTTTTAAAGGGAACCAGCCGTACCCCCACCTGTCCCTGGAACAAATCTCTGGCTTCTGAAGCTGACACAATGCTGACCGGCTTTCCGGATATGGGATCTTTCAGATGATTGCCCGTATCCAGCAGCGCCGTCAGTTCCTTTTTTCTTCCACCGCAGTCAATTTCCACCCGATACATCCTCCTGCTCCTCGTCATCCCGCTGAAAACTGCACTCCACAGAAAGGATATCATCCATATACTTCCAAGAGCCGCAGCAGCATACAGCCAGAACACAGAAAACCAGCCGAAAGACCGAAAAAATTCCATGATTCCAGCAGCCAGAATGGCAGCCATATAAAGTCCTCCCACCGCCCTGACTATTTCCGGCAGCTTTTTGATCCGGAAAGCCAGAACCACCATCAGGGTACTCATCCCGGCACAGGTCACAAATGTCTGCAGAAAAAAAACGGGCAGAGGGACAATCATGACTGCCAGTGCGTACAGGGCGCCGGCCAGGCTCGCCAGCCAGATTCCGCCCTTCCGCACTTCCAGCTTCATCATCTTTCTTACCGTCGATAATAGCAGAAAATCCATTGTAAAATTGTTAAGCAATATAAGATCCGCGTACAGATTATACGTCACAGGAATTTTCTCACCTCACTGTCTGACAGTAGCCATTATACATTCCTGAACGCGTTTATTTTGTCAAACAGGCTCCCCTGATTTCTCTTTTTCATCGTCAAATTTCGTTGATAAATCCGGATACCCATTTCCTTGCAGGTCTGTCTGCAGTGTTGCCGCTCCGCCCTTTTTCCCCTCCTCCGGCTGCAGGCCGCACTCATAGCATCCCTCGGGAATTGTGTCGATTCCAGTCCGTTTCACGCCCTTTTTCTCCTTTCCTGTCCCAACTTCTTTTATACATAGTATGGGCAGAACTGTTTTGTTTATTCAAAAAATGCCGTCAAAAAAACGCTGAATCACATACATGAATCAGCGTTTTTATATCCCACCAGGTAGGCCTGTATTTTATTTTTTATTCTTCAGGAAATCCGGAATATTGATCTGAGTCTCCTGGCGCATGGGGCGGAACGGCTGAACCGGTGCCGCAGGCTGCGGTGCCGTCTGTCCGTTGCTGGACGGAGCTGCCGCTGAAGAGGCCCGGAAGGTCGGAGCCTTGTAGGTCGGAGCTGCCGCTGTCGCTGCCGTCTCTCTTCCGGCTCCCTGGCCTGCTGTGTAAGAAGCAGCAGCCGGTTTTGCCTTAAAAGAGGTCTTAAATTCTGTCATGGCTTTCGATACCGGTGTATTTACTCCATGAGAATCAAGCCCAGTAGCGATGACAGTAATCGTTGCCTCGTCCTGTGCATTTTCATCATACATAGCACCGAAAATAATATTGGCATCATCTCCGGCCAGTTCCTGTACATAAGTTGCCGCATCATTGGCCTCGATGAGGCTGATATCGCCGGAAATATTGATAATCACATGGCTTGCGCCCTCGATGGTAGTCTCCAGAAGCGGACTGGAAACCGCCTGCTTCACTGCCTCAATGGCCTTATCGTCGCCCTTGGCATGACCAATACCAATATGGGCAATCCCCTTGTCAATCATAACCGTCTGCACATCCGCAAAATCCAGGTTAATCAGACCCGGAACATTGATCAGGTCCGTAATACCCTGAACCGCCTGCTGCAGAACCTCATCGGCTTTCTTCAGCGCATCCGGCATGGTCGTGCGGCGATCCACGATCTCCAACAGCTTATCGTTGGGGATCACAATCAGCGTGTCCACACTGGATTTTAACTTTTCGATACCGTTTAAGGCGTTGCTCATACGCGTTTTTGCCTCAAAACGGAAAGGCTTCGTGACTACGCCTACCGTAAGGATTCCCATATCTTTGGCAATTCTCGCAATAACCGGAGCCGCACCGGTACCGGTACCGCCTCCCATACCGCAGGTTACGAATACCATATCCGCACCCTTCAGTGCCTGAGCCAGCTCCTCCTGGCTTTCCTCTGCCGCCTTTTCTCCGATCTCCGGCTTCGCGCCTGCACCCAGTCCCTTGGTCAGCTTTTCACCAATCTGCATGGCCGTCGACGCTTTGCAAAACTGGAGCGCCTGCTTGTCCGTGTTGATTCCGATGAATTCAACTCCGGCAATATTCTCCTCAATCATGCGGTTTACTGCGTTATTACCCGCTCCGCCGACACCAACCACAATAATTCTGGCAGAGTTCTCTGACTCATTTATCTTAATCTCTAACAAGATACTTCCTCCTTCACTTACCCTTTTCATGTTCCGGTTTTATCACAATTTTACCATTTTTCTCGTATATGACATCTAGCCTACCTAATACTATATTTGATTTTAGATAAAAAATCAATCTCTAATTTGATAAAAAATAAATTTCCAAACCCCCCCTGCAGAGGGGCAATCCCCTACTTCTTCTCAAACCGGTACATGGGATTGGAATTGGATTCCTCATAAGTATCCAGGTAAAGCGTTCCCGCAAGGGACGGATAATCCGCCAGAATATCCCGAAGCTCCGAAAGTTTTCCATTCATCTGGCTGTTCCCCCCCAGCTCCACTCGAAGTTCTCCAATGGACAGCGTCGCATTCCTGTCTTTATCAAAATGGATTTCACCCACCTGAATCTCATTGACTGCCAACATCTGTGTCAGATTCAGAATCTCATTAAAAATACCGGCATCCTGTACGGGAAGAGGCTGGTGCAGGACAATGTGACCGAACTTCAGTCCCGTAACCTGCGGAATCCCCGGCAGGTGCTCGCCGGTGCTCTCCACAATGATTCCGTCCTTGTCGAAATACATGTTGCTGTTCATATAGGAAACGTATCCGACCACACTCTTTTCGTATACAATTATTTCCACCCGACCCAGGCTCCGAAATACTATCTTGTAGTCTTCCACAAAGGGAATGGTCTTATGTGGCCGAAACCGGTGGTTCAGATAGCAGTAAACGGAATTCCTGCTTAATTTTGTATCAAATACCAGCGCTTCGATCTGCTCCGGCGTGTACCGCTCATTGCCGCTTACCTGAACTGTATCAATTTTTGCAAAGGACAGGAAGACAAGTAAAAGCAGCGCCGCCAGAAGACCAGCCGCTGCGATCCATCCTTTTCGCAGCCCGGATGGCTGCCATTCATATGAACGCATTCTCGTCCCCCTTTCCATTGTCTCACTTTACCGCATCTCCAACTGCTTTCCCATATTCGTACTTCTCAGAACAAACTCTCTCTTTCGTTTCATATGGCTCCCTCATCCGGATATGAACTCCCACCTTTTTCAGATCCCGGCAGATGTCCTCATACCCCCGCAAAATATGGGCACAGCCACCGATCCTGGTTATCCCCTCAGCTCCCAATGCCGCCGTAATAAGCGCCGCCCCGCCTCGCAGGTCAGCTGCCTCTACCCGAGTTCCCGACAGGCATGAAACACCGAAAATACAGGCCTTCTTCTCGTCACAGTCAATCCGGGCCCCCATTTTTTTCAGTTCCTGTGCCGTTCCCAGCCGATTTTCAAAAACCGTCTCCTCCAAACTGCTCTCTCCGCGGGCCAGACACAGGACTGCCATCATCACAGACTGGAGATCCGTGGGAAAGGCCGGGTAAGGGCCGGTTTTCACAGACAACGGCTCCGGCCGGGCCATACTCCGAATATAGATCAGCTCTTCCTCCTCATAAACAGTAGCTCCCATCCGCCTCAGAGAGGTCGTTACCGCCCGCAGTCCGGAAGTTTCAAACCCTGTCAGAAGAAGTTCTCCGCCAGCCGACACCGCACTCAGCAGGTATGTCCCTGCCACAATCCGGTCTCCTCCCACAACAAAACGGGTATTGTGAAGAGGAAGTCCGCCCTCCACCACAATCACCGACGTTCCTCCTCCTCTGACACTGGCTCCCATGGAATTAAGGAAATCACAGAGTTCCCGAATCTCCGGCTCCCTGGCACACCCGGAAAGCACCGTCCGTCCGGATGCCATCACCGCTGCAAACAGGGCATTTTCCGTGGCTCCCACACTAGGAAATGGCAAAGAAATCCGGCTTCCGGAAAGCTTTGCAGCTCGGGCTCGAAGGAAGCCACTCTCTTCCTCCTCAATCTCCGCCCCCAGTCCACGAAGCACCTCCAGATGAAAATCAATGGGTCTCCTGCCAATCCGGCAGCCACCGGGACTACAAAGCCTTGCCTCCCCCAGACGTCCCAGGAGAGCTCCCAGCAGCATAATGGAAGAGCGCATTTTTTCCATCTCCTCCTTCTCCACCGAGCAGCCGGAGAGGACGGAAGCATCAATCTCCATCCGATTCCCAGTCAGCCTGCAGACGCAGCCCAGAGAATTAAGAATCCCCATCATACAGAACACATCCTGTATTCTGGGGACATTTTCAAGAACGGTTCTCCCACTGTTTAAGATGGATGCTGCCATCATGGGAAGAACTGCATTTTTAGAACCCTGCACCACAATTTCGCCCTGCATCCTGCACAGGCCGCGGACTTCAATTTCAGACAAGAAAAACCCCTCCCACTGTCATCTATATCCTATTCTATGCAGTGGTTCCGGAAAAGGTTCTACTGTTCCAGCTTAATCTGATTGGAAACTCCCAGCACCAGGCCCATCTCCAGCATCAGAAACAGAACTGAAGTTCCCCCGTAACTGATAAATGGAAGTGTCACACCCGTATTGGGAATGGTGTTTGTTACAACGGCAATATTCAAAATAACCTGTATGGCAATGTGCCCCATAACACCCACTACAATCATGGCTCCCATAAGATCCGGGGCATTTCCCGCAATAACCATAAACCGGTAAATCATGAACATAAATATCAGAATCAGGGAAATTGCCCCAAAAAGTCCCAATTCCTCACAGATGATGGAAAAAATCATATCATTCTGTGCCTCCGGAACGAATCCCAGCTTCTGAAGACTCTCTCCCAACCCTTTCCCGAACAGGCCGCCGGAGCCGATCGCGTAAAGTCCCTGAAGCACCTGGTAGCCGCCGGACCGCGCATACTGGACCGGATTGACCCACACATTGATACGGCCCAGCTGATAATCCTTCAAAAGACCGATTCCCACCAGCACATGGCCAATGTAAGGCGCCACCGCCAAAAGTCCGACAGCCGTCCCGGCACAGGCAAAAAACGGCCATTTGATCTTGCATGCCACAAACAGCATGACAAACACAATTCCGCAGATAATGATACCAGAGCTCAGGTTGTTAGCCATAACCAAAAGAGCCAGCGGCGCTGAAAGACCAATAATCACCGCAACTGCTCTTCTCTGGTTAATCTTCACACCCAACTTGGAAATCAGAACCGCCAGCAGAAGAATCAGGGAAATTTTAACCAGCTCTGTGGGCTGAAAGCGCAGCGCTCCAAAACCCAGCCAGCGTTTCTTTCCGTGGGACGCTATGCCAAGGGGGGTAAACATGGTAAGAAACAGTGTCACATAACTCATCACATACCCGAACGTCGCAAAACGCGCCCAGATATGGTAATCCACCTTTGACACCATGTACATTGCCACAAAGCCGACTCCGGCAATTACCCCCTGACGTATCATAAAATACGCCGGATTTCCGTAATCCATCTGCGCTTTGTAGGAGCTGGCGCTGTAAATCATAATAAGCCCGAACACCGTCAGAAAAATAATGGTAAAAAGCAGGCTGTAATCATAAAAACGATGCGGTTTTTTCTTTTTCCTTTTTCCCGTTTCCGGCATATCCTCACTCCCCGCTTCCCGAACAAATCAAATTCCCATTTTTTTCTTTCGGCTTTTCATCAATCTCCGGTTGCAGATACACTACAATCCTCTCACATACTCCTTAAATTTGCGGCCCCGCTCCTCAAAATTTTTAAACTGTCCCCAGCTGGCACAGGCCGGCGAAAGAAGAACATTATCGCCAGGATTGGCATAGGACGCACATACCTGTACCGCCTCCAGCAAATCCTCTGCATACATGATATCCGTAAAACCATGGCGTTTTGCACACTCGGCAATTTTATCCCTGGTCTGCCCGATGAGAACCAGGTAGCGAACCTTTCCATCAAAGCTCTCGATCCATTCATCAAATTCGGAATGCTTGTCATAGCCTCCTGCAATCAGCAGCGTCGGTCCCGGCATTGCCTTGATGGCCTGCATGGCGGCATCCGGGTTTGTTCCCTTGGAATCGTTGTAATATTTTACACCAAAACGCTCCATCACAAATTCAATCCGGTGCTCTACGGCCTCAAATTTCTTCACCGTCTCCCGGATCTTTTCCAGCGGCACTCCCATATTCATGGAAATAGCCACAGCCGCCATAACATTCTCATGATTGTGGCGCCCCAGAATCTTCAGGTCATCAACCTTCACAATCTCCGTTATCTTCGCCCCATCATTATATACAATGCTGCCATCCTTCAGATAATACCCTTTTTCCAGCTCCTGGCAGCTGGAAAAATAAATAACACTGACCTCTTTCAGACTTTCTCCAAACTCCCGCAGCACCGGATCTTCATAATTGAGAACGCAAATATCGCCCTCTTTCTGATTCTTCGTAATGCCTTCCTTTACCTCTATATACCGTTCCATCGTCTTATGGCGGTCCAGATGATCCGGCGTAATGTTCAGAATCGCACTTACATTGGGATGGAAATCCATGATCGTCTCCAGCTGAAAACTGGAAACCTCTGCCACAGTAACGGAATCCTCCACCGTCTCCAGTGCATGCTCCGTATACGGATCCCCAATATTTCCCACTACAAACACGCTTTCATAGAAAGATTTCATGATTTCACCGGTCAAAGCCGTGGTCGTCGTCTTTCCGTTGGTTCCCGTAATGGCTGCGAGGCGGCCTCTGGCACAGTGGTACGCCAGCTGGATCTCGCCCCAGATCGGCACACCAGCCTCATCCAGTACAGCTACGAACGGGGATTCCATAGGGATTCCAGGACTCACAATGGCCAACTCCACTCCCAGAAGATCTGTACGCTTTAATTCGCCCAGTACCACCGTTACCTTGGCATCCTCGTCAAAATTCTTCTTAAGCGTTTCTTCCTCCAGCTTGTCATTTCCATCATAGAGAACCACTTCCCCGCCCTTGGCAAGAAGAAGTCTGGCAGCCGCAATTCCGCTGATTCCGGTTCCCGCTACTAATACTTTCTGACTCATATCCATTTCCTCCTATAATCCTAAGTATCCAACCAGGCAAAGGATTGCCGTTATAATCGAAAATACCGCCACAACTCTCGTCTCAGACCACCCGCACAACTCAAAATGGTGATGGATGGGAGCCATTTTAAAAATCCGCTTTCCGCCGGTCTTTTTAAAATACGTGACCTGGATAATTACCGACAGGACTTCTACCAGATAAATCAGTCCCACCACCGCAATAAAAAGAGGCATCTGCATCATAAAGGCACTGGCAGCCACAAAGCCGCCCAAAGCCAGAGATCCCGTATCGCCCATAAAAACCCGGGCCGGATATACGTTAAACAAAAGAAAACCCAAAAGACTTCCCACCACAGCTCCTGTAATAGGACTGATGCCGCTGTTCTCGCCGATGGCCACGATGGTAAAAAATGTGGCTACCAGAATGGTTACACTGGTACACAACCCATCCAGTCCGTCTGTAAAATTCACGCCATTGTCTGTCCCCAGCGTAATGAAAAACAGGGCTGCCACAAACAGCCATATCGGAAGATTCAGATACTGATCCGTAAATGGAATCCGCATAGCTGTGCCGATGGTCTGATTCGTCACAACATAATAGGCAAAAATCCCCGTGATCACAATCTGCCCCGCCAGCTTCTGCCCCGGCTTCAATCCCTCAGAGCGCTTCATCACAATCTTGATGTAGTCATCCAGAAAGCCAATCACACCAAAACCCACTGTCATGAAAAGAACCGGAATAATCCGTGGATAATCCTTCATGTAAAGCAGGGAGGTAATAATAATACTGGAAAGAATCACCAGTCCTCCCATGGTGGGCGTTCCCTGTTTTTTCAGATGGGCCTGGGGACCGTCATCCCGGACCTGCTGCCCGAATTTCAGTTTGTGAAGAAACGGTATCACAATCGGGCACAGGATCGCACTGATCACAAAAGCAATGATAACCGCCAGTATTGTCTCATTAATCATGTCACACCTCAAACTCTTATGTAATTACAGCCTTTCCGGAAACGGCTCCAGTGAAACAAACAAGGAACCGCTTCTAAAAATTAACTGCACACGTTAATAGTATACGTCTTTTCCCAGGAATAATCAACTGCCGTTTTCATCCGTCTCTTCCCGCGGGATTCCCAGATAAGGAAGAATATTCCCAAAGAGATCCCCGATCACAGGAGCTGCAATGGTTCCTCCATAATAGATCCCCTCTGGCTCATCAATGGTTATGAGGGCAATAACGCAGGGATCGTCTGCCGGAGCAAATCCGAGAAATGACGAAATATATTTTTTCAGGCTCCGGGGCAGCTTTTCGGAAGTAGCCGTCTTCCCTCCGATCCGATATCCGTCCACCCGGGCATTTTTTCCACTTCCCTCTGCCACCACCTGTTCCAGAATGTAGCGCAGCTGCTGACTGGTTTCCTCCGAAAGAATCCGTTTCTGCTCCGGAAGCGGAAATTCCCGGTACGCATTCCGCTGCGGATCCATGGTTCCTATGCCCAGATGAGGCGTAATCCGCGTTCCCCCGTTAATCAAAGACGATGCCGTGGTAATCAGCTGCAGCGGTGTGATCTGAAATGACTGGCCGAAAGATACTGTGGCCAGTTCTACCAGTCCCATATTTTCCTTCCGGTGCATGATGGTAGCCGCCTCCCCCGGAAGGTCAATCCCGGTCTTTCCCAAAAGTCCAAACTCCGAAAAATACCGGTAAAAGGAATCTACTCCCAGACGCTGTCCCACGTCAATCAGTACCGGGTTGCAGGAATTCATCATTCCCTGCAGAAAAGTTTCGCCTCCATGGCCACCTGTCTTGTGACAGCGTATTTTCCGGTCCTCCACAATACGAAATCCGGGGCAGGAAAAAGAATCCTCCAGATCCACCGCTCCGGCCTCCAGACCAGCTGCTGCCGTAATAATCTTAAAGGTAGAACCCGGCTCATACGTATCATTGATACAGGCATTTCTCCACATCTGATTCAGCATATCCTGCCTGGAAAGCAGGCTATTTTTCCCCCCCAGGCCCGGTATCAGGGTAAACGGATCATTCAGGTGGAATTCCGGTGCATTGACCATAGCGAATATTTCTCCGTTTTTCGGGTTCATGACAATGATCGAAACGTGGTTTGCCTTTTTTGCCTCCATAACACGGTATGCCGCCTGCTCTGCATATTTCTGAATGTTTACATCCAGGCTGGTTACCAGGTCCTTTCCGGCTGCCGGCTCCACCCGATCCTCAGCTGCTCCGTCAATCTCCACGCCTGCTGCATCTGTCAGCGTCAGGATCAGGCCGTCCATGCCCTTCAGAACCGACTCGTACTCCACCTCCAATCCGATAATCCCCTGATTGTCTCCGCCTGTAAACCCCAGCACTCGGGATGCGAGACTGTCATAGGGGTAATACCGCCTGTAATCCTCATCCACCTTGACCCCCGCCAGATGTCTGGCCCGGACGGCATCCCCCCTCTCCTTGTCCACATTGGTTTTAATAATTTCTCTGGCTGAACGGGTTTCCACCTTCTTTTTGATGGTGTCCCGGTCAAGTCCCAGTTCCTCACTCAGTGCATCTGTAACCGCCTGCGGATCCTCGATCTGATTGTGTACGACAGAAATGGTACAGACCGTCCGGTTATCGGCAATCACGTTCCCGTTCCGATCCAGAATGCGCCCCCGGGCCGCCTTGATAGCCCGCTCCCTCTGGTGCAGATCCTCTGCCATACTGCTGTAATAGTCTGCCTGATAAAGCATAAGGAAGAACAGCCTTCCCATAAGCCCTGCCATGCACAGGCAAAATGCAATCCATAAGAATACTGTTCTTCCTCTGTGGTGTGTCTGATTCCGGCTCATACAAATTCCAGTCTGTTTCATTGGTACAGTATATTAGGAAATCAGCATTTTATTCCCCGGCCGCCCCCTGCGTCGGACCGGCACTCTCCGGCTGGCCAGGCGGCGTTTCCTCTCCGGCCGGACCGTCCTGGCCAATCTCCGCCGTCTGAGGCACTGTCCCATCGCTGGCAGGTCCATCCCCGCCCGAAACTTCCGCATCCGCACCAGTCATTCCCGGCCTCGTATCCGGATAATTATAATCCTCATCCCCGGAGTCAATAAATTCCTCATCGAACGATGCCCAGGTTTCCTCCGGAGCACCGTCTGTCTCTCCGGTCTGGCTCTCTTCTGTCTCATTCCCGCCGCTTATGATGCCTTCCTCCTGGCCTGCCAGTTCTTCATTTTCCACCTGTTCCGTATCTCCGCTGGGGAACACATTCATATAGGGAAGAATCTCCCCCATGATTTTACTGGAAATCTCACTGGCAAACGTGGAATGGGCCTGTTCTTCTCCCGGAAGATGGGGTGTATCCAACACCACGTAAACCAGCACCTGCGGGTCATAGGCCGGTGCAAACCCAATGAAGGAAACCAGATAATTTTTTTCCGCACGGGGCTGTTTCTGAGCTGTGCCCGTCTTTCCGCCCACCTCATATCCAACCACCGCCGCGGCCCCGGCCGTTCCTCCATCGCCGGAAACCGTCTGATACAGGGCATTTTTAATATAATTGGAGGTACTTTCCGATACCGTTTCCCGCACCAGGCGCGGAGAATTCTCCCGCACCACAGATCCCTGATCGTTCAGCACCTGTCGGACCACATGGGGCTCATAATAAGAACCTCCATTGATCAGGGAGCAGTAACCGGCTGCCATCTGAATCATGGTACAGTTATAGTTCTGGCCAAAGGCATTGGTCGCAAGAGAAGCCGCGTCCATATTTTCCGCCCGATACACCAGACCGGCAGCATCGGCCTCCCCCGGCAAATCAATGCCCGTTCTGGAGCCGAACCCAAAAATATCCTGATACTGGACAAATTTTTCTTTTCCCTCCAGCTGCACAATCCGCATCATAACCACGTTACAGGATTTCATAAGTCCCTGGGTAATGGTTAGTGGCCCATGGCCGGCACGGGCTACACAGCGGATATCCCAGTCGCCAAAATGCAGCTTTCCGCCGCACTCAAACACTTCATTTCCGGAAATCACGCCTTCCTCTATGGCTCCGGCCACCGTGAAAGCCTTCTGAGGAGATCCTGGCTCAAAGGTATCGCTGACGCAGAAGTTTCGCCACATTTTGTACCAGGCATCTGCTTTCGCCTGCTCGCTCATGGCTGCCAGCTCCTCTTCCGTATAGTATGCGCTGAGGTTATACGGATCATTCAGATCATAACGGGTTGTTGTATCCATGGCCAGAATCTCTGCCGTATTGGGATCCATGACAATAGCTGCCGCCACGTTACTGCCAATTCCATTCTGCCATTCGTCCAGATACTTCTGCACTGTTTTCTGAATATTGACATCCAATGTTAATTCCAGCGTTTCTCCATTTCTGGCCGGCTTTACCGTCCGCTCCAGATTGGCATCACTATTGAGATAACCGTACTCCCGTCCATTGGTTCCCGTCAGAACATCATTGTAAAACTGTTCCACCCCGCCGGAGCCATTGCCGTCCTTCAAGGCAAAACCGATCACATTGCAGGCCAGGTCCCTGTAAGGATATGTCCGTTTATATTCCTCCTCAAACCAGATTCCATTGATCCGCTGGTTGCCACCCTCGTCTGTGGGGAGTTTTCGGAACTCTCTGTTTTTTTCATTCTCATAATTTTCAAACTTTTCCTTATCTTCCACCGGAAGCTGCCTGGCGTATATGACGTACTGGCTATCCTTTTTTTCCTCAATCAGTGTTTTCAGTTCATTCCGATCGTATCCAAAACACTCCACCAGAGCATCCAGCGTCGCATCCAGATAGACGTAATTTTCATCTGTATCGAGAATCTGCTTGGGATCAATAATCAAGTTGTATACTTTTTCACTGACTGCCAGATACGTGCCGTTTCGATCCACAATATTTCCCCGCTTGTAGGGGATCGTGCGGCTCTCATAATCCTGGTGACTTAAAACGATCTGGTTGTACGCCTCTCCCTGATCTTTTACCAGGCGGTAAAGCACCAGTACCAACGCAAACAAAGCCAGCGTAATTACCAATACGGTAATCGCCAGCTTTTCCTGCATATACCTCCGAAATGGTTGTCTTGGATTAGTGTTTTGGGATGTCCTCATACTGCCTTACATACTCACTTTCCGTCTTATTATAAAGAAGAATCTGATCCTTATTGGCATATACCATGCCAAGTTCCTCTGTCGCCACCTGATAAATGTGGTCTAAATCAACGTAAGTGTCTATCCGCGTCTCCAATGCATCATTTTCCGATTTCAGATGCTCCAGCCGAAGTTCCAGTTCTTCAATGTGATCGATCCGCGTTGTAATGGAAGACTGTATTCTCAGATAATTCATGCATAAAAACAGGGTAGCGATCGCCGCAATGGTCAGCGCAAATACATAAGGCCCATCCATATAAAGCGCTCTCTCCCGATTCCGGCGCATCATATGGCTCCTGCGGTATTCTTCCCGAGTACTCTGCTCTGGTCTCACTTCCTGTACAGTTCTGTTTATTTTTCTGGCGGTACTGCCGTCCACATACTGAACGGCAGACAAAGGGCTTCTTTTTCTGGCAGCCATCTTGTCTCCTTACCTCCCTTTTTTCTCAAACACTCTCAGTTTTGCGCTTTTTGCACGTGGATTTTCTGAGATTTCCTCTTCTGCTGGCAAAACAGCCTTTCTCGTCACGACCTTCCCCTTGCTTTTCCGTCCGCAGACACAAACAGGGAAATCCGGCGGACAAACACAGGGATTTTCATTGGTCCGGAATCTGTTTTTCACAATACGGTCTTCCAGAGAATGGAATGTAATGATAGAAAGACGTCCTCCCGGTGCAAGACGATCGATCATCGTATCAATGGAATCCTCCAGCACCCGAAGTTCCTGGTTCAATTCAATCCGAATTGCCTGAAACGTCCGTTTGGACGGATGCCCCCCTGTTGCCCGAACCTTGGCCGGTATTGCCGCCCGAATGATCTCTGTCAATTCTCCAGTGGTCTCGATCTCTTTTTCCTGTCTTGCCCTCACAATGTGCTTTGCAATATTTTTCGCAAACCGATCCTCGCCGTAATCCCGGATAATTCGAAACAACTCCTGTTCGCTGTAGGTATTTACAATGTCTTTCGCTGTCTCTGTCTTTCGCTGGTCCATCCGCATATCCAGAGGTGCATCCTCTTCCCGGTAGGTAAATCCTCGCTCTGCTGTATCCAGCTGATAAGAAGAAACTCCCAGATCCAGGTAAATCCCGTCCACCTCCTGAATCCCCAGCTCGTCCAGAACCACCGCGATATTTTCGTAATTGTTTCTTACAATAACAACCCTGTCTCCAAAGGGCGCCAGCCGCTCAGAAGCCGCCGCAATGGCATCTGCATCCTGATCGATGCCGATCAGACGTCCGCTCTCCCCCAGCCGCTTCAATACTTCGCTGGCATGGCCGCCGCCCCCCAGGGTTCCGTCCACATAGATGCCATCCGGCCGAATGTTCAGGCTGTCTATTGTTTCCTCCAGTAATACTGATTTATGTTTAAATATCATATTCCAAGACCTTCCATGTTTTCTGCGATTTCATCCATATCATCATACACATTCTTCTCGATCCAGGTCGCCTTATTCCAGATTTCAATCCGGCTTCCCACACCTACAAGCACTACTTCTTTCTCCAGTCCCGCAAATTCCCGCAAAACAGCGGGAAGAAGAATGCGCCCCTGACGATCCACCTCACAGGCAGATGCGCCAGCCAGAAAAAATCTTGAAAACTTTCGGGCATTGGGATTTGTAAGCGGCAGCGTCCGGAGCTTTTCTTCAAAGTTTTTCCACTCGGAATTATCATACACAAAAAGACAGCCATCCAACCCCTTTGTCACCACAAATTCGTCTCCAAGCTGCTCCCTGAACTTCGATGGGACGATCAGACGCCCCTTCGCATCGATTGTATGATTGTATTCGCCCATAAACATAGCCAATCACCTGCCATCCGATGTGTTCCACTTTCGTTCCCTTTGGAACCATTTCACTCCACTTTACTCCACTTTCCGCCACTTATAGTTTTATTTTAGTACATTCGTAAAAAAATAGCAAGAAATATTTAAAAAAAGAGCCCGATAACATCTGGCTCCTCTAAAACACAGAGGATGACAGATATCATCCGGCTCTTCCGGCATTCGGCGCGCAGGCAAAACTGCCCCGCGCCTTTCATTTTTCATACTCCTGTCACAGGTACAAAAAATCCTAGAAACCTGCTGCCACATATTTGTTCAGCAGCTCGTCCAGCTTCACACTGAGCTGGTAAATCACACCGTAAGATTCTTTTTGATCGATACTCTGATTCAGTTTCTCCCGTACTTCCTCGATCTCTCTTACCATCTCTTCTCTCGCGTTCGCCATCTTATTTACTCTCCTTTTGTTGAATCTTTTATGTAATGCCGTACTTACATTTTAAGTCCTGATTCCTCAAAAATCAAACAAATTTGGACGCGTTTATTCGACAAAAAGCGACGAAAAGACCTTGGAACCCCCGTAAATCCTTACTTTCTTAACCAATTCCCTTATAAATAATTCCTAAAATAAATACCAGGACCGTCAATGGCACATAGAGTCCGCAAGCGATGCCCCCGAACCAGGCCGGAAGCGGGCGGCTCCGCCCAAGCTCCAGCTCTTTACGAATTTCACGGTATCCATAAATGAAATACACGGAAACTGCTCCCAGAACAGCGCCAAAGGGCACAACCAAAATGGTAATGAAGTCCATCCAGCCGCCCACTTTGGGTTCTGCCTCCAAAAACACACCAACCAGGAAGCAGAGAATTCCACATCCCAGTACAGCCGCCTTCCGCGGCACCTGGAATCTGTGCTGGATACTCTCAATTACTGCCTCAAACATATTGATCAGCGACGTAATGCCTGCAAATGCAACGGACAGGAAGAAAATAGCCGCAAATAAGCGCCCCATGGGCATCTGAGCAAAAATTTTCGGAATCGTGATAAACATCAGGGACGGACCGGCCCCCGGCTCAATTCCGAAAGCAAACACAGCCGGCATAATCGCCAGCGCTGCCAGAAGTGCAGCCAGCGTATCAAACACCGCCGTTCGCATGGACGCTCCCACAATATCTGTGTCACGGTTCAGATAAGACCCGTACACAATCATACCAGATCCAGTAATGGACAAGGAGAAAAAAGCCTGTCCCATGGCCATAACCCAGGTATTCACATCCAGAAGATGCTCCCAGCGCGGAACAAACAGGAATTTATATCCCGCCCCCGCTCCTGGCAGGAAAAATACACGAACCGCCAAGATGGAAAACAGAACGAAGAAAATCGGCATCATTACCCGGTTTGTCCTCTCAATCTGATTTACCGATCCGGTAACCAGGACCAGAACTGTAATAAATACCACTGCAAAATGCCAGATCAGACTGCCATACTCTCCCGTTGCCTCCGCAAAAAATTCTGCGGAATCCCGCTCCAGAAGCACACCTGTCACCGCCCCTCCAAGGGAACGGAATACCCATCCAATAATAATCGAATAGCCAATAGCAATTCCCAGAGAGCCCATCAGAGGAATCCAGCCCACACACTTTCCTGCCCCCTGCATTCCCTTCTTGCTCCAGCAAAGTTCATAAGAACCCAGCGTACCGGTTTTTGCCCTTCTTCCAATGGCAAACTCTGCTGACAGGCCAGTCAGGCCAAACAGGCAGACAAAGAAAATATAGGGAACCAGAAATGCCGCCCCTCCGTACTGACCAAGCCGGTACGGGAACATCCAGATATTCCCCAAACCCACTGCGGATCCCACACATGCGAGAACAAAACCCATGGAACCGCTGAAACTACCATTTTTGTGATTCACTTGGAAACCCCTCCTATTATTTCATTACTTTATTGCGTCCGTACGGCAAAGCGGTGCAATAAACAATCTAGTTTATCATAATATATTATCGCGGTAAAAGCAACCGCAGGAGCAGCGATTCTCGTACTTTTTTGCTTTACAAAAAAAAGAGCCTTCCATACAGCACATGCCATGCAATACCAAAAGCTCTTCTTTCATAAAAAATACATCAACCTGAATATCTGCTACAGGACATTGATAAATGTCGTCAATACCATGGAATTAAAAAATCCACAAAAAGACTACCTACCAACGGAACGATAAAGAATGCGCGGGGAGCCGGGCCGTATCGCTCTGTCAGAGCACGCATATTGGCCATGGCATTCGGGGTGGCTCCCATACCGAAACCGCAAAATGCCGTCGTCATGGCAGCAGCCTCGTAATCGCGCCCCATCAGATTAAACACCAGATAATTTGCATACAGGAACATAACCACTGTCTGGATCAAAAGAATCACGATCATCGGGAGGGCCAGCGCTGCCAGTTCCCACAGCTTCAGGCTCATCATGGCCATGGCCAGGAAAAGGTTCAGGGAGAGGCCGCCCAGAGCATCAATCTCCTCCATGGGAAGCTCCTTCTTTCTCACATCCCAGATATTCCGAATGGCAGCAGCGCAGAGCATGGCGCCAATATAGGTGGGGAAGGTCAGATCAAGGCTTTTGAAAAAGGAAAAAACAAAGGTCCCGATTCCGATGGCAACGGCAAGAAATACGGCTGCATTGGTAAACTTCTGACCGTCAATGGGAGATGCCACCTCCTCCACTGCGTTTCCCTCCTCCGCTGCTGTGGATTTCAGATGATGGCGCTCTACCCGGGCGCGGGCGATGGGGCCGCCCATCATGCTGCCGGATACCAGACCGTATGTAGCTGCCGCCAGCGCCACTGTAGCCGCTCCGGCCACCGCATATTCCTGTTCCAGCATCGGCCCAAAGGATCCGCTCGTCCCATGGCCTCCCACCAGAGGCATAGAACCCATGCAAAGGCCGAGAAGCGGGTTTAGATGAAACACCGACGCCAGGATACTTCCCACCGTATCCTGGACGATGCAGATTCCGACAGCCAGAGCCAGAAAAATAAACACCTGCAGGCCGCCCTTTTTCAAAAGCCGGAAACAGGCTGTAAAACCGACGCTGCAGAAAAAGATCGTCATGAACACATTCTGAAGCGTCGTATCAAATGAAAGCTCCAGAACCCCGGTCATATAAAACGCCAGATGCGCAAACGCGAATACAATACCGCCTGCCACCGGTGCAGGGATACAGTATTTGCTAAGGAACGGCAGCTTTTTTACCATCAGCCTTCCCAGACAGTACACCAGCGCGCCCAACGCACATGCCTGATACATATCAAGCTCAATCACCATTCTAAATTTCCTCCTTTTGTTTTCTGATGACTCTATTTTTCACATTTGCTACAAAAAGCAACAAAAAAATACAGTCTGAAAACGTTAAGGAAATGTAAAAGAAAGCTCTGAATTCTGTCCCGGTTTTTACATGTTTTTTATAAAACTGTCTCTGGTTTCTCCTCCGTCGCTTCCGCCTCGGCCATGGAGAGTCCCAGCTCCTCCTCAGCCTCTAGGCGAAACTCGTCCACCTGTCCGGGCCCCGGCTCCGGAAGTTCCTTCGTCGAACCAACACCAAATCGGCGCAAAAATTCCTCTGTCGTTGCGAACAGAGCCGGACGTCCCGGCGCATCCAGGCGCCCAACCTCGTAGACTAAATTGTATTCAATCAGACGGTTTACAGCGTGATCCGACTTTACTCCGCGGATTTTCTCTATCTCCACCTTGGTAATGGGCTGTTTATAGGCAATGATGGATAGTGTCTCCAGCACCACATCCGTCAGAATCTGTTTTTTAGGTGCCGATGCCACACGGATCAGGTTTTCATAATACTCTGCCCGAGTGCACATCTGCCAGCTATCTTCCAGCTGTGCAATCTGGATTCCGCGTTTTTCTTCCTCGTACCGCTCCCTCAGGCGCAAAACCGCCGTGCGGGCTGCCTCCTCATCCCGCCCCAAAGCCGCTGCCAGCTGTCTTGTCTCAACCGCTTTTCCCATTGTAAAAAGGACGGCCTCAACGATGGCTTCATCCTCTGAAAATACCATATTTTCCTGTTTCATTCTTTCCTATCCTGTCCCTCAAAATCTTCCAAACCCTTCAGGTTTAGCTCTTCCTGTCCCCCTTCCGGGTCCAGTGTCTCGATGTACATATCCTCAAACAGATGATCCTGCCTCAGCTGAATTTTTCCCATCTTCATCAATTCCAAAACCGCCAGGAAGGCCACAACCACCTCCAGGCGGTCCCTCTGGCGCTCCAGAAGCTGGCGAAAACGAAAGTTTCTGTGACTTCTGGCATACTCCATAACAGAGCCAATTTTCTGTTCCAGACTGATAGGTTCCCGACGTATGGTGCGGAACCGGCTCCGGATGGGGTCCAGCTTATTTTCCCGCCGTTTCATGACAGAATCAAAAATTGACTGCAGCTTTGCCAGAGTTAATCCCTCCAGAAGCCGATCCAGATCCACCGGCGGCTCGTACTGTGCCACCTCTGGAGGAATGGTGGGGACTTTAAACAGAAGACGCTCTGCCTCCTGCTCCCGCTCCTCCAATTCCTGAGCCATATACTTGTACATTTTGTATTCCAGAAGGCGGCGAACCAGCTCTGCCCTCGGATCTTCTTCCTCCTCGCTCTCCTCTTCCTCCGGTGCCGGAAGGAGCATCCTGGATTTGATATCCAAAAGCGTCGCTGCCATAACCAGAAATTCGCTGACTACGTCCAGATCCTCCCGTTCCATATGGTTTACATAATCCAGATACTGCTCTGTAATCAGCACAATGGGAATATCATAAATACTGACCTTATTCTTCTCTATTAAATGGAGGAGCAGATCCAGCGGCCCCTCAAAATTATCAAGCTTATAGGAAATTTCCATTTTTCTCCCGTCCCACGCATATACTGCCGCCTAGTATACCAAAAATCATTTTTTCTGTAAAGGCTGCCGCCCCTCCAGAGTAATCCGCACCAGCTGAGGCCGGTTATTGAGCCGCAGGTTAATGGAATGGGTTCCCAACCCCCGACTTACAATCATAGTCTTTCCATCCCGGTCAAACCTCCCGGCGCAGCAGGGAAGGAAAAACTGATACTGTGGCGTCATAACCCCTCCCAGTCCGGGAATCCGGATAGTTCCGCCATGAAAATGGCCGCTCAGCGTCAGATCAGCCCCCCATTTTCGGCTGTTTTCGAAAAAAAGTGGAGAATGAAGCAACAAAATCTGATATTTATCTTCTCTGGCTGCTCCCACCCGGCCGGTAATCTCCCCATCTGAAAGTCTTGGAACGGTAAAATGATGGCGGTAATACCGCTCTGCCAGATCACACCCAGTAATTCGTATGTAAGGATCCAGATCGGCGCTTTTATTCGGAAGATACATCACCCCCGCCGCCCTTAGTCCCTCTTCCAGTCTCTGACTGCAGTCTCCGTATACTTCTGGCTTCTGTCCAAGCCGCGCCTCATGGTTCCCATTGCCATAGAAAACTGGAAAACGGGCGGCCAGGCGCCTTACCAGATTCAGTGTAACCGTCAGATCTCCCATTCCCCGGCTGACCATCATATCTCCGCCGATCAAAACCGCATCCGGCTCCAGGGCGAAAATTGCCTCCAGGAGTTTTTCGTTCTCCGGTCCAAAGGTATTATCATGGAGATCCGAGAGAAATACCAGTTCCCGGATCATCCCCTCCGGAAGCTTTTCCGTCTGAATCCGGAACCGCTCCGTCACAAAATGGCTGCGCTCGTACCGGGAGCAGGCAAGTATGCCTGCCCCCAATCCCGCCGCTGCCGCAAGTCCGGCATATATCACTCTCTTTCCTCCTCTCTTTATTCCTTTCCATAAGGAGCCTCGGCCAGGCGCATAAAATACCCCTGCTCATGCTCACAGACCGGACAGTATTTGGGGGCAATCTGACCCTCATAAATATAGCCGCAGTTCAAGCAAACCCAGGCTGTCTCTTCTTCCTCTGCAAACAGCCGGCTGCTCTCCAGAAGTCCAGCATACCGGTCAAAGCGGTCTCCGTGCGTCTTCTCCACCTGGCCGATCATATGAAATACCTGACCAATCCGGTCAAATCCCTCCTCCAGGGCAATATCTCCAAACTGCCGGTAAACCGTGTTATGCTCCTCCATCTCATTGTGACGGGCGGCTTTTAAAAGATCCAGTGTTTTCTCATACAGGTTCACCGGATACCCCCCGTCCACCTTTATCGTTTCTCCCGTCATTTCCTTCAGGAAGCCATAAAACACCTCCGCATGCTCCTTTTCCTGATCTGCCGTAAACGCAAAAATACGCTCTATCACCGGCAGTCCTTCTTTTCTGGCCGCTGCCGCTGCAAACGTATAACGGGTTCTTGCCTGACATTCTCCCGCAAAGGCACGCATTAAATTATTTGCTGTCTCACTCTGATAAAGTTCCCTGCTCATTCACTGATTCCTCCTGTTTCCCTGGGATTTATTTTTGTCTTTATTTTCCCCGGATACAGAAAAAATATACGAAACCACTCGGTTTCATCATACAGGAAACCGCCTCTTTCCGTCAAGAAAAACAGATGCAGTTGTTATTTTCCTGCCACCATGGTAATATGATAGAATGATTGTGAAATAATGATTATATCATATGGGAATCATAGGAGAATGGCCTTATGCTCTGCTTTCTTATAAAATGCAAACGGATTTATAATGACTTTGTAAAAGATGAAGTAACCGTCTACGCGGCTCAGGCATCTTTTTTTACGGTGCTCTCTTTCTTCCCGTTCCTGATGATTTTGCTGACCGTTATTCAAATCATTCCCACCATCAGTCAGGATGATCTGCTTCTGGTTCTGGCTCGTCTGGCTCCCAGCCGTGTCTATCCGCTGCTTCGTACGATCGTTACAGACCTCTACACCACCGCTCCGGCTGCCATTCTGTCCGTCACCACCATCGCCACCATCTGGTCCGCCTCCCGCGGAATGCTGGGCATTGAACGGGGGCTGAACCGGATTGCAGGCTGTACCCGCCGCAGAGGCTATCTGGCCAGCCGCCTGATCAATTCCGGATATACCGTTGTGTTTATTCTCGTCTGCATCGTATCTCTGATTCTGATGGTCTTTGGTTCTGCCCTGCAGCGCCTTCTTCTGACGTGGTTTCCCTTTCTCCAGCATCTGGCGCCGTACCTCATCAGTCTGCGGGCGCTCATTGCCCTGACCATCCTGATCCTGTTTTTCATGGCTCTTTACACCTACCTGCCCATGGAGCGGGGACGCATGAAGGAGCAGATTCCCGGTGCACTGTTCTCCACGGGCGGCTGGCTTCTCTGTTCCTACGGATTTTCCATTTATTTCAGCCATTTCAAGCGATTTTCTTATATGTACGGCAGCCTTGCCGCTGTGGTCATCCTGATGCTCTGGATTTATTTCTGTATCTGCATTTTGTTTCTCGGCGCAGAAATAAACCGCCACTGGGGCAAACACTGCCTGTAAAATCCCCTGCTGTCCTCACACATCCAGTCCTGCTGCCTGTGCCAGGCAGGCTTTAACGGCTTCCAGATAACCACCTGCATAAATGCTGACAGAGGCAATCGCGTCACTGGCATACCCGTCATCACCCAAACCCCCGTCTTCCTCCGGATGCTCCATGGTATACCGCGCCAATGCATCCGCCTG
Source organism: uncultured Clostridium sp. (assembly GCA_937885015.1). Classification (GTDB taxonomy): domain Bacteria; phylum Bacillota; class Clostridia; order Lachnospirales; family Lachnospiraceae; genus Otoolea. The sequence goes on from CALAAS010000027.1 coordinate 24,719, forward strand.
CTCCCACCAGAGAGGGCCGTCTTCCCGCATCGTATAATGACCAGCCTCTGACAATTCCCGTTTTCCCTCTCCGCTCTCTGGATTTACACTATCCCACCGAAGCTTCGCAAATCTGTGATTTCGAATCTCCATTTCAATATAATCATGAAAACCGCTGTCATCTCCTGATTCCTGAAGATAGGTGTACGTCCCGTCCGGAACCATCAAAAGCAGTTCCTCCAGAGAGGGAAGCGCCTCCTTTTCCGGCTCCCTTGTTTCCCGTATCAGAAGAGCCAGTTCATTTTCCTCCCCCGCTGCCTCCAGAATACAATCCTCCATGGCACGTTTTACGGCGCTACTGGTCATGGTCGCTCCGGAAACCGTATCCACAAAGCAGGTCTGTTTTCGACGAATCTGACGCTTCAGAGGCGCAATGGCTGCCCCTCCGATCTCCGGCGTTTCTTCTGGCGCCTCAATCTCCACTTCCGTAATCCCGTACTCTGAAAACTGTGCCTTTACCAGCACATCTCCGCCATATCCCCGGGCACTTCCCTCATAAGTGCCGGCCTGGTATACCGGTTCCTCCGAATAGGGAATCGACTTTTCCTCAATCCATCGATACATCGGTTCGGCCGAAGCGGCCAGTCCCACCGAAAGAACCGTCATAACTAAAGCTCCTGCTGCCATTGTACTATATGGTTTCTTTTTGTTCATGTTTCCTCACATTCCGGGATACAGGAGTATCCCGCCCTTTCTTTCTGTTTTCGCTTTCGAATTTTCGTTTGCATCCTCTTCTCCTTTTGATAAATTTATTTCATTCATATGCAAAAGGAGGAACACCCAATGGAAAAACACGAAGCGTATTTTAATGATCTGCTGTCTTCCTGGCTGGAAGAAATCCGGCTGGCCCATGCCCCGTCCACCTACGTGAAATACACAAGAATGGCCCAGCGCTACATCTGTCCTTTTTTTACCGGCTGTCCCATTTCTGAGGTAACCGTTTCACATCTGAGCCGTTACCGGGAATCCACTCTGAGGCTCATGACCTCAGAAAAGCTTTCAGAGGGAAGTGTCCGCTGCCTGATTATGATTGTAAACTCCGTCATGGAGCTGGCCTTTTCCCGGCGCCTGACTGCGGATATCATCCGCATCCCACCGCGCATTCGGAAGAAAAAAAGCGTGGTACAGGTCTATTCCAGTGAAGAACAGAAAAAACTGGAATCATACCTGAAATCCCACATGGATATCTCCACCACAGCCATCTATCTCTGCCTTTATACCGGACTGCGCCTGGGAGAGGTCTGTTCTCTCCGATGGGAAAATATCAATACAGACGAAGGCTTTCTCCAAGTCTGCCGCACCGTTCAGCGCCTCTCTATTCCCGGATCTTCCCAGAAGCATCAGAAGTCCTTTCTCCTTCTGACCGAACCCAAAAGCAGTACCTCCAACCGCCTCGTCCCCATCCCATCCTTTCTCCTTCCACGGCTCTGCTATTACCAGAACCGCTCCAGTCCGGAGCACTTCATGCTGACAGACAGTGCCAAAACCCCCATGGAACCCCGCACCTTTCAGTACCAATACAAGCGCTGCCTGACACGGGCCGGACTTCGGTATCTGAATTTTCATGCTCTCCGCCATACCTTTGCCACCCGCTGCATTACTATTGGCATGGATCCCAAAACCCTCAGCGAAATTCTGGGCCATTCTGACCTGAAAATCACGCTGGATTACTATTTCCACTCTTCCTTCGAGTTTAAAAAACATCAGATGGAACGGCTGACTTCCATTTTCTGACTACACTTACGTCCCATATTTTTCTTTCAGGTACGCGATGTAATAGTCCGGGGTAAAATCTTCCCCGGTCACATCGCGAAGCAGAGTCCTGCTGTCCCTCAGTTTCCCGTACTGATGAATCTTCTCCCGCAGATATTCCCGGATCCTCCCGATTTCTCCACGGACCAACCACTCTTCCACCGGCAATTCCCGCTTCATATGCGCGTAAATCTGCGCGCCAAAGGCGCTGCCCAGTGCATAGGAAGGAAAGTATCCAAAGGATCCCTGGGACCAGTGAATATCCTGCAGAACTCCCTCCCGATCGCTCTCCGGACAAATTCCAAGATACTCCCGATATTTTTCATTCCACTTTTCCGGAAGCTGCTCTACCGGCATATCCTCTTCCACAAGCAGCTTCTCCAGTTCATACCGGACCAGAATATGCAGGCTGTAGGAAAGCTCATCCGCCTCTGTCCGGATCGGCCCCGGCTCTACCCGGTTCACAGCCGAAAGAAAAGTATCCAGACTGGTGCTTTTCAAGGGTTCCCCGAATATTTCCCCGATTTTCCCGTAAATCGGTTCCCAGAATGCATGGCTTCGCCCGATTATATTTTCGAAAAAGCGAGACTGACATTCATGCATTCCCATGGATGCCCCCTGTCCTGCCAGCGTAAGAGTGAGATCATCACGGATCCCCTGCTCATAAAGTGCATGGCCGGTTTCATGAATCACGGAAAAAAGGGATGAATCAATCCGGGGCCGGTAGCTGGTGGTAATCCGCACATCGTGGTTATGCAGGCTCGTAGTAAAGGGATGAGCGCTGACCGCCAAAACCCCTCTTGAAAAATCAAATCCCAGATATTCTGCCAGGAAACGGGCTGCCCTCTCCTGATCCGCCTCCGGATATCCGCTCTCAAGAAAATCCACCGGAACATCCCGGCACCGTTCAGCCGCCTGATGCAGAAGTGGAACAATCTCCTCCTTCAAACGGCGGAAAAATACGTCCAGCGTCTTCATATCAAATCCCTTTTCATAGGAATCCAGCATCACATCGTACTGCTTCTGTCCTGGCTTTGCACGGTATGAGGCAAAGCGTTTCTGGTACTTTATGATCTCCTTCAGAACCGGTGCAAACAGAGAAAAATCGTTCCGGCTCCTGGCTCTGGCCCAGATTCCTGTTGCTTTTGCCGTAAGCTCCGTGTAAGTCCGATATTCTCCGGCCGGAATGCATTCCAGCCGCTCTGCTTCCTCAAGAACCTCCCGGAGCACAGCCTCTTTCCTCTCATCCCGATCCTTTTTTCCCTTTTCCGGACATTTTTCACCTCTGCACTCTTCTGCCAGGCTTTTTAATTCCCGGGATGTCATAATTTCTCTGTACTGCCCGGACAGAGAGCCGATTATCTTTGCTGTATATTCCGCAACCCCCTGAGGCGCCAGCGTCTCATTATCCCACTCAAACAGCGTCATGGCCGCCTGAAGGGCCGCCGCCTGCTCCAAAAGTGCCTGCAGGCCTGAATCATTCTTACTCATGACATTTATCCTTCTTTCTTTTTTCACTCTAGCGTACCCCACTTTTTTAAATCCTATGCCGTCTCTGCCCCCGCACACTTCACTGCCAGTCCCATTTCGCTGTCATTCCCTCTTTTCTATGACCTGCCTTCCTTTTTTCCGTCTCTGTCTTGCATAATAAAATAAAACGCGGTATACTTGATGCAATATAAATACTGGATCGATTTTCATACCGGTCCGGTACAGACTTCACACACCAGGAGGAATTGCAATGATTGAAGCAACGAGCTGTGGCGGTGTGGTTATTTTTCGAGGAAAAATCCTGGTCCTTTATAAAAATTATAAAAACAAGTATGAAGGCTGGGTTTTACCGAAAGGAACTGTAGAACCAGGAGAGGATTTCAAAGAAACGGCACTCCGGGAAGTAAAAGAGGAAACCGGAGTCAGCGCCTCCATCATTAAATACATCGGAAAAAGCCAGTACTCCTTTAACACCCCTCAGGATATGGTTGAAAAAGCCGTCCACTGGTATTTGATGATGGCAGACAGCTATTACAGTAAACCGCAGCGTGAAGAATATTTTATTGATTCCGGATATTACAAATTTTATGAGGCATACCATCTTCTGAAATTTTCCAATGAAAAACAGATTCTGGAAAAAGCCTACAATGAATATCTGGATCTGAAAAAGAGTAATCTGTGGGGCAATAAAAAATATTTTTAGCGATCCATAAAAGGATGCTGTCCGGCAAAATCTGTCGGCAGCATCCTCTTTTTCCCTGTTTTTCAGAAACCGGCAAACTAGCTTCCCAACGGATTTCTGGAAAAATAAGAATCAAACACCTTTCTGGCAATGGGCGCCGCCACAGCGCCGCCGGAACCTGCCTCCTCCACCAGCACGCTGACTGCAATCTGCGGATCCTCCGCCGGCGCATAACCCACAAACCAAGAATGGGTCTCTTTTCCCGTCTCAAACTCTGCAGAGCCAGTTTTTCCGGCTGCCGTGTACTGATCAGTCCGCAGGGCGGAACCTGTTCCAATTTCCACCACCTGGCGCATCAGATCCGACAGAAACTGAGCGTCTGTGGCACTCATCAGACTTCCAGCAGAGGATGGAAGAAACTTTTTAACTGTCTGCCCCCCCACATTCTCCACATGATCCACCATATACGGCTTCATCAGCGTTCCGCCGTTGGCAATGGCTGATACAATCAGAAGGTTGTGAAACGGGGTAATCTGTGTTTTTCCCTGACCAATGGCTGTCTGCAGTTTTTCCCAGTCATCGGCCGTCCCATCCATGGTAAAAGAGCTCTGATTATAGGGAAGTGGACAGGGAAGAGAGGTATTAAACCGAAACTGTCTGGCCAGACTATTGAACCGCTCCGGATCAATGGCGAGTCCCATCTGTGCAAAGGCGCCATTACAGGAATTGGCAAAGGCCTGAATCAGATTCTGGGTTCCATGGGCTTCCCCGTGATAGCACCGGATCGTATAATCGCCGCTCTGAAAAGAGCCGCTGCAGTCAAAAACAAAATCCTGCCAGGTATCCGGATTTTCCCGCATATACTCCAGTACTGTCAAAATCTTGAAGGTGGAACCTGGCGGATAAAGTCCCTGTGTGGCCCGGCTAAGGAGATGCGCCTTGGTATTCTCCGGAGAAATCAATTCCTCCCACTTTTCATCCACCAGATTAGCATTAAAATTGGGTTGGGAGACAAGCGTCAGGATTTTCCCCGTATCCGGCTCCATCACGATCACTGCGCCACGGTTATTTCCAAGGGCATCCGATGCCGTCTTCTGCAGCTCCAGATCCAGCGTTGTAACCACATTGTCTCCCAGGTTTTTCTTTCCCAGTAATTCATTGACCGTTTTTTCAATTAAATTCACATGAGACGACAGAAGGTAAAAATTCTCCAGAGATTCCAGTCCTGTTTTTCCGTTTTTACCGGAATAACCCACCGAGTGGACAAACAGATAGTCATATGGGTAATAGCGTCGCTCTGTTCCGTCCTCCCCCACCTGAGTAACGGCCAGCGGTGACCCGTCACTGCTCTGGATCTCGCCGCGGACAATCCGATCCGCAAACAGATCCAGCCTGGCATTATATGGATTTCCAATCACATTTTCACTCTTAAACTGTATAAACCAGCCAAAGTACACGGCCATGGAAATGAAAAGACCGGCCACTGCGTATGTCAGTTTCAGGATCTGCTGGTTGGAACGCCCTCTGGAATCCTTATCTGCGGACCGTTTCCTAAACAAACTCTTTTCGTTATTCCTCTTCAGCTTGGGCAATTTCATCTTCTTCCTCCTCATTGCGTTTCAGCACGTACAGTCCCTGAATGACGCCGAACAGAATAAAGGTGCTAAGAATCGAGCTTCCCCCGTAACTTACAAAGGGCAGTGTCACTCCTGTGGACGGAATAAACTTAATAACGCCTCCAATGGTCAGAAACACCTGCATCACATACACCATTCCCAACCCAAAAGCAATCTGCTTATAAAACATGGCCTGCATTCTGGTGGCAATCAGCATGAACTGCATAAAGCATCCAAGACAGATCAGCAAAATACAGATCGCATAAATTCCGCCCATCTCTTCGGAAATCGCAGCAAAAATGAAGTCCTTTTCCACCACCGGAATTTTTTTTGGGATTCCCTGGTACAATCCCATGCCAAACCAGCCGCCCGTTCCGATGGCAAACAGCGCCTGTGTGATCTGATATCCATTTCCGTCAATGTCCAGCCAGGGATTCTTCCATGCCTCCACCCGCACCCGCACATGGGAAAACAGATGGTATGCCAGCACAGCCGCCGCCGTTCCGCTTCCCAGTCCTGCTCCCAGATACAGCCAGCTGGAGGTGGCAATAAACAGCATCATCAGATACGTCACAAAAAAAATCAAAGCACTTCCCAGATCCTTGGAGGCAACCAACACCAGAACGTGAACCGCTGCCACCACCGTCGTGATGACTACATTTTTAAAATCCACAGACCTGTAAAACATCGTTGCCACAAAGAATACAAAACTGATTTTGACGAATTCCGACGGCTGAAAGGAAAACCCGCCGATGCTAAGGGAAAGCTGGGCGCCAAAGCTGGTATTGCCCAGCACGCACACCAACAGAAGCAAAAACAGGCCGACGCTTCCGTAAATCCACGGAATTTTGGCCAGCTGCCAGGCGCGGTCGATAATAAAGGGGATCAGCATCGTAATAAAAGCCGCCGCTGCCACAATCACAAACTGGCGCGCTGCCCGCTCCATGGAAATCCGGGTCAGAATGATAAAACCTGTAGACAGCAGCATACAGGTATTATTCAGCAGAAGCTGCGATGCATTCCGGTAAAACAGGCGGTACAGCAGCAGATATAGCGCAAAAAACAGAAGCTGCGCACCAAAAAATATCACTACCTGTTCATTTTCTGTCCGAAGATAAATCACAGTGCCAGCCAGTATATGCAGTAAAAACATGGCCACATTCTGCAGGCGGCAGAGGCGGTTTCTGGATCGCTGGTCGGGCATTGCAAAAAAGCGAAAATTGTAGTACGTATAAATTGCGATCAGCAAAATCATCAGATATCTGGACAGTGTTGTCACAAGATTCGTCATGCTTTCACTCCTTCCCGGATCTCTCCTTTTTTCATTTCTCTCTTACTCGTCCGGCGATTCTATTCCACACCCCGCCGAAAATGGCCTTTCGTAAAATCCCCAGAAAGCTCCGTCTCTCTTCCCAGAAGAAACGCATCCACAAAAGCGCCAAGAATCCGGACTGTCTCCCGGCTGTCCTCTCCTGTAAAAGCCAGGCGAAGTGCCGAAGGTCCCAGTTCCAAAACCCGCTTCCGTTCTCCCAGGAGGGACAGAGGACTGGAGTTGTAAATTGTATTATAGCAGAACCGGCAATGATTCCGAACCGGAAAGTTCTTCCCTTTCCGATCCCGGAGACAGAGAACTTCCGTTCTTTTGGTGCAGGATTCCACTGTTTTTTTCACACATTGGGCCGATACCATAACCGGGAGACTGCCGTACACCAGCATCTCATTTCCGGCACACCCCCGCTCCGAAAGTTCCCGGCTATTAAGCTCCACTGGAAGTGTAAAGTCCATGGAAAGCTCCGGTGCCATCCGGCGAATCCATTCCTCTGCCCTTCGATTCATGGTATATATTCCAAAATCCATAAGAACTGGCAAATCCGGGAACCACTCCCGCACCATGGAAATTTCCTCCCAGGAACGGATCACAAAGCCATCAAAACCTGCTGCCTCCAAAAGCAGCCGCTTTTCAAGAAAATACTTCCGCGCCCGCTCCCGAAAAATATGCGGAAGAATCAGCCAGCATTCCTTTGAAGCGCTGTGGCAATCGGAAACTGCGTCCGCCCACTGCTCCGCCCCGAATTCCCCGCTGTCCAGATAAACAGCAAAAACTTCCTGACAGGAAAGAACCGTTTTAAGACAGTCCGGCCGCTCCAGCGAAACCACAAGCCTGGGCGGCTTTTGAAAATTCGGCTCTTCCTGGGTCTTCCTGGATATTTCTGCAAATTCCGCTTCCGCAGCCTCCCGCCGGAAAGGCCTGTAGATCTCTTCCAAAAGCGCCTCCAGAGCTCTGCGCCGCAGTTCATTTAATTCCTGTACCGGCACAAAAGGCCTTCCTTCCATCTCCGTCTCTATTTTTTCTATATAAAAAGGCGTATTTCCCGTCTTTTTCAGCTGCTTTTCAATACGGTCTGCCGTCATCGGCTGATTCTTCGCCGGAAGAGGCGCTGCCCCCTCCACCGAAGCGGCACACTCTCTCCCCAGCAGCCGGTCTTTATACTTTACAGTCAGAAAAAGAGGCGTTCCTTCTTTTACCCGGGCCAAGCCGGTAATGGCCTCTTTCTTTTCTGCCTCCACATACGTCTGGTCAAGATACTGATAAAGTTCCCTGTTTTCTGAACGGAAGGACGGTTTTTCCTTCATAACCACCATATCGCGGCCATTCTGACGCAGGTAATATCCATCTGTCTGGCCGCCCCGGTCAAACAGATCCAGAAGTTCTCTGCGGTCTGCCTCCTCCACTCGGTATCCCTTTCGTCCATATTCCAGATAGCGATCCACGTATTTCCGGTACAGGCGTACTACCCCAGCCGTGTATCGGGGACTCTTCATCCGCCCTTCTATTTTCAGAGAATATACCCCTGCCTCCAGAATATCCGGAAGAATATCCAGGGTACAGAGATCCTTCAGGCTCAGCACGTATTTTTCATCTCTGCGGTTCAAAATTCCTGCTCCCCGCCCAAAAGATTCCTTCTCTCTGTAAAACGGCGCATTCTGGCGCATTACTTCAAAGGGAAGACGGCAGGTCTGGGCACACCGTCCCCGATTCCCACTCCGCCCTCCAATCAGGCTGCTGAACAGGCACTGGCCGGAATAGCAATAGCAGAGTGCACCGTGAACAAAACTTTCAATCTCTGCCCCGGTTTCCCGGTAAATGCGCCGGATCTCCTCCAAAGACAACTCTCTGGCCGTCACAATGCGGGAGGCTCCCATCTGCATCATCTGCGCAGCCCCCTCCGCTCCGGTTATCGTCATCTGTGTGCTGGCATGGACAGGAAGGTCCGGAAAATATTCCCGAAGGAATGAAAAAACCCCCATATCCTGCACGATCGCCGCATCCAGTCCCTGACGGTAATAGGGAAGCAGATATTCGTAAAGATCCGAAAGTTCCCCTTCTTTTACCAGTGTATTTACTGTCATATACAGCCGGCAGCCGTGCAGATGCACATAATCAATGGCCTCCAGCACACCTTTTTCATCTGGATTATCTGCATAGGCCCGTGCCCCAAACCGGGCACCGCCCATATAAACTGCATCAGCTCCGGCCGCCACAGCCGCCTTCATGCTGTCAAAAGACCCGGCTGGGGCCAATATTTCCACTTTCTTCCTATTCTCCATTCCGCATGCTCCCTGCATCTTCGATTCCCAGGTGTAAAACAGCTGATGTCCGGGACTGCTTTTCTGCTGCATTCCCGCACACCAGCCTTTCTATTCTTTCCCTCTTCTCACTGCCCGCACCGGTCAAAACATGTTCCGGCTCTGCCTCTTCGGGCACCGCATAAACTGGACATACTATTTTTCCAACTCTTCCACGCGTCGCTCCGCCTCCGGCAAAACGGCCTCGCTCATGGTTTTTCCCGCGTCCGATGATACAGCCTGCTCCGCTGCCAGGAAAGCCCGGCACCGTTCCAATTCCTCGCGCATGGCTTCATATTCTTTTTTCAAAGCCTCTGTCTTCATCCGGGTACTGACCAGCTCCTGCTTTAAGCGGTACGTCTCCCGCTCCAGCTCCTCCCGCTGATCCGCCAGCATTCCGGCATGCTCCCGGGCCTTAAAATAGTCATCCGCTACATTCAGATATACCATTACATTCTGGTAATCCTCCGGCTGTTTTTCAAACCCGCCCTGCTTTCTCAGCTGAGAGATCTTTTCATTGAGATAGATCGCTACCTGCTGCAGATAGCTTTCCTCCTCCAGACCTCCCAGCGTATAAATCTTTCCGTCAATTAAAACATCTATATAATTCTTGGAATTCATAACTCTTCCTCCACCATTTTCCCGCTGTCCTTTAGTTCTCCAGTGTAAGACCCAGATGGCGGTACGCCGCCTCCGTGGCAACACGGCCCCGCGGCGTCCGGTTGATGAGACCGTTCATCAGGAGATAGGGTTCATAGACATCCTCCAGAGTACCCGCATCCTCCCCCAGAGCAGCTGCCAGCGTATCTAAGCCAACCGGCCCGCCGGAAAACTTTTCAATCATCATGGTAAGAATCGCCCGGTCATTGTTATCCAGTCCCAGCTTGTCCACATCCAGAATATCCAGGGCAAAATCCGCCACTTTCCTGGTTATGGCTCCGTCATACTTTACCTGAGCGAAATCCCGGACCCGCTTCAGGAGCCGGTTGGCCAGGCGCGGCGTTCCCCGGGAGCGTCTGGCAATCTCATAAGCCCCGCTCTCCTCTATCTCTACATTCAGAACCCCGGCAGTCCTTAGAACAATGGTCTTCAGTTCTTCCGGTGTATAAAATTCCATCTTCTGAATAATTCCAAACCGATCTCGAAGCGGCGCAGTCAGAAGTCCCGCCCGCGTGGTCGCGCCCACCAGGGTAAAACGCGGCAAATCGAGACGAATCGAGCGGGCTGTGGAGTCCTTCCCCAGCATAATATCAATGGCATAATCCTCCATCGCCGGATAAAGAACCTCTTCTACCTGACGGTTCAAACGATGGATCTCATCCACAAAGAGAACGTCCCCCTCCTGAAGGCCGTTCAGAATCGCTGCAATCTCCCCCGGCTTCTCAATGGCCGGTCCAGACGTCACCTTCATGTGGACGCCCATCTCATTGGCTATAATTCCGGAAAGCGTCGTCTTGCCAAGCCCCGGCGGGCCGTAAAACAGCACATGATCCAGAGCCTCCCCACGGGACTTCGCCGCATTTATAAAAATCCGAAGTGTGGATTTCAGCCTCTCCTGACCAATGTATTCCTCCAGGCTCTGGGGCCTCAGACTGCCCTCAATCCGCTTATCTTCCTCTGTCACTTCGGTTGTAATAATCCTTCTGCTCATACTGACTTCCTATCCTGCTGCCGGTCACATAAATGCCAGATACCTGAGAGAGCTCTTTAAAACAGCCTCTGCATCCATATCCTCCGCAGCCTCCACACTTCTGACGGCCCGGACGGCCTCCCCATTGGTATATCCCAGCGCCACCAAAGCCTCCACTGCTTCTCTGGCCGCCTCCCCGGAAATCCCGGATCCAGCGGCAGCCGGAATGGCAGACGGCCCGGCGGCCGACAGAAGCACCTCCTCTGCGTCTACCCGGTCCTTCAGATCCAGAATAATCCGCTGCGCCGTCTTGGCCCCCACGCCCGGAGTCCTGGAAATCGCCTTCGCATCTCCGCTTAAAATCGCCAACTTAAGCTCATCGGGCCGAAGTGTCGATAAAATCCCCAGGGCTGCCTTGGGGCCAATCCCATTTACTCCCAGAAGCTGACGAAACATCTCCAGATCCTGGCGGGTCAGAAAGCCATAAAGGCTCATCGCATCCTCCCGCACCTGAAAATACGTATAGATCTTCACTTCTGAACCCACAGTGGGCAGCTGATCCAGCACGGAAACCGGAACATAGATTCCAAATCCCACCGATCCGGCCTCCACAACAACCTGATCCCGAAGCTTCTCCGTCAACGTACCTTTTACGTATGAAATCACGGTAAATCCTCTCTCTTACAACCACGGTTCCCACGGAACCATGAGATTTATTACAGAACATATCAGAGCACGCTACAGGACGTCTCTGCACTTCCATATCATACCATAGGCAGGTTTTCAATGCAAGGAATATCGAACAAATATTCTTTTTGCAGACTGCCGCATTTACAGATCCGGGCCGGTTCTGTTATAATATACTCTATACAAAATCGAAACCAGACCCATACAAGGAGCTCCCTATGATTACTGTAAATAAAAAAATATCCCTGTCCTTTTCCTATGCGCCGGAACGCATTGGCGAGCTGCAGAAGCTTCTCTTTTTTGATATTGAAACCACCGGTTTTTCCGGAGATCGCGATTCTCTCTATCTCATCGGAATCATCTGGCACGATGAGGACGGGTGGCAGCTGACCCAGTGGTTCGCCGACTGCCGGGAGGCAGAACCGGAGATTCTCACTGCATTTTTCCAGTTCCTGACCCGTTTCCGCGTTCTGATCCATTTTAATGGTGAAGGCTTTGATATCCCCTTTCTTTTAAAGCGCTGCGCTGCTCTGGGCATTCCAGGCTCCTTTGACTCCGTTATCAGCCTGGACATTTACCGGCTGGTGCGCCCCTATAAAAAATGGCTGGGACTGGAAAACCTGAAACAGAAAAGCATAGAAACCTTTCTCGGCATCCAGCGGGAGGACCGAATGAACGGCGGCCAGCTGATTTCAGTATATAAAACATATCTGACTTCCCAGGATCAGAACCTCTATCGCCTCCTTCTGCTCCACAACGAGGAGGATCTGACAGGAATGCCCAGGATCCTTCCAATTTTAAGCTACCACGATTTTTTCAAAGGCCCTTTTTCCTTTCAGAATGCCGTCTTCAGTCCATCTGTTAAGACCCCCGAAACCGGTGCCGGAGAACTGGAACTGTCCTATGAAGGCGCCTGCCTTCTTCCCGCCCCGGTCTCCTTCTCAGAAGGCCCCTACAGGCTCACACTGGAAAAACGTCAGCTGGTTCTTTCCGTTTCCCTGCTCAAAGGAGAGCTCAGACACTTTTATCCGGACTTTGAAAATTATTACTATCTGATTTACGAGGACTGTGCCATCCACAAAAGCGTAGGGCAATATGTCGAGCAAGGTGCCAGAAAAAAAGCCACCGCCCGAACCTGCTACACCCGTGTGTCCGGCCTGTTTCTGCCGCAGCCTCCGCTGCCGGACGGCCTCTATCTCTGGGATGATTGTCTTCGGGCCGATTATCGGACAACTCCAGTCTACACCCGCTGCACGGACAGCCTTTTTACAGACAGCAAAACCGCCGTCCAATATCTGGAGGCGGTCCTTACTTCCTGTCTTTCAGGCTAATCCTTACCGACGGACTGCCTCTCCCTATTTTCCAAAATGACAGACAGCCTGTCGGATCCATTCCTTTTGCCGCTCCCTTTTTCGCATCCGGTCGCGCCATAAAAGAACCCGGATGTATGCGAATGTTTTCTCTTCCCCCTCATCCCGCAGCATCAGCAAGAGTTTCTCCAGCTGGCGCTTGGTTTTTGGGTGCATCACAGTGATATTCCTTCCCCTGTTAAAATACTCCCAGGCGCTGGCATCCGTATATTCCTTCCCCTTATAAACCCTGGAAGCAGCAATCCGGTCCATCGTCATTTCCACCAGATAACGAAGCGGCATCTCATTTCCCACCAGTCCCTGTGATTTATCCGGAGCAAAATCAATCCAGTATTCAAAATGATGCTTATTCCGTCCCTTATGGTGCAGCCAGGCCGCCGAGTAACCTCTTTCCTCTTTCTCCGCCGCATTTGGGCTGCGAGTTCCCTGATAGTACCGGACTCCCGTGGAAAATTCCTCCCAGGAATATTTGGACAGGTCGTGAAGCAGTCCCTGACGGTACAGCCCCACTGCAAAGCAATTTTTCATGACCAGCCATTTATGTTTTGTTATGGTCCTGAAATGGCGGACCCCATTGAGCAACAACCGCATATTCCTTCCTCCTGCCTGCTGATTTCTTCTTTTCATTTTAACGCAGCCCTCTTTTTTTATCAACTGCCAACTTTCCCAAACGCCCACTTCACACTGAAACTGTCCTGAATCCAACCAGAGGGCAACCCTGATTTTCGTTGAAAAAACCGGATTTCCGTGCAAAATAAGACAAATTATGAACTGTCTGAATTTCCAGAAATTTTGCATAAAAACGTTTGACACAGAAACCAAACTATGCTATTCTGAGAACAGGTTGCAGAGGATTGCAGCCGAAACATTCTTTTAATCTTTTTTTGGAGGTATCATATGAACAGAGGTACTGTAAAGTGGTTTAACAACCAGAAGGGTTACGGATTTATCTGCGACGAGCAGGGAAACGATGTATTCGTTCACTACTCCGGCCTGAACATGGAAGGCTTCAAATCTCTTGAGGAAGGTGCTCAGGTAGAATTTGAGGTTGTTAACGGTGCGAAAGGTCCCCAGGCAACAAACGTAACAAAGCTTTAATCATCCAACTTTCCAGTGTACCTGTTTCCATAATATGTTTTTAATATATTTTGTGAATAAGCTATATTGATCTAAGGAAAATGATTACAAAAAACGGAGCGCTACAGGATAGATCATCCTGCAGCCTCCGTTTTTCTGATTTCCGAAACGCATAGCATTTTACGCTGCTTTCCCGTTCCCTTCCAATCTTTTATACTGCCCGCTCATAGAGTTCTTTCAGCTCTTCCACTGTAAACTCATAATTCTGATTGCAGAAATGGCAGTTGACCTCAATACTCTTTCCTTCCTCGATCATAGACTGAAGTTCTCCCTTTCCAATGCTGATAAGCGCCCTGGATACCCGCTCCTTGTCACAGTTGCAGTGGAATTGGATCGGCATTTTATCCAGAATTTCCAGGCCAAATTCTCCCAAAATATCCTCCAGAATCTGTTCCGGCGTCATCCCGTTATCCAGCATAGAAGTAACCGGCTGAATCTCTCCCAGCTTTTTTTCCAGCGCATCAATGATCTCATCGGAAGCCCCCGGTAAAAGCTGCAGAATAAAGCCGCCCGCCTGCCGAACCGTATTCTCCCGGTTCATCAAAACGCCAAGGGCGACCGAGGACGGCGTCTGCTCCGAATTGGCGTAGTAATACGTCAAATCCTCCGCAATTTCCCCGGTCACAAGAATCGTCTGCCCCACATAGGGTTCTTTCAGGCCAATATCCCGGATCACGCTTAATACGCCGACTCCCAGCGCACCGCCCACATCCAGCTTTCCTTTTTCATTGGGCGGAAGCATTACCTCCGGATGAAACGCATATCCCTTTACGTTTCCCAGGGCGTCCGCAGTAACCGTCAAGCCGCCGATAGGACCGTCCCCCTCAATCCGAATCGTCAAAAGATCCTTTTCTCCCTTCATCATGGATCCCATCATGGCCCCGGCCGTCAAAAGACGTCCCAGAGCTGCTGTCGCCACCGGACTCGTATTGTGAGCCGCTCTGGCCCGCTCCACCAGTCCCTGAGAGGTGGCTGCAAAGGCACGGATCTGCCCATTGGCCGCCGTGGCCCGGATCAGGTAATCCCGGCTCTTATCACATATTCTTTCTTCTATACTCATTCCCATCTCATCCTTTCCCATATATTCCTTCTCTTTCCCAAACTCATGCTGTTTCTGTCTCTTTTCCATGTTCACGCGCTACCACACAGATCCGATCACTGTCTATTTGAGGCGGGTTCTTTGTAAATGCATCATATGCCGCCACAAATTCCATCCCGGCAGCAGCCAATGCCTCCCGAATTTCCTCCAGAGAATAAGCCCGCTCGTAATGAATCTCCTGACTGCGCCGATAACGCCCATCCTCCTCACGGATAAACAGCGTCACCGCATACTCATTGATATGGGCTGCTTCGTCATAATCATTTTCCCAGATAAAACTGCCTTCCTCCCGCTCCTCCGCAATGGTGGAATTCCCAACCGTTCGAAATTTATGATCCATATTCAGATCAAAAATAAAAACCCCGCCCGGATCCAGGTAGTTATTGACCAGAGAAAATACCTGCACCAACTCGCTGGTCTCCAGCATATAATTCATGGAATCACAGAGACTCACAATGGCCCGGACCGTTCCATAAAGTTCAAACTCCCGCATATCCTGGCAAAGATACAGAATTGGCAGGCCGGAAATCTCCCTTTTTTCCATGGCCTCCTGCAGCATTTCCCCAGAAATATCCACACCGATCATATCATATCCGTGCCTGGCCAGAAGTTCCGTCAGCGTTCCGGTCCCACAGCCAAGATCCAGTACAATTCCATCTGAAACCCCGTACTCTGCGAGAAGCGAAGTCAGATATCCACACCACTCTTCATAAGGAATATTGTCCATGAACATATCATACACTTCTGCAAAATCCGTATATGCTTCCATCTATCCGTCTCCTTCTCATTCATCTGCGGTTCCCATCATAACAATTTTTTCACGGAAAAGCAACCGGTTCTTGATTCCTGTCCCCTTTCTCTGGTATACTTAAAAACTGATCAGAAAGGAAACGATTACATTACTATGATGAATACACCATTTATGTGTCACAGAACACAATCTCCTGCAAAACAAAAATCGCGCCGGTCTCTTCTGCGCCTTATGATATTCCCCTCCTTATTTCTGGCTCTGTCTATCCTTCTGGCTCTGCAGAGCCCCAAAGACAACTATTCCTCACCCAGGCCACTGAACTACAAAAGCCAGTATGAAAACTTCTATAACCCAAAACTTCCCTGGGTCGAAGTTTCCGTTCCCCGGCTTTCCTACACCGGCTGTACCGTAACCCGAGATTCTTTTCCCACCGGCTCCCAGATTGCCGGGTACTACTATTACACTCTCTCCGATGGCGTCTGTCAATTTTATATTCTGGATGCGGCACCGGGCGTTGTATCTTCCGGTCAGGATCGAATCATAAAAGGGCAGCTGATCCGAATGAAAGAGGCGGAATACGAGGCGTTGATTGCAGACATGGCCAACCAGCTCTCCTGGACAACGGATGCTCTCGCCTCCATGACTTCTCCCTATGCTGTCACCGACCTTTCCACCCCATCCTGGCCTGGACGTTTTCTTCGCCTGCTGGCCGGAGGCGGCGTGCTCTTTGCCCTGGCTGACTTGCTTTGCCTGCTGCTTTTTTTCTTCCATCCGAAGCAGGGACGGCAGCAGAAAAACAAAACGGCATAGCCAATCGGCTACACCGCTTACACACACTTATTATCACACTTAAGATACAAACGCCCGGGAAGACAGCCTTTTATTCTTCCGCGCTGCCCGTCATAAGAAACATTTCATTTACCACAACGGCCAGGGGCCCAATATAATCAATCCGACCACTCAGGTCAGACTTCATGATGTAGCCGTTCCGATACGACGGATCGAAATGGCTGAAAAATTGAATAAACCTCTCTTCAATCTCTGGAATTTCAAACATCTCTCCATAGATAATTACCTGGTCCGGCGCAAGAATTGTCGTAGTGTTAACCGTAGTCCGGGCCATTATTTCCAGAATTTCATCCAGAATCTTCTGCACCCCTTCATCCTTAATCCGGATCCAGTCTGTGATGTTTTTCGCCTGAATCTGGCTGGTATCACCACCCATCAGGCGATAGAGCGCCGGCATCGTCTCCGCAGAGCAAAAATCCCTCACCCGCTCTGCCACCGCATGCGTCGCCACCTTCGTTTCCAGACAACCCCTTCGGCCACACCGACAAAGTTTCCCGTCTTTTTCCACAATACAGTGGCCAATCTCTGCCGTCTTGGAATTCTGGCTGTCGTAAAGACGGCCATGAATGATAATGGCGGAACCCACGCCGGGTCCCCATTTAATGAACAGAAGATTGTCCTGTTCCTTCCCGCTTCCGAAAATCAGCTCGCCCTCCGCAAAGGCCTTGACATTGTTTTCTACAATAACCTGAAAACCCAGATACCGGTTCAGGTACTCCGCCACCGGCACCGGTTCGTTCCAGACCCGATAAGCATGCTGGCTGACGCCGGTCAGGCGGTTTACCGGCCCCGGCACCGAAACTCCCACACCAAGAACCTCTTCCTTTGAAAGTCCCCGTTCCCACATCAGAGCCTTGCTCTCATCGGCCACCCGGCGCAGAAACAGTTCCGGGTTCATGGCACCGTCCGTCGGAATGCTCCGGCTGGCCCGGCATCTTCCCCGCAGATCGCCGATGGAAATGGCTGTACTGGCAGCCTCGATGCAGATCGAAAGCACAAATCGATATTCATAGTTAATATCAATCAGAACCTTTCGTCTGCCTGCCCGCTTCTCCTCTTCCACCTCGCCCCGCTCACACAAAATACCGGCTGCCAGAAGATCCGTACAGATCAACGTAACCGTTGCCGGAGTCAGTCCAAGTTCTAGAGCAATATCCTTCCTGGACATGGCACCGCAGTCATTTAAAAGCCTTAAAATCGTGCTGCGGTTGCTGGTTTTTACATTTCCTAAATTGATTCCTGAATATACCAAGTCGCTTTCCCGTCTTTCTATTTGTTTTCCTTACTTATTTCCTTTTTGGAAAAGGCGAACCAGGATCCCCATCCCCGGTTCGCCTCTCCTGTTTCTATTATAAACTTCGTTTTATGCTTTCACAGATAAAACTGTTTGAAGAAGCGGAATTCACGACATTCGCATCTTCTCAGAATTTAGTAGCGGCAAACCTCAGCGCCGGTCATATGAGCCAGCTTCTCCAGTTCAGAAGCCACGCTGCCGTAGATCACGACGAAATGCGGCTCCCAACCCTCTTTCACACTGCCGTAAACCACTTCTTTTGCATCCATGTTGGTCTTTACCACAACGGAGGTACCCTGGAACTGCTTCGGTTTATCCAGAGCAGCGCCCTCAGAGATGAAGAACCGGAAGGTGCCGTCAGGCTTTCTTCCAACCCGGAATACCGTCACAGCCTCACAGGCCTCGCAGCCAAAGTCCATGGCCGGTCCGATCTTGCGGTTGGGATGAACGCCGATCTGTGCGCCCGTATCTTTTCTAGCCAGATTGCAGGCTGCCATACCGCAGTGCCAGTAGGTAATGGTTCCCTCTTTTTCATCCATGGAGACCGGATCGCCGAAGAAGCCTGCTTTACCAGTCAGCTGGTTTCCGATAAACATGGAAAGCGCGCCGTACACATCCGCCTCACAGCTGGCCGGGATGCCAAGGGCATTTAAGATAGAAAGAACAGAACATACCGGTGTACCGAAATCAGTAAAGAAATCCGGCCAGCAACGGGAAGAAAGTGCCCCGATGCCGTTGTCCTTTACGTAATCTTTGTAAGCTTTGTAAAGGCGTGCAAAATCCTTCACATTCTTCTCCGGTGTATTCTCGATGCCGACCATCAGAGCCTTTGCCTCTTCCAGATCAGCAGCACACTCCTCGTCCGTGTAGCTCTTTGCCTTATTGATCAGCTCTCTGGCCTCAATCGCCTCCAGCGTCACGCCGAAATTCTTCATGATATCAGCGTCCAGAGCACGGCCAAAGCCAAATCCCTGAGGCGTATGGCCGATGGCGGATAATTTCAGATGGCTCATTTCGTATTTTACCTGTGCGGCACGGATGGTTGCGCCGATCTCTGCCTTCACTTCCCCTTCCTCCGGAGAACCGAATACGTATTCGAATTCACCCTCCCGGAAGGTGCGGATGGCATTGGCTGCCGAGTAGGCTCCCGTCAGAGAATTTAAGCGGAGACGGCCGCCGTCGATGACCGGCTCCCGCAGGGTCCAAAGAAGAACCGGGCAGGAGAACCGTTTCAGGACCTCGCTGGCATAAGCCGCATTGGCGAAGGTAATATTCTGAAGGACAATAAGATCCGGGTTGATTCCATCTAAAAATGCGCAGAGGTCATCCATGGATAACAGCATTTTTTCCGGATATACGCCGTTTTCCGTCAAAGAAGACAGCATCTTAACTGATTTTTCAAATTCGATCTGTGCGCTCTCCAGGTGGAAGGTGCCGACACCGATCGGAACGTATGCTACTTGAAATCCCATTTTCATTTACTCCTTTCAAATGGCAGAATGCCGCAGGCCTCTTTTGCAGGTCATTCTCGCCGGTCTTCCCGGCCTGCGGCACGTGTCTTTCTTAGTTATGATTTTGCAGCAGCGGCTTCCGCCTCTTTCTGCTCTCTTTCCATCTCTTCCATCTGAGCCTGATTCATGGCCTCAACCTTCTTGTTGATCCGGATCATGGAAACCACCAGAACAACCGTCAGGATCAGGATCGCGCAGGAGATCGGACGTTTCACAAAGATGGTGTAATCTTTATTGTAGCTCATCATACTGGTAACGAAGTTCATCTCCATGATATCCGCCAGGATCATACCCAGCATCAAAGGCGTCGACGATATATCCAGCATGGTCAGCAGATAGCTGAATACCAGGATGGCAGCCGTCAGAACCAGCTCCTTGGTATTGCCCGTTGCAGCAAAAGCGCCGGCAAAGCAGAAGATGATGATGATCGGAGCCAGGTAAGTATAGCGCACCTGGATGATCTTTGCCACAGTACGTGTCAGAACCAGACCGATGGGGTACAGGAACACATTGGCAACCAGACAGCCCAGGATGATAGCATAGGCAATTACACCCTGCTTCGTAAACATGGTTGGGCCAGGCTGAATCCCGTGAAGGATGAAGGCGCCCAGCAGAAGAGCCGTTACACCGTCTCCAGGGATACCTAAGGTCAGAAGCGGAATCATGGCAGAACCAACGACCGCGTTGTTGCTGGACTCAGCCGCTGCAATACCTTCCAGACTTCCTTTCCCGAATTGCTCCGGATGCTTGGAAGCACGGCGGCACTCATTGTAGCACATGAACTGGGCAACACCGCCGCCAACGCCGGGCATCGCGCCCAGGATCGAAGCGATCACAGAGGAACGGGTACAGGCCGGAAGGATGGAAACCATCTCTTTGCCTGTCAGACCTTCTTTATCGATAATATTGGCATCATCCAGCTTTCCTTCTGCCAAAATGAAATCACGCAGTTTCTGAACCACCTGGGTCAGAGCGATCAGGGCGATCATGGCCGGCAGCATGTCGATACCGTAACGCAGGGCATCGATACCGAAGGTGTAACGCCATACGCCCGTAACAGCATCCGTACCGATGGCAGCCATCAGGATTCCCAGAAGACCGGAAAGCACACCTTTCGGAAGGCTGTCGCCGCTGACACCGGCGATCAGGGAAATACCGAGGATCGCCATGGAGAAGTACTCAACGGATGTAAACTGAGCTACCAGGCGCGTGATAAAAGACGCGCAGACCAGCAGCAGGATAGCGGAAAACAGGCCGCCAAAGGTAGAGGCAAAGAGGGACGTATCCAGAGCCTTTTTAACCTTTCCTTTTTTCGCCAGCGGATATCCGTCAAAGGTAGTGGCGATGGCCGAGTTGGTACCCGGCGTATTCAGGGTAATCGCACTGATGGAACCGCCGTACATACCGCCGACATACACAGCCAGCAGAGCGATGATGGCGGAATCCGGAGACGGGAATGTATAAGTAAGAGGCAGCAGCAGGATGATACCCAGAGTAACGGAAAGGCCCGGGATACAGCCTACGATCATGCCCAGAACCAGGCCGCCGAAGATCAGCGCCAGATTCAGAAGAGAAAACACCTGACCAAACGCAGGCAGAATATACTGTAAATCACTCATCGTGTCAACCTCCTAATCCAGGGATGCCCGGCAGGGAAATGTGGAATACAAACTTAAAGAGGAAGAAGATTCCAATTCCGGCCGCTACCGTGAAAATGTAGATAAAGGGTTTGCGCTCGCCGCAGTACCAGAGCATGATCGGGAAGATGATGCAGACAGCGGGGATAAAGCCAATGTAAATGGTCAGCGCCACATATACGCAGAGAAGCAGAATCAGAAAGATACAGGGTTTTTCCTTGTTCCAGTCAAATTCTACGATTTTTTCCTTTTTAAAAATCAGACTCTGAATAATCAGAATCGCGGAGCAGATCAGCATGCCCACCAGACAGGTTCCCGGAACGATACGGGGACTGGGAGCGCCGGAATCAAACAGCGGGAGACGTACCTGGCTCGGCATGGCCAGAAGCATAAGGATACAGAACGCGCCCATGATGATTCCGGACCACAGATAAGTTTTAATCTTGAATTTCATATGTTTCCATGTCCTTTCATCCATATATCTTACAATCTTAACACTTTCTTTACGCAAAAGAATGGGCAGGGCGCCCGACGGCTGCCCTGCCCCCGGCCTTCTATTTCATAAGCCGTTTTTTATTGCAGTGAAGCTGATAAAACTACTTACTGCTGCTGTCCGCTTAAAAGCTCAAATGCAGCTACTGCCTTCTCGCAGCCACCGTCCAGGAATGCCTTTGCGTCCTCGCCGTACAGCTCGTTGCGGTTCAGCATGATCTCATCGATCCAGTCAGCATACTCCGGATCAGCCCATACGTCTTTGGTGATCTCGATAATCTCATCGATCCATGCCTGGTCAGCACCGGTGCGAACTGCGATAAAGCCGCCGCCCGGAAGGATGGAACCTGTGTAGTCCTCAGCAGCGTTCAGCTCCGGAGCCATGCCCTCGCCAGCTACGCCAGGAACGGTAATGGCGCCTTCCGGTCCCTTGAACTCCAGCGGAGACTCGGAGAATGCAAGAATCGGAGTGATGGTACCAGCCTCTACGTCCTCGATGGCTGCCTGGGTTGTACCTACGAATACATCAACCTCGCCGTCGGTTAAGCCTTTCTTCTGGCCAGCACCGCCGTCATAGGGAACGGTCATAACCTTGCCGCCCTCTTTTGCCAGCAGAGAGCCGAGAGCCAGATGCGGGTCGGATAAGGGGTTGCCGCCGGACATCTTAATACCAGCGCCCTCTTTGGACTTAGCCAGAACGTCTGCCAGGGTTGTACCAGTCTTTGCATACAGAACCCAGGTTCTGTCGTCTACATCTGCTACCGGATAGATGTCGTTGCGGTCGAAGTCAACGATCTCCGTCTGATATTTCTGGCCCAGATCATGACGGTAAGCAACACCAAAACCATACATCAGAAGATCTGTGGTGGACGGATCCTGGTCGGTATACCAGTTAGCTGCCTGGAAACCGTCGCCGCCGGTCATGTTCTCAACGATGAAGTTGTAGTCGGAATGTTTGTTGGCTACGACTGCCCATTTTCTTGCGATGGCATCTGCTGTACCGCCTACACCGTAGGGGCATACCAGCTTTACAGTCTCGCCGCTTGCTGCGCCGCCCTCTGCTGCCTCGCCGCCGGCTGCCTCAGTTTCTGCTGCCTGAGAATCTCCTGCTGCTGCAGTGGTCTCTGCCGGAGCGCTGCTGCATCCAGCCAGGGAAGCTGCCATAGCAGCTGCCATTACCAGTGCTACTACTCTCTTTTTCATAAAACGAAGTCCTCCTTGAAAAATATATTGGGTTTTTTAAATCATCTGCCGGTTTATTTTACCAGCAGAGAGATTCCTGAAATAAATAACAGTATGTATGTGATAATCATAAATACTCTCTGACTCATTCTGGCATACAGCTTTGTACCCAGCCACATGGCTGCAAAGAGTGCCGGAACTGCCAGAATCTGCAGCTTAATCAGATCCATGGTCCAGAGTCCTGCCCGGATATCATCCACCAGAATCATACCGTTTAAGAAAATCCACACTGTGGAAATGGTGGCCCGGAACCGGACCTTATCATGAATCCGCTTCGTCAGATATCCGATCAGCAGCGGCCCGCCTGAAACGAACAGGCCGTGGACGATTCCTGCCAGCATCAGCACCGGCATGCCGGAACCGTTTTTCTTTTCCGGCTCTTCGGAAACCTCTGCTGTCGGCTTTTCCTCCTCTTTCTCACCCTTTCGCAGGGAGTAGTATCCCTGAATGGCCAGATAGATCACGAAAACGCCGAGAATCTTATAGAGGATCTGATCCTGGCCGGCAAAAACGCCGCGGATCAGAATCCCGCCTATGATGCCGACTGCCATTACCATTACTATTTTCGTCAGCTCTTTCCAGTCAATATTTTTCCGATTGCCTGCCAGCACATAAAAGCCGGATAAAAATCCCAGGGCATTGATGATGGGTTTTGCCACATCGTAACCCACCAGCATCAGGCTGGGCGCCATGGCAAGAATCGCCCCGGCAAATCCCGTAATGCCGTGAATGGTATGGGACACAAAAATAATGACTAAAAACAGAATATAATTTATCATGGTGCCTTACTTCCCGTGTTTTTTACGGATTTCCTCAAAGAGCGGCGCGTATTCGGAATCCTTTTTATAGAATACCGGCGTATCGCCAAGCTCTGCGGAAACGGTGTGAGTTCCCTTGCCGTATTCCGCACCGGTCCAGAGGTGAATCCACTGGCCCTCCGGAAGGTAAACCTCCCACTGGGTCTGATCGGCCAGATAAACCGGCGCCACCAGCATGTCCGGTCCCAGCAGATACTCAAACTGGATGTCATAGCAGGCTGCATCCTCCTCATTGTGAAGGAACAGCGGGCGCTGTACCGGAATTCCCTTTGCAGCATTTTCTGCCACCAGCGTCTTCATATACGGAGCCAGCATGGTATACACATCCACCAGTCTTGCCAGGCGGTTCATGCAGTCCTCATCCTCGTAGTACTGGAAGCACTCATCGGGACGATTTCCCTCATGGGTTCTCATGAATGGCGTGAACGCCGCCATCTCTGCCCAGCGCAGGAATACTTCCTTCGTTCTCACGTTGCCGAACAGAGAAGTATAGCCGCCAATATCGCTGTGGGTCAGGCCGCATCCGCTCATACCGGCGCTCAGCGCCGCACAGATCACGGTGCAGAGTCCGTCGTGACGGCTGAAGTCCACCGACTGGTCTCCGGCCCAAAGCAGAGTACAGTATTTCTGACTTCCCGTGGCGCCGGCCCGCATAAAGTAGACGACCTGTCCTAACTTTCCGGACTCCTTCACTGCATCGTAGTTACATTTTGCCCAGAGGGCCGGCCAGTGGTTGTGCTCGATCATCGTGGATTTCCCATTGTGGAGAACCAGATCATCGGTGGGCAGATACTCGCCGAAATCTGCCATCCAGCCGTCAATGCCGATATCCAGTGTATGTTTCTTAATTACTTCATTCTTAAACCACTCATAGGCCTCCGGATTGGTAAAGTCTACCACGCCGCAGTCAAATTCGCCGAAATCAACGAGATAATCGCTTCCGTCTGCCCGGGTGGCAAATACGCCCTTCTCTTTCCCTTCTTTATAGAGCTCGCCGTCCTTTACCAGGTAGGGATTGACATAGCCTAAGAACTTAATGCCTCTTTTGTGAAGCTCTTCAATGTGCTTCGGAAGATCCGGGTACATCTCTTTGTGGAACTTCCAGTCCCACTGGAGGCGTTTTCCGAAAGAAGTCACTCTCTTTCCGCACCAGTCCTGGCACCACACGCCGGAAACCTGAATGCCGTGTTCCAGTGTTTTCTCCAGAAGGCCGAAGGAACGCTCATTTCCGCCCTGTACCCCGATTACCAGACCGTTATATACCCACTCCGGAAGCTCTGGCTGGCGGCCAAAAAAGGCGCTTTCCTTTTCCAGAAGCTCCAGGAAGGTGTCTGCCGCCTCAATGCGGATGGAGGCCGGTACTTCCCAGATCTGCAGCTCATGAAAATCTTCATTGCGGAAATCAAAATCCGCATAAGCGGTGGAATCCACATGCAGATAATAATGTCTGGAGGAGACGAAAGTCTGCTGCGGATAGTTGGTGTTGTAATAGTCACCGCCGGCTCCGCCGTTCTCCACATCGGAACGCCAGGTCACGTAAGTCGTCTTATCGCGTCCCACGCCAGGCTCGGAACTCCACAGTGGGAAATGACGTCCCCGCAGGTTGAAGTAGGACATCTGCTCGCCGCAGCCGTAGCACTTCTCATCCTGCTCTGCATTTACCCGGAACCAGAAACGGTTGATGGCCGGGTTCTTCTGCTCAAAGAAAAGCACCGCACAGGAATCCTTCCGCTGAATCCGGATCCCCAGTTCTCCCTGCAGATCCAGAACCACATCTTCCCCATCCTGTTTTACTTCCGTCACAAAAAGAGGACGGCGCTCGATCACATAGTCTTCAATCTTGAAATTTCCGCGGTACATATCCACCGACTCTGCGCCGCAGCCCACATAAATCATCGGTTTATCTTTCCTGGTTTCCAGAATGGTGTCCTTACCGTTTACCAGCTGAAGTTCCAGTCCGTTCTGAATCAGTTCCATATACTTCTCCTATCGGAGCTGCCACAGGCTGTGCACTGCAGCAGCTCCTCACGTCTCAATACTTCAGTTCCTTGTTTTCCCCTAAAAATCCCGGATGAGCGCCCTGACGGATCAGCGGCTCACGGTCCGGATGGGCAATCACCCATTTGTTTTTCTGCAGGAGAAGGACGCCTTCCGGCTCCAGTGCCTCGCCTTTGTTCTCCAGCGGCGTGTTGGTTCCCTTTGGAAGAACCACCACCCCCTTGAATCCCTCGTCCGTCACACGGCAGGGAGACAGGTGAAGCGTTGTCTGGTACATCTCAATGGCCGTTCCCTTGGGGACAAAGAATACCTTCGCATCCTCTGCCCGATATGTATTGTCTTTAATCTCCCATACATGACCAAGAACCAGCATAAAATCCGTCACCGCCACGTTGATCTCGCTGCCCTTATGATATTCAAATCCGTTGTAGGTGGTGTTCCGTCCGTTGCAGTAGCCGATCTGGATGGGCATCTCCCCGTAAAAACGGTTCTGGATCGTATCCTTAACAGGAAGCTCTTCCATCTCCGGAACGGAGGCAACGTAAATATTTCCATTTTCCGGAATCTCTGTCCTCTCTTCCATATAGGAAATGATGGATGAGAAATCGTATCCCGTCACGATGCGTCCATAGGAGGCAAAGGAAGGATCCGTAACCGGTGTGACCGGAATGTCATTTACTTCATTTAAATGTTCTAACAGCTTCATATCCATAATCAGTGGCCTCTTACGATCTTAAAGGTAGATCTCCAGTCATCCTGTCCCATGCCGCGGTCCATACCTTCCTGATAAACCCGCTGTACATTGGCCTCGCCCGGCATCTCTACGCCGCACTCTTTTGCCAGGTTCATGCAGATATTGACATCCTTTGCCGCATTTGCCAGGGAGAAAGCTGTGGTGTAGTCCTCTGCTGCCAGTTTTTCATGCTGGGTATCCAGGTAGAAGTTCTGGCCGCCGCCGTAGGAAATAGCAGTTGCATAGTCCGGAATCGTGATACCGTTCTTCTGTGCCAGTGCAATGGTCTCGTTGACACCGTTCTGAATCTGGGTAACCAGAGCATTGTGGCAGATCTTCATAACAAGGCCTTTGCCGTTTCCGCCCATGCGGATTACGTTCTCGCCCATGTAAAGGAGGATCGGACGCATGCGCTCACACACATCCTCATCGCCACCCATGTAAATGCCAAGCTTTCCGGCAATGGCAGCCGGTTTGGACTTTACAACCGGAGCATCCATAAACTGAGCTCCCGTCTTTTTCACCATCTCAGAGATCTCTACGGAAACGCTGGGATCAATGGTACTCATATCGATACAGGTTTTGGAGGAATCCAGAACACTTAAAATGCCCTCGTATACGCTTCTGGAGTGCTCAGACTTCGGAACCATGGAAATGATTACGTCCGACTTCTGTGCCAGTTCTACGGAAGTCTCGCAGGCTACCGCGCCCTTGGATGCCAGTAAATCTACTTTTTCTTTTACAAAGTCAAACACATAAACCGTGTCATCATGTTTCTTTACAATGTTCTCGCTCATGGACTCGCCCATGATGCCAAGTCCGATAAAACCGATTTTCATCCTCGTTCCCTCTTTTCTAACTTCCTGATGAATTATTCCGTAATGGTGTTGTCCCAGGCGTTGCAGAACGTTCCAAGACCCTGTGTGGTGTAAGCATGTTTCATCATATCCTGGTATACAGCAAGACCAGTTGTCACGATATCAGCGCCAGCCACTGCACAGTCAGCAATCTGCTTAGGAGTACGGATCGCAGCACAGATGATCTCTGTTTTTCCGTAGAAACCGTAGTTCTTGTAAATCTCAACCAGATTCTTGATGTACTCTTTGCAGTCCTCGCCGTTTGCCTCTTTCCAGCCAATGAACGGAGATACGAACAGGGAGCCGTTCTTTGCCGGAAGGATTGCCTGTGCTGCAGAGAAAATCAGAGTTACGTTGGTGCGGATGCCCATTTTCTCCAGTCTTCTTGCTGCTACGATACCAGCCTCAATTGCCGGAATTTTGATAACGAAGTTCGGGCTGATGGCAGCTACCTTCTGTGCCATCTCTACCATATCATCAGCGTTGTCCAGATGCGGATTGATCTCAACCGATACCGGGAACTTGTCCACACCCTCAAGGCCTTCGGATTTGATCCACTCAGCAATATCTGTGATAGCTGTCATGAACGGCTTTCCACTTAACATAATGTGTCTCGGGTTTGTGGTAACACCATCAATACCAAATGTCTCGTAAGCATATTTGATTTCATCAAGCTTTGCACTGTCTAAGAAAAATTTCATTGCTGCATCCTCCTCGATTTCGACTTTGATTAATTTGTTTAATTATCTGCGACAACGTGATTTTCTGTCCTCTGTTTTATGTCTTTTCTGTTGCCGTTTTCTTTTTATCATCTATATAATATGTCTATTCTGCACAAATGTCAACGAATTTGTTTCGGATTTTTGTTTTTCGTTACTTTGTTTAATTTATTTAATTAAATTTATGCAATATCACAATTGCTCTTTCTGTTTCCTTCTATATGATAGAATTCAGAATACTCGAAAGGAGACTCCTTCCATGAAAACCATCTCTTTAAAAGGGGTTGGTACGCCAACCGACCTGACCTCCGGCGCTGCGTTCCCAGTCCTGATCCGGTACGCGATCCCCATGTTCGCCAGCATGTTCTTCCAGCAGGCTTACAACCTGGCCGACAGCTGGATTGCCGGAAATAAAATCGGCTCCGAAGCCCTGGGGGCCGTCGGAACCTGTTATCCCATTACCGTATTCTTTATTGCCATTGCCTCCGGACTCAGCATTGGAACGTCTATTTTCTGTTCCCAGCAGTTCGGCGCAAAGGAGTACGGGCAGGTACGAGCCGCTATCCGCACAGCTCTCATCTGTTTTCTTCCTTTTTCCCTGCTCCTGACTATCCTGGCGCTGCCGTCCGTCCCCTCCATCCTCCGTTTCCTGGCCGTCCCGCCGGAGGCTTCGAGCGCCACAGCCCGGTACCTGACGGTCTACCTGGCCGGCCTCCCGTTCCTGTTCCTTTATAATATCACAACTGGAATTTTAAACGGGCTGGGGGACTCCAGGACGCCGCTTCTGTTTCTGATCTTCTCCTCCATCCTCAATATCCTGCTGGATCTGGCGCTGGTCATCACCATCCCCATGGGCGTAGCCGGTCTGGCTCTGGCCACCCTTGCTGCCCAGGCAATCTCTTCGTTTGCTACCCTGTGGGCCGTAACCCGTATGGACAGGCAGCTCCATACCGTGGCAAACTCTTCTGGCTGTGCAGACGAGTCCCCCTCCGTCCCCGCCCGGTTTTCTCTTCCCATTTTAAAAGAAATCCTGCGTCTGGCAATTCCCAGTGTGGTGCAGCACGTTTTCATGTCCACCGGGCAGCTGGTCATGCAGAATGTCATCAACAGCTATGGCCTCATCACCATGGCCGGTTACTCGGTGGCCTTCCGCATCAATGGCCTCTACGTCAACTCCCTGATGGCTCTCAGCAATGCCCTGTCCGGTTTTATCGCCCAGAACAAAGGGGCCAAAGCCTTCAGCCGCATCCGAAGCGGCTTTGCCGTCTCCATGGTCCTGGCAGCTCTGTTCTCCGCCGCCGTGGCGGGATTTCTCCTGCTTCGCGGCGATGCGGTACTCTCCTTCTTCATGGGGGAGGTGGAAAACAGGGCGGCCACCATCGAGGCCGGTATGGGATTCATTACCATCGTCTGCCCCTTTTATACGATGGTCTTTGCGAAATGCATCTGCGACGGCGCCCTCCGGGGGATCGGCGCCATGAGACTGTTCATGATGTCCACCATCTCAGACGTCCTGATCCGTATGTTCTGCGGCCATATGTTTTCCGACCTCTGGGGCATCCGGGGAGTCTGGTGGATCTGGCCCTTCGCCTGGCTTGTCGGAACCTCCGTCTCCGTCATCGGCTGGGTCTGGCATATGAGGCGGCTTACGTAACCCCGCCTCCCATGTCTTCTCACTGCTGTTCCTGCAAGTATTTTTCAATATATTCTGCCCAGCCTTCTTTATCCTTAGCGCCGGCCACTGCGCCTCCCAGCTGCTTTCCGTCTTTATCGACAAACACCGTAGTGGGCACTACCTGCACCTGGGGAAGCAGCTGCAGGGCCAGGTCTCCGGCCGGTACCAGGTGAAGGTAATTCGCGCCGGTATCCGCCGCAATCTGCCGGGCCAGTTCCACCTGATCCGCTGCAATATTCCCGTCATAATCTACGGTATCCGTACAGATTCCGATGATCTGAACGCCTTTATCCTGATACTCACGGCTCAGTTCGCCCAGATCCGGCATTTCTGAAAGGCAGGGGCCGCAGTAGGTGGCCCACAGATTGATTACTGTCAGGTCGTAGTCCGCAAAAATCTCCTCTGTAACGGGATTCCCTTCCAGATCCTGGGCCGTAAAGGATTCAAAAAGGCCCTTCTGGCCGCTTTCCTCTCCGCCCTCTGCCGAAACGTCCTGGGAACTTCCCGTACCGGCTTTCTGTGCATCCTCTGCCCCGTCCTGCTGCATCTCCTGCGTCTGTTCTGCCTGTTTCGGTTCTTCCTGCGCCTGTCCGCAGCCCACAAGCATCGCCATCCCGGCCGCCGCCAGGGCCGCCTGGATCCCCCTGTTCCATCGCAATTTTTTCATTTTCCTGAACCCCTCTCTTTTCGATTGTCGCAAATTCTTTTCCGCCCTTGCGCCGCATCAGGCAGAATCGGCAGTATCAGTTTACCTGATCCCGTATTTGTCTGTAAACCCCTTTCCCAAATTTTTCTTTTATGCTAAAATCAATTCAATTTTAACCATACATTTGATGAGGTATTACACCATGTTTTCCGACAGACTAGAAACCGCGCAGGCATACGGCTATACATACCCGAAATGCCCCGCTCCTTATTATGAAACGCATCCATACCGCAACGCGCTGGAAGAGGGCGGCGTTTACCGCACCAGGAACGGGCGTTTTAAAGCCGCCTGCCAGCCAAAAGAAGGCAGCCATGACAGCGGCCCTTTTACCTGTTTCTTTTCCGGAGGCTTCGGCACCGCCTCTTTCTCCCGCAATGCCCTGGGATTTTTTGACCGATGGCAGCTGCAGCCCGGCCTCCTGACGGACTGTGTTTTAGAAAATGCCTACTTCTCTCTCCGCTGGCAGGCCGGCCATGATGTGCGCGTTCGAAAGCTGCGGGTTTCCGAGGACGGATTCCGGCCGGAAGAAATGACCGTGACCGGCCTTTTTCCCGTTGTCTACGAGCATTTCAAAGCGCCCGATATGCCCTTTGAGGTGGTTCTGGAGCGATATTCCCCCATCATCCCCCACAACCTGGAGGACAGCGCGCTTCCGGTTACCCTGTTTGATTTTCATATTCTCCCTCTGGCTGAAACGCCGGACGATATCCGGATTTCCATCTGCCTTTGCTGGCCCAACCTGCTGGGATGGAAACAGGCCTGGCACACTACCGAACAACCCCGAGGCGTTCTCTGGCCTTCCCTTCAGAATGCCGGAAATTACGGTGCCTTAGAAGCCCGGGATGCAGACACGATCCACATCCGCCAGGGCAGAGAGCACATTGGCCCCGCCGACGGGTTGTGCGGAAATGTGATCCTTTCCCTCCAGGCTCCCGGATGGACCCCCTCCTGGGATGTCATGTTTAAGGAAACCATGGCCACCACCGGCTATGAGCCGGCCCGGCAGATGCACACCATCGGAGCCATGGAGAGCCATTTTGCCGCAGAAGGGCGGCTGGCAAATTCCGATATTACCTGGCAGGCCCACTGGCATGAAGCGACCGCCTCCGCCCTGGCAGCCGAAACCTCCCTGCTGGGAAGTGAAAAATCGCTGACCTTTGCGCTGACTCTGGATCTTCCCATTACCCAGTTTGGCATGGGCCGCAGATGGTACAAATATTATACCGAAAATCCAGTGGCATCCTCTGCTCTTTCCATCGCCCGGTATGCCTTAAAAAAACGGCCGGAATGGCTCCAGGCCATCAAAACGTTTCACCGCAGTGAACTTTTCCCCTGCGAAAATTCCCCCTGCGGGCAAAAAAAGGCTTCGCCCCGGGATGAAGTCCCGTTTTCCCAGCCGCCGGAGTACCGGGCGGCCCGGGTCAACGAGCTTTATTACCTTACCTCCGGAGGAACCATTCTCGTATCCAGGCCTGTGGATGGTTGGGATTCCCATACAGCTGCACTGGGTCAGCATCCTCATTTTGGACTCCTGGAAGGATTTGACACTGGCTATTATTACTACAATACCCTGGATCTCTGGGTCTACGGCTTCTATGCCCTGAGCCGTTTCTGGCCCCAGCTGGCAGACTGGACCTTTGATGATTATCTGGCCTCTGCCCCTCTTACCTGCAGCCGCCAGAATATGATCTACCGGGATCAAACTACCCGGGACAATCTGATCCCCGGAAAACTCCCCCATGATCTGGGCGGCTGCGCCGAAGATCTTTTTGTCCGCCTGAACGGGTATAATTTCCGGGATACCCCGAATATGTGGAAGGATCACAATCCCTCTTTTGTGCTGGCCTTTTACCTGCACTGCCGCATGACCGGAAGAACTGTGACCCGCAAAGAATACGATACACTGAAATTGATTATGAATTTTACAGAGCAGCAGGATACGGCAAGGCAGGCAGTTCCATCTCACAATGAATTCGGCGACAGTACCTGGGACAACCTTCACATGCAGGGCCTGTCTGCCTATTGCTGCAGCCTCTGTCTTGGCGCGTGGGCCGTCATGGCACAGCTTGCTGCAGATCAGAAGCTGGAAGACGACCGCTGCCATTATGAGTCCCTTCAGAACCAGGCCGCGGTAACCATGAAAAAGCTCTGGAACGGCCGGTATTTTACCACAGATGAATGTGGAAAATATAAAAACGCCACCATGTCGGATGCCCTGTTCGGCCTCCTTCTGGCCCACAAAGCAGGACTTCCCACACAGATAGAACGAGAGCTTATTCTCTCCCACCTGAAAGCTGCCTGGCAAAACAATGCGGCCGCCTTCTGCGGCGGCCGCTACGGAGCTCTGCTGGTAGCAGAGCCTGATATTCAGACGTACGAAAAGGACGGCGGTGATGAACTGCAGGTTAATGAAGTTATCGTAGGGTCCTCCTGGGTTCTCGCTGCCTGTCTGCAGGAATTTGGACTTACAGAAGAGTCCGACGCTCCGGCTTCTTCCATGTTCCAGACGATCCGTTCCTATAAGCTGCAGTACCGCACCCCCGCCGCCTGGACTTCAGACGGACATTTCCGTGCACCTATGAACCTGCAGCCTCTGGCTGTCTGGCTTCTGGATCCAGGAAAAACATCCAGCTGCGACTAGTAACCCAGCTGCCGGAAAATAGCACCCGGTTCTCCAATAAGTGCCATATTGGCCCACTTATCCAGATAGTGGGGTTCCTGATGGATGACCACCAGCATACTTCCGGAAAAATACCGGATATAATTGGAAAACACCTCGGAGCGCAGTGTTGTTCCCAAAAGAAGAAGCACATCCGCCTTTCCGATTTCCTCGGTCGTTCTCGTCATAATGCGGCTGTCTACCATCTCTCCGTACAGCGATACCAACGGACGAATGGTAAAGCCGCATTTTTCACATACAGGAATTGCGCCTTCTTTGCGCATATCATCCACCGTATACCAGGTTCCACAGTGGGGACAGCGATTTTTAAACACACTTCCGTGCAGTTCAATTACATGCTCGCAGCCTGCCCTCTGCTCCTGCTCGAACATATTGGTCGTTATCACGCACTGAAGACGGCCGGCCTTCTCCATGGCAGCCAGTGCGTAGCTGGAAGGAGCCGGATCTGGGATTTTATCCAGAAGCTCTTTTTCATAAAATCTGAAAAACTTCAGCGGGCGGGTATTGTAATAGGCGCTCGTAAAAATCTCTTCCGGAGAATCCCCATACTCTTCCTCAATTTCATAGGCGCGCGCCGGTTTTTTCATGCTCAAAAAACCGCCTTCTTCCGCCACGCCGGAACCGCAGACAGCAACCGTGTACCTGCTGTTATCCAAAACCATTTTCAAACGGCTGATCTCTCTTTCCATACCCTCGCCCTCCCTGTTTTCTGATAGTTCTATTATATCGAAAAAACAGTTTAATTACAAGAAGTATGAAGATTTTTCACGTATTTTTCACGTATTTTCAGAAATTTACTCCGCAAATCCCCTTCTGTTTCAGACAGCGGCTCCAGTGCCCATTTTCCAATGTAACGACATCCGGCTGCAGTCGGCCGCAGGCCTCACATCGCTCCGGACACCGCTCAAAAAACACACATCTCCTTTCTGCAGCTCCACCCGTATCCTTCCCGCCCTTTTTCTCCCCGGCTTTCGTCTCATCCGGCCGCTCCGGCAGTCCGGAATACGGTATGCTCTTTTTTTCTCCCGAAGCAGTTGCTGCCAGAAGAAGTTTCGTATAAGGGTGGGCCGGCGCGCCGTACACATCCTCTGCTTCTCCCTCCTCCACAATGACACCCCGGTAAATAACCAGAACCCGTCGGCACAGACGACGCACCACATTCAGGTCATGGGAAATCAAAAGGATGGTCATCCCTTTTTCCTCATGGATCTGCAGAAGCAGTTTCAGGATCTGAGACTGTACCGTTACGTCCAGGGCAGAAACCGGCTCATCGGCAATGATTAGCCGGGAATCCATCAGAAGCGCCGCTCCAATACTGATTCTCTGACGCTGACCGCCGGACAGCTCACTGGGGCGTCTCGACGCAAACGACGCATCCAACCCTACATTTTCCAGCATTTCCCCCACCAGACGGATTCGTTCCTCTTTGTCCCGAATCCCCCGCATCTTCAAAGGCTCTTCCAGGATCCATCCAATGGTTCTGGCCGGATTCAGTGAACCGTAGGGATCCTGAAATACCATCTGCGGACGCATCCCTTCTTTTACCCAGACCTCACCTTCATACTGGTCATGCAGGCCCAATATTGTCTTGCACAATGTTGATTTTCCACATCCGCTCTCGCCCACAATGCCCAGAATCTCCCCCTCTCTGGCCGTCAGGCTGACACCATGAATCACATGCTTCTTCCTTTTTTTCTGGAACAGACCGCCCCGCACATCATAATATACCTGCAAATCCGAAAGGCGAAGTACCTCCTCCCCCGGCTTCTCCTCCTTACTTCGTTCCGGAATGGAAGCAACCAGATGACGGGTATATGCATGCTGCGGATCCATGAGTACCCGCTCTGTTTCTCCCTCTTCCACAATCTCCCCGTGGTAAACCACAAGGACGCGGCTGCAAAGCTCCCGGATCACATTCAGATCATGGGAAATAAAGAGGATGGATGTCCCCTTTTCCCGGTGTATCTTTCGGAAAAGCTCCAGAATCTGCGCCTGCACCACACAGTCCAGCGCCGTCGTCGGCTCATCGGCAATAATCAGCTGCGGCGAACAGATCGCTGCCTGGGCCAGCATGACGCGCTGCCGCATTCCTCCCGATAACTCATGGGGATACCTGGAGCAGATGGCCTCTGCATCTGAAAGGCCCACCTCCTGAAGCGCTGCGATCACACGTTCATGGATCTCTTTCTCCGAAAATTTTCCGTGAAGACGCAGGCTTTCTCCCACCTGCTTTTCAATTTTCAAAACAGGATTCAGCGATGTCATCGGCTCCTGAAACACCATGGCCATCCGGCTTCCACGAAGTGTTCTTCTCTCATCCGGATCCATGGAAAGCAGATCCCGCCCCTCAAACAGGACTTCCCCGGAAGCCACCTGGGCGTCCCTCGGAAGCAGGCCCATCAGGGTCAGGGCGCTCATGGATTTTCCCGATCCAGACTCTCCCACCACGCCGAGAATCTCTCCCTTTCCGATCTCGAAGCTGATCCCTTTCACAGCCTCAAACAGATGATCTCCCTCCGGAAACCGGACGGACAGATTTTTGATTTCTACCAGCGGTTCCATATATGTCCTCCTTACGCTTCCAGGGACCGGAGTCCCTCACTGACCATACTGAAGCCTAAAATAATCAGAATCATGGCAATCCCGGGGCAGATGGCATACCAGGGCGTTTGAAACAGAAAGGACTGGGCCTCAAACAGCATCCTTCCAAGACTCGGCTCCGGCGGCTGAATCCCCAATCCCAGATAGCTCATGCTGGCCTCCGCCAGCACTGCATTATTAAAGCCGATGGCCGCAGCCGTCATCAGGCTGACGCGGGCATTGGGGAGAATATGGGCAAAGATAATGCGCAGGTTCCCCGCGCCCATGATCCTGGCACTCTTTACGAAATCCAGTTCCCGGCACCGAATCACTTCACTTCGCACAATGCGGGCAAAGCTGGGAATAAATAAAATTCCCAGAGCCAGGATAATATTATAGCGCCCCGAGCCAAACAGGCTCACGAAAATCAGCGCCAGAAGAATACTTGGAAACGAAAGCAGGATATCATTGACACGCATAATCACGTTGTCCAGCCAGCCGCCGTAAAATCCGGTCAGCGCTCCCACCAGCGTCCCGAAAACGCCGCCGATTAAAACGGTACAGACTGCAACAAAAAACGTACTTCCGCTCCCGGCCATGACACGGCTTAAAATATCCCGACCAAAATTATCGGTCCCCA
The DNA here is from genome assembly GCA_937885015.1 of uncultured Clostridium sp. Taxonomy (GTDB): domain Bacteria; phylum Bacillota; class Clostridia; order Lachnospirales; family Lachnospiraceae; genus Otoolea. Next base: position 61,031 of record CALAAS010000027.1, read on the forward strand.
TGGGATGCGCCAGACACGGAGCCAAATTAACTGCCGCCGCATCCATAGAAGTCGGTCCGTAGGGCGTCCAGATCTGTCCCAGAAGCGCCATGGCCAGGAAAAAGGAGGTCAGCGCAGCACCTGCAATTAAATTATATTTTTTCTTTCTTCTCACCTTCACTGTCCTCCCGCCTTATTCCGTCTTCACACGCGGATCAAGAAGCTGATAGGCGAGATCCACTGCGAAATTGATCGTTACCACAACGGCTGTCATGTAGAGCACGATGGCCTGCACCACTGGGAAATCACGATTGGAAATAGAGCTGATCAGAAGGCGTCCCACCCCCGGAACACTGAACACCTGCTCCACCACGATACTTCCAGCCAGAATTTCTGCGATTACCATAGCCAGAAACGTAATAACCGGAATCATGGCATTTTTCAGGATATGGCCATACAGAACGGCTGTCTCCGTATTTCCCTTGCTGTAAGCTGTACGCACATAGTCCTGATTCATCTCCGACAAGATCGACCCCCGCAGGAACTTAACCACCATGGCAATCTTGGGCAGCGCCACAGCGATAGCCGGAAACAGAAGGTACTCCATGGCTGCCCCGGGATCCTGGGAAAGGGGAATGAACTTTCCAGGCTGAAACCACTTGAGCACCAGGCCAAACACATATGTCAGAATCATGCCCAGAAAAAAGGAAGGAATCGCCATGGCAACCTGAGACAGCTGGCTGATAATCAAATCCGGCAGGCGTCCGTGAAAACGCGCCGACAAAATCCCCAGCGGAACCGCACACACCAGGATCATGACGAAAGCCAGTAAAGATAAAACAACCGTAACGGGAAGACGATCTGAAAGAAGGGATCGTACCGATGTTCCATCGTACTGATAAGATTCTCCAAAATTTCCTTTCACTGCACCAGATACCCAACGTCCATAACGCTCCAGCAGCGGATCATTTAATCCCATTTCTTCTCTGGCCCGCTCCAGCTGCTCCTGCGTAGCATCCTTTCCCAGCCGCGTCAGAGCCGCATCACCCGGAAGAACGGAAAAAGCGGTAAACGTCAGGAAGGAAATGACCAACAATGTGATAATGAGAGTTATCAGTTTTTTTATAAAAAATTTCATAAAGTCCCCCTGCGCTTACCGCCTTTTATTCTGTTTTGTTAAATTATATCATTATAGTCATTCCGCCTTACTGCCCTACCTGATACACCAGAGACATATCCTCTGCTGCGGTGGGATAGAAGGTGTAACCGTCGAATTTTTTATTCACTGCCACCAGATTAACCGGATCCTCCAGGTATACGGCAGCTGCCTCATTGGCCAGAATCATCTGAGCCTTCTTATAAAAATCTGCTTTTTCCGTCCCATCCACAGCCTCATAAGCCTGATCAATGGCCTCATCATAAGCAGCGCTGGAGTAATGCATAAAGTTCTTGGCGTCACCGGTCCGGTACTTCAGCAGCCAGTCACTGGGGGCCAGCGTACCGTCAAACCCGATCACCGTAGCCTCAAATTTTCCGCCCCGGTATACCTCATCCAGCCACGTGCTCCACTCCACCGAATTGATGGTTGCCTTTATTCCAACCTGCGACAGCTGATCCACTATGATCTGTGCCGTGTCCACATGCTGACTGTAGGCGCTGGGAACGGTAATGGACAGCTCGAAACCGTCGGGATATCCAGCCCCGGCCAGAAGCTCCTTTGCCTTTTCCGGATCATAGGTATATACCCCCTCTGCCTCCGGCTCATAATACTGTTCCATGGCCGGAATCATGTGGGAACCGATAATCCGGCTCTTTCCGGCAAAAATAAACTGGTTAATGGCGTTCCGATCAATGGCATAGCAGAGTGCCTGACGAACCTCCGGCTTGCTGAGCGGCTCATACTCATGGTTCAGGAACATGGCCTGCACCAGGTTCATACTTCCCTCCACAATTCTGTACTCATCTCCCAGGCTTTCCGCCTGAGCTGCCGTCAGATATTTCAAAATATCAATGGTGCCGGCCTGGAGCTCCATGTAAGCCGTATCCACATCTGCAACGAACTTGAATTCCACTTCGTCAAGACTTGGAATTCCGTCCTGCCAGTATCCCTCATACTTTTCCAGAATCAGATTCTGGCCAGGTGTATAAGACACAAATTTAAAGGGGCCCGTGCCAATGGGGTTTCCCACCGGATCCTCATTGGCCTTCGGAATGATCGCAAAGGTCATCATGGGAAGAAGTTCGGAATAGCTCTCCTTCAAATGAACCTCCAGCGTCTTTTCATCCACCGGGACCGCATCTGAAACAATAGAAAAAGCGGAGGATTCACCCTGAATCTCCGCATACCGATCAATGGAATATTTGACATCTTCAATGGTTACCGGCGTTCCGTCGTGGAAAGTAATTCCGTCTCGAAGTGTAAAGGTATACGTTTTCGCATCCTCGGAAATCACATATTCACTGGCAACCGCTGGCAGAAAACTGCCATCTGAAGTGGGCTTTACAAGCCCTTCGTACAAATTGAATACCACGTCTCTAGTTCCTGCGTCCGTTTCAATGTGGGGGTCAAGACTAGCCAGGTCCTGCGTCATACCGTAAACAACGCGTCCGCCTGGTACTGGTGTTCCTTCTGAAAGAGTATTACCCGTTTCTTCTGCCGCTGTGCCTGCCTGTGTCTGGCCAGCCGCCGATGAGGAGTCTCCCGGATTCTTATCGCCTCCGCACGCGCAGAGTGCAACAGATGCCAGAAGTGCCATTACGCCTGAAAGAATAGTTCTCTTTTTCATAATATCTGTTTCCTCTCAAATTCGTAATAATCTCTCATTATTAAATTGTCCCTAACATTGTAACAGATTTATAAAAAAAAGCAACTCGTATTTCAGCAAAAAATGCCTCCCTTTTACCCATTTTCTTCTTGCACACTTTTTTTTTACATACTAAAATAAAACTATATTTTTATATTTATTTCTGCTTTGAAAGAAGGAAATCATATGCCAAAAATAGCATATTCGGAAGACGATCGCAGGCGCATCAAAACAGAGCTGATTGCCACCGGCCTGGAACTGATGGCTAAACAGGGAATACAGCATACAACCGTTGAACAGATCTATAAAAAAGTCGGGATTTCCAGAACCTTCTTCTATTCTTTTTTTCCGACCAAAGAAGATTTAATTGTAGAAACGCTTTACCTGCAGCAGCCGAAAATCATTGCATTTGTGCAGAAATTGATGGGAGACCCCTCCTTAACTTGGCGGGAGGCGGTCAGGCATTTTCTTCACGCCTGCTGCTACGGCGAAAAAAACGGCATCGCAGTTTTGACAATCGAAGAACAGCAGCATCTTTTCAGGCGGCTGTCAAAGGAAAGCTATCAGACATTTCGAGAAAAGCAGCTTCTCCTTTTTGGGCAGATTCTAGAAAATTTAGGAATCCGATCAGATAAAACCCGAATCAGCCTGTTTATCAATTTAAGTCTGACGGTGATGGTGGTGCGCAGAGCCATCCCGGACACACTCCCCCTGTTTATACCCGAGGCCGCTGATGAAACGGTTGCCTTTCAAATTGACGCGATTGTGGATGCCCTGGAAAAACTGAAGGAGACACCCTGAATTACGGACAAAGAAAGGAGTATCCCATGCAATACACCCACACGTATCCATCCCCCCTTGGCCCCTTACTTCTGGCCTCCGACGGCAACAGCCTGACCGGCTGCTGGTTTGAAGGCCAGAAATACTTTGCCCGCGGCCTTGATCCCAAAGCCTCTGAAGCCGCACTTCCTATTTTCCGCGATGCAGACCATTGGCTAGACCTGTATTTTTCAGGGCAGAATCCAGATTTTTCCGTCCCCATGCACCCAAAGGGGACGGTTTTTCAGGAGACAGTCTGGGCGCTTCTGAGCACCATTCCTTACGGAACCACCACCACCTATGGCTTTCTTGCAAAAGAAATTGCCCGAAGACGCAGTCTTTTGCAAGAGTCCGTATTTCCATCTTCCAAAACCACACTCTCCCCACCTCCTCATTCCGTTCCGTTTGCACGGGCCGTAGGCGGCGCGGTGGGAAAAAATCCCATCTCCATCTTTATCCCCTGCCACCGGGTAATCGGGACTGACGGAAGCCTTACGGGATACGCTGGAGGAACGCCACGAAAAATACGGCTTCTGGAGCTGGAAAATTGGAAATAATTGCAGAAAACCCCTTTACTAGACCACAGTTTATGTTATAATATTCACGATGGGCAGCCACGACAGGCACATATCCAAATGCACATTACCGAATGAATTCTTCATCACTCGATAGTGTGTATTTGGGTGTGTGCTTGTAAGCGTATCCGGAAACAGAGAGCTGAGGGATTTCTGAGAGAGGACAACCGCCGGGGCATTCCCGTCCAAGCATGCAGATGCAAACATCAATCACATTAGGAGGAAGAAAACTTATGGCAAAATGGGTTTATAAGTTCGAAGAAGGCAGCGCAGCAATGAGAAACCTTCTCGGCGGCAAGGGCTGCAACCTTGCAGAAATGACCAACCTTGGAATGCCGATTCCGCAGGGTTTTACTGTAACAACAGAAGCCTGCACGGAGTACTACAACTGCGGCAAACAGATCTCTGAAGAGATCCAGAAACAGATTTTTGAAGCATTAACCTGGTTAGAGGGTGTAAACGGAAAGAAATTTGGTGATACAGAGGATCCGCTTCTGGTATCCGTTCGTTCCGGTGCCCGTGCCTCCATGCCGGGTATGATGGACACCATCCTGAACCTGGGTTTAAACGACGTAGCTGTAGAGGGATTCGCAAAGAAGACGGGAAACCCGAGATTTGCATATGATTCCTACAGAAGATTCATCCAGATGTACTCTGACGTAGTTATGGAAGTTCCGAAGTCCTACTTTGAGAAGATCATCGATGAGATGAAAGAGGCAAAGGGCGTTCACTACGATACAGAGCTGACTGCCGATGACTTAAAAGAACTGGCTGAAAAGTTCAAAGCTGTATACAAAGAGGCTATGAACGGCGAAGAGTTCCCGCAGGATCCGAAAGAGCAGCTGATGGGCGCCGTTAAAGCCGTATTCCGTTCCTGGGATAACCCGCGTGCCATCGTTTACCGCCGTATGAATGATATTCCGGGCGACTGGGGTACTGCAGTAAATGTACAGACCATGGTATTCGGAAACAAGGGTGAGACCTCTGGTACAGGTGTTGCCTTTACCCGTAATCCTTCCACCGGTGCAAAGGGTATCTTCGGTGAGTACCTGATCAACGCACAGGGTGAGGACGTAGTTGCCGGTGTTCGTACGCCGCAGCCCATCTCCCAGCTGGAGAAGGACCTTCCGGACTGCTACAAGCAGTTCATGGAACTGGCTATGAAGCTGGAGAATCATTTCCACGATATGCAGGATATGGAGTTTACCATCGAGGAAGGTAAGCTTTACTTCTTACAGACACGTAACGGCAAGAGAACAGCTCCGGCTGCTATCCAGATTGCCTGCGACTTAGTAGATGAGGGACAGATTACTCCTGAGGAAGCTGTATGCAGAATCGAAGCAAAATCCCTGGATCAGTTACTGCATCCGACCTTTGATCCGGCTGCTCTGAAGGCTGGCGAGGTAATCGGACAGGCTCTTCCGGCATCCCCAGGTGCTGCAGCCGGTAAAGTATGCTTCACAGCTGACGAGGCGAAAGAGCTTGGTATTGGCGGCAAGGGCGAGAGAATCATCCTGGTTCGTCTTGAGACCTCTCCGGAGGATATCGAGGGTATGCACGCTGCACAGGGTATCCTGACCGTTCGCGGCGGTATGACCTCTCACGCAGCCGTTGTTGCCCGTGGTATGGGTACCTGCTGTGTATCCGGATGCGGCGAGATTAAGATCAATGAGGAGGCAAAAGAGTTTACTCTGGGTGGTTACACCTTCCACGAGGGCGACTACATCTCCTTAGACGGTACGACCGGTAAGATCTACAAAGGCGACATCAAGACTCAGGAAGCTTCCGTAGGCGGCAACTTCAAGAGAATCATGGACTGGGCAGACAGTTTCCGTACTCTGAAGGTTCGCACCAACGCTGATACGCCGGCTGACACCATCAATGCTGTGAAGCTGGGTGCAGAGGGTATCGGTCTTTGCCGTACCGAGCATATGTTCTTCGATGCAGACCGTATTCCGAAGATCCGCAAGATGATCCTTTCTGACACCGTAGAGGCCAGAGAGGCTGCCTTAAATGAGCTGATCCCCTTCCAGAAGGGCGATTTCAAGGCTATGTACAAGGCTCTGGAGGGACGGCCCATGACCGTTCGTTACCTGGATCCGCCGCTGCATGAGTTTGTTCCGCACACCGAAGAGGAAATGGCTGAGCTGGCAAACGACATGGGCCTGACCCTGGCTGACGTTAAGAAAAAATGCGACGACCTGCACGAGTTCAACCCGATGATGGGTCATCGTGGCTGCCGTCTGGCTGTTACCTATCCGGAGATTGCCAAGATGCAGACAAGAGCCGTTATGGAAGCTGCCATCGAAGTTAAGGAAGAGTGCGGTTACGACATCGTTCCGGAGATCATGATCCCGCTGATCGGCGAGAAGAAAGAGCTGAAGTTCGTTAAGGACATCGTTGTTGAAGTTGCTGAGCAGGTTAAGAAAGAGAAAGGCTCCGACATCCAGTACCATATCGGTACCATGATCGAGATCCCGCGTGCGGCTCTGACAGCCGGACAGGTAGCTGAAGAGGCAGAGTTCTTCTCCTTCGGTACCAACGACCTGACACAGATGACCTTCGGCTTCTCCCGTGACGACGCCGGCAAGTTCTTAGATTCCTACTACAAGGCTAAGATCTACGAGTCCGATCCGTTTGCAAGACTTGACCAGACAGGTGTTGGCCGTCTTGTGGAAATGGCTGTAAAGGAAGGACGCGCAACCCGTCCGGAGCTTAAGTGCGGTATCTGCGGCGAGCACGGCGGAGATCCGTCTTCCGTAGAGTTCTGCCATAAGGTAGGCTTAAACTACGTATCCTGCTCTCCGTTCCGCGTTCCGATCGCAAGACTGGCAGCAGCACAGGCAGCGCTCAATAATAAATAATTGACACTGCAGCGCAGTTATTAAACTATCTGAATCCGAAAGGACCGATGGTCTTCCTGACCGTCGGTCCTTTTTTGACTTTTAGAAATTTATTGGAGTTATCTGTTTCCTGCCCCTCTTTTTATTTGGCCTATGATATATTCGCATATCATATCCATACATTTGGATGTGATAAATTCCCCATCTAAAACGAGATCCGCAAAAGCTCTTGTGTTTCGTATGAATTGCGTTTCAGCAAATCTGGCTGAATCAAGATGATATGAACCGACAGATTCGATGCTGCTGTTATCACGTGCAGTGTTTCTTAAAATGCGCCTGTAAAGACGGGTTTCTGGCGATGCTGTCAGATAAATCATAAGATCATAGATCTGCCTCAGTCGTGGGAAATATAAAGCGCTTATTCCCTCAACAAAAACAATGTCCGAATTTTCATAGCACAATGTGATTTGATCTATAACTTTTTGGATATCTATATATTTTGGATTGCTGAAATCGACATATTTAACACCGGAAACCTCTGAAATCCTATTTCCGATTCTGGATGTGTGATAATCGTCAAGAGAAATGATTTCATTTCTGAATTCACTTAATTTTCCCGAAAGTGATAAACACATGGAAGTTTTTCCTGACGAGGAAGGACCTCCTATGCCCAAAATAAAGGCGCTCACAGCTTTCCTCCTTTCGGCAGGCAGGTAAGGCGGCCAAGGGATGCATTATAATCAACGCTTACCGGAATGTTGTAAATAGCACTCATATTTTCTTCAGTAATAACGTCTTTAGCATTTCCTATCGCTATAAACCTACCTTCGTGAAGAATTCCCACTCTGTGGTTAAACATGAAAGAATGATCCGGAAAATGAGAGGAAAGGATCACTCCATATCCCTCTCCTGCGACCTTCTGCACAATTTCAAGGCAGCGGATTTGATTGCCAAAATCAAGATGACTGGTAGGTTCATCCAGCACAAGAAAATCAGGGGTTTGGGTAAGTGCCTGCGCAAACATTACGAGTTGGCGTTCTCCACCACTTATTTCAAGGTAGGATTTGTCAGCGAGATGAGACACCCCCATAAGTTCCATCATATTCTCCGCTATTTTGTAATCGGAGTGTTTCGGAGACCCCGAGATCCCCAGATAAGCCAATCGTCCCATCACAACAACCTCCCTCACAGAATAAGCAAACATGGGGTAATGAAGCTGACCGACATACGCAACGTGCCGGGCAAACTCGTTTGTGCTCATGCTCTCTATCGCTTTTCCGCCTATCTGGACTTTTCCGGATAATGGTTTTAGCTGTCCTGCTATGCAATTTAAGAGAGTGCTTTTACCTGTGCCGTTAGAGCCTAAAATAGTAAAAACCTCTCCTTTGGACACAGCCAGGTCAACATCCGTAAATATATTGCGTCCGCCGTTATATGCAAATGAAATTTTTTCAGCAGTATATGTTATCATAACGTCCTCTTTTGTTTTATCAGAAGTAATGCAAAGACAGGAGTTCCAACAATTCCCGTCATGATCCCCAGAGGAATTTCAGCGCCTGTAAGCGTGCGGGCGATATTGTCAAGTATTATTAAGAACAATGCGCCCAGGATGCAGGATAGCGGCAAAAGCCGGCTGTGGTTTACGCCGGTAAATGATCTGGCCAGATGGGGAACGACAAGTCCGACCCAGCCGATCGTACCGCTGACACAGACAGATACGGCCGTTATAACCGTTGAAAACAAGACGAGCAAAAGACGCAGCCTTTTAACATTGACTCCGAGTGCTTTGGCTTCCGCGTCCCCCAGCGAAAGGGCGTTGAGCTTCCAACGGAGCGTCATTATGCCGCCCGCGCTGACGAGTATGGGGATTACCATAAAAGCAAAATCTTCATAATCGGCGTTGGCGAGGCTTCCCATGAGCCAGAAGGTTATTGCTGGAAGCGTGTCATTCGGATCGGCCACATATTTGGTAAGAGAAAGGGCCGATGAAAAAAATCCGTTTACAATGATCCCCGCCAGCACAAGCATAAGCACATTCGGAGACTTGAAAGCTTTGTGAATTAAATACACAAGCGCCACGGCGACAACGCCGAAAAACAGCGCGGAAAACTGCACGCCGACCGTACCCGCGCCGATCAGTATGGCAAAAGCCGCTCCGAAGCCTGCCCCCGATGATACTCCAAGCAGGTCCGGGGAGACGAGCGGATTTTTAAAGAGTCCCTGAAAGCTGGCACCGGCCAATCCAAGCGATGCGCCAACCAGGGAGCCGACCAGCAGGCGGGACGGACGTATGTGCAAAACGACGCGCGCCATGGTATCGTCCCATGTCTGCTCAATCGGAAAAATTGTGGACGCGAGGATTTTTAAAACATTACCTATGGACACATAGTACCGTCCTATACCAATCGAAACAAAAAATACAGCTATGTAGATTATAAATAAAATCCAAATAATTCTGATTTGTTTTGAATCATGCGGCGAATGCACCTTAAATCCTCCTAACGTTTATCTTATAGGAACGGTTCAGGACGGGACATCTCCCTGTCCTGAACCGTCGCATTATATATTCGTATTTTCCGCAGTATTGAGTATCTGATTCGCTTCTTCGTCCGAAAGGTCATACCCAAAGAAATTATTGTAGAAATATTTTGTTTCTTCAACTAAGTCGATATCTTCAAAATATTCCGGGTATACTGTGACAGCAGCCCAAAGTATCTGCATAGCCTCTTCGGCGCTATAGCGATCCCAATAGAATACCCCTGATGGATTTATGTAAACCTGGCGGTTCTGGATAGCCGTAACCCCCTGCCAGTTGGGATCCGCGAGAATCTCATCTCTAAGTTCTGCAGCCCCCTCTACATCTTGAAGAACAATAATATCGGGATTTTCAACCAGAATCTGCTCCAAACTGATGTCCTGGCCGAAGCCGTCGACTACCGATGCCGCAGCGTTGATGCATCCGATTGTCTCTATCCATTCGCTGGCCATTGTGTTGGCGCCATCGGTTCTCAACATTGAACCGCTGTCATTGCGGGCATAATAAATCTTTTTAGCTTCGCCTTCCGGAATATTTGCAACAGCATCTGCTATTTTCTGGCGGTTACTGTCAAAATACGCATTGAAAGCTTCTGCTTTGGCGGTAATTTCTTCTTCACCGAATATTTCAGCTGTTTTAAGGATCATCTCTTTGAGGCCCTCAAAATCATCAAAATGGAGATTTACTGTCGGTATTCCTGTGGATCGCGCAGATTCCACCCCTCTGTCGTTGACGATTATAACATCAGGACTGACAGTGAGCATTTCCTCAGCGTTAATTTCTTCACCCTTTATCAGAGAAGGAAGACTTGTTATATTTGGATTCAGTTTCTGCATAAATTCTACGGTCTGCACAGTGGAAGTTGTTCCGACAAGCCTGTCCTCAACCCCGAGAAGAACAAGAACCTGATTGTTCGCCGCCCAAACGTCAACTATGGTGTTGACGGTCTGCGGAAGCTGAACTTCGGTACCATCCATGTCAACATATGTACGGGTTGCAGCCTCTGCAGTCTCCTGCTGGGCAGTCTCCTGCTGGGCAGTCTCCTGCTGGACAGCCGTCTGGGGCGTTTCTTCTTGTTTCTGCGAGCATGCTGTAAACGAAAGCAGCATTACAAATGCAAGAAACATGGTGGTGACTTTCTTTTTCATTTTTTCTCTCCTTTAATATTTATACAAAATGCCAAAAATTTGCAATTTAATTATACATGCATATACATATATGTCAACAATTTATTTGCACACGACAAACAATCGAGTAGGAGGGAAATTTAAATAAATTTCCCGACCTCTCACACCACCGTG
>CALAAS010000028.1 GCA_937885015.1 uncultured Clostridium sp.
CTTTTTCCGTCATTTTTATTCTTCTGCTTTATTCCTCCGTATTCTGCTCTTCTGGCTCGTCTTCCAGAGGATGGAACTCATCGTCATCCCGTACTTCTTTCTTAGGAATATACTTATCAAAGATTCCTACAAAGAAAAAAGAATTTGCGTAAGCCAGCAGTGGAAATCCAAACAGAAATACCAATGCCGCAAGCATCGGAACAAGAAGTCCTGCTGCAACCAGCAGCACATCAATGGCCAGCATTCCTACAGAGTGAAAAAAGTGACGGATTGACATGAAAAATGCATTAAACAAGGTTCTCTTAACCGGGTTATAAAACTTGGCCTGAAGAGGAAATACAAATAAGGTAACGCAAACCCAAATAATCCCAAAAGCCAGGAAAATAGCCATCATCACGGTACGCACGGTTGAACTTTCTGTCTGCACCCGCATAAAGAAATACAGATCAAAGCCGATAATTGCACCTATTACCATAAGTATCAGCCAGATAATCGTTGCCTGTTTAAAATTTTCCTTAAAGGATTTAAAAAAGGAACGAATGGTAGGTCCGTCTTCATCCCGCACCAGCTTCATCGTAACATAATAAACCGCTGTTGTAGAAGCGCCCATAGTAACGATGGGAATACTGCATACCACCCATAAAAGATTCAGAATCATAACATCAAAAAACTTTCCGATAAACCGCCAGACCGGGTTGTCGTAATTAAATAGTGAAGAAAGCATTCTTATCCTCCTGTTTTCTACTCCGATCCTTCTGCGGAGTGTCTTTTCTGCTCAAAGAGCCTGAAAGTATTATAGCGAAAAAAAACATAAATTGCAACGTTCCCTCTGATTTCGGAATTTTTTGTGCCATCGCTGGTCAGTTTATGATATACTTATCCCATGGCGGCTCTGCCGCAGACAAGAAAGATAGAAAATGCTTTACAGAAAAGGAATGACTGCTTATGAAAATTACAGAAGAAACCATGCGCCAGCAGCAGGCTGGCTCCTCCTCCGGCAATACGGAAACCTCTCCCGCGGATCTTCCGCCTGTCCATCAGCCTACAGAAAAAGAAAAGCTGAAAGCCATGTCTCCCAGGGATAAAGCCTGGTATATCTGGACCTATTACAAATTTCATATTTTTGGCGCTCTTCTTCTTGTTGTCGCCCTGTATATTGTAGGATCCTCTATTTACAGAACCACCTTTGATACGGCCTTTCACTGTATGTATCTGAACAGCCGCGGTGAATCTGATATTAATTCTGAGCCCATCGAAAAGGACTTTGCAGAGTGGATGCAGTTCGGAAAGAAGGAGCTGGTTGTTACAGAAACAGCTTTTGTTTCCTTTGGAGAAAAGGCTACAGAATACAGCTATGCTATGATGGCAAAAATTACAGCCCTTGTTATGGCTCATGATCTGGATGTCATGATCGGGGATACAACCAGCACGGATCATTATGCTTCCATCGGCGGCTTCGAAAACCTGGAAACCATTCTTCCTCCAGATGTGCTTGCGCTGGTTCAGGATCGCCTTTATTATGCCAAAGACGAAAACGGCAAGGAATATGCCTGTGCCATTGATTTAAGCGGCACAGAATTTGCAGAAGTCTCCAATCTGTCGCAGGATACTCCGCTTCTTGGTCTGGTTGCCGGTTCTCAGAGAACCGATCACTCCATCGCGCTGATCCGCTATATCTTTGATCCCTCTGTGACAAAATAATAAGGTATTCCAAGCTTCTTTAAAAGCCGGACAGACGCTGTGTTGTCCGGCTTTACTGCTGCCCGGATCCGGCAGGAAAACTCCTGCTCTGCATAAGCAATCACGGCTTCACAGGCTTCTCTGGCATAGCCTCTGCGCCTGTAAGGGCGGAAAATATGATATCCCAGCTCCAGCCACGCTTCTTCCTCTCCTTCTCCGGCACTCTTCTGCCCGTCCTCTTCCTGTCCTGCCGATACTCCGGCTGTCCCCACCAAAGCGCCGTCGGATTTGCGCACTACTGCCCAGATTCCATATTCACAAAAACGATACTGATGCCGGATATAGGCATCTAAAAGCTCCGGTGTATAAAACACCCTGTCGCTTTCTGTCTCCTCCTCTGGCTCCTTTAAAACCCTTGTCCCATCCTCTTTGGTAAACTCCCGTATCAGAAGACGTTCTGTCTCACAGATTCTCCACGGAAGTCCCAGACTGCGGCGGACAATCCGCTCCAGATATACGTCGTCCACTCCTGCCCGCCTGATCAGGTCTTCTGCTGTCTGCTCTTCCCCCACAAATGTCCCAGCCGCTCCTCTTCCCGCATCCTTCTGGTTATTTTCGCTCTCCCACTCAGGCTCTGCCTCTGCCACATATTCTACTCCCCACAGTCTTGCCGCCCCGCCTTTTTCCGCTAAACCAACAAAGACTCTCCCCGCCGCCTTCGCAGCAAGGAGAGTCTCCTGCTCATCGGAAAGAATAACCGGGTACAAAACTCCGTCAACCAGAACCTTCCGCTCTGTTTTCATTGTTTCCGGATCACCTTTCTCTCTTTTTCACTGGAAACCAGTCTTTTGTGTGTCCCTTAAGACAGATTAGCACTTCTCCGGCTCGCCATACTCTTCGCCAAAGGTTTCAGCAGCCATAGATTTGATTTTCTGCTCCTTCAGCGGTCTGTCGCTGTAGTCTGTGCGGGTTTCCGCGATCTTATTTACCACATCCATTCCCTCTACAACCTTACCAAAAGCAGCGTATGCGCCGTCCAGATGCGGAGAAGTCTTGTGCATAATAAAGAACTGGGAGCCTGCAGAGTTGGGCATCATGGATCTTGCCATGGAAAGTACGCCCTCCGTATGCTTCAGATCATTCTGGAAACCATTCTGAGAAAATTCGCCCTTAATGGAATATCCCGGGCCGCCCATGCCGGTTCCCTGAGGACATCCGCCCTGAATCATAAAGCCTTCAATCACTCTGTGGAAAATCAGTCCGTCATAAAAGCCCTTATTTGCAAGACTGATAAAATTCTTTACTGTATTCGGTGCAATCTCCGGATAAAGCTCTGCGCGGATCACATCTCCATTTTCCATGGTGATAGTAATTTCTGGATTTTTCATTGTAAAATCTCCCTTCTGATACGATAATCGAAAGCCACGGCTGTTCCGTCCGCTTTCCCTATGTCCAGTTTAATGAAAGTCTGCCGGATTGTCAACAGCAGAACGTCTCATTCACATTCTGTTCATAATTCATTCAAAAACCTTTTACATTAAGAACACGATTTCTTCACGATTTCCCCGTATACTATAACCATAAACAACAAGACGCGGTTGTTTATGAAACGCTTATAAGATTTTTTTCATAATACTCGAGCTGATAATACACATTATCAGCTCTCCTCCCTTTTTTACCTCTTTATAATGTTAAAAAAAGAATCTCTCTATTCCCGGAGAGATTCTTTTTGCTTTTAACCATATCCTGTTACCGAATACAAATATAAATCAGATACACAGTGTACATTCCCAGCATAATCAGACCTTCCATACGGCTGATCCGCAGTTTGCTCCTGCACAAAAGCCAGGTGATCAAACTGAATACAATCAGGCAGGCCGCATCCACAACCGCCAGTCCGTTTACCGGCACTGGTTTTACTGCTGCAGAAGCACCCAAAACCATCAAAATATTAAAGATATTAGAACCAATCACATTTCCCAGAGCCAGTCCATTTTCCCCTTTCCGGGAAGCAACCACAGAGGTTACCAGCTCCGGAAGAGAAGTTCCCAGGGCTACCACAGTCAATCCTACCAAAGTTTGGCTCATACCTAAGGCAAGTGCAATTTCCTTTGCACACTCCACAACAAGATCTCCACCGCATACAATCGCAGTAAGACCTCCTACAATGTAAATTGCGCAACGCAGAGGTGTAATGGATTTATACTCTTCTTCCTCTTCAATTCTGTTTGTCAATGCATCCCGTACTGTCATCGCTACAAAAACCGCGAACAGCACCAGAAGAATAATGGCCTCTGTCCGGCTCACAAAATGATCACCAACAATCATAAAAAACAGGGCGGCAGCTACCCCTACAGACGCTGCATAATCCCACCGCAGCTGTACTGCAAATGGACGAATCGCTCCGCAGGCTCCCAGCACAACCAGCAGATTAAAAATATTGGAACCAATTACGTTTCCCACCGCAATTTCATTATTTCCTGCTAAAGATGCCGTAGTGCTTACTGCCAGCTCCGGCATACTGGTTCCAAAAGCAACAATCGTAAGCCCGATAATAATACTGGGCACCCGCAGTGTCTTTGCAATGGAAGAACTCGCTTCCACGAAAAAATCTGCGCCCTTGATCAGAAGTACAAATCCCACAACTAAAAGTACGTACGTCAGAATCATTTTCCTTTTCCTCCTTTTGTAAATCCTCATGTCCCTCTATTCCGCCGCATGGCGATCCTCGCGGAGCATTTTTATGTCATAGGACGTAATTTCCTATGACAGAAAGAAGCTCGCTTGCGAGCTTCTCCGCCTGCGGCGGGTCGCTTCTGCGACAA
>CALAAS010000029.1 GCA_937885015.1 uncultured Clostridium sp.
CAAAAAAGCCGCTGCGCAAATCTCTGCGCAGCGGCTTTCCCGCTATCAAATATATTTACTTATTTCGCATCTCCGATTTCTCCGAAAATCTCATCCTTGGCCCCTTCAATGGTCAAATCATATTTCTTATGGTTGGCAATCAGAATTCCCAGAGAAGCCGTTGCTCCTATCATAATCAAAGCCGCAAACATTCCGCCAAAATTAGCTATAATTTTTACGCCATTCACACCGATACTGGCAATCATAATATACCCAACTGCCATGGGAATCACTCCCCATACAAGTTTCAGCCAGTTTGGTGCATCCGGATTATCCGGAGAAATTCCACGGGTAGAAATACCCGCCATGGCAATCATATTGGAATTGCAGGCTGTAACGGTGGAAAGGAAAATCAGGATAATAAACAGTGGAATAATAACAGCACTCAGAGGCATTGCCCCCAGCATGTCATAAGGCACATTCTCTACACCTTTGGCATAGGAAGCACACAGATCCACCGTTCCGGATGTCTCCATCCACAGAGACGTTCCGCTTACCAGCATCATCCACACTGCGCTGATGGTGGCACACACACCAATGTACATGCCCAGCACATGCTTTACCTTCCGTCCATAGGCAATCCGTCCCATGAATGCGCCGGAAGTCGGAGCCCATGCCATCCAGCTGAACCAGTAAAAGGTCGTCCACCACTGGGGCCACTGACTGTCAGCCGACTGTCCAGTAATCAGAATGCGCTCCAGAAACGTTCCTGCAAAGCCTCCAAGCGCTTCTGTTGACAGATTAAACAGGAAAGATGCATTGGAAAATACCAGAAGGAAAATAAGGAATATTGCAAACCCGTATACGTTAATATTGGATACCTTTGTCATGGCCTTCTGAATGCCTGAAATTGCTGTAGCAATGGAAACAGCTCCCACTACAATTCCAACAATCAGCCACAGCTTCGGATCTGACGGAAGTCCTGTCAGTTTGGAAATGCCGCCGGATACATTCATAAACGCCTGTGCTACAGAGCCAGCCATACCAGCTCCAATGGAAAACAACGTAATCGCATCAATAATCTGCATAACCATCGGTTTATATGCCCGCCGTCCCAAAAGCGGCGCCATCTCACTGGTAATCGAAAATGGTTTTTTTGCATTGTAGTACATAAAAGCAAATACAACTGCCGGAACGGTATACATCGCATATGGAACAATCGTCCAGTGAAGAAACATCGTTTCCATGGAAAATTTCAATGCCTCCGGAGTTTTAGGCTCTATTCCATAAATTTCCGTAGGAGGCGCCATATAATGGGCAATCGGCTCGCCAGGGCCCCAGAACAGCACGCCCGCTGCCATAGTGGTTGTCAACGCAATCGTAAACCAGGCAAAATTGGAAAGTTCTGGTTTTGCATTCTCTCCACCGATTCGTACATCACCAAATTTGGAAAACATTGCCACAACCGCCACAATGGTAATACACAATGCCAACATACTGGCCGCCCATCCAAAATTCTTGATGATTGCATTGTTAATCGTATCCACCAGACCCAAAAAATGATCCTTACTTACGATACTCAGAATCACAAACAATGCCAGAATCAAAAACGGCGGAAAAAAAGTCATCGGCCGCATGGAAAGCTTTTCTTTGCTGCTTTTTTCTCCCATCTATTTTCCCTCCCATTCTTTTAAAATATCTCTATAATCTTCCGGATGACGGTCAATCAGAACAGTATTAAAATCCCGCTCTTTTGCCACCCGACTCAAATCAATTTCCTGATATAGAATTCCTTCTTCCTCTATCCCCATTGTCCTAAGCACGGTTCCCACCGGATCCACCACCTGTGTTTTACCGGCAAATATCTCATCTCCAGACAAACCGCACCGGTTTACTGCAGCCACATACGTCAGATTGTCCAACGCCCTGCAGGCAAGGTTAATGTCCCACCATTCCTTGAAATAGTAACTGGCTCTCCAGGCAGACGGAACCAAAATCAGCTGTGCCCCCTTCAAAGCCAATATTCTGGTTGTTTCCGGGAAACATACGTCATAGCAGATAACCGCTCCTATTTTCCCCAGTTTTGTATCCCAGACAGGATATTCCGTTCCCCGTTTAAAATAAAGCCTCTCATCCCCCACCGGATGTGTCTTGGAATAAGTACCCACCAGTTTTCCTTCATCATCAATGAAAACCGCTGTATTCTCCACCTCCCCTTCCTCTGTCTGATACAGAATCGGAGCCATAAGGTGCACCTGAAGCTCTGCTGCCAAAGCCTTCATATGGCGTATCGTCGGACCATCCAGTGGCTCTGCCATTGTCTTCATATCCAGAATCTTTGTTCCCAGATAGCCGGCATTAAAAACCTCTGGCAGACAGATCAGCGCCGCCCCTTTTCCCGCTGCTTCGCGAATATAGGCCTCCGCCTTTTTTATATTCTCCTCTTTATTTCCATACACACAGTCCATCTGCACAAGTGCAATCGTATACTGTTCCATATCTACAACCTCCCCAAATAACCTCCCACCCTTTTGTATAACCTTCTTAGCAAAATGGATGCTTAGAAAGTTTCCTCCAAGCACCCATTTTATCATACATTTTACTTCAAACCCTAAAAGTATTTTTTAAATATGTGCTGCAAAAAACTCATTCATTGCATCGCAAAGGCCAACCAGCTTCGGATCATCGTCAAACATCCACTCATTATGTTTGCCTTCTACAAAGTACAGCGCCTTCGGCTCATTGGCCAGTCTGTACGCGTCATCTGCTTCCTCTCTGTCGTGAAGCTCATTGTATTTTCCATGCCCCACAAATACGGCACAGTCCGGAGCCAGCTTCGGCAGAATATCCTGAACGTTAAAGCGGACGAAGGACTCTGCAATTACGCTGGACATGGGAGTCGGGAACGGTTCTTTGTAATCGCCTTCAATGGAATCCTCCAGGCCTCCGTTTAAATTCTTTAATGTCTTTTCCACATAGAAGTCACCGGACTCATCGATGTTCGGATAAAACTCGTAGGGATGACGAAGAACCGGATCGCCGGTGCTGACTCTCTTCCACTTGTCCTCTTCCAGAGTGCGCAGCATCTTGTTGTATTTGTCATTGCCCATGCCCATTCTCATCCAGCGGCGTCCATCCGTAAAGGAGTTAAGCGTTGCAACCGCCTTTACTGTCTTATCTCTTGATGCAGCAGTTACACATACGGCGCCGCCTACCCCCCATCCAATCAGTGCAATGCGACCTGGATCTACTTCCGGCTGATGTTTGAAAAATGTTACTGCATTGTTTACATCATCTACTTCCATCTCCAGGGTCGTGTATTTATCCATTCCGCTGATTCCGCCGGATGGCTTAAATCCACGATAATCAAATCCCATGCACACATAGCCATATTTTGTCATCTGGCGGGCAAACATGGCAGGGTATACCTTGTTAAGGCCTGTCCAACCGGAATTTGCAATAATACCTGGACGTTTTTCTCCCTCTTTGTAATCATCCGGCAGATAAATATTGCCGATCATTTTTGTTCCTTCACTGTAGAAGACTACCTCTCTCGTTTTCATAATCTCTTCCTCTTTTCTTTTTTATTCTCCTTATTTTCTTGGTACTTCTTACCGATGAGCATATTATATTCCTCAAAAAGGAATGTTTTAACCTTTTTCGCTTAATAAATTCTTTTTTATTCCTTTTCAACAGTTTTGGCATTCCTTTTTTGTGCAGTTTTTTCCAATTTGGGATGTTTACTTTCTTCTTTTAAGCTGATATACTCTTGTTGATAATGTAAATAGAATATTTATTCCTTTTTCTAATTCATTGTGTTCCTTTTTTTGTTTCTTCTATGCTCTGATCCCATTTTTCAAAACCAGAGCTTTCGTTGACTAATAAAAGGAGAAATGATAAGGTATAGTCAGAATAACACTATGAAAAGAAGAGGGTTTGATATGGAAAAGAACATTATTGAAAAAATCGTCCAGATCAAAGATGTACTGCCAAAAAAACAGAGACTTCTGTGTAACTATCTGGCCATTCATTATGTAGAAGCCGGGATAATGACAGTGGCAGAGCTGGCCGCTCAATCCGGAGTCGGTACCACAACCGTAATGCGGCTGATGAAAACCCTTGGATACGAAAATTATTCCGATTTCAAGCGGGATCTGCTGAATCTGTCTCTTATGAGAAATGCCTCATCCTACCACGGCGTCAAGCAGGGCTTTAAATCTGCCACACAGGGAGCCGATTCCAATATTTTGAGCAGCCTCTGGACGGAGACAACTCATACGATCGAAAATATCATCACGCCAAAAAACATCCAACAAATCGGAAAAGCCGTAGAGCTGATGCTGAGCGCCTCCTGCATCTATTTTCTGGGACTGCGCTCTTCCCGGGCAGCCGCTTACTACCTGGAATCCACCATCAGCCGCTTTTATCCCAAAACAAAGCAGCTGAGCAGCGAACCGGATTTTCTGTTTGACCGGGCACTCCGTATGGAGGCTGACAATGTTCTTCTGATATTTTCTGTCTGGCCCTGCACAAAAACAACCATCGACATCGCAGACCTGGTGCATCAGCGTGGTATTCCGGTTATACTGATTACCAATACCATGCTAAACCCCATCGCCCGCTATGCTCAGGTAGTCATTGACACCAATTCCGTCAGCAGCGGCTGCGGAAGCCTCCCCATTTTTTTCATTGCAGAAGCGCTGATTGCAGAAATGGGGCGGCAAACAGAGCCAGACTCCACAGAGACACTGGAAACACTGGAACATCAGCTGGAACCACTCGGAGTCTTTATCCGGGAACGTTCCCTGTAGCCTTTGCCTGCTTGGATTCCTTTTTGAAAGATATTTGCGATCGCAAACCTGGAAGCCGCCATTTTAACCGGCTTCTTCCCATCTTTCAAAGAGGAATTTTTTATGTGGAATGAACTGGCAAAAGAACTGTTAATCGGCGCCTACGACCTGCACACACATACAACTCCATCGGCTTTTCCCAGGGCCCTCAACGACCTGGAACTCATAAGGGAAGCCGAAGCCGCAGGAATGGCTGGTGTCATGATCAAGGCTCATTATGGCTCTACCTCAACCCGTGCCGCCCTAATCAATGAAATCAGCGGCTGCAAAGCAAGAGCATATGGGGGACTCGTCCTCAACTGGCCCACCGGCGGCCTGAACCCTTACGCCGTAGAAAACACACTGAAAACCGGTGGAATTATCATCTGGATGCCAACCAGAGATTCAGAAAACTGCCTGACTTACGGAGATATGCCAGGAGATTTTTTTCGCCGCCCCGGCATTACCGTAACAGGCGAAAACGGACGTCTTCTTCCTCAAGTCTATGAAATTTTTGAAATCGTGAAAAAATACGATGCCTGGCTCGCCACCGGCCACTTGAGTGCAGAGGAATCCATCCTTCTTTGTCAGGAGGGACGGAAAGAACGGGTAAATATGATTTTAACGCATCCGGAATGGGATCGCACAAAGGTTCCCGGAAACATTCAGGCCGATCTGGCCAGACTTGGGGTTTTGATTGAAAAAAACTGGCTGAATCTGGCCGAGCAATCGGTTTCCCCGCAGGAAATGGCAAAGCACATCCGCCAGGCGGGACCCGCCCATGTCTACCTGGCCACAGATCGCGGCCAGGCCGGGGCAGAACATCCCGTCCAGGGACTGCAGGCCTTTATCGAAACGCTTTTACAGCTAGATTTTACAAAACAAGAAATAGAAATGATGGTTAAATCCGTACCAGAACGAATCGTCTCTTCTGTCAGAAGCTAACAGTCTGTTTCCCGGTGCAGAAAATCCAGCCACTGGCCAATCTGCTTCTCATATCCATTGTCCGACGGGCGATAAAAGGAACTTCCCTCCAGTCCGTCGGGCAGATACTGCTGCTTCACATAGTGATTTGGATAGTCATGGGCATACTGATAACCCTGGCCGTGTCCCAACTTGGCTGCTCCGCCGTAATGACGATCCTGCAGATGCACCGGCACGCTAAAAATCCCCTTTTCACGAACCGCCTGCTCCGCCTCCATGATGGCCTGGCAGGCGGAATTGCTTTTGGGCGCGCTGGCAACATAGGTGACCGCCTGAGACAGGATAATCTTCGCCTCCGGAAGTCCCACCCGCTCTGCCGCCAGCGATGCGTTCACTGCAACCCCCAGAGCCTGTGGATCTGCATTTCCCACATCTTCCGCCGCACAGATCATAATCCGTCTGGCAATAAATTTAATATCCTCACCGGCATACAGCATTCGCGCCAGGTAGTAGACCGCCGCATCTGGATCTGATCCCCGCATACTCTTTATAAATGCGGAAATTGTATCGTAATGATTGTCGCCGCCCTTGTCATATCTGGCAGCCCGCTTCTGAATACATTCCTGCGCCACATCCAGCGTAATATGGATCTTTCCGTCGTCAGCCCGTTCTGTAGTCAGAATTCCAAGCTCAATGGCGTTTAACGCCGCCCTGGCATCCCCGCCAGCCATATCTGCCAGAAAATCCAGCGCTTCTTCTGTGATCTCGGCCCGATAGCTTCCCATTCCCTTTTCCCAGTCTGTCACCGCCCGATTCAGCAGTTCTCTGATATCCTCCATTTCCAGCGGTTTCAGTTCAAAAATGCGGGATCTGGAAATCAACGCGCCATTTACCTCAAAATACGGGTTTTCCGTGGTTGCCCCGATGAGCAGAATCGTTCCGTCCTCCACAAAGGGCAGCAGATAATCCTGCTGGCTCTTATTAAAGCGATGGATCTCGTCGATGAACAGGATGGTTCGCTTTCCGTACATTCCCAGCGCATCCTTCGCCTCCTGTACCACCTGCTCCATATCTTTTTTGCCCGCCACCGTGGCATTCAGCTGTTCAAAACGGGCGCTGGTGGTATTGGCGATCACTCTGGCCAGCGTCGTCTTCCCCGTTCCCGGAGGTCCGTAAAAAATCAGAGAACCCAGCTTGTCCGCCTGTATGGCCCGGTATAGAAGCTTATCTTTTCCAATAATGTGTTTCTGCCCCACCACCTCATCCAGTGTGGTGGGACGCAGCCGCGACGCCAGAGGCGCCTCTTTTTCCATGGTATTACTTCGCATATAATCAAACAAATCCATATTCACGTACCTCAAATCTCCCGATCGTCTCTAATCAATCAAAAGCTCATCCACCGTCACAAACACATATCCCTCCTGCGAAAGTGCGTCAATCGCCTCCAAAGCCGCCTCCACAGATGACGAAAACACATCATGCAGCAGTACAATCTGGTGCCTTCCCACCCCG
The DNA here is from genome assembly GCA_937885015.1 of uncultured Clostridium sp. GTDB lineage: Bacteria > Bacillota > Clostridia > Lachnospirales > Lachnospiraceae > Otoolea. The sequence goes on from CALAAS010000029.1 coordinate 7,245, forward strand.
CGCCGAATTTCCGCCACCACCGCCTGTACATCCTGGCTCTTCCAGTCCAAAGTATCAATATCCCAGAAAACCGGCAGCATCCCGGCACAATCCTCCAGTTCCTCGCTCCAGGCTCCATAAGGCGGCCGTATATACTCCGGCATGGTTCCAGTCAGTTCCTGAATACGCCTTCCCGTCTCCAGAATTTCCCGGCATGCTTCATCCGCCTCGATCTTCGTCATATCCACATGGTGCAGGCAATGGACGCCAACCAGATGGCCCTCCTTCGCCATCCGTCGAACCAGTCGTTCATTTCCCGGTATATTATCTCCCAGGAGAAAAAAAGACGCTTTCACGTCTCTTTCCCTGAGACCGTCCAACAGCCTCTCCGTATAAATCCGGTGTGGACCGTCATCAAACGTCAGTGCCACATATTTTTCCCCGGAAACTGAATTTTTCTCATCCTGCCGCTCCAAAATCCCGACAGATGTTCCTGCCCCTGCAGGCCGCTCCTGCAGGCAGGAACTCTGGAAATCATTGACCGGCCCTGCTCCTCCAGCTGCAGATATGCAAATTCCCGCCAGAAACGCATCCACCATCAAAATTGCACAAAGCAACCGGCTTTTTCCACACATACTGCCATTTCCTGTCTCGTTTTCCACTATCATATGCGGTCCTGACGCTGCTTATGCACCATCCGGAAATCCATGCATCATGCCACCAGCGCGGAAATTCCGAAATAAGAAAGCACAATAATGCCCAGAACAATCCGATAATAGCCGAAAAACCGGAAATCATGCCTGCGAATATATCCCATCAGGAATTTAATGGAGTATACAGACACACCGAAGGCCACCGCCATACCCAGGATCAGATAGAAAACTTCCCCAAATCCCTGGAAGCCGCCGCCATCCAGGAAAAATTTCACAATTTTCAAAAGGCTTGCGCCAAACATAACCGGAATTCCCAGGAAAAAAGAAAACTCCGCTGCGGCACCTCTGGAGCATCCAATCAGCATTGCTCCCAGAATCGTGGCACCGGACCGGGATGTGCCGGGAATCAGGGCCAAAACCTGAAAGCAACCGATCAAAGCTGCTGTCTGGAAGGAGATCTGTGTTACCCGCTCAATGGGAAATTTTGCCCCTGCGTTGCGATTTTCCAGGACAATAAAAAACACTCCATAAAGAATCAGCATGGCGGATACCACGTACCCATTCATCAGTTTATCCATAAAATTGTCCAGCGGAAGTCCAATGACCGCTGCCGGAATACAGGCCACCAGAATTTTCCCCCACAGGCGAAACGTCGCTCTGGACTGCTGGGTCGATTTTCTGGGAGAAAAAGGGTTCAGCTTATGAAAATACAGCACTAAAACCGCCAGAATCGCCCCCAGCTGAATTACCACCATAAACATTTCCCGGTATGCTTCGCTGACTTCCAGATGGATAATCTCATCCACCAGTATCATATGACCCGTGCTGCTGATGGGAAGCCACTCTGTAAAGCCTTCCACAATTCCCAGCACAATAACCTTTAAAATCTCCACAAAACTCATGGCTGCTCCTTTCTGTCCACATTTTCAATCTGCCAGTCAATGGGATCAAGTCCATTTGCGCGCAGAAACTCATTGGTTTTACTAAAAGGACGGCTGCCAAAAAACCCCCTGTATGCAGAAAGGGGACTGGGATGCGGCGCCTCCAGAATCAGATGTCCGGGATTGGTCAGCATCGTTTTTTTCATCTGTGCCGGACGCCCCCACAAAATAAACACCATGGGACGATCCTGTTCGTTCAGAACCCGAATGGCAGCATCTGTAAATTCTTCCCAGCCGATCCCCCGGTGTGAATTCGCCTGATGCGCCCGCACAGTAAGCACTGTGTTTAACAGCATCACTCCCTGGTCTGCCCACTTTTTCAGATAACCGTTATTTGGAATATAGCAACCCAAATCATCATGGAGTTCCTGATAAATATTTACCAGAGATGGCGGAATCTCCACCTCCGGTTTTACAGAAAAACAAAGGCCGTGGGCCTGCCCAGGTCCATGATAGGGATCCTGCCCCAGTATAACTGCCTTTACCCGGGAAAGCGGTGTAAAATCAAAGGCGTTAAAAATATCTCCTGCCTCCGGATAAATCTGCCGCGTCTCATATTCATGCTTTACAGTCTCATACAGTTTTTTATAATACGGCTTTTTAAATTCCCCGCTGAGCGGGGCCAGCCAGTCGTTGCTGATTGCTCCCATCCTGTCTGCTCCTTTTTTCATGCTATCCCGATTTTATCATATCAGGCGGCTATTCACAATCGTTTGCCCCAAGATTCCGCATAAAGTCGACGGAATTCGCCTCCACCGGAACGGCTCTGTCCACAATTTCCCCGGCGATCTGATAAAATTTCCGGTTTATCCGATACATATGAGCTTTCCGATTAAAAAAGACCGTTTTCTCGAATGGCCATCGGATTACGGTTGGTGTTTTAAAATCCACGCCCAGCTCCAACACCAGAAGGCGATGGTTCAGCGTCTTTGCCAGCCATTCCCGGTATGTCTGCCACTGGGGCAGATATCCCTCTTCTATATACGGATCCGCCTTAATGGTATTGGCTGTCAGCGGCATCCCGCAATGAGGACAGATTTCTCGCTCCAGCTCTCCCTTTTCCCAGATATCCTTTGTGCAGGCCCTGGAACATTGCAGCCAGTTCACATTTCCGCAAGGGGCTGTGATACGCTTCGCATCCAGCGAACTGTCGAAAATCCGGGCATCCGTTACCGTTGTCACCACAAAATAATCCTTTTCCTCTGCCAGGCTCGAAAGAGCCGCATATGCCTCCCGGACTTCCGCATCGCCGGCTTTCTCCCACTCACTTCCGAGTCCAATCAGAAAAAATTCGCATTCCCGACAATTTTCCCGCAGTGCCTTTCTTACCAAAGCCAGGTCCTTCATATTTCTTTCCACTCCATTTCCAGCTTTATTCCAGTTCATACCAGCCATATCCCCTTTATCCCTCCCTCTCCTGCCCTAAACCATTTTCCCCATAAACAGGAAAAGAGCCCGCCGCATGCAGACGCACACAGCAGACTCTCCTATTGTAATACATTTTAAACGGAAATGCAAAAATTACTTCAGAGTAACTTTAGCTCCCTCAGCCTCTAACTTGGTCTTTAAGTCCTCAGCCTCTTCCTTGGAAACGCCAGCCTTAACTACCTTCGGAGCGCCGTCAACTACTTCCTTAGCCTCTTTCAGACCAAGACCGGTAGCTTCACGAACAACCTTGATAACTTTAACCTTGTTAGCACCAACCTCTGTCAGCTCTACGTCGAACTCTGTCTTCTCCTCAGCTGCCTCAGCTGCACCGCCTGCTGCTGCAACTACAACGCCTGCTGCTGCAGATACGCCGAACTCTTCCTCGCAAGCTTTTACTAACTCATTTAACTCTAATACAGATAATTCTTTAATAGCTTCAATAAACTCAGCTGTGGTTAATTTTGCCATTTTCATGTTCCTCCTATAATTGATTTCTTTTTTAATCTCCGGGCCTGCATCACGCGGCCTGTGACATCTCTACGCGGCTTTCACGCGCCTTCTCATTCTCAAAATGGGACAGGGACTTAAGCCTCCTGCTGCTCTGCAATCTGCTTGATAACGCGAGCAAAGTTTGTGATCGGGGACTGGATGCTTCCAAGAAGTTTTCCAAGAAGAACTTCTCTGGACGGAATCGTTGCGATAACCTGCATGCCCTTTGCATCGTAGTAAGTATCCTCTACAATACCAGCCTTGATCTCCAGCTTGTCTGCCTTTTTTGCAAACTCTGCTAAAATTCTTGCCGGAGCTGTAGCATCTTCTTTAGAAACTGCCAGTGCAGTCGGTCCTTCCAGATGGGGCTCTAATGCCTCAAATGCCGTTCCCTTTGCAGCAAAGCGAATCATAGTGTTCTTGTATACCTTATACGTAACACCGGCTTCTCTTAACTGCTTACGGAGCTGCGTATCCTGCTCTACCGTAAGTCCACGATAGTCAACGACCACTGCGCTCTTAGCACCGTTGAATAATTCGGAAATCTCAGCAACAATCGGCTGCTTTAATTCAACTTTTGCCATGAATGGTTTACCTCCTGTTAAATTTGGTATCACCTGCGAAAAAAACAACCCTTCCGCTGCACAGAAGGGCTCTACAAATTCTCTCTAAAGCATGAGTTTTGTATGTTCCTCGGCAGGCGGCTCTTACCTTATGCCTTACGGCGCCTGCTGTCTTCGGCAGTCAATACCTATATAAAATAGCACACTTACCCACGTGTGTCAACTGTTTTTTACCTGTTTTTTCACTTTCTGTGTACTGCTTTTTCTATATTGCCATCAGACTCTTACCACTGGTTATAGGACACCAGATCCTCCAGATTTTTCCGGTCTTTTTTTCTGGGTTCTCCCTCTCTGGCAGGATAGCCTACCGTTATTAAGAGTCTTACCGGCCGCTCTGACGGAATCCCAAAGGCCTCGTGGATCTTCTCCTGGTTAATCGTGCCAATCATACACGTTCCCAATCCCATGTCCGATGCCTCGAGACACAGAGACATGGCCATCATACCGATATCCATCTGGGCAAAATGCTGGGAACCATAATGTTCGCCCACTCCCGGCTTTAAATGGGCTTCCTCTTCACAGATAATGAGGAATGCCGGTACCCGGTCTCCCCAGGGACAACCGTTTAAGGGACCATCCTGCAGGCAGGGAAGCATCTTTTTCTTTGCCTCCGGCTCATCCACGATAATAAACTTCCACGGCTGGGCATTGCAGCCGCTGGGACTAAAGCGGGCCACATCAATCAGGCGGAGCAGATCCTCCCGCGCTACCGGCCGGTCGCTGTAGACGCGGCAGCTCTCTCTTTTTCTCTGTAATTCCTCAAACTTCATAAAAAACCTCCTCTCAGGCTGACAGATTCCACTTTCGAAATCCTGGTTCTCTGTATGGCAAAAAGGACAATCCTGGTTTCCCGGAATTGTCCTTTTGTATACATTCTATTACGCGTCCTGATTAGCCAATCAGTTTTGCTACGTTCAGCTTTACGCCCGGGCCCATGGTGGAAGTCATGGTTACGCTCTTTAAGTAAGCGCCCTTTAATGTAGCAGGTTTTGCTTTCATGACAGCGTCAATAAGCGTCTGGAAGTTGTCCGCTAACTGCTCCTCCGTAAAGGAAGCTTTACCTACTGGCACATGGATAATATTGGTCTTGTCAAGTCTGTACTCGATCTTACCGGCTTTGATATCGTTGATTGCCTTGGTAACGTCCATGGTAACCGTACCAGCCTTCGGGTTGGGCATTAAGCCCTTCGGACCAAGCACACGGCCTAAACGGCCTACAACACCCATCATATCGGGAGTAGCAACGACTACATCGAAGTCTAACCATCCCTCATTCTGGATCTTCGGAATCAGTTCCTCTGCTCCTACGTAATCTGCACCGGCAGCCTGAGCCTCATCAGCCTTCGGTCCCTTTGCAAATACAAGGATTCGAACCGTCTTACCAGTTCCGTGCGGCAGAACAACTGCACCACGGATCTGCTGATCAGCGTGACGTCCGTCACATCCGGTTCTGATATGAACTTCTACAGTCTCATCAAATTTAGCTCCTGCAGCCTTCTTCACGATGGAGATGGCATCTGCAGTGTCATAAAGATTTGTGCGGTCTACTAATTTAGCAGCCTCTACGTATCTTTTTCCTCTTTTCATTATAAATAACCTCCTAGTGGTATTGTCGGGGATTTCCCTCCCACGTTACAAACAAACATCTCGAGCCGGTATCCGGCAGGATAATCCGTGTTTAAGCTTACTCGGCAACCGTGATTCCCATACTTCTTGCCGTACCAGCGATCATGCTCATTGCAGCCTCAAGGCTTGCAGCGTTCAGATCAGGCATCTTTAACTCGGCAATTTTCTGAAGTTCTTCTTTCGAGATGGTAGCTACTTTCGTCTTGTTCGGAGCTGCAGAACCGGATTTCAGCTTGCAGGCTTTCTTTAACAAAACAGCAGCCGGCGGAGTCTTTGTGATGAAGCTGAAGCTTCTGTCAGCGTATACGGTAATAACAACCGGGATAACCAGGTCTCCCTGATCAGCCGTTCTCGCGTTGAACTCTTTTGTGAACTGTACGATATTAACGCCGTGCTGTCCAAGAGCCGGACCAACTGGCGGTGCTGGTGTTGCCTTTCCAGCAGGAATCTGTAATTTAATGTATCCTGTAACTTTCTTTGCCATCGTTTGGCACCTCCTAATAAAATGTGGTATTTGCGGGGATTTCCCTCCCACGGGCCCAGATTAAGCGGGCCGCCTTCTACATCTTCTTTACTTCCGTGAAATCCAGTTCAACCGGTGTCTCACGGCCGAACATCTCCACGCTGATGGTAAGGGTCTGTTTTCCTTCGTTGATGGACTGAATGACACCAACTGTATCCTTCCAGGCTCCTGCAGTTACCACCACAGTGTCGCCGACCTCAAAATCGACTACCACGCCCGGCTGGCGGAATCCAAGACCTGCCATCTCCTCTTCTGTCAGAGGAACCGGCTTGGAGCCCGGGCCAACAAATCCCGTTACCCCCCGGGTATTGCGCACCACATACCATGTGTCATCGTTCATAACCATGTTAATAAGCACGTATCCGGGAAACATCTTTTTGGCAACCTGTTTGTTGGCTCCGTTTTTGACCTCGATCACATCCTGCATCGGTACGGATACCTCCAGAATCTGATCCTGAAGATTCCGGTTTTCAATGGTCTTTTCAATATCGACCTTTACTTTGTTTTCGTAGCCGGAATAAGTATGCACTACATACCAGTTTGCTTCTGCCATATCCTCACCCCCGCCTTACATTACAAAGTGCAGTCCAAACACAATCGCTGTGTCAAGAGCCGCAATAATCAGTCCCAAAGCGACTGATACAGCGATTACCGCGCCGGTCTGCTTCATAACCGTCTCTTTATCAGGCCAGATGATTTTTTTGTACTCAGCCTGAAGGCCTTTCCAGAAACTCTTTTTAGGAGCCTTCTTGGTATTTTCTGTATCGCCCATATTGTCCTCCAAAGTGTTCAAGCAAATGCCTGATCTCACAGAACCAACCAGTTACGCTTATTTCGTCTCTTTGTGCAGTGTGTGAGTTTTGCAGAATCTGCAGTACTTCTTGGTTTCCATTCTGTCCGGATGAGTCTTCTTATCCTTCGTCATGTTGTAATTCCGCTGTTTGCACTCCGTACATGCCAGTGTAATTCTTGTGCGCACGACTTCCACCTCCATTTTTTGTGTTAATCTGCGGTCTCTTTCTGACTTTTTCGGCTAAACCGAATTTTGAGCACAAAAAAAAAGACCTATGTTCTTCCATTCGCCCGTCCACTATACCATAAAACAAAGGACGCGTCAATCTTTTTTTATTGCCGCGTCCTTTCGGTTCTTCGCCCCTTTTACTTCTTTACCCGCTTTCACCGATCATCAAAAATCCAAATAGCGAAGCAATTCTCTTCCCACAATCGTTTCTACCGGAGACAAAAGTTCTTTATCATACATGGTAGGTGACAGGTTCAGATTTTTATGCGACGTACAGATGATATATACTTTCTGCCCCTTCTTCAAGCTGGCAGAGGGCAGCGGCTTTCCTGTCCGGGCATCCAGCGTCATAATCAAATCGGGAAAGGTGGCAGCCCGCCGGCCATCCGGCGTATCCACCGTCATATACTCATTCCAGAAGGTCATCTCACATCCATCCACAGTTACTGTCCCCACATCGAAACCGCCTTCACTGCGCAGCACAAAATCGTCCACAGTTCCGCAGCACAGAACCTCTCCCTTCAGGAATTCCACAGCCTTCTGCACTCCTGCTTCCACAGACTCCAAAAGGCCAGCCTCATAGAGGCGCCCCAGGTGAATCGCCTGAGATATCCCCCCTAGCGCACCATTTTTTCTGACGTAAGCCGCCGTCACCGGATTGCGGGCCACCCCCACCACACCGCCGGCTTCCACGGAAGCTGCACGTACCAGCGCTGCAGTTCGATCAATCCCGCCCTGCACCACACCTTCCACATAGCGGCCCGTGGCTGGATTTCCCCCAGCAAAGGCCATCGTCGTCCGGTAATCCTTGTCCTTGTGCAGATTCATGCTGCCCATAACTCCTGTTGGGTGCGCCCTTCCATTACACTGGGCGTCAACCAGAGGCAGCCCCAGGACCGCCGCCTGAACCCAGCCATTTACCGTAGCGCAGGCACCGTTTTCATTGGTCATAATACCGCCCAACTTCACGCCCGGATTCTGGCTGAGAAATAACTCTACCGTGCGCACCATGGCTTCTGGAGTAATAAACTGCTCTGCCGCTGCCGGTGCCCCCACCAGCGATGCTGAAAGAATTACCGCATCCTCCTCCACCTCCGAAAGAGGCGTGAGAAAAAGAGGCGATGCCTGGCCCAGTTTTTCAAGAAGCATCTTCCCCAACACATCGCTTCCTCCGCCTCCACCGCCAAGAATACAGCCTCCCAGCATGGCCCAGCGGCCACTTTCCCCGTTCAAAACCATTTTCTCCATCCCGTTTACCTCCTCATATTATAAAAAGCCGCAGGCAAAAAAGACAACCCACGGCTCCATACTATCTTATTCTCTTTCCGGCTCCTGTTTTTCGCTCGCCTCCAAAGTTTCCTCTTCCTTTGCTTCGCAGGTTTCCTGCGTCTCCAAAACAGATACCGCTGTCTCTCCCTCGCCTGTGTCGTGGGTCAGGTCTTCCCCGTGCTCATCCTCTTCCGCCTCCGTAACGGCTACCATATGGGCCAGCTTTCCGATTTTGCCCATGTGGCTGGTATCCACATGTGTAATAATCGGCTCATCCACATCCCCGTTTTCCTCCATGGCATCCCGTTTCCGAATCGCTGCCGCTCTTTCTGCTGCTTTATTTTTCTCCTCCTCAACTGGCTGCGGATCCGGGTACTGATCCGGATTTTCTATGGCATCCTGAATCTTTTCTTCCATAAATGTTTTAAAGCTTACCATTTCTTCCGGACTCTTAAACGCCGATTTTGCCACAAACTGCCAGGTCTTCCGGGAGGTCTCAAACAAAAACATCCGCTCAATTTCCTCCAGCTTAAGAATATCCCGGTAGCTGTAAACCTCTTTCATGTCACGTTCTTTTACAGACATAACCAGCTGTTTTTCTTCCAGCTTCAGATGCACCGTCGGAAAGCTGTCTGTCTTTTCCAGTCGTCTAAGCCCACTTCTTCTCCAGATAATCTGCTCCTGATTCCGGTCCGATACCACATAAAACATAGCCACGCCGACTACGGCAGCCACGAAAACGGACGGAAGCATCATGGTCACGTTTCCCTCTGCCGCCATAATATTTTTACCCAGAAACACAAAAAGGAACGCCACATAGAGTCCCATGGTCAGATACTTCGTTCCCTTGGCCGGATGCTTCTTCACATTCCAGTGAATCCAGTTCTGATAATCTTCTTTTACTAGTCTGTACTCTAATTCCCGCATGTAAAAACTCCTTTACCCCATTTTATTGGCAGCTTTCGTTTGTACTCTGCAATCTATGCATTTCGTTTCTGCCAAACCCTATTCTTATAATAATAGCCCACTTTACCGTCCTTGTCCAATACAAAGTACAAAAAAACAGACTTTTTTTATTCCCGCTGCGTACAACGCCCGGGTACAGGCCTCCATGGTGCTCCCGGTCGTATAAATATCATCCACCAGAATGACCCGTTCCACCCTCTTTTTACATTTCTCCGGAACCGCCAAAAAAGCTCCCGACAGATTTCTCAGCCGTTCTGACGGGCCCAGATCCTTTTGCGGATCCGTTTTTTTCACACGCACCAGAAGTTCCGGGAATACTGGCATCCCCAGTTCCCGTCCCATCCGCTCTGCCAGAAGCTCCGCCTGATTAAACCCCCGCTTTCGCCGTCTGGACGGATGAATGGGAACCGGAACCAGACAGTCCGCTTTCATATTAAGAAGCTGATTCCCACAGAACTCTGCCGCCAGCTTTCCATAAAAATCCAGATACTCCCGCTTATTTTTATATTTTATGGCAGCAATCGAACGGGCAGCCGCCTCATTGTAGTTCAGCAGCGCAATTCCGTACTCAAATGTGCGGTGTCGTTTTACACAGTCCGGACAGTACTCCACATCTGGGCTAATGATCTCTTTTCCGCATTTTTTGCAGACAGGGGCAGTGACAAACGAAAGCTTAGAAAAACAAGAAGGACAGCAAAGCGCGCCCCCGGGTGTAAGAATTCGCCCACAGACAGGGCAGCGCCTGGGATACAGGGCATCCACACAGGCGGATGCCGCCCTCCGCAACCATTTTTTCAATCAACCTCCTCCTTTCCGATCATTCCATCATTGCCGCCTGGCCCTGTTACCAGTTCCGGAAATACCATCTCCTCTCATCCCTGCTCCATAATTTCCAAAATCCGATCCTTCAACCCGGAATAGCGTTTCTGTTCCATGGCATTTCCCACCATTTGATGAAATACTGCCGGCACCCCCACCAGGCAGACGCAAGTCCGCGCCCGAGTCACCGCCGTATAAATCAGATTCCGCGTCATCAGAAGGCTTGGCCCTGAAAATACAGGAATTACCACAGCCGGATACTCGCTTCCCTGGGATTTATGAATGGTAATCGCATAGGCCAGTTCCAGCTCTTCCAGCTGGCGAAAACTGTACTCAACCCGCTTTCCCTCATCAAACTCCACCGTCACCAGTTCCGCAAAGGTATTGATCTCTCGAATTATTCCCATATCACCGTTAAAAACGCCGGTTCCCCGATCCACTGGAATCCCATGGACATTATAAGAAATCCACTCTATCTGGTAATTATTTTTAATCTGCATAACCTTGTCCCCTAAGCGGAACACCGTTTCCCCCGCCTCCTTTTCCGGTTTTTCCGGAGAAGGAGGATTCAGAAACTCCTGCAGAATTGTATTCAGACGCACCGCACCGATGGCCCCTTTCTTCATGGGCGTCATGACCTGAATATCAAATATGTCTGCCTGGACATAGGCAGGCAGCTTTTCCCGCACCAGCGTAATCATGGCATTGATGATAGCATTGGGATCCTCCCGCCGGATAAACAAAAAATCGCGGCTTGGCTTTCCCAGCGTAACCTCCTGCCCTGCATTGATACGGTGGGCATTTACAATAATATCACTCTGTGCAGCCTGACGGAAAATCCGGGTCAGTTTTACCACATGAAAACAACCCGCTTCAATAATATCCCGCAGCACATTGCCAGGCCCCACGCTGGGAAGCTGATCCACATCCCCCACGAGGATCAGGCGAGTTCCCACATTGACAGCCCTCAAAAGCGCGTGCATCAAATGAATATCCACCATGGATACCTCGTCAATAATGATCACATCTGCATCCAGAGGATTCTCCTCATTGCGCTCAAAATGCATGGAAGAAGAGCTGCGCACTTTTTCCTCCGCCTCCGGCATCCCGGTAAGCTCCAGAAGCCTGTGAATGGTTCTGGCCTCATAACCGGTTGCCTCTGTCATACGCTTGGCTGCACGGCCTGTGGGCGCTGCCAGCAAAATGCTCATATCACCTCTCTCAAAATAACGGATAATCGTATTGATTGTCGTCGTTTTTCCCGTTCCAGGTCCTCCCGTGATAATTAGAAGACCACAGTTGACAGCCTCTATGACGGCCTGAATCTGCAGCTCATCCAGCTGAATTTTCTCCTCTTCCTGAATCCCTGCCAGGCTTTTCCGGATACCGGCCTCCGATTCTGCACCGGTGATATTCAGATCATGAAGCATCCGCGCCGTATTGAGCTCTGTGTAAAAATATTGAGCTGCGTAAACATCCCGCTCTGCCTCTGTCCCGTTTTCCGCCTTTTTTCTGCGCACCACCAGGCGTTTATCCATCTGCATATCCATCAGGTGTTTTTCAATCTCCTCCGGATCTACCTGCAGCAACCCGGACGCTCGCATGGCCAGCTCATCAGCCGGCAAATACGTATGCCCATTGGCAGAGGCCTGCAAAAGTGTATACAGAATCCCGCTCTGGATTCGAAATCCCGAATCCGTACAGATCCCGATTCTGGAGGCAATCTCATCCGCCATCTTAAATCCCACACCTGGAATATCATCCGCCAGCTTATATGGATTCTGGCGGATCACCGTATACAGAGCCGGGCCGTATTCCTGATAGATCTTTACCGCCAAATTAACAGAAATCCCATATTCCTGCAGAAACATCATCGCCTGGCGCATATCCCGCTTTTCCTCAACCTGCTCGCCAATGGCCATGGCCATTTTCTCGCTGATTCCCTTGACTTCTGCCAGGCGTTCCGGCTCTTCCTCCATAATCCGAAAGGTATCCGCTTTAAATTTCTTCACGATTCTCGAGGCCAGCGCCGCTCCGATTCCCTTAATGGCTCCGGACCCCAGGTAGCGCTCCATGGAAACCGTATCCTCCGGCGGCCGTATCTCATAGCGTTCCACAGCCATCTGTTCCCCATAAACCGGATGCTCCGTCATATGGCCCTCGGCTTCCAGAAGTTCTCCCTCTGACACATAAGAAAACGTGCCCACCAGAATGTATTCCTCACCGTCCTCTGCACCGCTGACGCTCAAAACCGAGTAACCATTCTCCTCATTGCGGTACTTAACCTTTTCAATATATCCCTTTACTGTTGCCATATATCTTCCCTTTTGTGAGATAAAATTTCCATTCCGCCCGCTGTAAGAAAAAACTGCCGCACTAACCTCATCAATTAGCGCGACAGTCCCTCTCCACAGCCGGACTCTTAGTCGTAATCTTTCGCAGATGGATCTCCATGGGCGAACTCAATGAACTTGCCTGTGCCAATAGCCACTGCGGTCAGCGGATCCTCTGCAATCATAGTAGTAATTCCTGTTTTCTCCTCAATCAGCGCATCCAAACCGCTGAGCAGCGCTCCGCCTCCCGTCAGCACAATGCCGCGGTCAAAAATATCGGCTGCCAGCTCCGGTGGGGTTCGCTCCAGTACATTGTGAACGGCATCCACAATCTGCAGCGCCGGCTCACGAAGTGCCTCCAGAGTTTCATCGGAAGTAACCACAATCGTCTTGGGAAGGCCTGTGACCAGATTGCGTCCTCGTACTTCCATGTTAATAACCTCCGGGCGGCGGTATGCCGCACCGATGTTGATCTTTATCTCCTCTGCCGTTCTTTCTCCAATCAGAAGATTGTGCTTCTTTCTCATATAGCGGATCAGTGCCTCGTCAAAATCATCGCCTGCAATCTTGATGGATGTACTGACTACCGTTCCGCCCAGAGAAATCACAGCAATATCCGCAGTACCGCCGCCGATATCGACAATCATATTTCCGCATGCCTTGGAAATATCAATTCCCGCTCCAATGGCAGCCGCAACCGGCTCTTCAATAATCGTCACGTCTCTGGCTCCCGCCTGATAGGTGGCGTCCTCCACCGCCTTGCGCTCTACTTCTGTAGCGCCGCTGGGAATGCAGACGCTGATACGCGGCTTGCGAAGCGTCCGCTTCCCCACCGCTTTATTGATGAAATACTTCAGCATTTTTTCCGTAACCGTGTAATCTGAGATGACACCCTGGCGGAGCGGACGCACAGCCACGATATTTCCCGGAGTTCTTCCAATCATCAGGCGCGCTTCCTCGCCAATTGCCATGATCTTATTCGTATCGCGGTCAATCGCCACAACCGATGGTTCTTTTAATACAACGCCTTTCCCCTTGATATACACAAGAATACTGGCGGTGCCCAAATCAATCCCAATGTCGTTGGACATCATCATATTGCTCTTCCTCCTGCTTTGTAATCTATAAATGAAAAAAACTGTTTTCCAGAATTTCACGCTCCTGGGCAAACTATACCAATTACTATTATATACATTTTCCTACCCTTTTCAAAGGTTTTTTTGTTTTTTTATTAACTTTATTGTTTTTTAATGACCGGTACATAGTTTTGTCACAAATAGTCCCTATAATACAACTATGTTACTCGAAAGGGTAACAGGCCTTTGTTTCAAGAGTTTCTTGAAATAATAAAGCTTTTTCATACTCATACCGGACGGTGCGAATCGTCCGGCCCCCCTAAGCCAATTTCTTTTTTTATATATACCTACCATTCCCAATTAAAAGAAGGAACTACACCGGACTCTCAGCCGATGGAGTTCCTTCTTTCGTTATATTATACATAAGTTGCACATAACCGTTCCGAAACAGCAAATCCAGCTTCTGTATTCTGCAGCTAAACCCGAAGACTCCACTGACTGCAGTCCCATACCTTTGTGGCAAGACCCTCATAAAATTCCGGTTCATGGCAGATCAAAAGAACACTTCCCCGGTATTCCAGGAGCGCCCGCCGCAGCTCTTCTTTGGCATCCACATCCAGATGATTGGTTGGCTCATCCAGCAAAAGGATATTCGTCTCCCGGTTCAGAAGCTTGCAAAGCCGCACCTTGGCCTGCTCGCCTCCAGAAAGTACCCGCACCTGACTTTCAATATGCTGGGTAGTCAATCCGCATTTCGCCAGCGCCGCCCTTACCTGATACTGCGTATAGGACGGAAATTCCTTCCAGATTTCCTCAATACACGTGGTTCGATTATCTGCCTCCGCTTCCTGCTCAAAATATCCGATGGACAGGTAGTCTCCCAGCGTTACCTGGCCGGAAACAGGCGGAATCAGGCCCAAAATACTCTTTAACAGCGTTGTCTTTCCGATTCCGTTCGCTCCCACCATGGCAATTTTCTCTCCACGTTCCATAGAAAGGTTCAGCGGACGCGACAGGGGTTCCTCATATCCGATCACGAGGTCTTTCGTTTCAAATATGTATTTTCCTGCAGCCCGCGCTTCCAAAAAGTGGAATTCCGGCTTTGGCTTTTCTTTGGCCAATTCAATCACTTCCATCTTATCCAGCTTCTTCTGACGGGACATGGCCATATTCCGCGTGGCAACCCGCGCTTTATTGCGCGCCACAAAATCCTGAAGATCCGCGATCTCCTGCTGCTGCCGTTTATACGCCGCCTCCAGCTGGGATTTTTTCACTTCATACACTTCCCGGAATTTATCATAATCTCCCACATACCGGTCCAGACGCTGATTTTCCATATGATACACAATATTGATTACACTGTTCAAAAATGGGATATCATGGGAAATCAGGATAAAGGCATTTTCATATTCCTGAAGATACCGTTTCAGCCATTCAATATGAGGGGCATCCAGGTAATTGGTTGGCTCGTCCAAAAGCAAAATATCTGGTTTCTCCAGCAGCAGTTTCCCAAGAAGTACTTTCGTCCTCTGACCGCCGCTCAAATCCGTTACCTCCCGGTCCAGGCCGATTTCTGCCAGTCCCAGCGCCCGTCCCACTTCCTCTACCTTGGCATCAATGGAGTAGAAATCATGATTCATCAGGAGATCCTGGATCGTTCCCAGCTCTTCCATCATAGATTCCATCTCACCCTCCGGCGCATCTCCCAGCTTATCGCAGATTTCATTCATCTGTTCTTCCAGTTCAAACAAAAATGAAAATGCACTCTTTAACACCTCCCGGATGGTCATGCCCTTCTCCAGAACCGTATGCTGGTCCAGATACCCGGCCCGCACATGCTTTGACCACTCTACTTTTCCCTCATCCGGCATCAGCTTTCCGGTAATAATATTCATGAAGGTAGATTTTCCCTCTCCATTGGCCCCCACAAGTCCAATATGTTCTCCCTTTAAAAGGCGAAAGGATACATCCTCAAAGATAGCCCGGTCTCCAAAGCCATGGCTCAGGTGCTCTACATTTAAAATACTCATAATCCATGTTCTCCTTAATATTGCGGAAAAAACCTTTTTTACAGAAAACCTTTCCTATTCGCAGGGATAGGCAAGGCCCCAGCCAGCCCGGATTTCATCCATCTGCTCCATCATCGCCACCGTGTCCCGATGGGGCATCTGCTGGCACTCAATACGGCCTTCCTCCAGCGCATCCAGACAGCTCAGTACCTCATACTCATATCCCGTAACCTGTTCCGGACAGGAAAGCTCCTGAATCATCCGATGTCCGGCATCATACACTGTCAGTTTCTGCGGGTTATTGATATTCTCCACCTCAATAAAACCTTTATCCCCATAAATCACTCCCCGGCGATCACTCAGACCGTCTATGGTCGCATTTAGAACTGCCATACGCCCATCTTCATAATGAATCGTCATACTCTCCTGAGCGTCCACTCCAGTCTCCGTCATGCTTACAGAGCTGTCGATCTTCCGTATTTCCATTCCAAATACCATGGAAGCAAAATTCAGCGTATAAACTCCCACATCCAAAAGCGCGCCTCCTGCCAGCTCCGGACGGATCAGACGCTCCTTTTCCCTGATCCGATACCCCAGGTTTGCCGTTAGCATACAGGGAGTCCCTATTACACCGGAAGCCAGCAATTCATTCAGCATCACTCTGGACGGCATATACCGCGTCCAAATCGCTTCCGTCAAAAGCAGTCCCTTTTCTTCGGCCATCCGGAACGCTTCTCTGGCCTGCCCCGCATTTACCGTAAATGCCTTCTCACAGAGTACGTGTTTCCCATGCTCCAGGCACAACTTTATGTGGGAAAAATGGTGAGAATGCGGTGTCGCTATATACACCAGGTCCACATCTTCATCTGACACCATTTCCTCATAGGAACCGTAAGCCTTCTCAAATCCCCATTTTTCCCGAAAGGCCTGTGCTCTGGAAAGCTCTCTGGCTGCCACACCATAACAACAAAAGCGCACTCCTTTTTCTTTCATTCCGTTCAGCGTCTCCGCCATCGTTCCGGCAATCCTGCCGGCACCCAGTATTGCAATCCGTATCATATCCATTCTCCCCGCCATCCATGGCCATATTGTTAAAAGTTCCACACATATGCCCTATTCTACACGAAGTCCAAAAAGCTGGCAAGTAAATCCTCCCATTTGTCTTTTCACAGATTTTATCCTTTTTTTATAGTATTTTTTTCCTCTCCCATTTATAATAAGGAAAGCGGATGACCATATTTATTTACCACAGATATTACGAATCGATGAGGAAACCATGTATACTAAAAATAATAAACGGACACAGCAGGCCAAAAAAACCCGGGAACGAATTTTTTCAGCTGCAGCTGAGCTATTAAATCAAAAACCATTTGATTCCATTACTATTGCAGAAATCACCTCAAAAGCAGAGATTTCCACCGGCGCCTTTTACCATCATTTTCAAAGCAAAGATGAACTTTTTTTTGAATGGGTCAACCAGCTGGACGAAATCTATCAAAATTTCTTTGACGAAGAAGTTTCCCACGTAACGCCAGAAAACATTCTCGAATTGATCCGCAAAAAAATCAATCTTGTCCTGGAAACCTATTCCAGATGGGGCGCAGAAATTATCACTACCAGCTACACCTTTATGATGAAAAACGAAAAGCTGAGAGGACGCATGACAAATAATGGACGGATCTGTAATCTCATTGCCTACGAATTATTTTCAAAAGGACAAAACTGGGGGATTATTCGCGCAGATGTTTCTATTACAGATCTGATTAGCAGCCACATAAAAACGGAACGCGGTGCCCTGATTGACTGGTGTATACAAGGCGGCTGTACCGACATCTTAAAGGAAAACGAGGCACTTATTCAGCTCCACATAGACAGCCTGCGAGTCAGACCTGAAAGCAAGCCGTAACACAAAAGACTTCCTGACAGCCGAAGAGAATCCGGCATCAGGAAGTCTTTCCTATATATTTATCAGTTATTTCGGCGTATATTCTTTATGAACACACCCGTCCTTCATGACAAAAGCACAATGGCAAAGTGCCTTCCGGTCATTCAGGATGTCTGCATCCCAGGCTGCTATATCCGCCTTCATTCCCGGAGCCAGCACTCCCACCTCACTGAGACCGCAGATTTTGGCATTATCCGATGTACCGGCCTTCAAAACCCGCAGTGCCGGAATCCCCAGATCTCTCCAGGCTGTAAATTCTCTCCATCCGTCTGTAGCCGGGACGATAGACACCATATCCGATCCAAGTCCCATGGTCAGGCTGCCATCCATAATCAGATCTACCACAATCTTTCTGCTCTCCTCCAGCTGCGCAGCATACTTCTTTTCTTTCCTCTGCATGGCTGCACTCTTGGGAGGAACCCTGGAAAGATCCACATCATCTGGCGTCATCAGCGAAAACAGCGTCGGCACATAACGAATATCCTTCTTTACCATAGCTTCCGCAGTGTGGGCCTGCATCAAGGTTCCATGTTCAATCTCATCCACTCCCAACTCGATTAGAACATCCATCACATTTGATGTATAGGCATGTGCTGCTGTATATTTTCCCAACTGATGCGCTGTTTTTATGATCGCATCCATTTCTTCCCGATCCAGCTGCGGATCACCCGGGTCATCACCGGGAGAAGCAAACCCCCCTGCTGCCATAATTTTAATAAAATCCGCCCCGTACTTGACCTGTTTCTGCACCAGGCGGCGGAACCCCGCTGCACCGGAAGCTGTGCCATAGGGCTGCTCCAAAAATTCTGAAACAAATGGATTGGAACCAGGAAAATACGTTGAAAAATCCCAATGCCCCCCAGAACACCCCATGGCGTGCGGTGCCGCCAGAAGACGGGCTGCCGGAAACATCCCGGCATCAATCGCACGTTTTGCATCAATCATTCCAAAACCGCGAAATGCCGTCCCCGTAGTACGAACAGTTGTATATCCGTTTTGAAGCGCTTTCATGCAATTATGAACCACATTTAATGCTTTACGCTCATCACTGTCTGTTACCACGTAAGAATTAAAATGTTCCGGCCCGACGAAATCATAGTGCACATGGGAATCAATCATTCCCGGTGTAACCGTCAACCCTCCCAGATCAATAACCTCTGCCCCTTCCGGACAGGGGAGATTGTGATCCACTGCCTGTATCACACCATTCTCAACGAGAATCTGAATATTTTCCTTCAGCTCCTGATTTACCCCATCAAAAAACCTGCCACAAATTATGTATTTCAGTGATGTATTCATCCATGTCACCCCTTAATCTTTATACTTCCTGCGCCTTTTTCTGTGTTGCCATAGAAACAACAACCAGCGTGATGATCGCAACCGGCCCGGAAATCAGAATACTCTGAAGACCACCCGGACATCCCATGATCTCCCACGCCAACGTCGTAACAGCTCCCAGAATCATGGATAAAAATCCTGCCGGACGCGTTACCTTCTTGGACCACATGGATGCAAGAACTGCCGGCGTGATGCTGGCACCTATCATCGTATAGGACCAGTTCTGAAGCGCCAGAACGGTTGGGAAGAAGTTCAGGATAATCAGTGCAATGACACCGATTAAAACCGTTCCAATCCGATTTACCCAAAGTACCTGCTTATCATTTGGATCCTTATTGATATACTGCGTGTAAAAATCATATGTAACACTGGTTCCGCATGCCAGCAGATACGACGTGCCGGTTGTAATGATAAATGCAGTTGCTGCAGCCAGAAGAAGTCCGCCAATCAACGGAGGAATAATCGTTGTGGTTGACAGGAAAGACATACCCGCCTCGATGTTCGTTCCAAATACAACACTGCCGACAAATGCGATAATTCCTACGCACGGCGTAACGATGAGAGCCATCAATCCCCAACCATAAATAGCAATCTTGGCTGATTTGTCATCTTTTGCTGCTGTCAGACGGGAATAGAAATTCTGATCTCCAGTCTCCAGCATAATCAACGGAAGAAATGCACCAATCCAGATAAAAATATTCCGTCCGCCAAAGAATGTCAGCTTATCTGGATTGATCGCTGCTGCATTGGCACAGATTACATCCCATCCTCCGCCTGCATTCAGCACGAATGGAAGAGCTACAACACAGCAAATCAGAATCATAAATGCACTGATGGCATCCGTCCAGGCCACAGAAATAAGACCGCCTGTTACCGAAAGCACCACAATAATTGCGGTTGCAATCATAGTTGCCGTCTTATTATCAACTCCCATTGTAATATTCAGCACATAGCCAAACCCTTTATACTGGGAAGAGATAATGCCAGCCATACCGATCAGGTTGATAAAAGAACCAAGAATTCTTGTCTCTGCACCATATTTCTGCTGCAGAATCTGCGGAACCGTATAGCAGTTGCTTCTACGGATCTGCTTATAGCAGCAAAGATAAATGATACAGAATACTACGTAAGGGATGGCCCACTGAACACCGCCCCACCATCCATAATTATATGCCAATGAATTTCCGCCACCGGTAACAGTTCCGCTTCCTACGCTTGTTGCCAGAAGCGTTCCCATAAGAACCACCGGCCCCAGGCTTCTCCCTGCCAGCGCAAAGTCATCACTGCTCTTGATCTTCTTGGATGCCCAGAATCCAATTCCCAGCATAACTGCCATATACAATACCACATAAATCAACAAATGCGGAACTGCTTGAACCTGTAAAAACTCCATACCCAATCCTCCTTTTACCCTCTTTTTTAGATGAATACATTCGCCGAACACGTTCTGTTTGTTGTTCTCAGTATAATTTGCACGCATCGTTTTGTCAACAGAATTTTTATTGATATTTTTTTATCTGTATTGACAATTATTTATCTTATGTTGACTTTTACGTTCAACTTCCTTATACTTTTTATGCATACATTTACCGAATATATTCTGTCAAATCGTTTTTTCTATCATTAAAAATCGAGGAGGACTGAATCGTGTTAATTAAAAATGTTCATATTTTTAATGGAACTGAAACGCTGGACGGCCTGTTTGATATCCACCTGAAGGAAAATCTGATTGACCGCATTCTTCCACACACGGATGCTGCTTCTGATGAAATAGAAATTCTGGATGGAAACGAAAAATGGATTATGCCCGGATTGATTGATCTGCATGTACATCTGACCTGGGACGGACTTGTAGATCCGGCCATGGACATCTGGCACCGCTCCAAAGAAGAAAATATGATGGAAACCGTAGCAAATTCCCTGAAATACCTGAAACATGGAATTACCAGCATACGGGATCTTGGCTCTCCTGATGACGATGCTATTCATGTGGGAAGAGCAATTCAAAGAGGATGGTTTCCTGGTCCACGTATTTTCGCCGCAGGCATGTCGATTATCATGACAGGCGGACATGATCCATTCCACGGAATTCCTGTAGACGGCCCCTGGGAGGCATTGAAAGCCGTCCGCACTCAGGTTGCCAAGGGATGTTCCGTCATCAAAATCTCTGCAACCGGAGGAGTCTATGGACGCATTGAAGGTGAAGGGGTAGACGATACAGAGCTTCGCGATGAAGAACTGGAAATGATCATGAACGAGGCGCACCGCCGGAAGGTTCCGGTCACAGCCCACGCCATCGGCGAACAGGGCGTCCGTTCCTGCCTCAATGCAGGCATTGACTGTATCGAACACGGCCAGTTTATCCAGCCGGATATGGCAAAACAGATGGCTGCGCAGGGAACTGCCTATATCCCGACTTTATTTGTCTATAAGCATCACGCAGACAATCCAAAGACCCCAGAATACGCACGGACAAAATCCATCGCAGTTCTGGAACACCATCAAAACGCACTGAAATATGCCAGGGAAAACGGAGTCCTAATAGGCACCGGATCAGATGCCGGTTCCCCCAATACGCCGCATCCCGCCCTTTTGGATGAAATTTTTGCCCTTTCCGGAGCAGGAATGACAAATCAGGAGGTTCTAAAAGCCGCCACTTCCAATGCGGCAAAAATACTGTGGCAAGAGGGGAAAGTCGGCATTGTACAGGAGGGTGCTTTTGCAGATCTCCTTCTGCTGGATAAAAATCCCTGTGAAAATCTTGAAACACTGAAACAGATTCATACCGTCATTGCCAATGGCAGAAAAATTATAAATTAAACCCAAATAAAGGGACTGTTCCCCAAATTTTGCCCAAAATATTTTAGACAAAATTCAGGTACAGTCCCTTCTTTTATTTCCCTCTTGCGCATTTTTCCCTTTTTATATAAAATAACAGCATCTTATTACAGTTATCGTATCGCAGCATGCCATTTTCAACATGCCTTTCACAAAGGAGTGCTAAACCATGCATACATATACTTCATATACTTATAGCTGGCAGCAATGGCTGGCATTTTTCTACATCTATTGTTTTCTAGGCTGGATATTTGAATCTACCTATGTAAGTCTCAAAAAGCATCGGTTCGTCAACCGTGGGTTTCTTCGCCTCCCTCTGCTTCCTCTGTATGGATCCGGTGCCATTATGATGCTATGGGTATCGCTTCCCGTCCAGGATAACCTGTTTCTTGTTTACGTATCCGGCTTTTTTGCTGCAACAATTCTGGAATACGCAACTGGTTTTATCATGGAACGGTTATTTAAAATGCGATACTGGGACTACAGCAACCAGCCATTTCAGCTGCACGGCTATATCTGCCTCTCCTCCTCCCTGGCCTGGGGAGGCCTTACCATCCTTATGACCGAGGTAATCCATCATCCCATTGCCCAGGCGGTAACTGCCACTTCTCCGTTTATCCTGAACCCGGTTCTGGCTGTCACAACCGCTCTGTTTGCTGTCGATATCTTTGAATCTACTAAAGAAGCTCTGGCTCTCGGAAAAACGCTGGAAACCCTCACGAAGCTTCGGGAAGAAAGCGAAGAAATGCACGCCCGCATTCTGGCACTGCGAAAAGAAGTGGAAACCCACGCAGCCTCCATACGACAGGACGTATTGGATCAGCTCTCCGAACTTCGCCAAGAATCCGAACAATTTCTTCGCAGTGCCCAGTCTGAAGTCTCCGAACGCTTTACCACTGCCCGCACTGAAACCACTGAACGCCTGAGCCTGGCCCACACAGAAATTTCCGGTCATCTAGCCTCATTTCACAGTGAGACCATTTCCCGTATCCATCAGCTCACGCTGCAGCTGGAAGACCTGAAAGCCCGAAAACGTGCCCTTCAGCCTGCCTCCTCCCTGAACAGGTTTTACCGCCGCCATCTTTTGCGTGGAAATCCCAGCGCAGCTTCCCGTTTTTCCGCAGCTCTGAAAGAACTGCAGGAACAGGAAGAAAAACGCCGTCTGCACAAATAAGTGCAGCGGCGTACAAGCCTGCATTCTTAGTCATCCTCGCTCCAGACATTCACATCACGATGCCAGCCGAATATCCAGGGTGGAATGGAATAGGCCACACCAATTCCAAGGCCAATGGCCACTGCCGTCTTTATGGTATGCATCCCATTGGCCAGCGCCAGCTGACCTTCTCCCATAAAAATATTATACGCCGTATAATAAATTCCGGCGCCGGGAACCAGCGTAAAAATTCCGCACAGCAGAAAAATCGTTGTGGGCGCTTTACATTGAACCGCCAGATAGCGGGAAAGAGCCGTCAAAACTGTACTGGCCACAAACGTCCCCATAATCGGCGAATTATTGAGACCGCCAAACATCAGATACACCGCCCAGCCGACACCTCCCGTCAGTCCGCAGTACATATAGTACTTTTTCGGCACACCAAACAGAACCGAAAATGCCACCGTTCCAATAAAAGCCGCCGCCAGCTCACTGATCACATCCAGTGACGGCTGTATCATTCCATCCATCTTTCCCTATATCTCCTTTGCACACCATATTTATACTGCCATTCCAGTCAGATCAGCCATAACCTCATCACACTTCCCACCCCGATCGCAATACAACCTGCCGTCAGAAAAGCATCCACCAGGCGAACCAGTCCCGACAGGTAGTCATTTTCCAGAAAATTTCGAATGGAATTCGTCAGAGGGATTCCGGGCGCAAGCGGAAAGACCGCGCCGATTACAATCCGGTCCAGACTGTCCCCAATCCCCCATGTATAAATAATGCAGCAAAACAGTGCCACCAGACCGCTGGCCAGAATCGTCCGCATAATTCTGGAAACCGAAATTTTAGGAGCCACATACAGCAGGAACAGATACAGGAACACGCCCGCCATGAACGCAGCTCCCGCGTCAAACAGACTGCCTTTAAACAAATAACAGAAAGCGGCGCTTCCAAGTCCGCCAGCCAGAATCTGAACCCGATCTCCCGCTGGCTGCATATTTTCAATCCGTGAAAGCTCTGCCCGCATCTCAAAGGGGCCGCACTTTCCCGCTGCGATCCGCCTGGAAAGGTTATTCAGTTCATCCACCCGGCTCAGCATAGTAGGCGCCAGCGGAATATAGCAGATCCGGCTTGAATAAAACCGGCCATCAATAATTACCGTCGAAAAAATTCCGTTGGCAATTACAAAGCTGTCAAATCCCTCCAGCTGTAGCGCCTCCGCCGCAAATTTCATTGCCTGTTCCGCACGGAAAATTTCGCCTCCATTGACCACAATATCATTCCCCAGACGTGTTACCAGATTGAAACGTTCCATCTGGGAGCAGTCTTCTATATACTTTTTAATTATCTCTCTCATCTTCCTTCTTCATTACACTCCCGAATGCGCGTCCATTCCGGCTGCTGTTCTCCTTTCAGTATCCCATTTTCATGATGAATAACCGATCTGCTTTGTTTAACACGTATGAAATTCCAGCAGATTTCCCTCTTGTAGGTTTGTCAAACATTTGTTACAGTGACTGCAGATATTCCCGAAGTATCGTA
>CALAAS010000030.1 GCA_937885015.1 uncultured Clostridium sp.
CTCATTAACTTATCATAGAAGATCTCAATTTACAGACTTTTTTTCATACTCTCGGGTGAAAGGCCTGAAGCAGGCTTTTCACCCTTACTTTTGTATAAATTCCGTTTAAGAAACGATCATGAAGATCTTCTTATCATATGTATCAGAATCAACGACCGATACCTTGCAATCCAGCCAGCGCATCTTCTTTCTAATACTTCTCTGTAATTTCTCCATAATCATCTTTTTTGAATTTGATTTACAGCCAAAGTCTCCCTCCAAAAATAAGATGACATATTTTTTCATTCTGTCCATTGTGAATTTTTCTGAAAAGACGGCAGTAACCGAATTCTGCAGTTCTTCAAAAGAATCTTTTCTGTCGCCGAACGATCTGGCTCCGCTCAATGCCGCCAAAGTCATTGCAACTTTCTGGGATACTTCTATATCAAAGCTATCCCGTCCAGTTACATCGTTATTTGTGGCCGTTGTATCATGCTTTTGATTGTCTGGTGCGATTCTCCAGCGATTATTTCCTTCATCTCCAAGACAGTTTTTTACCTCAATAAATGAAATGGCATCCTGCCCAGTGGAAATAAAATCTACACCCTTAGACTCTGGAAGTGCATTGAATGAATTACGATAAAATTTTGTATCATCGAATTTTACAACAGAGTCTCCATCTGGAAATCCAAATTTTAATCCGCTTTCTTCTTTAATTACCATAGATAATCCTCTGCTCTCTATCATACATTGCATCAAACTCCTGCATAATCGCATTATGTTTCAAATCTGATGCCATTTTTTCCAACTCAAATCGCACATTACCTGTATCTTCATCTCGGAATAAAGACATAAAGCAGATATCGAGATGATCTGGATTCAGTTCTGGATATACAGTAAGCATATTAAATTCCTGCTGCACAAAATAATCATGGGTCGTTATAAAAATCTGAACCCCCATTTTTGCTAAAGCAACCAGTGCCTGTACGATCGGACGGATCATCTTCGGATTCATATTGGTTTCCGGCTCATCCCAAAAAAGAATCGTATTTTTATTCATACTTCCAGACAGTATCAGATAAACGATCATCGCAAGCTTTCTGTATCCATCAGAGAGTAGTCCCATTTCAAACTCGCCCTCACCGCGAATCTTTAAATAAAACTTTTTATCACGCTGAACAATTTGGCCTTTCATGATTTCTTCAAAACTTTTCAGAACCTCATTTTGCTCATTTGTATTGGGACCCTTTGACAGTGGACGATCCAATAGCTTTGCCAGGTCGTAATATACCTCTTCAAAATCAATATGGTATTCTTCATACAGCGAAGAAAAATGCTCTGTTGTAGAGATCATTTCTTTTGTTGGAATATAAATGGCATCATATTTGGCGGAAGTTCTGCATACTTCTACTTTTATATCCGCATGATTTTCCTGGCGGTTGCCAAAGCCGATTGATATTTTCTGATTTTTATCCAGCAAAACTTCAAAATCTGTCCGGCTACTGCCTTGTTTTCTTTTTACCAGCCTTCCTATTTTCATTTCATCTGGCCGAAAAACACCTTGCAGTTTACTTACAAATAACTGTTCTTCCATTTCTTTGTTTACCGCTGTTTTTGATCCTTTGCTGAGAGGTTTTAGAACAGAATACAGAACTTTAAGCAGCGTTGTTTTACCTGTGCTGTTTTCCCCGCAAATAACATTGATGTTTTTTGCCCAGTTGATTTCTGCGTTTTCAAAAAGCATGAAATTGTTTAAGGTGAGTTTTTTTACATTCACTGAATCTGCCTCCGCTTATTTTACATATCCTGCAACGAACAGTCCTTCATAAATTTAAAGAGAGAGTAATAACACCATTGTGCTATATACCCTCTCCCTGCGGCTGATTTTAGTGTCGTCTGCCGACGATCAATCACATGATTGACAAGTATATCAGATCTAAGTGCCAGCCAACTAGAAAAAAGCAATTTTCTTATAATATTATTATACGCAATTCCATTTTTATGTCAATAAAAAGAATTTTACCAGCTTAAGAATATGTAACAGTTCAGCCGTGCATCTTTTTGCCCGGTCATAGCAGACAAGAAGCATCGGGTATCTTCCCTATAAAGATCCAGACAGATACCTTTTCTTTTCCGTGCTCCTAAATACAGACCTACGGCCTGGCCAATTCTGCATTAATAAAAGAAGGAAACATTCCTCTCCAGGAGCAGCGCGCCCCACTCGGCGCGGATAGTGTTTTTCAGTCTTATACCTGATCGATTTATGAAATTCACGAATTTCCAAAAATGAAATAAAAAGCACAAAATACCGCAGAGATCCCCAGGAGAATGCCGT
>CALAAS010000031.1 GCA_937885015.1 uncultured Clostridium sp.
CCGTTTTCCGACATACAATGGCAATTACCCGTCCCGATGAATCCGCCCGCTGGGTAAACTGCACAAAATCCAGCACAGGCGTATTGTAAAGTCCAAAATCCTGCTCCCGCCTGGCCCCTTCATAATAGCTTTCAGCCGCCTGGCACATCCGCAAACAAAACTGCTCAATATCAATGCGGATATCTGTACTGCTGGCTGCCCGTTCTTCCGGACTCATCTGGCAAAGAGAGGTCCCACAGTTTACGCCCAAATGAAAGCGTACTGCCTCTTCCTCTTCATCATTGCGAAATCCTTTATTTTGATGAAGGTATTCGCAGCGCAGCTGCCAGCACCGCTCGCCGCAGATATAGGGATTGTCATCCTCCGGAGAAATCCTGAAAAACGGTGCTGCATACTCATCAAACCACCGGATATACTGGCTGCCAACGTCCCGGGTCGGATTTTTCTGGCGATCCAGTACCACCTTTCCATCCCGATACCGTTTTACCAGCTCCGGAAAAGCGATTCCGCCGCAAATATCAGGCAGCGTCAGGGCCAGCGCCAGGGTAGACTGCCAGCGCTGGTCCAAAATATTCAGTTTTACCTCTTCTACTCGATTTTGGAAGGTAAAGCTCACATCACCGCGATTCATTTAGCTGAAATCCTCCTGAATGACTTCCCAGGCAGCATCCATGCTGAAATACCGCCGGATGTATTCCTGCGTCTTTTCTGCCATGGCGCAAAGTGCCTCCTCATTCCCATAAAGACGGGTAACGCAGTCTGCAAATTCCTCCGGCCTGTCTTCCACCGCCAAAACGCTGTCCACATCCGGAATCCCCTCGCTTCCCACGGACGTAGTCACGATGGGCGCGCCATGATAAAGCGCTTCTACCACTTTGCCTTTTACACCGGCTCCATACCGCAGCGGAACCACAACCATACGGCAGTTCCGGTAGAGCTCTGACAATTCCTCCTCCGACACGAACCCCTTTACGATGATACCGTTTCCCGGCTGCTCCAGCTCTTTTATTTCCTCGGTAACCCTGGAACCCACCACATAAAAATTCACGTTCAGCTTCTCCCGGATCCGCGGAAAAACCTCTCTGGCAAACCAGAGCACCGCATCTGCATTGGGCGGATGGGCAAAACCTCCCACAAAGAGAAGTCCCTCCCGCTTTGCAAAGTCCAGATTCAGGCCCTCCAGGAAGGTGTCATATACGTAAGCCGTAATGGCCTTTACCGGAATCGTTTCATCAACCGAGTGAATCGCCTCCTCCTCCACATAAGACGGATAATAAGACACTGCCACCTTATGCATCAGGGAAAACTCAATGGATTTCCAGTATTCCGACTCCTGCCGCTTCTTCACATCTCCCGTCAGTTCATATTCTCGGAATTCCCGGAGAAAATGGAGATCATGGCCATAGTAAATCATCTTAATGTTCGTGTGTTCCCCAATAAAATCCACGTATTTGGCTGCAATATGAGGGCGGTTCAGGTATACGGCATGAATTTCATTCTGATTCTTTTCCAGCCAGTCCCAGATTCCCGTCAGGTATTCCTGGCCATACAGCACCTCAATTCCCATCTGCTGCAGCGTGCTGGTGTAGGGTTCTTCATGGAGGTAGTTATCCCCCACAAACTTAACCACATATCCCTTTTTCAGGAACATCTTCAGATACTGGAAGGTAGTCTTGGAACCCGCATCCCGGTCATAAGTGGGGACATAGTGATCAATCACCACCAGGATCTTCTTCCCCATACTGCGCTCTCTGGCTCGGAAGGGACTTGGACTGCCCGTATTGACACACTGCTTCTTAAACTCCTCTTTCCATTTTTCCCGAAGTTTTTCACTGTTTTCCACCTGATACCGCTTGAGACCCGTTCCTGTCACATCCGTTCCGTTGGAGACCCCCTCAAAATGGATGACCTTTGACTGGGGTTGATATACCACCCGGTATCCGGCCTTCCGCACCTCAAACGCCAGATCGGAATCCTCACAGTAAGCCGGGGCAAACCGCTCATCGAAACCGCCGATCTGTTTCCAGAGATTTAGCGGAAGAAGAATCGCAGCACCGGAAATGTAATCCACATCCTTCACATAGTTGTACTCTGCCTTGTCCGGGTTATCCAGACGACCGTAGTTCCAGCCAGACCCATCGCTCCAGATAATGCCTCCTGCCTCCTGCAGACGACCATCCGGATACACCAGCTTGGATCCCACCATGCCGATGGAAGAATCCGACTCAATCAAGCGCACCAGTGCGCTGAGCCAGCCCTCTGTAACCTGCGTATCGTTGTTTAAAAACATAATATACCGGCCTCTGGCCGCCCGCGCAGCCTGGTTGCAGTTCCGAAGAAATCCCTGGTTTTCCGCGTTGCGGCAGATTACCAGATTTTCCGCAAACTCCGCCAGATGCTCTGTGGCATCCTGGGAAACATCGTCTGCAATGATTACCTCATAGCTGACATCCCCCGTATACTCCAGAATGGACTGAAGACAGAGATACGTATAATGAATCTGATTGTATACCGGAATGATAATGGATACCACAGGGTTCTCCTCCTGAGGAAATACCAGTTTCCCATACCGGAGATACTCCTGTCCGATTTCAAAGTCGCCTTTGATCCGATTTTTTCCCTCCTCCGTCGTGTACATGCGAAACATCCGTACCGGATGAAGAGCCGTGTTCTTCCAATAGCCCAGAATCTTTCTTTTTCGCGTTCCCTTCGGGAACTGACGGTTAAATGCCTGTCCCAGCTTCCGGCGGGCCTTAAACACCAGCGCCTCATGGCGGTTCAGATACGAAAGCGTCTTTCCCATCTCTCCGATCTCATGGCGCAGATCTCCAATCATGACCTCCAGATTCGCCACATGGTTGTTGGTCAGCCGCTGCACCTCCTGGAGTTTCCGCATGGCAGTGTCTTTCTCCCTGTTCTCGGCCCTGAGCTGCTCCAGCCGTTCTCTGGCCCGCCCAAGCTCGCCGTCCACCTGAGAAAGCTCTGCCAGCGTCTTTGTACGAACCACATAGTCCTCCTGAAAGATACGCTGGTTCTCGCCGTGCACGTACTCCTGAAAACCCCGTTCCATTTTTTCATACGTGTCCAGAAGTCCGCCGTCCGTCTGGACAAATTCCGGAAACAGCGCCAGAAATTCCCGCTCTGTCATGGCGCCAAGCAGGCTGGCGTGACGCCGGTAAAAATATGCCAGCGTCCGGTAACGGACGAATCCGGCCGGGATTGGAAATAGAAAAACCCATTCATAATCAATGGCAAAAATCCCGTCTTTCGTTACCAGCATATTCTCAAACAGGGCATCCACGTTGGAGGCGCTGTAAGCGTCGTCCGAAAGCTGCTGTTCCAGCGCATCCTCCCAGTCCGGATTTTCCGTGTCTTCCAACTCTCCCAGTCTGTTAAATACCGTCAGAAATTCCGGTGTCAGCTTAAAGCGGGATACCTCCTCCGGCCGCACACGGTAAATCGTTCCCATCGCCTCCGTCGCTGCTTTGACCAACTCTTCTGTATCCCCCTTGTCTGGCGAAATTTTCTCACTCAGAAGTTCCGCCACGGTGGGCCCCTCCAGATAGGGGAACCGGGCCGTCCGGCCGGCCGCCAGAATCTGCGGCTCCGCCAGCTTTACTGACTGGTTCTGGCGGCTTAAAATCTCGTATTTTTCTGCAAAAGAACGAATGTGATCGATCCCTTCCGGACAGAGTGCCGTTTTATCCACCACCCGTTTTCCATTCTGTTCCCGAATTTCTGTCTTGATCTGAAACCGGTCTTCCCGGGTCCGGTTATATTTCACATAAATCACATCCCGGATTCCCGTCTCCGCCAGTTCCAGGTGCCCCGCCCTGTCCGTTTGCACCGCCTGACTATTCCCCGGCTTCTCCCAGATCACAAGATATCCGCCGGCAAATTCGTCAAACCGGCCATCCTCGCAGGCCGCATCGAAGGCTGCGCCCACATCCATCATCAGATATTCTGGATAATCGTACACGGAAAGAAGGCCGGTCAGCTCACCTTTTTTAGGAAGATATCTATCCGAATACAGTTCTCCCGGAAGGCGATAATCCTGCATGGGATAATAAAACCGTCCCCCCGGCAGCGCCGACTCAAGCTCCCGCTTCGTAAAAGAAACCGCCTCTCTCGCTGCTCCCGCCATATATTTAAGTCCAAACCAGTTGCAGGCAGCCACCAGCAGCACGCCCCCCGGCGCCACCAGTTCCCTGGCAGCTTCCAGCTGGCTTTTTTTATCCGTTTCCCCGGAAAATCCACCGGCAAAAATTACGTAGTCATACGCTTCCGGCTCCCGGGCCGCATATTCTGTAAGTTCTGCTTTCACACAGCAAACCGCCTGTCCCTGCTCTGAAAAACGTTTCTGAACCACCTTAAGCGCCTCTTCCTCTGGATCCAGAACCGTTACAGATTCCACCCGCCCGGCAAAAAGACCCGTCAGCGCGCCCCAGTCGGCACCGATCTGCAGAAGGCGGCTTTCCGGCTGAAAACCGTACCATTCCAGCAGGTTTTCCCGAAGTTCTGACAGCGCATACAGATAGGCCAGCTTCTTATTTTCCCGGAGTATCCGGCGCGTGTCATTCCCATATTTTTCCAGCAATGTCAGTATCTCCTGACTGTTCCGTTTCATCTGTCTGTTTCCTCTCTATTCATAACTGCCTCAACCTCCGGCTCCATATCATAGACACCCACCGTATTTTTATTGGAAATTACTGTAATGTTAGCCACATCATAGAGACGGTGATACACCACATGCTCGCCGCCCTCAAATCCCGTACAGCTCATGGACAACAGATATTCGCCGCCCTGCAGCGTCATTTTCTGGGTAAAGGAGACGTCATACACATCTCCCTCCTGAACCGGTTTAATATTGGTTCCCTCAAACAGAGTATTGGTTCCCGTCAGATCCGTTCCCTTTTTATCCTTGATCGTATACGTAAAAATCGGGGCCTGGATGGGCGCATGGAACCGGATCTTCTCCCGGATTGTAAACATCTCCCCCTTTAAAAGAAGATTCGTCACATTTCCCCTCTCATCCAGAAGTCCCAGATCAAAAATTTCTGCCCGGCCATCCCCATACTCCTCCCGGTTGGCATTGATGGTAAGCAAATCCCGCATAAGAACCGGCTTAGAGGGTTTTCCGTCGGATAATCCGCCATTCATTTCTTCCGAATGGCCCACACCAGCTCCGGATCCGCCCGCCTCGCCATCCTGTTCACTGATTTCTTCCTTCACCACTTTATCTCCGCTGAAGTCGGTTCCCGACTCAATCTCCGCCCGAAGCGCCTCCATCTGCCCGGCCAAAATCTTTTTATAGAGATCCACCATCTTTCCAGCTGACCCCTCGGCAATAAATTCGCCTTTATTTAAAAGCACTACCTTATCGCAATATTTAATAATACTTCCCATATCATGGGTAACCATCACAATGGTTGTGCCGCTCTTTCGGATTTCCTCCATCCGCCGGTAGCACTTGGACTGGAAAAACACATCGCCGACGGAAAGAGCCTCGTCCACGATCAGGATCTCCGGCTCCACGTTGATGGCCAGGGCAAACGCCAGACGGACAAACATACCGCTGGAATACGTCTTAACCGGCTGATACACGAAATCGCCTATCTCCGCAAATTCCAGGATCTCCGGAAGCTTCGCATCCATCTCCTTTTTTGAATACCCCATCATGGTCCCGTTCATATAAATATTTTCAATACCCGTATAATCCTGGTTAAATCCGGCGCCCAGCTCCAGCAGGGCGGAAACCTTTCCATTTACCTGCACCTGCCCGGATGTGGGTGTCAGAACTCCGGTAATGATTTTCAAAATCGTTGATTTTCCGGAACCATTGGTTCCGATAATCCCCACTGTCTGTCCCTTTTCCACGGTAAAGGAAATCCCCTGCAGGGCGTAAAAATCCCGATGATATTCCCTATGACGAAGGCTTAAAGACTCCTTTAAACGGTCAATGGGTTTGTCGTACAGTTTATATATTTTTGTGACATCTTTCACTTCAATCGCATATTCCGCGGCCATACTTCCTCCTTGTTCTGCGGCTTATTATGCATAGCATATCGCATCAGGCACCCCGCTTAGCGCACGGATTTTCGCAATAAATGTGAAAAACGCGATGCGCAATGACATAATGCCTGTTTCACAGTCATTATATCATACTTTTCCTGATACAAGGTTTTTATTTTAAAGGGAAACATTACTTTTCCCGATCATTTTTTTAAGTACAATGAAAATAAATGTAAAATTATCGTGAAATTTCGTCATTTCCTTGACAATCCTTCCGTTGTGTGCAAAAATCAGACCAAAGGAGAGTGAGACGTATGGATTATTTAACAATGACTATTGGAAAACAGAAAAACATTGCCCTGATTGCTCACGACAATAAAAAGCGTGAACTGATCGACTGGTGCGAAGCCAATAAAGAAATTCTGAAAAAACATTTCCTTTGTGGCACCGGCACCACAGCGCGGATGATCACCGAGCAGACCAGCCTTCCTGTAAAAGGGTACAACAGCGGTCCTTTAGGCGGAGATCAGCAGATCGGCGCAAAAGTCGTAGAAGGACAGATTGATTTTATCATCTTTTTCTCCGACCCTCTGACGGCTCAACCCCACGACCCGGATGTAAAGGCCCTGCTGCGGATTGCTCAGGTATACGACATTCCCATCGCCAACAATAAAGCCACCGCGGATTTTATGATTACCTCCCGCCTGATGGATGAAGAGTACGAGCACGATGTCGTTAATTTCCAGCAGAATATCCGTGAACGCGCCCGTACACTATAGAAGCCGCCTCAATATCGCAGCTTGATTCTGGAGGTTTTAACCTCCACCGGATACCCCATTTTTTTGACGTATAATTTCATCCCCTCGCCTGCCAGGTCCACATGATTTTTCGGGGCCACGGTAATGCTGCGCAGGGGAAATTTCTTTTTTCCCCCGGCGACGCTGACCCAGATATAGGGCAGCAGAAATCCATCCTTTTCCCGAAACAGAACATCCATATTACTCCGTTCCCGAAATGCCAGGCGGTATTCCTGCTCCGGCGCAAATTCTTCCTGCTTAAAAAACACGGCATACACAGAAAGCGCTTTCTGGAACAAATGGCAAAATTTCTCAAATTCCTGTTTTCCTCTCTCTGTCTCACATCGGCTTAAAATTTCTTCAAACTTCATCCCCATCGCCTTCGGAATCCGTTGACATAAAAGCTCCCGAAGAATGGCTTTTTGCTCCTTCCGGCCATAAATCACAAATCCATGGTACGAGATCGACCGCTCCTGTTCGATCTGTTTCAAAAGGCTGCGGCTCTCAAACCCCAGATTATATCCCGTCTGATCTCCAAATTCCGCCCACAGGGTAATGCTGTCTGCCTCCGTCGAAAAGGCCGTCACATAGTAAGCGCGGCTCCTGATCTCACGGACAGTTTTTACTGCACGTTCCAGTAATGCATGACGCCAGTTTTCTGGCTCCAGCTCCTGTATTACCTCGTAAGCCACCGCCAGAATATACTGCATCTCATTGGTATCATTTAAAAAATCGCTGCGGGTCGCCCGGAACGATCGTCCGGATAAAATCCCCTGTACACCGCTGCATTTCGTATAATGATACAGTTTCTGCCCTTCTGTTACCGTGTTTAACTCTACCAGCTTTCGA
The DNA here is from genome assembly GCA_937885015.1 of uncultured Clostridium sp. Taxonomy (GTDB): domain Bacteria; phylum Bacillota; class Clostridia; order Lachnospirales; family Lachnospiraceae; genus Otoolea. Next base: position 7,659 of record CALAAS010000031.1, read on the forward strand.
AGCATTCCAATCTCCTCTTCCTTTTCGTATTCTGATTTTATTTCTGCGCACTCTGTTCTTCGTTCATTCCTTCTTCATTGTACCGCACCTGTGTAAAACCCATCAAAAAATAGTGTAAAATCATACAAAAAATGGATGGTAACAATGATGTAAGGAAAAATTAGGAAATAAGAAAAACCCTTCCCTTATTATTCCGATATAATATCTGTAACACCAAAAAGCAACATTGAAAATTCCATATTTTCCAAGGAGAACTTCTATGAAAACAATACATACGAAAACAAAAATAGGTATCTTCCGTTTCATCGCAATTCTTCTGGCTGGAATCGCCTTCTATCTTCTTCTGGGCAATCCAGCCATATGGTATAAAAATCAAAAACTGAAACAATCCCTGACTGCCCTGGAAGATCACACCACCGTTTCCCTGAATGCAGTCGTTCCCTTTTCCTGGGACACGCTATACGCCTTCGGGCCATACCAGAGCAGGGAAGAAATAGAAGAAATCATCGGGTTTCACAGCAGTGCAATCAAAGAAAACATGATCAACGAAGGCATGGTACACCTTCTGTTTGTAAAGGATAACCACGTCGCCGCCAGCATTCTCGGATATGCTGACAGCCTGGGATACCAGATTGATTTTACCAAAAAAAGCAGTCCCACTATTACCTGGGGCGAAGATGCCCGCTTTTCCGTCTCTAAGGCAGAGGGGATTACCAGCCTGATCTGGCTGGATCCGGATCCATCCCGCACTGAAGCAGTCCAGTCCAATTCCGAAGGCTGTTACCCGCCCAGTGTGATGATTGGCGGAACTCTTTACCAGGATACAGGCTATTGCGATTCCATGTCCACATGCGGTACCATGGATGGAACGATTACCTCCCATACATCCCCCTCTTCTCTTCCGCAGGAACACGAACAGTCCAATTTTGGTGATGGCTATTCATATCAGAAAAGCAGTCCTGGACAGATTATCGTCGTGATAGAGGGCAGGAAACAAATTTTCCGGGCTGTCGATTCAAATGGCACCTCCATGAACCGTTCCATTCCGGCTGAAGTTAAAAACTTCCTTGGAAACGTTCAGGAAATCCACGATGACGGCTCGCTGACTGTTTCACATATCAGTACAGCAGACGGCTTCTTGCCTATGTCAGACGGTCTCTATCTCATCCCCGGTGATAATCTTGTGGATGAAATAACAATCGGAGATACCGTAACGGTCTGGTTTGATGGTAGTATCGAAGAAACAGCCCCCGCCCGATTGGGAGCTGTTTACCGGATCGAAAAAAGGGAGGCGGAACAACCATGTGGATAATCCTCTTATTTATTCTTGTATTCATCAGCATACTTCTCATTGGCGTCGGAATTGGCAAAGCCGGCCGAAAACGGCCACTGATTATGAAACTGTTTCTTCTGGGATACATCGTCTTTGCCGGCTGTTTCATGTTTCCCATCCAAAGTGAGCCATTTCCTCTTGACGTCGGGAATCTCTATTCCCTTCTTCTCGCCTACGGGATCATCGGCCTGGGTTTTGCCGGCCTTTATGGGAAAAAGCGGGAAAAACAGGTCTATTTTTTTACGCTGCCACTTACCCTGACAGGCATGATCTGTCGCTATCTTCTGGAATTCGGCGAAGTGTCAAACACCTACAACTTTACTCTGTTTAATATCATCACGTACGCCGTCATCCTGCCCGTTTATACGGTAATCGCATATCACTTTATCAGTAAATACATAACACCGCCATCATAATTACCTAAAAAGGAGGAACCCCGTCCATGCCAAGAGAAGTAAAACCGGAAGAAACCGACCGGGCCTCGGCCTACCAGCTTTGGATGAACGCCCCAAACCCGATGGTTACCTTTTTTAAAACTCTGGATGTATCGAATCTGGTAACGATCAGCAAACGCAAAAAAATAAAATTTAACATGATGATGGACTACTGCATCGGAAAGGCCGCCTCCGGCATCCGCGAATTCTACCTTCTTCCTGTTGGAGACAAACTGATCAAATACGACACGCTGGCAGTTAATACCATTGTAAAAAACAAAGACGGTCAGATCACTTCCTGCGATATTCCATATTCTGACTGCCTGGATATCTTTTGCCAGGACTATCTGGCACGCACAGCAGAGGCCGCCTCCTCCTGTCAGGATCTGGATCTTTCCGAAACATGCATGGTAATCGGCACCTCGGCCATCATTGAGACGGAAATTGACGGTGCAGTTGGGATGAACAGCGGTATTTTTAATAATCCCTTCCTCATATGGGGAAAGTACACGAAAAAATGGGTTCGCTATTACCTGACAATTTCCTTTCAATTCCACCACACGCAGATGGACGGCGCCCATGCCGGAAAATTCCTGGAAAATCTTCAGAAAGAGGTAAATCACATAAAATGAAAAAATATATCTATGTCACTTTAAGAGAAAAACCAGAACTAAAAGAAGAAGCCGCTGCATGGTTTCACGAAAAGTGGAACGTACCGCAAGAGGCATATCTTACATGTATGGAAGCCTATCTTAATCACAAAACAGAATATGGCTGGGAATTTTTATGCATGGTTCAAGGGGACAATGAACCTGATATGACAAGAATGTATATCCATAGATAAAACAGGTTATTTCGATCGTTTATTTTATCCATTCAGGCTATCGGAAAAAGAGAACTTAAACTACCCATTTCTGGATAGTGACAAATTTTTGTAAATCAAGTATAGTGAGGTTAAGAGGGATGCACGACTTTGTATAAAGGAGCGTACGCGTATGAAAAAAATTCTCCCCTGGATAATAACATCAGCAGTAATTATGTTGGCCTTGCCCTGGCTTGCGGTTACCTTTATAAAAAGTGATGGTGGAATGGCTGTTTCCTTCCTTTTGTTTTTCGCAGTGAACCCCTTTTACGCAATTTATGCCAGAGTATATGCCGGCAAGGATATAAAAAAATTATGGGCATCGCCAATTCTCACGGCAATCTTCTTTTTGGCTGGTGCATGGTGGTTTTTCGATATGGGCGAAAAAGCATTTCTTCTATATGCATTGGCCTATTTATTCTTAGGGATTTCCGCAATGCTGATTTCCATGTTCATAAAGAAAGTTCCACAGAAGTAAGTAATCTTATGAAGAATCCCTAAGTTCTATTCCTCTGTCTTCAAAGCATCCTGCCCATACCAGATAATCGTCTCCGGGTTCTCAAACAGTTCCTGGTTCCGCTCCACCGTCAGATAGACAAAATCATCCGGCTGATACCGCTCAATCATGGAGCTGTCATACGTATCAAAGGTAGCAAACACTGCCCGACGGTAAAGCTTTGGCAAAAAGAACTTCAGGCCATGGCTGAAGGAATCCCCCACCAGAAGAAGTGTTTTGTCGTTGGGCGAATTGGATTCAAACACCGCAAAAGTTCCGTTTTCATCCTCTTCCGTCCTGGTAACGGTAATGTCCGGAAGATATCCCTCGATGGTGTACTCCACATCATCACTGTACTCCGCTGCCAGGTTCAGCATCCTGGCCATATCGCCAGAACAGGTTCCAGCCGGAGCCACCCTTACCTCAGAAAGCGGCACACTGCTGCCAGTCAGAATTTCTGCCATCTGCTGACTCCCCACAAATGCTCCCACCCGATTCCAGTGGGTATCATACCGGTAAAACAGCTGGCAGTCCTCTGCACAGGCCGCCAGGCTGTCCTTCAGATCATAAACCGGAAGTCCGTACTCATCCCGCAACTCCGGAATAATCACATCCAGCCTGGACTGATCACCGTAGGTTTTTACCGATTCCGGCATATACGTTCCATATATGGTCTCCTTGTTTGGGGCTTCAAACAGGAAAAAACGAATCCCCTTTGCTTCCAATTCGTTTCTTACCGATTCAATCTGACTGCGAATCTGTTCCTTCTCCTCCGCCGAATAGAGATTCGTCTTCTGGTAGTCTGCCAGCGCGTCCTCCCCCTCTTCCGAAACGGTATAAAACAGCCAGTTGTCCTTTCCCACCGTAATATCAGAAATAGAGCTGTCCCCCAAAAGTTTTAAATCCAGCTTTGTTTTGGCTTTTACAAACAGATTTTTAAAGGGCACATGATCATTGTAATACGCCTCGAACTCCGCTGGGATATGGTCAAAATTTTCCACAGAAAGCTCCGGAAACGATGCCAACTCCCGATTTTCATAATTCGTCTGGTCCAAATGGTCCCGTACAGCGGGATAAAGAAGCGTTGGGCCAGTCAGGCTCAAAAGAAATGCCCCAATAAATCCGCCCTTTTTTATGGTATCTCGATTCCATTTCATCGGATTCGTATTCTCTCCTTTTTTGTTCCTGCTCTTCTTCCGATCCAGATCAGAAGCGGAAATAAATAAATGGGTTATAAGTATTATTAACCAGTAAAAGAATGGAAAACCACAGAATAGCCATATAGCCAAGCATAGCGGCTGCACCCACAGCCCCATCTCTGGCAGGCACATATTCCTTCCAGCGCTTCAAAAGCCACTGCAAAGGACCGCAGCAGGCCACTGCCGCCGCCAAAAGCAGCCACAGCTTCCGGTTCATAAAACGCTCTGCCAGGATGACCGCATCATGGGGCACAAACATCCAGTATATAAAATCAAAGGCCTGGCCGATGGTCTCGGCCCGAAAGAAAATCCAGCCAATCAACACGATGAACATGGCGTACATATGTTTCAGTGGCTTTATCTGTCCCAGATGGCGCCCCATCCATTTTCCCACAAAGCTGCGCTCCAGCACATTGAAAAACCCATGATAAAGTCCCCAGAAAATAAAGGTCCATCCGGCACCGTGCCAGATTCCGGTCAGCAAAAACACGGTCCACAGGTTCACGTAGGTCCTCACATTTCCCTTCCGATTCCCCCCCAGAGGAATATAGACATATTCCCGGAACCAGCTGGACAGGGAAATATGCCACTTTCTCCAAAAATCCCGGATTGAGGTGGCCGTATAGGGCAGCGTAAAGTTCTCACTAAAGGTAAAGCCAAACATTTTTCCAAGTCCAATGGCCATATCCGAATACCCGGAAAAATCGAAATAAATCTGCATCATATAAAGAAGCGCCGTCAGCCACAGAAGCAGCCGACTTACCTCCCCGGCCTGATAGGAGTACACTTTATCCACAACCTCTGCAAAGGTATTGGCTAAAATTACCTTCTTACCCAGGCCGAAAATAAACCGCTTAACCCCGTAGGAAAAGCCATCCAGGGTAACAACCCGATGGTTAATCTGCTCCTCAATGTCATGATACTTAACAATGGGACCCGCAATCAGCTGCGGAAAAAACGAAATATACAGCATCATATTCAGCGGATTCTTCTGAGCCTTATTTTCCCCGCGGTACACATCTACCACGTAGGAAAGTGCCTGGAACGTATAAAAGGAAATTCCGATGGGCAGCGCCACCGGTACCGCCTGAATCTCCCGGCCACTTCCCATCAAAAACTGATTGACTGTCTCCACAATAAAATTATAATATTTAAAATATCCAAGCAAAAGAAGATTCAGCGCCACCGCGGCGGCCAACAGCCACTTTTTCTTTCCATACTTCTCCACCAGAAGGCCAAAGGTATAATTGATCAGCACGGAAAACACCATCAACACCACATATCGCGGCTCTCCCCAGGCATAAAAAAAGAGACTGAAGACCGTGAGAAGGCCATTTCTCATCCACTTCGGACTCAAATAATACGTAATCAGAATCACGGGCAAAAGCACCCACAAAAATACAATTGAACTAAAAACCATCCTGCTCTCCTATTTTCCAATCGCGCTTTCATTTCCCGGCCGGATCCCCTCCGGCTGTGCTTTGGAATCCCAGGGATTCCAAAGCGCAGCCTTTGCTTGATCCCGTCTACAGTACATCTGAAAAATGCGGCCGCATACGTCGAAACATTTTCAGTCCCACAATCATCAGGATAACCGTAACCACCCAGAAATAAATCGTCATGGTTGGCCGTTCAAAAAACCAGGATCCGGTCAGCATGCTGTCCCGGTAACCGGCCGCAATATAATAAAAAGGATTCAGTTTGAATACCGTTTCCAGCCAACCCGCCCGACTGGTGAAAATCCGCTCATCATACATAATTGGCGTCAGCCACATGCCAAACTGCAGGCAGATTCCCACAATCTGAGCCATATCTTTAAAGAAAACCTGCACAGCGCTGGTAAAATACGTCAGCGCCAGGCCAAACATGGATGCCGCAAAAGAATAATAAAATACCTGCAGCCAGTAAGTCTCCGGCCGATAGCCGCTGACCAGATACAGACCGGCCATGATAACCAGAAAACAGGCATGTACCATGAAACAGGAAATCAGCTTGATAACTGGAAGCATTTCTACTTCAAATACCACTTTTTTAACCAGATAGTGATACTCCTGCAGGCAGTTGGTTCCTGTATTCAGCACCTCACTGAAAAAGAACCAGGGAATAATGCCCGGCGTCAACCAGATAACGTACGTTGCTCCCGGCACAGGCGGCGCATTTTTCATGCCATGTTCGCCAAAAATAAAAGCATAAATGGCAATCGTTACCATGGGCTGAATAAACATCCAGATCACACCGAAATAAGAGCCTACAAATCGCTTTTTAAAATCCGCTCTTGCCAGCTCCAGCACCAGTTTTCTCTTTTGTACAATTCCCCGAAACAGGGAGGTCAGTTCCCGCATCTTCTCCGACTCCGTCCATTAAAATTTAAAAGCATCCCGGAAGCCGCCCCATTTCTGGTCTTTCTCCGAAATAATCAGCTCCATCCCCTCTTCGATGGGCCATTTCACCCCAATTTCCGGATCATTCCAGGCCATTCCGCCTTCATCGCCGGGATGGTAGAAGTCCGTACATTTATACGCAAATTCTGCCTCATCCGACAGCACAAGAAATCCATGGGCAAATCCTTCAGGAATATAAAACTGCTTTTTATTCTCTGCCGAAAGCTCCACACCAAACCATTTTCCATAAGTTTTCGATCCGGCTCTCAGATCCACCGCTACATCAAATACCGTTCCGCGCACTGCCCGCACCAGTTTTCCCTGAGGATACTGCTTCTGGTAATGCAGGCCCCGAAGCACACCGCGCACAGACATGGACTGGTTGTCCTGCACAAACACCATATCAAGACCAGCCTCATGGAAATCATTCTGGTTGTAGGTTTCCATGAAATATCCTCTCTCATCCTTAAATACTGTCGGTTCAATGACATAGAGCCCTTCGATCTCACAGGGCGTTACTTTAATCTTTCCCATCGTTTTCTCTCCTTTTCGCTACGCAATACTATAGCATTCGTTGCAGGGCCTGACAATAGGCAAATTGGCGAAAAACCTATTTTTCCGTCTCCCGACACCGGGCATTTTCCTCCAGTGCCATCTGCTGTACCAGTTCCCGCAGTTTTGTCTCCATCTGAGACATTTTAATGGACATATGAAACAACTTTAAAATCAACAGAAAAATCACTGCCAGGTAAATAAAATTGGCTGTTGTATAAGTTCCTGCCAGATGAGACAGAAACTCCGGAAGTCCCGGAAACACACTAAACAGAATCAGGATGGATGAAAAACCGATCCAAAATATAGAATCCTCAATCTGCAGTTTGGATTGGCGGATCTTTCTCATAATTAAAAGCGTTGTCAGAACAGATGCTGCAATCAAAACCACCCGCAGCGTTACGGTCATACCCTTACCTCCTCTTTCTGAAGTTCTGAATCAGCAAAATCGAAATCAACATTTTTACCATATAGCGGGCCGCATTGACCGGTGTCAGATAGCTGACCCCAAGAATTCTCTCATCCATAATAACCGGCACCTCAGAGACCCGTGCCCCCTGTTTCATCAGGTACGACACTGTATCCGGCTCCGGCCCGTAGTTCAGTCCAGAGGCAAACTCTTCAATCAGGCGTCGGCTGAACATCCTCATCCCGGAAGTGGGATCCTTGATGTCCTCGCCTGTGGTCAGACGGATGGCTGCCTCAATCAGATTACTCCCCAGCATTCGCATGGTCCGCGGTTTTTTCTGTCCCACAAACCGGGAACCGATGACGATATCGTAACCCTCATCCATCTTCTTTCGCATCTCCTCCAGGTACTCCGGGCGGTGCTGTCCATCCCCATCCAGCTGCACTGCATAGCGGTAGCCATAGCGGGCTGCATATTTGAGACCAGCCTGAAATCCTCCTGCCAGTCCCAGGTTTACCGGAAGATCCAGAAGATTGTACCCATTTTTGCGGCAGATTTCCGCCGTGTTATCCCGGGATCCATCATTTACCACCACGTAATCATACTGCGGAAATTCCCGGATCAGCCGGTTCACTACCCTCTCAATATTCTGCGCTTCATTATACGCCGGTATAATAATAAGAAGCTCTGCCTTCACTTACTGTCTCTCCTTTTCTTCATCCTGAGCGTTCCGCCAATAGGACGGGTTCATGGTCAATCGCATGATAAGCGGCAGCGGCAGCTTCTGGTACCGCCTCCCCAACAGATAGCCTGCGTATTTGCAGCCACTCTGCAAAATCAGGGATGGCAGGAAAATACCATTTCCTGTCCGCAGCAGCCAACTCGCCGTCCTCTTTACCAAACGGATTCCCTCGCCTTCTGACGCAATTCCGCCAAACACCTCCGGATGATCCACCTGGGACACGGCCAGATCAAAATTGCGCCGCAGCTGCTCCGCGGCCCGATAATTGTGGGAATGAATTACCTTCGCATCCGCCGCATACACAATTTTATATCCCGCCTTTACCGCATGGCCTGCAAAAATCATATCTTCATTGAAAATGGTTTTTCGAATAAAACCGCCCAGCTCCAGGTATCTCCCTCTCCTGTAGGCTGCGCAGACATTGGAGCAGAAAAACGTCTTGATTCCCAGGCTCTCCAGGTCCTCCTGCCCCTTTACCCGGCTTTCTTCCGGATAATTGAACTGTCTGGTATATCGCTCAATCACACCGCAGCCTGCCGCTGGAAGCTGTCTGGCATAAGCTGCCGCCGCATCCGGCTCCGCCTCCAGAGCCTCCAAAAGATGGCGAACCAACTCCCTGTCATAGGGCATACAGTCGTGGGTCATGCAGATACAGAAGTCCGCATCCGATTTCAGCATGGCTACATGGCGCGTACCGCCGTGATCAAATTCCTCCCGGCTTATGTGGTACACGGAAAGTCCCGTCTGGCTGTGGGCAAACAGCGGTTCAAACCGTTCCGCGTCCCATCCCTCTTTCTCTGTATTCATGATGATGATCCTGTTTACCGTCACGCTCTGGGCCAAAAGGCGGCGAAGAATCTCCTCAAACCGCTCTCCCGGCCGAAAGGTCGGAATGATTACATCAATCTTTTTCATGACTCATACTCCTTATACGCCTTTCTGTAAAAATGCATTAGAAGCCGAACCAGCCAGTCCGGCCACATTTTTTCAAACATGGCTCTCTCATCCTGCGCTCTCCGGTTGTCCTCAATACAGGCTTTTGTGGTGGCTCCGCTGTGAACCCGGTAGGCAATCAGCGGCCGCTCTGAACAGATAAAACGCCCTGGCTGTCCCGCCAGCTCATACAGATTATCCCAGTCCAGCGCAAATTCAAACTCCGATGCAAACATTTGCCCCCGAATATTCGCCTTATTATACGTACAAGATGGGCAGCAGATGGAATTTCCAAACATCAGACAGCTTTTTTTAACCAGCTCTGTCCCGCTGAGAAACCGAAGCCGCAAAGGCAGGCGGAGAATTTTTTTCACCAGCCACACCCCGTTAAAAGCCTCTGTCCGCACTGTCTTTTCTCCCCCCGTCTCCTCTACCTTCAGCGTCAGGTAATCGCTGGCAAACACCAGAAGATCCGGATATTTTTCAGAGGCGCGAAAAAGTGTCTCTGCATAATCTTTCCGATACACATCGTCCTGGTGAGCAATGGTTACTAATTGGCCGGAAGCCTGTCCGTAGGCAAACAGCCAATCCTCCCGGATTCCGCTTTTTCCCTGGCGCACATGGAGCGGAATGTCAAACTTCCGGGTCATTGCCTCAATATAGGGACTTGGCGTGGAAGTACAGCAGATGATCTCCGATGGCCGCGTCTGCCGCTTCAGAGAACGCAGACATTCCTCCAGGTAGGGGGAATCTCCATAGGCACAAACCGCAAATGTATGCTTCATCCTTTCAGACATGATATCTCCTTTGTCACTACAGACAGAATTTCTGTATTACTTCCAGGTAACAGCAGGCCAGCAGCATTCCCCCCGAAAGGGCCAGCACCAACCCGTAATAATCCTGGTTTTTCAGGCGTACTGTAATCCGCGTTGGATTAAACACCAACCAAAGCAGGAACAGAAACGGAATGTAATACCGCCCCTGCACTCCATCGATGTAGGTATTTCCTGGTGTCGTAAACGCAATATACATGGATGTCCATACCAGAACTGCCGTTGCGATACACAGAACCAGGATCCACAATTTCTGCCTCCATTCCAGACGTTTTCCACAGGATGACTGTCCTCCTGTGAGGATAACAGCCGCAGAACCCGCGTAAATCAACCACGGAAATGACACCTGCCCCTGATGGCCCAGAAGGCCCAGCGAATTCTCTCCCATCACATAAGAAGGCAGTGTTCGGATCATATTGGAAGCCAATACCCGGGCATAAGCCAGAGGCTGACCAAGAATATAGGCCATCTGTCCCTTTTCGCTGGTATTCTGACCTCTCATATCACCGATATCCCGCGGAGCAATCAGCACCGGCAGGATAAAGGACAGCATCATAAAGCCGCAGACCGCCGCAAAGCCCCCTTTCATCAGCAGATATTCCCGCTCATTGCGGAATCTCTCTTTGGGAATCAGGAGACCCACGAGAATCAGCGGCGCATAGACCGCCTTGATGGTACAGCCCCAGACGAAGGCCCCTACCATCAGGGCGTATTCCTTCCAGGTAACGGTCTCCTCCGTCAGGAGCGCCCGCAGAATACAGGCGAAGGAAAGCCACAAAAAAGCCGTAACTGTCGGGTCATAGGAATATACCCCCGCCAGCATCATGGGTTCCGGTGCCAGAGCCAAAAATGCCATAATGGCTTTTCCCACCGGCGTCTTTCGTATGGCAAAGTAAATCACAATACTATAAACCAGCAAGTTGCCCAGACGCCCCAGCTTAAATAAAAAAGAAAACGGAAGATGAAGAAGCTGCCCGGCCTTCAGAAACAGCGCCTGCCCCACATAGCCGGTGGCTGTTGCTTTATTCAGATCCGTACTCCAAAGCATATTGCCATTTTCATAAACGCTCTCCCGATCCAGGTAAGCATTCAGCGCCTCCTGCTCTTCTTCACTGCCCGGCTGATTATAAGGCCAGGTGTCAATCCCTGCTGTAAATTCCTGACAAAGGGCCGGGGAGGCGTCAACCGGAGTCCGGTAATTGGAAATCCAAAAGGCCTGAGAAAAATGAACCTCCTCATCCCAGCCGGTTTTATTGGCCGGAAGCGCCACAGAAAACAGCGTTCCAACTGTTAAAGCCAGAAAAAGGAACCCCACTTCTATCTTTGCGGCAAACACAGAGCGAAAAGCTACCAGCACTGCGAACGCAGCCGCCAGGCACCAGAAAAAAAACAGCCGATACCAGTTGACCGCCGCCCGCGTTACTGAGGAAAAGCCAGTAAAAGAAAGCTCCATACTGTCAAAATCAATATAGGAAAGGCCTGGCTCCCGAAGCATGTCCCGGGTCACATGAAAGTCCACATAATCGGCCTGTCCGAAAACCGGAATCCAGGATTCCTTCAAAACCCGACTGTTCCGGTCTATCAGTGTTTTCGCATCCCGTTCCCGGGACTCGCCATACACATTTCGCATTCCCACCCGGACCGTCACATTCAAAAGTCCGTCATACTCATAGGAATAGCCGAACTTTCCGATATAGCTCCCATCCAGGGGAACATGAAGATATCCGCTGTCCCCAGTCAGGGTAAACCGGTTTCCCTCTTTCTGAAATCCCTCCTGGGAAATGTCCTCCCAGGCAATCTCCCGGCGCGTTTCCGCCTTCCATCCGTTGGACAGCAGCGCCGGAACATTCATTAAAAACTCCGCCGCCAACCCGAACCCCAGCACAAACAATACTGTCAGAAGAACATCCCGCAGCGCCTTCCTGTTTTTCTTTATTTCCATTGCTTCATCATCCCGCCATCAATCCCGAAGAATCTTTTCCACACCCCGATGTTCCAGAATGCGCTCGTAATCCTCGATATAATCCACTTCCGCCCAAAAATTGCCAGACACATCCTCCACATAAACCGGTCGTTCCCCGCACATGGCGTAAATTACATTTTCCCACCATACCGAATGTTCCTGCCGGTCAATCATCGTTTCCAGTCTCTGGACAAACTCCGGAAGAAATGCCTTTTCAAACCGCCCGATCCCGATATATTCGCCGGTAATATCATCGCCGGCCAGCTCTTTTCCGTATTTCTTTAAGATGCCGTTTTCATAGAAAAATTTGTAATCCGCGGTCTCCCGGCGGCTCTCATCGGCAAACATGACAGGACTTTTCTTCTCCTCCAGGATCCGATCCAGAAGGCGATCCTCCAAATACACATCCCCATTCATAATTAACAGATCATCGCCGCTAATGAACTCCCTGGCAAACCAGGAAGAGGCGATGCTGTTTGTCACATCGTAAAACGGATTGTAGAAAAAGGTTACTCCTTTTCCCGCCAATATCTGGCGGATCACCTGCGCCTCGTATCCCAGGACAATTCCGATCTCGTGAATTCCCCTTGATTTCAGAAGCTCCACCGTATATTCAATCAGGCACTGTCCCTCTCCAATATCCACCGTACATTTGGGCCGTCCCGACAAATAACGGGAAATCCGCGTTCCCCGGCCAGCTGCCAGAATCAGTACTTTCACAGCAGTCCCCTCCTTTGCATATCATGAAATGCCGCAATCAGGCTGTCATTGTCTGCCGGTGTCAGATTTCCAATATGACCAACCCGGAAAACCAGGTTCGCCAGATCGCCTCCATTGGGACAAACATAAATATCATACGTCTCTTTCAGCTCCTCAAATACTCCATGGGCCGAAACTGGTCTCCCATCCGCCCCGATTCCAGTCGGATGAAGCGGTGTCAGCGCAGAGGACAAGGTTTCCGAACAGATCTCAAAAGGTAACTCCGCGACCTTTTTTCTGAAGTCCTTTGCCAGCGCCCGGATCCGACACTGCTCCGCCGCAAGGCCGCGGCTTTGAACCCCACAAAGTCTGGCATGGAGCTGGAGCAGCACACTGACGGCCGGGGTAAAGGGGGTCTGCCCCCGAAGGCCGTCCTTTAAATACTCCCGCAAATCAAAGTACAGGGAGCGCACCGCAGTTTCCTCTACCCGATTCTGCGCCCGTTCTCCCAATACCAGAATTGAGAGCCCCGGCGGCAGCGCCAGTGCCTTCTGAGAGCCGGTTACCATCACATCCACGCCCCATCTCTCCATGAAAAACGGGTCTGCCAGAAACGAGCTGACGGCATCCACAATCAGGATCAGGCCGTTCCTGCGACAAAAATCGGAAATCAGTTCCATATCATAGAGCACTCCCGTAGATGTTTCATGTACATTTACCAGAAAACCGGTAAATCCCCCATTTTCCCAGGCATCCAGATCCTCTTTCCGAAGCGCCCTTCCGCTCTCCAAACAAATTTCCTCATGGGGAATACCATGAATCTCACAGATTTTTCCAAAGCGAGCTCCGAAACTTCCCCCATTTACCACCAGAAGACGATCCCGCTCTGTAAACACATTGATCACCGCTGCCTCCATGGCAGCCGTCCCGGAACCGGTCAGAAAAACACACCGGGCCCCTGGCTCCGCCTGGGCAAGCTCCAGCATCATCGCCTCGTTTTCCTTCATAAGCTCTGAAAAATCAGAGGTTCGGAAATAGGGAATCTCCTGGGCACCAATGGCTCTCGTTTCTTCCTCCATCTGAACTGGTCCCACCGCAAAATTGATCATCGCAACTCCTCTTTTCTCTTTCGGTACATCCAGAGCGACGTCAGGCCGAAAGAAGCCGTCAGCGCCGCCATCAAAAGCATGTAAGAAAATGCGCCGCCCATCAGACCGGCCGCCTCCACAAATGGCGAAGAAATCAGAAACGCCACAGCTGCCACCAGCACATAGCCGAGAAAAATCCTTTTCTGCTCCTGCATAATAATCAACGCGTAGTAAAACAGGTTCACATAGGCATTGAACGCACCGCCCAGAATGATAAAGATCAGCGCCGGCCTGCATTCCGCCAGCATATAGGAGAGCCTCGGGTAAAGCCTTGACAGTACCGGAATTCCCAGAATCCAGGCACCGCCCACCGCCAGAACTGTCAGGGCGGCAATGACCACCGCCAGACGGCCGATCAGCCGGGCAAAAGATGAAAGCCGGTCCTCTTCCCACCGCTGCGACATCTCCGTAATATACGGCCGGATCACAAATCCAGCCACCAGGTTAATTACACTGGTCGGCATAAAAATCGCGCTGAATACGGCTTGGTATTTATCCGCCAGATTGGCCTCTATGGCATATTTGGCAGCAGAAAACACATAGAAATCCAGAATGACCGATAAAAACAGCACCATATTTTCCCGGAACAGATGAAATGTGCGCCCTCGCCTTATCTGCCAGTCCACCTGGGGCAGATGGCCGATTACAGATATGTTGAACAAAAGCACACCTGCCGCCTGGGCGGCCACGGCCGCCGCACTGGACAGCACCAGCCGACGGGTTGCCCACAGACACCCCAAAAACACGCTGACGGAAAGGATCGTCCGAAAGGTATTGGATTTTCCCGTCAGGTACAGACGGCCATCCCGCTGAAATTCTGCCTCATAGACATCCGCAAAACCGTCAATGACCTTATAACAGACCATAAGAAATACGGTTGCTCCCTTGACCCAGGTATAATCCCGGTTTAAAAATACCACATAAAAAAGACCAAAGGCGAGCGCACCGGCGCAGGTCAGGATGCGGAGGCGGACGTATTCACCAAAGGTATAGCGTCTTTTGGTATCTGTAATCTGAAAGGGACGCATCCCAAAATAAGCCACCATAAACATATGCTGGCCAAAGGTAGAATAGGCAAAGGAAAAAATACCGCCTTCATCCTCGCCCACAATCTGAATTACCGCAATGGTCAGAACCATGGACGCCAGGGCATAGAGGAAACTTCCCAGCATATTCCAGCTCATATTCCGCTTTTCAATCCGGTTATCTCCCCCGATCAAAATCCGCCCCAACTGATTCATCACTCTGCATCTTCCTCCAAACTCTCCGCCGAAAATTCCAGACGGCTGGGCGTATGTGTCTTTCGCTTTTCTTCCGGCGGCAGCTGCATGAAATCTCCGTACATGGCAGTCAGCATTTCCTCAATATTGCCTGGAAAGCACATTTTTCTGCCCTCAAACATCAATTTTTTAACCGGATAGCATTTTTCCAGGTCCACCACATTCCAGTAGGGACTGGTATCCGGCAGAAAGGCCATCCGCCTCGTCTTGTACTTATTATATTTACGGCATTGATATTCGCAGTGATCCCGCAGCCATTCTGGCGAAATCCGGAGCAGGCGCATTCCCCCATGAACTGCACGGCAGACTGTCCAGATCAGCCGGGCCTTCCATCCCTTCTGCGCCAGAGTCGGCTTCGGAATTGCCCGCAGAATCATCAGTTTGCTGAAAAACCAGGCAGTCCAGGACTGTATCTGGTACAGCACCGGATTATCTGCCACATTATCCAGCACGTAGAGATCCAGAAAAATACCAAACGGGCAGTCCACATCCCGCATAACCTCTTCCACAAAGACAGTGCCCTTTTTTACCAGTCGCGTCGTCATCAGCGGGTAGGCCGGATACCGCTTTGCATTGAGTACCAGATAGCGGTCGCTCATTTTTTTCTCCACAATCCGCAGAAGTTTCTCAAAATCCCGCCGCGGCATGGCAATGTCAATATCGTCATCCCAGGGAATGAAACCCTGATGGCGGATGGCGCCAATCCCAGTCCCTGCGATGCCGAAATATTCCAGATGATAGTCTTCGCAGATCCGGATGAAATCATCCAGGATCGAAAGAATCTCCCCCTGCAGCCGCTTCAGTGTTTCCGGTTCATAAAATTTACCGTCCATCCGCAAATTCCTCTTTTGCCCGCTTCAGGGCAGATGCAATGACCTTATCCATATCATAATACTTGTATTCTGCCAGGCGGCCTCCGAAAATCACCTTCTCCTCACTGGCCGCCAGTTCCTGATACCTGGCCAGCAGCGCCTGGTTTTTAGCGTCATTGACCGGATAATACGGCTCCATCCCCGACTTCCACTCCGCCGGATATTCCCGGGTAATTACTGTCTTTTCCTGATTGCCAAACTCAAAATGCTTATGCTCTATAATCCTGGTATACGGCGTCTCGCGATCCGTATAGTTCACAACGGCAACGCCCTGATAGTTCTCCTGATCCAGCACCTCTGTCTCAAACCGCAGGCTCCGGTATTCCAGATTTCCATAGCAGTAGTCATAAAACGCATCGATCATACCAGTATACACGATCCGGCCTGCCAGCTTATCCAGTTCCTCCCGGTGTTCCAGATAATCTAACCCTGTGCGGATCTCGCAGCCGGCCAGAAGCTTTTCAATAATGGCATTATATCCCTCTTCCGGGATCCCCTGATACCGGTCATTGAAATAGTTATTGTCATACGTATACCGCACCGGAAGACGCCGGATTATGAAACCTGGCAGTTCACGGCAGTCTCGTCCCCACTGCTTTTCCGTGTAACCCTTGACCAGTTTTTCATAAATATCCGTTCCCACCAGGCTAATGGCCTGCTCCTCCAGATTTTTCGGTTCGCCTGAAACCGCTTTTCTCTGCTTTTCAATAATGGCTTTCGCCTCGTCCGGCGTGGAAATCCCCCACATTCTGCTGAAAGTGTTCATATTAAAGGGCATATTATACATCTCGCCCTTATAATTGGCCACCGGACTGTTGGTATAGCGGTTAAACTCTGTAAACTGATTCACAAAGTCCCAGACCTCCCGATCCGAGGTGTGGAAAATATGCGCGCCATACTGATGCACCCGGATCCCCGCCTCCTCCCGGCAGTATATATTTCCGCCAAGAGTTTCCCGTTTTTCCACCACCAGGCACTTCTTCCCGCGCCGAGTCGCTTCATAGGCGAACACCGCCGCAAAAAGTCCGCTTCCTACCAGAAGGTAATCATACTGTCTCGTCATCCTTCTTCTCCTTTTATTTTCCCAGGACCAGATCTTTTGTCCAGTATCACAGTCTCATTCTACTGTCAGTATTCTACTATATTTTAAGGGAAATGTAAACCGCAGGGGAAAGGGATGCGCTAAAGTCCATAACAAAACCCCCATAATACCTCTCGACTTCTCAATAGGGTATTATGGGGTGGGTCAGCCTATCGGCAGTTCTGCAGCAGCTGTTCATACTTTTCAGCTGTTTCCTTCCGCTCCAGGTTCAGTACCTGTGCCAGGCCGTCCAATCTCAAATTTAAAACCTGTTTCTCCGGTATCCCGCTTTTCAATATCATATTCTCTGAATACTCTAAACTTCCAACATCATAAAAAATATGCGCATCACTTCCCGCGATCACAGAAGTTCCGTATTTTTCACATTTTTCCAGCAGAACCGGTGCGTTTTTATCTGCATTCTGACGCCCTGAGCGTGCAGAAAATGAGCTGTTATTTATCTCCAGCGCAACTCCCTCTTCTTTTGCCGCCTGGGCCAGCCGGTCATATTCCAGCGGATACCGGTCATCATCCGGATGCCCGATTATCTTTACATAGGGATTCTTCATGACCCGGATCAATCCATCCGTATTTTCTCTGGCCGTTCCTGCTTTGATGCACGGTACATGGAGGCTTGCAATCACATAATCCATTTTATTCAAAGCCTCTTCCTCCATATCAAGGCGCCCCTCCAGATCCATAATATTGGCTTCCACTCCCATAAAAACACGGACTCCCAAAATTTCACTTTTTACCGCTTTAAAATTACTAAAATAAATCGGCGAAGCGGATCCCGGCATTGCACTTGCATGATCCGAAATCCCAAGCACCTTTAATCCTTTCTGTGCCGCCTCCTCCACATTTTCTTTCAATGTACTGAATGCATGGCCACTGGCCACAGTGTGTGTGTGAAGATCAAATAAAAACTTCAACCGTCTGTTTCCTCCTCTTCCCGTTTTACTTCTGCAGTCCCATCCTTCTACTGTTTCAGCAGGAGTCTTACCTGCTCTCCCGGCTGATACTGTTCACCGCATCCGGTGTATACCGTAAAGGTTTCATCTTCATACCGAAGCGAATACTGAATCTCCCGGCCGCTGTATTGACGGTTGGTCACGACAGCCGGAAGTCCCTCTTCCGTACGGCTGATTGAAAATTGCTCCGGTCTTACCGGGTAAATCCCATGCGTATGAAAAAACGGTGCGATCGTTCCATTTTCATAGGAAACCGGATGGCCTTTGACGAGAAATCTGTCTTTTATCCATCGGCCTTTTATCAGGTTGCATTTGCTGACAAAGGTTGCCGCAAACTCGGTTTCCGGATGAAGATATATGTCTTCCGGTGTTCCTACCTGCTCAATCTGCCCGTCCCGCATGATCAGGATCCGATCTGCCATGGCAAGCGCCTCGCTCTGATCATGAGTAACATAGATAATCGTTGCTCCGGTCATCTGGTGCACATCCTGGATCACACGGCGCATACTGATCTTCAGTTCCGCATCCAGCGCACTCAGCGGTTCATCCATCAAAAGGATCGATGGTTTTCCCACGATGGCGCGTGCCAGGGACACTCTCTGTCTCTGCCCGCCGGAAAGCTCTCCCGGATAACGATTTTCATATGGCATTAACCCCATATTCCGGATCGCCTCATTTACCGCTTCCCTTTTCGCCTCCTGACTTAAATGTTTCTGGCGCCGACTTTTCATCGAAAACTCCACATGCTGGCGCACGGTCATATTGGGCCACAAGGCAAATGACTGGAATACCATCCCCAGATCCCGGTCTTCTACCGGCACTTCCCTTCCATTTCCTGAATACACAGTATCGCCCAGGCGGATCACGCCCTCCGTCGGCTTCGAAAAACCTCCGATCGCCCGCAAAAGCGTTGTCTTTCCACAGCCGGACGGTCCTAAGATCGCCAGGAATTCCGACTCTTTTATTTCCAGGTTGATCTGCTTAAGAGCGACTGTCCACCCAAATTTTTTTGTGACATTTTCCAAATACAGACTCATTGTGTTTTCTCCCAAACAGACGGCCTATCCTCACACCGTCGTTTCTCCTTTCTCCTTTTAATTCCGGTTTCCACATAAGCACACTGTAACCAGCCAATATCAGCACGACAATAACCGATGACATAGCTGCTGCCAGGTTATAATCGCCCGACTGCTGAAAATTAAAGATCGTCAAACCAATTGTTTTCGTTCCTGCACTTGCCAGCATAGAAGAAAGCGTAAGTTCTGTCAATGCTGATACAAAAATAAGGAATGATCCTGAAAGCACCGGCCGAA
The DNA here is from genome assembly GCA_937885015.1 of uncultured Clostridium sp. Classification (GTDB taxonomy): domain Bacteria; phylum Bacillota; class Clostridia; order Lachnospirales; family Lachnospiraceae; genus Otoolea. The sequence continues at coordinate 27,160 of CALAAS010000031.1, forward strand.
TCAGCATCGGAATCAATACGTTTATCCATAGAGCTGCTTTCCCGCGCCCGCAGGCACGAACCGCCTCTTCCAGTTCCGGATTGATGGATAGAAAAGCCGTCGTACTCTCTTTCATCTGAAGGATCAGATACCGCGTAATATAAGCAATGATCAAGATCCAGATTGTTCCATAAACTCCCGGTCGGATCCCTGGGATCGGTTCTACCCAATGGAAAATCATGGCCAATGAAAGAACGATCCCCGGAATCGCATACGTTAAAGATGCGGCTTTTTCAGCCATGCGGATCGCTGTGCTGTTCTTTCTCACTTTCTGATAGGCAGCTGCCGTTCCTAAGACGATACAGACCGCGCAGGTTATGCAGGCCAGCAGGAAACTGTTGATAATCGCACTTTTTACTCCGCGGTTGCTGCACACAAATGCAAAATTAGACAGCGACAGATTAGAAAGCGAAAACCCTCGTCCATATGTTTTTAAAAATGCACTGGAGATCATCACAAGGATTGGTACGATATTAAGGATTCCTAAAATAAAAATTACACTCCATTCCAACAGTCGCCTTTTTTTCTCTTCCAATTCAATACGGACATTAAAATCTTCCCGGATACTCTCCATCGTCCCCCCTTTTCCTGCCAACGACGACTCCAGAAGAGTCCCTCCCACCGCGATAACCGAAAGAATGACGGAAAGTGCCGCCGCAAGAGGAAAGGCATCCGGCCCGAACCCGATCGCCTTTTCATAAATATACGTACTTAAAACGGGAATCCCGGAGGAAATCCCCAGAAAAGCCGGCACCGAAAAATTATCGATCGCGGATAAAAACGCAAGCAGTCCTCCGCTCACAATCGCAGGCATCGCCTGTGCCAGATCCACGTGGATCAAGGTGTACCACAGCCCGAATCCACAGGCTCTGGATGCCCATTCCAAATCTACCGGAATTTTTCTAAGGGTATGAATCACACTCATATATACGATTGGCGTACTGCAGATCCCGATTACCAATATCATCCCTCCAATGGAATAGATATCAATCGGCCCTGCCCCCATTTTTCCAAGAATGCTGTTAAATATTCCCTTTTTGCTTAAAAATCCGCTCCATGACAGCGTGATGATATACGATGGGATGATAAACGGAAGAAGAACTAAAAGTTCAAGAAGCTGTTTTCTCTTTATATTTGTGTATGCTGAGACCAACGCCAGCGCAGTTCCGACAACAACGGCAATGGCCGTAGATAAGACTGCGATCAGAATTGTGTTAAATATTGCTTCTCTGGTACGTTCTTCCTGCAGCAGAATCACATAATTGGACAATCCATACCCACCTGTACTTTTTAAACTCATGAGCGCCAGCCGGAACACGGGAGCTATGAACACCAGGATTACCAGGGCATAAAAAAAAGTCAGTCCCGTTCGCTTTTCAATCTGTTTTACCATTTGTTTCATGACAAATACCCCTTACATTATAGAAGCAGACCTGCCATCCAGCGGATCTGCTCCTATCCTCACTTCCGGTTTTCTTTACTGAAAAATTTCAGAAAATTCCGCCTTGTCCGACTCGCGATTTTTATAAAGTTCCTGCATATCTCCGCTCATATTCTGGATTTCGTCAATGCTGCGGAGTCCTTCCGGCGCTGCCACGCCTTCTTTGATCGGAGTATATCCAATGGATGCAGCCAGCTTTTGTCCTTCTTCTGAAAGTACATAATCAACAAACGCCTCCGCCGCTGCTTTATTATCGGATGCCTTCATTACGCCGATCGGTTCTGTAATCGCCGGTGAACCCTCTCCCGGATAAACAAATTCCACCGGTACTCCCTCGTTTTTAGAACGGACTGCCATGTAATCTACCAGCAATCCGCAGGACTTTTCTCCCGCTGCCACTGCCTTTTGCACGGCTCCATTTCCCTTGTCTACCGCCATTCCATTATCCTTTAATCCCTGGAAAAACTCCCATCCGAGTTCCTCATTCCGACTCATAACACCCACATTATAGGCTGCAGCTCCGGAGTAAAGCGGACTCGGCATTATCATAGAATCTTTAAAGGCGGCTCCCGTCAGATCCGCAAACTTTGTCGGAGCATCTGCTTCTTCTACCAGATCCGTATTATATACAATCCCGGTTGTGATTACCTTTGTTCCCGTATACATATGGTCCGGATCCACATACTCTTCCGGAATTCCTTCTAATTCCGGAGATTCATATGCCTCCAGCAAATCCTGCTCTTTTAGGCTCTCAAACGTAACACTGTCTGCAACCAGAAGTACATCCGCCTGTACTGCATCTGCCTGCTTTTCAGCCAATACCTTGCTGACAACCTCTTCCGTGCCAGACCGGAACACATCTACTTTCACATCTGGACATTTCTGATTAAATCCATCAATCAGCTTCTGCGCATCCTCTTCCGGCTGGGATGTGTACAGGGTAATACTTCCTGAGACATCTTTTTCACTTTCTTCTGTCCTTTCAGATGTAGTTTTACTTTCCACCTGACTTTCCTGAGCAGCTCCCACTGTCTGAACATCGTTTCCTGCACTGCCGCAGCCTGCTAATCCTACCATTGCCGCTGCCATTAAAAATGCTGCTTTTTTCATCTTAAAGTCCTCCATGTGTTTTCAAAAAGTGTGTGTTTTCAGTAAATATATGAAAATCCCGACTTGTATCGTATCCTTCTACGACCATCGGAAGATCATACGCCAATAATTTAGGCAGCAATTTTCCAAAATCATAGTCCCCTGAGTCCAGAGGCGTATGATATTTTTTTCCTGCCCGGTTGCTGATATGGATTTTAGATATCCGGTTTAACGTATCAAGAATCTCAAAGGGTTCCTGTTCGCTGTCACAGTGCGCCACATCCAGCGTATAATAGAACTCCCGTTCATGGATCCCGACCGCCTCCCGCATCGCTGCCGGATCTGTTATAAATTCTTTCGGAATCTTTTCCATTATCTCCAACGATACATCCACACCGCAACGCTTAGAGTATACTGCTATCTCGTCCAGCGACTGTTGCAATCGCCTCATACTCTCATCCCGGCTTTCCGCCATCGTCATATGTCCCGGATGGATCGTTATTTCAATCGCATTCACCATTTTAGCCAGCTCCATTGATCTCCTGACCTGACGAACAGACTCTTCCCGGATTCCTTCATTCATGGATGACAGATTCAAATCCCAGCTGCAGCTATGGACGGCCGTCTGAAGCGGGTAAAGCGCCGACAACCGCAGATACTCATTTATGTCATACTGTCTTTCCCAAAAATGCTGCGTCCAAAATTCAATCCCATCATATCCTTCCTCATACACGCATCTGAAAATTTCATCCAAGGATGCTTTCCAGAATAGCGTTGACGAAACAAATATCCGTCTCATAGACCCGCTCCTTTTTCTTTTTTCTAATCCGCATTATAGCGATTATTATGTAAAGTTGCTATCATAGAAATGTAAAATGTGAGTGATATTTTTTCTAAAAAAGTAAAATGAAATTTAATTTGCATTTTTGCATAAAATTTGCTATAGTCAGAACAGCGGACCGAAGTGCCGGATTTGCTACAGAACGATCTGTCTTACGAAAGGAAGTGGCCAGCTTATGCTTCAAGAAATGTACGAAACATACAAAAAAAACTTTTCCAAATCCGATTACCTCATCATGGAATACCTGATGCGCAATGAAGAACAGCTTCCATATATTGATACGCAAAAAATAAGCCGAAATTGTTCCGTCAGCGCGGCCACCATATCCCGCTTCTGGAAAAAAATCCAGGTTCCCAATCTGAAGGCTTTAAAGGATATACTGCACCTGCAGGAAATAGCTACGCCGTCTTCCCGCCTTGCTTCCGCCATAAAACAATTCCAGGATGGTACCGATCTGACAGAACATGTTAACCTGCATTTAGAAGAAAATCTGCAAAAAACCCTCCTTCGTCTTGATCCGTCTCTTCCCGCTGACGCAGCCAAGGCTATTTTACATGCACGGAAGGTTTATATCATGGCTCCGGATGCCTCTTTAGGCCTGGCAGACATTTTTTTATATCGGGTGCGCCGCCTTGGCCTTGAACCGATCATAATCCCCGGCGGTTCCGCCATTTATGAATATATGATCAATATAAGCTCCCGGGATATCGTGCTTTTGTTTGGCTTTTCCCGCCTCATAAACGAGATCCGTATTCTTCTGGATCACTGCGAGTCCATCGGCTGTGCATCTGTCCTTTTTACTGATATGCTGACACTGCCGAACTGCTCACCTCCTCTTTACACGTTCTACTGTTGCCGCGGAGATGCAAATGCCTATCATTCCATGTCTATCCCCATGCTGATTTTAGATCTTCTCATCCTTAATCTGATGCATGCAAAGAGAGACAGCCTATCCGACAGCCAGCGACTGGAAAAACTGCGCAGCAAGTACGCCAATCTGATAGGGCGGTAGCCATAGCAGGAAGTAATTTCCTATGCAGTCAAAAAAGCCTCGCTGGTTTCCCAACGAGGCATCATCCATTAAATTATTTGATATTTTGACTTTTATCTCACCCCTCTCCCGCTATATATTCTTCAGCCATATGAACCGCCATGGCGCCGTCCGCAACGGCAGTGACCACCTGACGCAGCGCTTTCGTCCTGACATCACCCACGGCATAAACGCCCGGGATATTGGTTTCCGTGGTCTCTCCGGCCACAACGTAACCGCTTCGGTCAAGTTCCAGCTGGCCCGTTACAAGCTCCGTCGCAGGTTTTCTTCCTACGCTGACAAATACACCATCGCAGGCAACCACACTCTCTTCTCCCGTGACCGTATTTTTCAAGCGCACACCCGTCAGCCTGTCTCCATGAAGAAATTCCGCAACCGTGCTGTTCCAACGGAATTCCACATTTTCAGATTTCATCAGCTGCTCATGGTATATCCTGGTCGCCCGCAGCGTATCTCTGCGATGGACAATGATTACTTTCTTCGCTATGCGGCTGAGGAGAATCGCATCTGCCACTGCCGAATTGCCGCCGCCGACTACAACCACCGTCTTCCCTCTGTAAAACATCCCGTCACAGGCAGCGCAGTAAGCAACGCCGCGCCCCACCAGTTCCGTTTCTTTATCGAGGCCCAACGCTCTGGGATTCGCTCCTGTTGCAAAAACTACCGTTTTCCCCTTAAAAGTTCCTTCGCTTGTTTCCACTACCTTAGGGTCTGCCTGCAAATCCATGCCAAAAACTTCTGCATACTCCGTCTTGGTGCCGAATCGCTCCGCCTGCTTCTGCATTTTTTCTGCCAGAGAAAAACCATCAATTCCATCTTCGAAACCCGGATAGTTGTCAATCTGATGAGTCAATGACATCTGTCCTCCAGCCGATAGCTTTTCCAGAACAATGGAATCCAAACCTGCCCTCGCCGCATATAAAGCAGCCGTATAACCGCCGGGGCCGCCGCCCACAATAATCATATCATAAACATGGTTATCGCTCATACACAAGTCCCCCTATTTTTCTAAAGCGTCCTTGATAAACCGGTCAATCATTGCTTTTGATTCCGGAGCAACGATAGAATCTATCGCCTTTCCATTTCGGTACAAAACCAAAGTCGGAATCACTTCAATCTGTTCCGCTTCTGCCAGCTGCGATTCTTCATCGATATTTATTTTCCCGGCAACAAGAGTGTCCTTATATTCTTCTCCTATTTTTTCGTAGGCAGGACCAATCCTGCGGCAATAACCGCACCATGGGGCCCAGAAATCAACCAGAACGGGTTTCTCGCCGCGGATTAACTGTTCAAACTGCTCTTTATTCATATTCATTGCTGTCATATCTGTCAGCTCCTTTCCTTGGTTTGACTGTGACTATTTTTCCACCTTCCCCGAGTATGCAGCAATACCCCCGATATTTTTGCATTGATGTATCCCATCTTCCGCTTATCACAAAGAAGTTCACCCGCAGCGGGTCGCTTCCCCCCGTACATTCGCTTACGTCCTTGCCATTCCGTCTACACTCAGCACCACACCGGTAATATAGCTCGCCTCGTCAGAAGCAAGAAATACAAAGGCATTGGCAATGTCCTCCGGCTGCCCCAGACGCCGCAGGGGAATTCTGGCAATCATGGGATCAATAACTTCTTTTGGTACAGCTTTCATCATATCGGTCTCCGTGATGCCAGGTGCGACTGCATTGACACGGATCCCTTTTGGCCCAAGCTCTCTTGCCAACGATACCGTCAGGCCGTTTACCGCAAATTTGGATGCAGGATAGGCAAATCCACTCGGCTGGCCGGAAATGCTGACCATAGAAGAAGTGGTAAGAATCACTCCGCTCCCTCTCGCCACCATGCATTCCGCAGCTGCGCGGGTTGCGTTAAATACGCCCTTCACGTTCAGATCCATGACCTTATCAAAGGTTTCTTCCGTATACTCCATAAACGGAGTGCTTTCCGACACGCCAGCGTTATTGACCAGAATATCTACACATCCATATTTGCCAGTTGCCTCCTTAAACGCCTCTCTTACCGACTCTAAGCTGGCCAGGTTGGGACTAATCCCCGCAACGGTTGCATCCGGATATTTTTCTTTCAGCTGGACTACAGCCTTATCTGCAGAAGCCTGGGTGCTTGCAGCTAAAATAACAGTGGCGCCTTCTTTCAGGAACTTGTCAGCAGTAGCAAAACCAATACCGCGGCTTCCGCCCGTGATGATTGCAACTTTATCTTTCAACCTCATATTGAGTACCTCCTCGTTCTTCTTTGCCTCTCGGCCTGCTATTTACTTTCGTTCTTCTTTATAGGTATATTATAACCCCAAAATGAGCCTTCTTCCGTGATATCGTCACAGAAGAACATAGATCCCATCCTTCAATCATCCAGTTTAAAATCCCGGACAACGCTTCTTTTGTAGACAGTTTATCTTTTAAGGTCTTGTCCTGTTCCGATTCTTCAAAATGACGATCGAAACTTACCACCTGTACTCTGTCAGATTTAAAAATAGTGTTGTCGCTTACCACTGGAAGAAAATTCGTGTTGCAGATCATCTTGAATTTGGGAACAAATTGAAATTCGTCTTGATGAAGAAATCTTGCAACTATGGTATCTCGCCCGGTCAGTGTTTTTAGCAATCCAACATCAAGATACATAGTTGTAAACCGCTTCAATCTTCCTGTGTTCTCGGCTCTCTATGTAGCGTTTCCAATTGCTGCCCAGCGGACGTTCTTCAAAATACAGATCTTGTGTTTTAAGTCCGACCTTTTGTATAATATCCTCAAAGTTACATCCGGCGTGACAGTGAATCAGCGTTCTTGTTCGCCCTTTTGTGATTGTCAAAGAGGCTTGCTTATCATCATGGCACGGACACCGAGCCTGCGCCTTGTCTCCATAGCGTTTCTGTATCTGGAAATGTGTAAGTATCTCGTCAAATTGCATTTTCATACCTCCGCAAGCTATCCAGAGTTTCCTCATATGCTTCTATAATCGCCTGCACTCTATGCCATAATTCGCACTGACAGAGTAAGCTATCTTGCCATTCCCTTGATATTCTGATGTAATCTTTGAGCGTTTCAATGTCTGGTGCCTCGACCTTGATATGTTCATTAATGCGTGGGGAATAATAATCATATTCAATCATTTGCGCCCTCCCATAAAAAACCCGTAGCTTGATAGAATTTTAATGGACTGATTAGATAACTGTAGTGCCTGCTGCCGGGATGTTTAAAAGCTGTTCCCCATTCCACAAGATTTTGCTGGCACAGAACCCGAACCGTTTGCGCATCAACTCCGAGAGCCTTAGCCGCAACTGACACGGGCATATTTGCTTTTATAAACTCCATCTACTCACCTGCCTCTGCCGATAACTTATCAATTATTTTTTTGATTTCTTCTTTTTTGTTTTCTGCTAATTCATGACGCATCACCCTTGAAAAAGCTGTTTCGTGGGCATATCCTAGTTTCTCTGATATTTGCCAAAGATTAACCTTTTTATTTTTTGCGTACTGCCTAATATCTTGATTTTTCAATTAAATACCCCTTTCTTACTTGCAACAATAATAAATTCTTTGACAAAGCTTCGTCTTGATGATATGATTATAGCAATAATAATAGAGAATTAAAATTCTCAAACATTTCTCATTGTGGAGGTATATTGTATTTTATGAGAAAATTATTTCCCACTCATTTAAAAGACTTCGGTACTCGATTAAAAACGCTTATGGATTTCAATCACATAACCACTAGCATGGATCTTGCTACTAAATTGTGTGGATACGAGAAGAAACCCAAAACTGGAACAAGTGAATATGAAATGTGCCGTACCAAAGAACGAACAATTAAAAATCATTTAAAGCTCGGAAATCTTACAGATTTGAATAGTAGTGAAAGTTTGACGACAATATACATTTCCGAATATTGTAATTTTTTTCACTGCTCAGCAGACTATCTGCTTGGGTATATCGACTATCCCACGCATTCTGATACGGATATAGGAAAAGAAACCGGATTGTCACTTTCTGCGATAGCCTCTGTAAAAAAGATCAATAACTCGTGGGATTCTATTGAGAGTGAAGTTTTCGATTTTATATTAAAAGACAGCAATATGTTTTTAGACTTTTTAAAATGGATCTCAATATATATTGATAATCCCTACACCATCCCTATAACCGTAAATCCAAAAACGGGAGCCTATGAACAATGTGGCTACACTGTTAATGGCGAAAACGGAATCTCGTTGGGTCAGGAAATATTAGATAATAAAGGAAATCCCGGATACAAGCAAATTGGCGTAGGAGTAGATATTCTTGAATCACATGCGATGTTAAAAATTCAAGAGTTACTGATAAATTGGAAAAACGAAAAAAATAAGGACGGTGATTAAATGGCACTCATAAAATGCCCCGAATGTTCCGGGAACGTCTCAGACAAGGCTCCAACCTGTCCGCATTGTGGCTATCCAATGAATACCGTTACCACATCAAAGCCACGTTCTAAGCGTCAAAAACGCCCGTCCAGAGCCGCCAACGGTGCAGGCAGTATTTATAATACCGGCAGACCACATAAGCCATTCCGGGCAGTTGCAACACTCGGTTTTGAAGTGCTATACTAATGTTGTAACAGGAGTGGCTAATAAGATATAATCAATC
>CALAAS010000032.1 GCA_937885015.1 uncultured Clostridium sp.
ACATAATTACTGGATTTGTAGCCATTTTTTACTTTCACAAGTGTCAAACTCGGGAGTTTACCCCATATTTCCACCGTAAATCAGAAAGCCCAGAAGACATTCCTCAAAAATTACGGTATAATACGGATTGTATCAAGCTATCAGGAGGATTCCATCTGCCATGAATTACCGAAAAACGCTTCTGGCCTGCTATCTCGGCTTCATCACACAGGCAATTACAGCCAACTTTGCACCGCTTCTGTTTTTAACCTTCCACAATACATACCGGATCCCTCTGGGAAAAATCGCGTTGATCTCATCTACGCTTTTCATTACCCAGCTGGTGGCAGATATTTTCTGTGCACATTATGCTGACCGGATCGGATACCGGAAATGTGTCATCGGGTCACAGCTTTTCTCGGCTGCCGGACTAATCGGACTTGCCAGTTTCCCCGATCTCTTTCCCAGTCCTTTTTTTGGTATCATCGCAGGCACTTTACTCTATCCGTCGGAAGCGGCCTGACAGAGGTTCTCTGCAGTCCCATTGTGGAGGCCTGCCCTTTTGAGCATAAAGAAGCAGCCATGAATCTCCTCCACTCCTTTTACTGCTGGGGCTCTGTGGGGGTCATTGCAATCTCCACCCTGTTTTTTGCTGTCTTTGGCACAGATCGCTGGAAAATACTGGCCTGTATCTGGTCTCTCGTTCCTCTGCTGAACATCTTCAATTTCGCCGTATGCCCCATTGAACCGCTGACGGAAGACGGTGCAGGCATGGACATCCGTTCCCTTCTTCGCCTCCCTCTGTTCTGGCTGGCCATCCTCCTGATGACAGCTGCCGGAGCCTCCGAACTGGCCATGGCCCAGTGGGCCTCCGCCTTTTCCGAATCTGCGCTTGGATTATCAAAGGCGCTGGGAGATCTGGCAGGGCCTGGCCTGTTTGCCGCAGCCATGGGAGTCAGCCGGGTTCTTTATGGAAAATACGGAAATCACATTGACTTAATGTATTTCATGATGGCCTCCGGAATCCTCTGTTTAGCCTGTTATGTCACTGTTTCTCTCTCCTCTTCCCCGGCTCTTGCCCTCTCTGGCTGTATCCTGTGCGGTTTTTCCGTGGGAATCATGTGGCCCGGCTCCATCAGTATCTGCTCGCAGAAGATACCGGCCGGAGGAACAGCCATGTTCGCCCTCCTCGCCATGGCCGGAGACCTGGGCGGAGCTCTGGGCCCTGGCATTGTGGGAAATATTACTCAGTTAGCCGGAAATCAGCTCCAGGCAGGACTTCTGGCAGGCTGCCTGTTCCCAGTCCTGCTGACTGCCTCTCTCCTCCTGCTGAAAATCATTCGGAAATAAATACAGCCGATTCCGCCATTTCCATTGACCGTCCCCCTTTCCTTTCCTACTTTCGGCCATTTCCCTGGTCGGCAGTCCTCTGTTTATTCGACTGCCCCGGACTCCCGCTGAAATCACAAATGAGACCGCCGGATATCTTCGCATCATCTCCGCTGGTCTCATCTTTACCTTTTTTATAATATTTTCTCCGCTGCTCTGCGGCCATTGGCAACTCCAGGGCACCATTATACATCCTAATCCTGACCACTTTTGTCAACGTGTTTGAATACCGTATGTATCGGAAACATGGCCGGTTTACGCCATAACCCATCCTTCCGGCCTTAACACTTACCGAAGTCTGCGAAAGATCTCCTGGCAGGCCGCCAGAATCTCTCCCTGCTTTTCCCGGAGCGAGCGTGTCTTTGCCTCTTCTCGGGAAAGCGAGGCATATAAATGAACGGTATTAACCGACTGCCAGACCGCATTGCGAAGTTCTCTGGCTTTTTCTGCACCATCTGGCTTCTCTTCCAGCTTTTTTTTCGCCATGTCCAGCTCTTTTTCCAGCTCTTTTCTTTTTTTTACTTCCATCTGCAGGCGGTAAATCAGGATTCCGCTGATTCCTGCAAAGCATACTGCTGCAGTCCACTCCATCACTGCTCTCCTTTCTCCCCTCCGCGCCGATTCAGGAACCCGCTCAGGCAGGCTTTCACTGCACTGCGAAAATCCGGCAGAGAAACAGGCATTTCCATAACCGTTACGGTTTCCGATTCCGGCGGCCGGAAATCAGAAGACAACAAAAGCACCGGGGTCTCCGACTGCTTCACCCACGCCATATCCCCATCATATCCCGCTTCGGGAACCAAAATCCAAAGATCCGGAGCTTTGGCACGGAATTTTTTTCCTGCCGCCTCGATGCTGCCAAACACCTGAATATGTTCTGACATGCCCTTTAAGGCCTCGGCCAGTCCCTGGCCGTAAGCC
>CALAAS010000033.1 GCA_937885015.1 uncultured Clostridium sp.
CTAGCACCTATTAGTCACTTAAAAGCTTGGAGAATGGTATTAAATTTTTTTCCTAATCCTTCATTCGACTGGAAAACTCCATCAGATTGAGAATAGCATCTATTTTTTCAGCAATAGTTGTTTCAAGAGAGTATGTGTTTACCATAGGAGCTGCAAAATCCGCCAGCTGGGTCGGAATCTTGCGCTTTTCCTGATTTGGCACAATGACATCTCCCACTCCAAAGTCAATGCTGAATGGGGTTTTGGTATTCTTAATCCTTGCGACTAAGGAGGCACCGATACCAGCATATTTTTTTGCCACAGCAATCGGTGCAATATTCGTGATTTCGAATGTCACAAAATCATTGCCCGTTGGTGTCGCAATGATCTCTTCCAGAACTTTTTTCAGTTTTTCCGGTGTATTCGGAACTTTCCTGAGAAGGAAATCTACATCTACCGTCACACGGCTGTCAAAGTCGGTAATGGAATAGATAAACAGTCCGCCTTTTAGAACAAGGTTTTCTGCATATTGGGACTTCTCCAACCTGCGGAGAAATTCTTCCTGGCAGAAAAGCTGCAGACAAAGCTGGTAGCTCCTCCCGGTTTCCTTGCCTTTATTCTTTAAGCGTGCCAGTACGGACGCAGCAGTATCAGCCATTCAGCAGCACCTCCATCAACTCAGTAACCTTTTTGTGTACTCTTAACTTCTTTGCATATCCAGAAAGGTTTCTCAAGTTTTTTTTTGAATCATTCACATAGGCATTCAATGCCTTGTTGAAGATTTCATTGTCCAATCTTGAACGATATTTGAAGCAATCGCAGATTGTACGCTCTCGGTCATATACAGGTAGCATGACGCCGTTAAAATCGGCAGTTGTTTTGCCCAGTTCATATATTTCTGATTGCACATAGTAAGTTTGCAGCGCCAGTGCATCTATATCCAATTTTGTTCGAGACATAGATCTCGGAACAGCAATCGACCATTTCCGAGGTGCAAAGTCACTATAGCCATAATGAAAAAGAGCCGATTCCACACAAATAATTGCCTTTGGGATCAATGTTGCAATAAGCTGTTCTTCAGAAGATGTGTTCCCATCGGCAAGTTGATAGTATCCGTGTCGAATGCGTTCAAGGTATCCGGTGTTACAAAGATTCACAATGTCAACAGCGGGTATGCCAGCCGCAACAAAATCTGATGTTTTTGCAATACCGCCCTTTTCTATAATTACCTGTTTTGAAAGAGTTTTCTTATCCACGTATTCACCAACTTTTTATTAAAAACCACACACACTCAATCCACTTTTGTGCTTATATTTTATTATATCATTCAAATTGAATTAATCAATAATTTCACGCACAATTTTATAATTTCTGTGTATGAAATTTTAAATCAAATGCGCTTCTTTGTCAAAGCTGCTTTTGCATGATCAATGATCATGTCAATGCAACGGAAGCGATTTGCTGTTTCAATCGCATCATCGGCAAAAACATCAACACATTTAAAGCTCTGTTTCTGTTCTTTTTGCCGAAAAAGGAAATACTGCTTCTGGATATAGGAAGCCGGACTCCATCGAAAATGAAGTCCGGCAAGGTGTTATCTATATACGATTTCGTTCAACACAATTTCCTCTGCCCGGTTGCGGATGCTATTCATAGCTATGACCCAGTCCATCTGGTCACTGGCTTTCAGTTCCTCAGTCACGCCCTCAGCGACCTTCATCTGTTCAACAATCAGGGACAAACGCTCCTGTGCCTGCTCGTTCAGATCGGCAAGATAAGTCCAGCTCTGGCCGTCCAGAACCAAATCATTGAACATCATTGGATTGTGCTCTTTCAGATACTCTCGGTGCATCCGCCCATATTTTCCGATGGGACGTTTCTCATGTGGCAGCTTCAGATCCGGGATATAGTAATCTCCAACCAATACGTATTCGATATTGTTGATACTCTTTTTGTTTTCCATAAACTTGACCTCGATTTCAAAATTTTTGTCACATCGAGACTCACTGGTGTAGTAGTGGTGTAGTAGCACTACCTTCAAGCCTGAAAAACATTGATATTACAGGGAATTTTAGAGATTTCTGCAAATACTGCCGTGGCAAATAAATAACACTTTGACATATCGTTTCATATCCTGGTATAACCTCGTTTTTCCTTGTATTCTCTACATTTCAAAGCATTTGCCCTACCGCAGGTAAAGCAAAAACCTGTTCCATCAGAGAATAAAACTCTGTCCTTGTCAGGGAATCCGCTTCTTTAGAAATACTCTGAATCGCACCGCCCATGTTGCAAAGATGGTGAGTTCGCTGGCGGTCAGCTTCCTTTTCCAGATGCTGCTTGCGATTTTCCAGAAGATTGATTTTGTTTTCATACTGCTTCACCTTGAATTCGGCCTCTTCTTTTTGCTTTAAAATGGATTCTCTTTTACATTCCATTTTCTTATCCTCCTGTGAATATTCATCCTTGCCAAAAACAAGGTATGTAAAATGAGATAGGCGTCAGCCGCAAGAGTTTACTCTTGTCCGGAATGCAATTCCGCAATATGTGAATGTGTTCAGACACAGGAGCATTTACCTTCGGAGAACGCACATACCGGAATGGAATAACCGGTATAGAAGTGCGCCCTTAGTTCCTAAGGGAAATTTCTTGTTTCAGTTTCTGAGAAAATTGTAATTTCTATCTAAACTTAGTTTTCATGGATTTATAGCGATATTTAACTGGTTCAAAACCCGCACTTTTCTGTGACCTCTATTCTTTATACTTAAAATTTTAATTAGAAAAAAAATCTATGGACTTGTACGCCGGGTCATGCGCCCTCTGAGTCCATAGACATAAAGAAAACCACAAAAGTTTTCACTCCCGTGGTTTCAAAATCGCTAATTCAGTTCACTCTTCATTTTGAGAAGCTCTTCTTTCTTTTCCAATAGTTTTTCAATCGTTTGATCTATCTTTTCAATTGTTTCATCAAGATCTTTTTTTAATTTTTTATCCTCAACAGCTTCAGCATGAACTCCGAACACAAGATAATTTGTTGATACATTGAAAAACTCCGAAATTTCAAGCAGAAAATCAATAGATGGTCTGCGCAGCCCAGATTCAATTTTAGCAATTGTGTTCTGACTGACATTTAATTTCTCTGCAAGTTGTTCCTGTGTAAGTTCTCGTTCTTTGCGAAGTTTCTGGATACGCTTTCCGCATTCTTTTAGATCGTGTCTCATGTATGTTTTCCTTCATAATTCAATTACTTAATTATATATTTCGTGCCTCTGCCTTTTCCTTCAATTGCAATCACACCTTTTTCGCCCATATCCTTCAGCAACTTTGTTGTCTTTGATTTTCCAAAAGGTATATATGGTGCAATTTCACTTATTGGTTTCAACATAGTCTTACTTAAGAGTTTATAAATCACTTTTTCGTCTTCGGTTAAATTAGCATCCTTTTCAAATAAAGGAAGCACAATTTTTATAGCATTCTCTGATACTTCAAAGTCCGGTTTCATCAGACCTTCTGCATACAGTTGTTTTATTCTTGTAATTCCTGTTCCAAATATCTCGACAAATCCTAATCTATAAAACACATTAGCAAGATTTCTATTTCTTAAAACAGAAAGTTTACCCGACAAGTATTCTTCTGCTGTTATTCCGGACGGCAATCCACCAGGAGACACAACTTCTATCCTGTCATCAAACATGGAAACTCTGATGTGCGAATCCACATCCCATACCCTATGAATCAGAGCATTTGCAATTGCTTCTCTGAAGGCTGCTTCCGGTATCTTCTCCATCTTCTTTCTGTCAGCGCCCTGTATCACTTCATACTGATAATAGTCCCTGTATACAGTAAGTGCCTTTTCATACGCATCTAAAATGGATATGTTTTCAACAGTTGTTCTCTTTTGAATAATACTGATGTTTTCTCCGAACTTAACAATATCAATTCCCGGAAAATGATTTTTATCCGCCAAAAGTCCCGCTGCATTATTAAAACCATTTACATTGTCATACAAGTTCAATGTTCTCAATGTATCCTGATTAAACGTTTCAATCTGAATACTTTCTTTCAGCTTACGCTGTAAAACTTCAAAAGACAGATCCTGATCTTTACAAGGCAATTCTTCAAATCTAATATTTTTCCCGTCTAATACAAGTCTTGAAAATTCCAGAGTATCTACCTCTATCGTCGCTGTATCATTTCGTTTGTATGCTTTTGATTTATACAAATACGGCTTCTGAAGACCACTGGTTACAGTAAGTTTTATCGTCTGCTCATTATTCTGTATTTCAAGTGTATAGTTCGGTTGAGGCGAAATACTGTCATTGATTTTATTTTCAATATCCAAACATGCCTGCTTTACATCTGACAATCCTTTCACATTTCCATCATCATCTACTCCGAAAAGAATAGTTCCACCATCGTAATTTGAAAAGGCACTGACTGTTTTTAAAAAAGTGTTCGTAATCGTTTCCTTGAACTCTAACATTCTCGTTTCACGCATAATAACCGCATCCTTTCCAACTTTATTGATTATATTATATGCATAAATGCGCAAAAAATCAATCGTAAAAATTTACGATTGATTTTTCAATTTATTTTTAATCATTTTTTCTTTTTCGTCCGTTTCGACTATTAAGCAACCTCTGATAACAGCAAATCTATACTCTATTGAACCTTTATATTTCATTTTAACTTTTGAAAAGTTAAAACAAAATGTTTTGAGTTAAGATTGTTATAATTATTTTGGTGGAATAGATATGTGAATACACGCACAAATTCGGTCGTAAATTTTTACGATTGCTCGAATTTCAATCGTAAAAATGGGCGCACTTGTCTCTACAATACTTCCAAGATCGTCCATCCGCCAAACCATATCCATTCCCTATTTTTATGCAAATGCACACTTTTAGGAAATGGGATTTGGATTATACGTTTTTCTGGAAAGAATTTTTGCAACCTGTTACAGTTTTCCGTTCTAAAGATGCCACTTTCGAAACTTTCAAAAGTTTTCATTTTTGAAAGCGGTGAATTTTTACTTGATTGAATAGGCACGAACTCAGAACCATGCAATTACGAGCCTGTCAATGTTTCCTTATAAGACGCTGCGTAACATCTTTGTGCACCGTAGAAAAGACATTGTATGATTGGCGAACCGCACATGTCTTGTGTAATTCCTTTGGTATAGTTTGCATTATAAAAATATTCCATGCTTCTATTCCCTAAATGTCTTCTTGCTCTCTTAGTTTTCATTGAAACCCCTTTAGTATAGCCTATCACCTTCTTTTATACAACATCATTTCTATTGAACAGCAGATAATAAAGCTTTACGCAATTCTTCATCACATGCATAAATAAATAAGCCGTTAACACCTCTCGTCATAAGAACCCTCACTTCGTGTTGTAATAAAATCTCACCAAACTTATGCTTTGTACCATCAGACAAGGTACGATTTCTAATAGCTTTTGCATTACAACTAGCTTCGGGAGCAAAAACAATCTTTCCATTTTTATACTTTACAGAAGGCCCTAAAATAACCCCTGCATAGTTCAAATCGAATCCCTGGATTGTAAAGGTAGAACCCACTTCTTTAATAGTCTGTTCTTGTTCTGCCCATGCCAAATTCTTATTATGACGTTTTTGTTGAAGTGATAATTCCGCTTCCAATTCTCTGTTCCATGGTTTATGCCATTCACCAATAAACACCTCCCAATACTTACTCAAACGTCCTTTTGGCTTAGATTTAGCATTGTACTCCCAGTCATAGGTTGCAATCAAACGCGATAAAGACGATTCCTCTTTTTGGGCTAACCTGCATATTTCTTCATCCAATTCCTCAGGAGACGCAAAAACTCGTATACTATAATTAACTGTAGCTTTAGGTAACTTCCCATCTCATAGTGTTATCTCGTGCGCTGAAACACATTGTTTGACTCTCCAATATATACTTCATAGCCTCCAGAATCTTTCCAATTATGAATGTATACAGTTGGAAATGACGTTATTATTTCCTGTGATTTTTCATCTAAAGAAGCGAAAAGGTCTTCTTCAAATTCTTTCAGCGATACAGGATCATCGCATATTTTTCGAACAATCGGTTGTGCAATCCTCATTTTATCACCCGTTTTTTATATTTTATTTACATATACTCTCTATAAAACCGTTTCTACCATACATGATTCTTTTATAACTTTAATTGAATTCCCAGCCTTCCCATAACCTCTATCTTTTCATATTTGCCAGTCTTTGAATCAATAACGATCATCGCTGATTCCCCGATCTGTTTTCCGTCTCTGTAGGTAGAAAACACATCCGTCGATATGATACCGCCCTTTTCAAATACCCTCTCCACCGGTGTATGTCCGACAACCTGCCTGTATGTATCTGCTCTGAATATCTCCCTGGTCGTATTCTGCGATCTAAACCACAACGGAGATTCATCATTCCAGAGGTAATCGTGCGACGCATTATTCACTGCCTCTATAACATCATCTATATCTGCAGCCAGCAGATCTTTATCAAGCCATTTTACAAATTCAGCAGTAAGACCCCCCATGAGAGAAAAGCACATTATCGATATGTTGCATAATACCTATCTGCCCTGTCCTCGGAAGATTGTTCTCAAGCTCCTCCAGTTTAGATATAACTATCCGCTCAGCATAAGGAGAGTATCCAGTTTCAAACTTTCCCCAAGGATAGCTGACATCGTGGTTGCCATAACACCATAATGCATCCGGATACGCTGCAGCAAATGAAATTGCGCGGTCAAATGTCTCTTTATATCGTTCTATCTGGAATTCCATCCCCCAATCATCCGCTAAATCCATAAGACATACGGCGCAGTCTGCCTTACCAGCCTTTAAAATAGTCTCTGCTCTGTCAAAGATCCATGGCTTCAGATGGATATCAGGAACCACAAGTATTTTCATATCGTCATTTCCTCTTTATAGAAAAAAATAATAATCCAACGTTTTGTTAATCATATTTCCCTCGTTTTGATTTTTAGGATGACAAAAATAAATATAATTCGACACTATATATTATATCTCTGACATCGAACAAAAACAATCAAAGGCTTTTCCAACCAGCCTGATCATGTTGACATTTTTCCGAATCCCTCTTATTGTAGCATTGTATCGAAAATAAACCTATTTTTTTCAAAAATATTCTATTTTTAATTTTATCAGTTTCAATTATTATATCGTTTGAACGCAAAAAGCCAGTCCATATCCGGACTGGCTTCCTTTCTCTTTGTAACAATGCAACAATTTGTTATTATAATACAATATTTCACAAAAATTATTTATGACCTATCATTGTCCGTAACACGCCGCCTGCCATTGCAAAAAGCGCATACATCAAAGCCGCATTCATATATCGTTTCAGATTCATTTCCTGTGATTCCTTTCTCCCCATCTTCATTCACATTTTCGTACAAACCGCTGCCGCAGGAAAGTCATGCAGCAGCGGCCGCAGAAGCGACGTCAGAGGCCAAAAAATCATGCATTTCTCATGGCCCGGTAACCAATCAGTATCGTCCATACGTACGCGCAGGTTTTTGGTATCATCAGCATCCCCAGAAGAGGAATCGCTTCCGCCCCTAATACGACCGGAATGTAAAAAACAAAACTCAATACAATCGTCAACCACATCCATCGAAACTCCTGATCCTCATAGGACCTGGCGCTGCCATAAAACAGCAGGATAATCAAAAGCCCCAGCATCGTAAATGGAAGGTTCCGATAAATTCCCCAGGCAATATTTCCTTCCGCACTGAGCCATTGATTCTGTGGCATCATACACAGGAGAATCCGTACAGCCGCCAGGCCATACACTGCTGCACTCAGAATCTTTTTTCCTGTAACGTGATACCGCTGCCGCCAAACATGGTAGAGCAAAACATAAAAAACCGTCATGGTAACGGAAGTAATCCACTTTCCAAGTCCCAACGGAACCGTATAATGTTCCAGGCCTGTCGTGCACAAAGCCAGAGCTCTGGGAACCAGATGAAAGGAATCCCCTACTCCCAGAACAACCGCCATCCAGCCAAAGAGCCGAAACTGGCGGCTTCCTTTGCTCCCTCGAATCATTCGTATCCCCATGATAAGAACGGAAATCAGATAAACGGTATCAAACAGAGTTTCCACAATCGCCCGCATCATTGGTTCTCCTTTCTGCTTACTTTTCATACAGGGTTCTTCGAACGATCTCCAGTACAGGACCCGGATCATAATCCTCCCGCAGCAGGGCAGACAGCATCAGAGAAAACAAGACGCCGGCAAATTTCTCCGCCGTAAACCGATCATCAAAAGCATCCGGCCGGATTTTGGAATCCCGTTTCATGACAAAACACAATCCCTCCAGAATATGCTGCCAGGTCTTTTGCATCCTTCGTTTCCCGTCTTCTTTATCTTCCCGCATAAAACTCAGAGAATGCATCGTAAAGAAACCCGGATACTGCCTGCTGCCATATTCCATTCGTTCATACATCCAGACAATACAGGACTGAGTATCCCTAAACACAGATTCCTCTTCCGGTCGGTGAAAAATCTCACACCAGACACTCTCTATCGTAGCCCCCACCAGTGCTGCTTTGGAATCAAAATAATTGTAAATCGCTCCCACAGATACGCCACAGGTAGCTGCAACAGAGCGGATATTTACCGCCGTCCATCCTTGCTTTCGAATCAGCTCCCGACTGTTTTTCAAAATTTCTTCTTTCGAAGTTACCATAATATTCATTACCATCCCTCCAACATGAACATTGTTCATTTTAAAGAAAAACATCTTCTTTGTCAAGACTTTCTCCCGTTATATTTTCTTCCGTACAGGGCAAAAGGAGGAGTCCCTAAAGCCACCGGCTTTAAAGTCTCCTCCTTCTATCAGCGCATCATATTTTTACAGAACCTCCACCAGCTCAATATGGAAATTCAGCTCCTTTCCGGCCATTTCATGGTTGGCATCAAAGGTAATATTTGTCTCATCCTTGGCAGTTACCGTTACCGGGAATGGCTGGCCAAACTGATTGGTCAGATACACCTGCTGCCCCACTTCCAGCTCCTCAGAACCCGGAAGCTGCGCGATCTCCAATGTAATAATTGCGCTGGGATCCGGCATACCGTAGGCTTCCTCCGGCATCAGGTGAACGTCCACTTCCTGCCCCACTTCCATATCTGCCACCGCCACATCAAAGCCGTAAATCATCTGGCCGGCGCCGCAGACAAACTGGAGCGGTTCGCCGCGGTCATAGGAGGAATCAAACTGTGTTCCGTCATTAAAGGTTCCCCGGTAATGGGCCCGGCAGGTCTTGCCCACATTACGGCCATTCATCGTTGGCTGAGAACCACAGCCGCCGCCACAGTGACCGCCGCAGCCATGCTCTCCACAGCTGTGACCTTCCTCATGATCTCCACAACTGTGGCCGTCTTCATGGTGATGATCGCAATTTGCACCGCTGGAAACCAACTCTCCTCTCAGATATGCCTCTACCGCCTCATCTGTATTTCCCTGGGCACCCGCGCACAGTTCCACGCCGGCTTCCGCCAGCGCTGCCTGGGCGCCGCCGCCGATACCGCCGCAGATCAACACATCCACTGAGTGGTTTGCCAAAAGACCGGCCAGCGCGCCGTGGCCGCTTCCATTGGAGCTGATTACCTCACTGGAAATTACCTTTCCATCCTCTGCTTCATATACCTTGAAAAATTCCGTTTTTCCGAAATGCTGAAATACATTTCCGTCTTCGTACGTAACTGCAATTTTCATTTCCGCATCCTCTGCTTTCTTTCTCTTTTTATCTGCGAATCCGATGTTTCCATACCGTTTCACAGGTCTACTGAATTATATCATAGACTCTCTTTATTTGAAAAGGGGGTTTGCATTTTCCTCCTGCTCGTTTTCGTCAACTCATAGCTCAAATCCAGGAGATTCCTGATTGCCCCAATTTTAAGAAAAAAGGGAGTGCCTACCGTTATCCTTTTCCCGGACTTCCCTCAGCACTCCCTTTTCTCCACTCTCCGCCGTTCAAAAATATGTTCCTGAACAAACAAATTTTTTAAACATTTCCGTTATTTCAAAAATTTTCAATCCGTCTCTGCTTACGAAGTTCATACCGCCGTTTTCCGGCATTCCATGCTTCCTTCTCTTCCTCTGTTTCCACAATCAACCCTGGAACTTCCACCGGGTGATCGTTTTCATCCAACGCAACCATCACGAAATAAGCCGTATTAACCAGTTTTCTCGCGCCGTTCAGAGCCTCCACAAAGCTCTCCACCTGTACCTCCATGGAGGTACGGCCCACATACGTAAGTTTCCCAACCAGAATCAATGTGTCATTCACATGCACCGGCTCTTTAAACTGCAGGCTGTCCACTGCTGCCGTCGTTTGATCCCGCCGTGAATGGCGGCGCGCCACAACTCCGGCCACCACATCAATCCACTCCATCAGCTGGCCGCCAAACAGGCGCCCCGCTCCGTTAATATGGCAGCTCAAAACCACCTGAACCTGTTCTACGAGAGAATCCGTTACCCGGCGCATCGGTCGATCTTTATCCATGGGAAATATCTCCTTCCTATATCTTCCTGTTTCTTTCTGTTTCCAGTATACAGCCTCAGGGAAGGAGTGGCAAGAAGTTTCCAGATTCCCCCTCTTCCATTTTTCCCAGTTTCTCTTCTTACTTTTTTATCTTTCTTTACCTTACTTTCCTTTTTGCTTTCTTATCTTACTTCTCTTCTTTATTTTCTTCCTTATTCTCTTCCAGGCGCAGATTGATCATCCGATAAATAAAATCCACAGCACCGTCAATACCGTAGCTGGCACTATTGATACAGAGATCGTAATTATTGGCATAGCCCCAGTGGCGTCCCGTATAGAAATTATAATGTTTCGAGCGTTTCCGGTCCAGGTGTTTCAAGTAACGGCGCGCCTGTTTGACTGTCAGGGTACTGTCAATTTCCATGGCACGTTTTACGCGCTGCTCAAAGGGCGCCGTGATATAAATACTGATATGAGGGATATGGTTGTTGGTCATGATTACATCACTGCAGCGCCCAAGCACAACAAAGTCCTCTTTTTTGGCCATATCGCACAGCAGGTCACTCTCATTGAAGAACACGGCGTCTTCCTTGGGAAGTCCGTGAAACCGACTGAATTCCCGCATATGCTGGCGCAGTGTCAGATGGCGCTCCGGTTTAAAGGCATCGCTGGGATTTTGATTCTGCGCCGGAACATCTCCGGGTTTAATACCGTATCCACTCACATCCTGGACAGAATCCTGTTCCGCCTCCAGCCGCTTTAACACAGCCTCAAAAATTTCCGCATCATAGAAATTGATTTTCAGCTTATCCGCCAGCTTAAATCCAATATTAACACCGCCGCTTCCATACGTCCATCCAATGCAGACGATCAGATGATCGTTTTCCGAAAACCGGTTTTTCAGGTTAAAGGTATTGAGCTTTGCCAGCTCCGAGTTTACCACATCGCCGCTGGCAAAACTGGTGGGCAGTTCCATTACTTCCTGAAGGATATTGTTGTACTCCGTCATAACCATACGGCGTTCTTCTTTATCCTCAATGGTTCTGGCCATATTTCCAATCAGAGCGATTTCGCTTCGGACCAGGTTTCCCTTCGGACGCGTAGTCAGCAGATATACCAACTCCCGGACACATCTCTCCCGGTCACGGTTGAAAACACGGCCCAGGGAAGAACCCAGAAATGCATATACCTGTGCGTCCAGATCATAAATTCGCTCTGCCAGTTCTCTGATTCTCTCTTCATTACTCATATTTGCATTATTACCACTCATCGTCAATTACCTCCCTACAGGAAAAACAGAAGCATATCCAATGCAAACACCGGTATCAGAAACAGCAGAGACCAGCACAGATACCCAAAGAAGGACGGCATACGCACACCGTTCTCGTCGGCAATGGATTTAACCATAAAGTTAGGTGCATTTCCAATATAGGTATTGGCCCCCATAAAGACAGCGCCGCAGGAAATAGCGGTCAGCATTTTTACGGGAATCGCCCCCAGAGCAGTAGCCATTCCCTCGGTAAATCCCAACGCTCCCGCTGTCGTTAAAAATACCAGGTATGTAGGGGTATTATCCAGGAAACTGGAAAGCAGTCCCGTGGCCCAGAACATCTCAAAGGGCTCTGTAATTCCCAGGTTTGCTCCATTGGCCTTTAAAAGCATCAGGGCCGGCTGCATGGTAATGAAAATACCGATGAAAAGCACTGCAACTTCCTGAATTGCTCCCCAGGTAAAATGGTTTTCTCGCCGAATTTCTGCTCCTGTGGTCTTGAAAGACAGAAAAGCAGCTGCCAGGATAATCACAATCTCAATGATCGACGGATAAGAGAGAACAACCTCACCCAAAATCCGAATCCCCTTTACATGGCCGTCAGCATCCTGAAACGCCGGAAGTCCAGGCAGCGTACCGCTTAAAATAACAGCAGCCACAATTGCGATCAGGAAAATCAGGTTATGCTTTCCGCGAAGCTTTACCTCCGTACCAGGTTTACTGATATCCGGCTTTAAACCAATGGCAATATCCTTCCGGTAGGCCCGCCGATCAATAAAATAAAATGCCGTTAGCAGCACGATCATATTTACCAGAAGAATCGGCGCCAGGTGCAGACTCCAGAAAAATGGAACCCCACGCATAAATCCCATTAACAGAGGCGGATCTCCGATGGGAGTCAGGCATCCTCCGATATTAGACACCAAAAAAATAAAGAAAATAATAATGTGGCGTTTTCTTTTCCTCCAGGCATTCATTTTAATGACCGGACGGATCATCAGCATACTGGCTCCCGTCGTGCCGATCCAGCTGGAAAGCAGTGTTCCCAGAGCCAGAAGTCCCACATTTACTCTTGGGGAACCGGCCAGGTCTCCAGACATGGTAATATTACCAGAGACACAGAACAATCCAAATAAAAGTATAATAAATGTCAGATAATCATTGATCATACATTCCAGTACCGTTTCTGCCGCAGTTCCGATACTAAACCTGCATGCAAATGGAATCACAAACAGCAGAGACCAGAAAATTACCGCGTGGGGCTGATGGGTCTCCCACCACTCTCCCTTTACCAGTGGCAATACTGCGATACAAAGCAAGAGTCCGGCAAATGGAATACACATCCAGAGCGGCACCGACGCCGTACTCTCACCGCCTCCTGCTCCTGCAGCAAAAGCCGTCAGCGGGTTGGATAAAAGCATCATTCCCAGGCTCCCAAAAAACGCTACCATTCTTTTCATTTCAGGCAACCTCCCTATCATCATTCAGCAATTCTTTTCAGTCAGGTGTTTTGGATTACCTCCCAAACACTCGCTATAGCATAGCAAATTTGCCGCCCGATTACAACCGCACTATCGCTAAAGAACTGTATAATTTTCGTTATAAATTGTTGATTATTCCTTATACAGGCCCCCTTATTGACAGACATTTATAGGTAGTATAAAAAAAACAGGAAAATCCCCCTAAAGTCTTTCGTTTACTTTTAAAAGTGATTGTGTTATAGTTAGCCTCGATGTTTTTTATTGTATGTAATTCTATATATAATTCAGGAGTATCTTATGCAGGCCAATATATTTAAAATAGAGAAAAAAGAGCTGGACGATGGATCCGGCATGGTTACGCGCATTTATTTTAAAGGGTGTCCTCTACGCTGTGTTTCCTGCAGCAGTCCTCAGTATCAAAACCGCCCCACACAAATTTTATGGGACAGCAAGCGCTGCCTCTTCTGCCGCCTCTGCGAGGGAAACTGCCCCAGCAAAAGCCTGCATTTTACAGGAAACAGCCTGCATTTTCAAGCAGATACCTGCGATGCATGCCGGATCTGCATCCGCAGCTGCCCATCCCGCGCCCTTCATTTCGTCGGAAAAATGATGGAGCTGGATGAAATTACAGATATGCTCCTTGCAGATCAAAATCTTTACGGCGCCGGCGGCGTTTTTCTGACCGGCGGCGATGCCCTCATGCAGCCAGAATTTGCAGCTGCACTTTTAAAAGTGTGCCGGGAGCATGGCATTCACACCTGCGTGGATACCACCGGCTTTTCACAGCCGCTTGCGTTCGCCAAAATTCTGGCCCATACAGACCATTTATTTCTAAATATTAAGCACTACTCAGAAAAAAAACACGTCCAGTTTACCGGGGTCTCCAACCAGACAATCCTGGAAAACCTGAATTTTGCCATTGCCGCCGGTATTGCCGTAACTGTCCGCATTACTATTACCCCAGGGCTCAACGATACTTTCTGCGATGCGCAGAAGTTCGCCCAGCTCTTAAAAGAGCATCGCGTAGAACGTGTATTTCTAAGTGTTTATTCCCAGGAATTTGCCAGAAAATATGAAGACATCTGTCAGTCCGCCCCCCATTTCTGCTCCTCCCTTACCCCCGGGTTTCTGGAAAAATATGCAGATGTTATCCGCGGCTACGGACTGGATGTTGTGATCGGTGTATAACACAAAAACATCCTCTTTTTGTCTTGTATTATCCAGTTCTATGTGATATAATCTGTTCAATATTTGATTTTATTTTTTAATTTTGAACACAAGAGTGAGGTATTGATCATGAACGAAAAAGAGCAGCGTCCTCTGCGGGAACAATTGGACTGGATTACCACTGGCATTCCTTTTTTTCTTATTTTCTTTCTCTGCGCCAGTTTCATCATCGTACCAGAGCAGTCAAAACAGCTCCTGGACGCCATCCGGACTTTTCTGGGCGACACCTTCGGCGTCTGGTACCTGGCCGTCGGACTCGGCATTTTTCTGCTTTCCATCTATCTTGCTTTTTCCCGTTACGGCAGCCTCCGCCTGGGCAAGGCCGAAGAACAGCCAAAATACTCAAATTTCGCCTGGGGTTCCATGATGTTTACATCTGGCCTGGCCGCTGACATCCTGTTTTACTCTCTATGTGAATGGATTTTATATGCCCAGGATCCCCATCTGGCTGAGATGGGATCCATCCAGGAATGGTCCGGTACTTATCCGCTTTTCCACTGGGGGCCAATTCCCTGGAGTTTTTATGTGGTTTTGGCCGTAGCCTTCGGGTTCATGCTTCACGTGCGAGGCTGCCGCAAGCAGAAATATTCCGAAGCCTGTCGGCCGCTTCTCGGGCGAAAAACCGATGGCCTCCCCGGAAAACTCATTGACCTGACGGCAATTCTGGCTCTGCTGGCCGGGACTGCCACCACCTTCAGCCTGGCAACTCCCCTCATGAGTCAGATTGCTTCGGATCTTCTTGGCATTGAGAACTCCAAATGGATTACCATTGCCATTCTGGCCGTCACCTGCCTGGTCTATACCGTATCTGTCCTGCGGGGCATGCACGGTATTATGAAGCTGGCAGCTTCCTGTGTATATTTGTTTTTTGCTCTGCTGGCCTATGTCCTTCTGTTCGGAGGAGAAACCCGCTACATCATTGAAACCGGTTTCTCCTCCCTGGGAAATCTGGTACAGAATTTTATCGGACTTTCCACCTTCACAGACCCTCAGCGCACCACCTTTTTTCCCCAGAACTGGACTATTTTCTACTGGGCCTACTGGATGGTCTGGTGTGTGGCAGCCCCCTTTTTTATCGGAAATATCTCCCGTGGACGAACCGTCCGCCAGACCATTCTGGGCGGATACGTCTTCGGCCTGGGCGGAACCTTTGTGAGCTTCATTATTCTGGGAAATTACAGCCTTGGACTTCAGGTATTCGGAAAGCTGGATGTTATGGCTCTCTATAGCGCTACCGGCGACCTGTATGCCACCATCACCGCCATTGTCCGAACTCTCCCTCTAGCCTCTGTTGTGCTGATCCTTCTGGCGGCTACCATGGTTGCCTTCTATGCCACCAGCTTTGATGCCATTGCCATTGTAGCCTCTGCTTATTCCTATAAAGAACTGACCAGCGAGGAGGAACCCCACACCGGAGTCAAGGTATTCTGGTCTCTGATGTTGATTCTGATGCCAATGGCTCTGGTTTTCAGCGACAGTTCCATGGCAAACCTGCAGACGGTTTCCATTATTGCAGCATTTCCCGTCTCCATCGTGATTTTACTGATTATCGCAGCCTTTTTCAAGGATGCAAAATCACATCTCTCCTGACTCTTACAAGCTTTCCTTCAGATAATCCTTGGTCACACTCCGTTCGGCGTCCATAAGGCCGGACGGAGTTCCTGCATAGAGGATCTCTCCGCCGGACATACCGCCGCCAGGCCCCAGCTCAATCACATAATCTGCATCTTTCAGCACATCCAGACTATGTTCGATAATAAACATGGTATTTCCCTGATCCGTCATCCGGTTAAACAGTTTCATCAGCCTTCGGATATCATCCAGATGCAGTCCGTCCGTGGGCTCATCCAAAATGAAAATCTGTCCCCGCTCGTCCAGCTTGCTGGCCAGTTTGACCCTCTGCAGCTCGCCTCCGGACAGCGTTGTCATAGACTGATTCAGATGCAGATAACCTAGGCCCACCTGGATCAGTGTGTCCAGTTTTTTCACAAAATCTTCGCCCTTAAAGAAAGTAACCGCCTGCCGTACCGTCATATCCATGACTTCTGCAATATTTTTTCCTTTATAGAGATATTCCAGCACTTCACCGGAATACCTGGTTCCATGGCAGACCTCGCAGACTGTCTCAATGGAATCCATATAGGCCATATCGGAAACGATCACACCCTTTCCCTGACAGGCTGGGCAGCCTCCCTTGGAGTTAAAGCTGAAAAAGGCCTGGCTTACCTTATTGGCCTTTGCGAACAGGCTGCGAATCGCATCGGCAATTTCCAGATAGGTCGCCGGTGTGGAACGGGTATTGATACCAATATCCTTCTGGCGTATGGAAATGACCTCTCCTGGATACTGATCCCGGAAGTATTCCATAAGAGAACTCTTACCGGATCCAGCCACGCCGGCAATGACCGTCATGACCCCCAAAGGCAGATCCACCGTCACATCCTTTAAATTATGGAGATTTGCATGCTCAACCCGGTACCACCCCGTCGGCTTTCTGTATCCGGTTTTCATCGGCATTCTGGCCCGCAGCATACGCCCCGTTACCGTATCCGCTTTTAAAAGACCCTCGTAAGAACCCTGATACATAATTTCGCCGCCATGAATCCCGGCTTCCGGTCCCATATCTACGATATGATCCGCCAGGCTGATAACCTCCCGGTGGTGCTCTACGATCAGCACGGTATTTCCATGCTCCTTCAGCTTGATCAGCGAATTTTTCAGATTCTGGATATCTTTGGAATGCAGTCCCACGCTGGGTTCATCCAATACATACATCATATCCGTCAGAGGCGAATTGATATACCGGGCAATTTTGATTCTCTGGGCCTCTCCTCCGGACAGTGTGTCGGTTCCCCGGCTAAGGGACAGGTATCCCAGTCCGATTTCATTCAGGGCATTCAGCCGCTTTAAAATCTCAGTTTTAATATCCCGGGCCAGTGGGTCATCAATGGCCCGGATAAACTCGGCCGCCTCGGGAATAGGCATATCCGATACCTCGCAGATATTTTTTCCATTGATCCGGCAGCTGCGGATTTTCTCATTGAGCCGGGCCCCTTTACAGTCCGGGCATGTGAAGGTACTTACAATTCGGTCCAGCTCCTTTTTGTGTAGCTGGCCTTCCTTGGAGGTAATGATACTTCGGTACATCCGCGGGTAAATTCCCTCATATTTGGCAGATTTCGGCCAGTTGGCCGGCGGATTCTTCAGGCGTATCTGAGGCGAATAGAGAAACAGATCCATTTCTTCCTTGGAATAATCCCGAATTTTTTTGTTCAAATCAAAAAGGCCGCTGTAGGCATACCGTTTCCATCTCCAGGCGCCGGTGGTAAAAGCGGGCCACTGAATAACTCCCTCATCATTCAGGCATTTATCAAAGTCCACCAGTTTATGGATATCCAGCTCCGTCACGACGCCAAGTCCCTCGCATCGCTCACACTTTCCGCTGGGGTGATTAAAGGAAAAGCTGTCGGAATAGCCGACGAAGGGTTTTCCGACTCTGGAAAATAAAAGGCGCAGCAGCGCATAGATATCCGTATACGTGCCCACTGTGGAACGGGAATTGGCCATCGGCTTTTTCTGGTCAATCACAATCGTAACCGGCAGGTTTTCCATTCGCTCCACCTCCGGGCGTCCATATTTCGGTAAAAACTGCTGCACAAAGCTGGGAAATGTCACATTCAGCTCCCGTCTGGACTCCGCAGCGATGGTATCCAGACAAAGCGAGGACTTTCCAGAACCGGACACGCCCGTAAATACCGTAATCTTTTTCTTCGGTATTTTCAAAGACACATGCTTCAGATTGTTTTCACTGGCATTCACAATATGAATAAATTCCTGATTTTCCACTTTTTTCTCCTCCTGAAACGATAAAAACGGGACGCTTTCGCGTCCCGCTTTTCTACGTCTAAAATTACTCCTGCTCGGACGGCTGCGTACGCACACCACCGAAAATCAGCGGCATCGTTTTACGCGTATACTCGCCCAGTTCGTAGTCTCCGTCGGATATACAGTAATCATAGATAATCGCCCGCTCACACAGCGTATAAAGGCGCGCAATTTCATAATAAGGCATGCTGCGCGTGATCTGACCGCGCCGCTGTCCTTCATCCACCAGCTGATTAACCATCCTATAGTAATAACGATTCTGATTTAAGAGATGTTTGTCCCCTTTCGTTACCACCTGAGACGAATAGAGTGATGCCAGAAGTCCCACCGGGATCTCCTGATCAATCAGATCATGGACACTGTAACACAGCGTCAGAAGTTTATCAAAACTGTTCATCTCCGGATCCAGCGTCTGCATCACTTCTTCATATTTGGCATCAAAAATTTCCGGAAGAGCCGCCAGAAGTTCATCTTTTCCGCTGTAATAGTGGTAAAAACTCCCCTTTGACGTCCCGGAATGCAGAATGATTTCATCTATTGTCGTCTCATCGTATCCTTTTTCGTGAAACAGATTCCACGCAACACGGGCAATTTTTGCTTTCGTGTTATTACCCTTGGCCATTTATATACTCCTCACATTACTTTCGTCAAAGTAGTCCATCGTTCATTCTATCATCAATTCCCGTGGAAGTAAAGACCAGGATCTTTTTCTTTTTTCCTGAACTGCTGAATTTTTTATGTTCGGGCACATTCTCCAGTTCTTCCCAGCAGAATTTCCAACCCGTGATTTAATTCCGGCAAAATATATTCCAGACACTCCCGCACAGCCTTGGGACTGCCGGGCATATTCACAATCAACGTGGATTTCCGGATTCCGCTGGCCGCCCGGGTCAGCATAGCCCGCTTCGTAAACTGCATACTGTATGCCCGCATAGCCTCCGGAATTCCCGGAACCAGGCGCTCTGCCACCGCCATTGTGGCCTCCGGCATCACATCTCTTGGAGAAAAACCAGTGCCCCCCGTAGTCAGAATCAGATCTGCCTTTCCCTGATCGCAGATTTCTGCCATTGCCGTCTCCAGCTTTTCCCGGTCATCCGGCAGGATCCTCTTTAAAACCACCTCGTATCCGGCAGCCGTTACCAGCTCTTCAATGACCGGGCCGCTTAAATCTTCCCGTTCTCCCGCAAAGCCGGAATCACTGGAAGTCAAAATGGCTACTCTCATTTATCTTCCTCCATGATCTCCAGCATATCGCCCTCTTTGATGGTCCCACCATGGAGAACTCTGGTAAATACGCCTTCATGAGGCATGATGCACTCGCCCATGGCCTGGAAAATCGCGCAACCCTGATGGCACTCTTTTCCGATCTGGGTCAGCTCCAGCACCACGTCGTTGCATTTAAACTTCGTTCCAATGGGCAGTGTCCGGAAATCAATCCCTTCCACC
The DNA here is from genome assembly GCA_937885015.1 of uncultured Clostridium sp. Taxonomy (GTDB): domain Bacteria; phylum Bacillota; class Clostridia; order Lachnospirales; family Lachnospiraceae; genus Otoolea. The sequence continues at coordinate 19,812 of CALAAS010000033.1, forward strand.
ACCAGGTTTTCACCGAAAGCACCGTCTTCCACCACAGCTCCCCGGGCCCGGAATGCCTCGATCTTCTCATGGGACAACAGGCTGACCTGGCGGTGCCATTTCCCTGCATGGGCGTCTCCCTCGATGCCAAAATCATCAATCAAATGCACCTCGTGCACATTTTTCTTCTGAATTCCTTTTACACTGCTTGTGCAGGTTGCAATTACTCTTCCCATTTTTCTTCCTCTCATCCTCCGATCTGAGACATGGTACGCTGCTCCCGCTCATCCATATTCAAGGAGCCTCCAAAATTATGTCCCAGAGGTTTTTGTTCCAATGCTGAGCGGATTGCCCGCTCCAATTCCTCATCGCTACCGCCGGAGCGAAGCAGCGGTTTTAACTCCACGCCGCAGTCATACTGCAGACAGGTCTTTAAAAAGCCTTCCGCCGTCAGCCGGATCCGGTTGCATTCACTGCAAAATTTATGGCTGACAGCGCTGATAAAGCCGATCCTCCCCTGAAAACCATCCACTGCAAAATAATGGCACGGCCCGTTTCCCGGCACGTCATTACAGGGAGTAAAAGTTCCCAGTTCTTCTTCCAGCTGCTGCCGCAGCTCGTCCTCCTGGACAAAGGGGAACTGGCTCCCCATTCCAATTGGCATCATCTCGATAAAACGAACGTGTACCTTCCGGTCCTTTGCCAGACGCGCAATGTCCACCAGCTGCTGTTTCTCCGCCCCCATAACCGGGACGCAGTTGATTTTCAGCGGCACACGGCCCTTCTTCAGGGCTGCGTCAATGCCCCGACGTACCCGGACCGCCTCATCTCTCCGCGCAATCTGCCGGTATACCTCCGGATCCAGGGTATCCAGACTGACCGTAATGGCGTCAATCCCCGCATCCACCAGATCGTCGTACATCTCCTCCAGAAGAACACCGTTGGTCGTGATGGTTACATTATCAATCCCCTGGATTTTTTTCAGCTCCCGGATTAGTTCCGTAATCCGCCTGCGCACCAGCGGTTCTCCGCCAGTCAGTTTTATCTTGTGGATCCCGTTGGCCGCCATGATCCGGCAGATCCTCAAAATCTCCTGAAAACGCAGAATCTCCTGATGCGGAATACTTTCGATTCCTTCTTCCGGCATACAGTAAACACACCGGAGGTTGCAGCGGTCTGTCACGGAAATCCGGATGTAATCTATATTTCTTCCAAATCCGTCAATCATCTCACAAAATCTCCGCTCTTTCCGCCTGATTTCGTCTCCAGATGAATCTCATTCATCTCCATCCGCTTATCAATTGCCTTGCACATGTCGTAGATCGTCAGGAGAGCCACACTGACACCAGTCAGCGCCTCCATCTCCACGCCGGTCTTTCCTTCCACCCGTGCTGTACAGATCGCTTTAATCTCCAGCTGCTCCGGATTCACTTCAAAATCAATGGCACACTTAGTAATGAGCAGCGTATGGCACATGGGAATCAGAGATGGCGTCTGTTTCACTGCCATGATCCCGGCCACCCGGGCTACCCCCAGAACATCCCCTTTGGCAACCGTTCCGGCCAGCACGGCTTCCATTACTTTTTCATTTACCCGAATTTTCCCGGAAGCCACTGCCGTCCGACTGGTAATGTTCTTTTCTGATACATCCACCATAACTGCATTTCCTTCCGCGTCAAAATGGGTCAGTTTTTCTTCCATAAACCCAGTCCTCATTTCCTGATATTTTCCTGTATATGAAAAATCACCTTATGTTTTTCATATTATAACGCTTTTCTCCAAAAAAGTCATCACCTTTTATCAAAAATGCCCACAAAACCGACACTGCGGGTTGATTGGAATCTCCATTTCCTCCACCTGCATCGTCAGGCCATCTATAAAAATCATCCGTCCGATCAGCACATCCCCCACCCCCAGCAGCAGCTTCAAAGTTTCCAGAGCCTGAATAGATCCCACCATTCCCGGAATCGCTCCTAAAACGCCAAACTGATCTGCTGAGGGAACACTCGTCTCCTCTTCCGGATTCAGACAGCGCAGGCAGGGCCCGCCCGGTGCAAATACCGTGACCTGGCCTGAAAACTCGCAGATGGCACCATACACATCCGGTTTCCCCAGCTCTGCACATATATCATTCAGTCGGTAACGGGTGGCAAAATTGTCTGAAGCATCGACGATCACATCAAACTGCGCCAGGATCTCCCTGGCATTTTTCTCCGTAATCCCCTCCGGAAATAATTTTACCTGCGCTGACGGATTTCGATCCCGAATTGCCTGAGCTGCCACCTCTGCCTTAGGTTTTCCCAGGTCACAGTCACGGTACAGGATCTGCCGCTGCAGATTGCTCACATCTACCCTGTCAAAATCCGCCACTCCGATCTTCCCCACTCCGGCCGCCGCCAGGTAAAGGCAGATGGGAGAACCCAAACCTCCGGCTCCCACTACCAGTACACTTCCATTTTCCAGCTTTTTCTGTCCCTCTTCTCCCACCCCCGGAAGCATCAGGTGTCTCTTATATCGCTGTCTGTCCATATCCTCTGTTCCTCCGCCTGCTTAATCATCTCTCTTATTTTAACATAACCGCCACTCGATTTCCATCTCGCAGAATAAGAAAGAAGCTCGCCGTTACTGTCAAGTAATCGTTGGCAACTTTCTTTTTGATTTATCTTTTTGTTG